>NZ_RWIM01000103.1 GCF_009764645.1 Pseudomonas sp. PB106
GCGATCTTTTGATCTTTAAAAACAGGATCAAAAGATCGCAGCCTGCGGCAGCTCCTACAGGGGAATCATCAGAAGATTTGGGTGAACAGCCAGTAGAGGCTGCCCGACAACAGGATGGCGGCGGGCAATGTCAGCACCCACGCCATCAGCAGATTGCGGATGGTCTTCATCTGCAACCCACCGCCATTGGCGACCATGGTCCCGGCGACACCGGACGACAACACATGGGTCGTCGACACCGGCAAACCAAACATGTCCGCCGCGCCGATGGTCAGCATCGCCACGGTTTCTGCCGAGGCTCCTTGCGCATAAGTGAGATGCGTCTTGCCGATCTTCTCGCCCACCGTCACCACAATCCGCTTCCAGCCGACCATGGTGCCCAGGCCCAGCGCGATGGCCACGGCGATCTTCACCCACAACGGAATGAACCGCGTGGCGTTGTCGATCTGTTGTTTGAACAGTTGCAGCTTGCTGCTGGTGTCGGCGTCGAAATTACCGACCTTGTTCTTGTCCATCAAGCGAATGCTTTCGCTGGCCAGGTACATGTCGTTACGCACGTTGCCCATGGCTTCGGCCGGGACTTTCGCCAGCGAGCCGTAGCCACGGACCTCTTCGCCAATGTGTCCGGTGAGGGCGGCGAGGGCGGGGATCAGTTGCGGCGTGGCTTCCTTGCTGCGCACGTAATCGGAGAGAATCGGACGCGGATCGGCCGGCGCCGGCTGTGGTGCACTTTTCACCAGCGCTTGCTGGGTGACTTGCGCGACAGCGGCGAACTGCAGGGATTGTTCTTCCGGCATGGTGCGGTTGAGTGCGTAAGCCATCGGCAATGTGCCGACCAGAATCAACATGATCAGGCCCATGCCTTTCTGCCCGTCGTTGGAACCGTGAGCGAAGGACACACCGGTGCACGTGGCGATCAGCAAACCGCGAATCCACCATGGCGGCGGGGTGTTGCCTTCCGGCGCCTTGTACAGCGAACGATTCTTCACGAACGCACGCAGCGCCAACAGCAACAGCGCCGCACAACCGAAACCCACCAGCGGCGACAACAGCAAGGCGTAACCGATTTTGGTTGCCTGCGCCCAGTCGACACCACTGGTGCCGTCACGACCGTGCATCAAGGCGTTGGCCACGCCGACGCCGATAATCGAACCGATCAACGTGTGCGACGACGAGGCCGGCAAACCCAGCCACCAGGTGCCGAGGTTCCACAGGATCGCCGCGATCAGCAGCGCGAAGATCATCGCGAAACCGGCGGACGAGCCGACCTGCAAAATCAGCTCTACCGGTAGCAAGGCGATGATGCCGAACGCCACCGCACCGCTCGAAAGCAGCACGCCGAGAAAGTTGAAAAACCCCGACCAGACTACGGCGACGTTCGGCGGCAGCGAGTGGGTGTAAATCACCGTCGCCACGGCGTTGGCGGTGTCATGAAAACCGTTGACGAACTCAAAGCCCAGCGCAATCAACAGCGCCACGCCGAGCAGCAGGAACGGCGTCCACGTGGTGACCACCGTGCCGAGTTCGTGCATGTCGTGCATCAGGCTGTAGGCGGTGAACAGCATTCCCATCGCCAACACGGCGAAAAAAATCACGTAGGTGAACGGGCCGGTTTTCTTGTCCAGCGCCGGTCTGCCGCTGGCGGCGGAAGCGGGGCTGGCGGTCAGGGAGGGAGTAGCCATGAGCGGACAATCCTGAGCGAGGGAAGGAATGTCGCCCATGATCATTGCAGAATGTTACAGAGAGACTGCGGCAGATCAGTGTTTGGCTGAATAGCCTGACCGTCGGTCTTCTGCTCGTTCCCACGTTCTGCGTGGGAATGCCGCCCGGGACGCTCCGCGTCCCTGTGACGCAGAGCGTCACTTGATGCGTTCCCACGCAGAGCGTGGGAACGAGCGTGTGGAGCCGTCAGTAATCGCCTCTCTTGCGAAACGCCCAACGCCCGGCAATCACGGTAAACGTCGCCACCAGCGCGACCAGTATCCAGAACCCTTCCGGATCCTGCGACAACGGCACGCCGCCGACATTCATCCCGAAAAAACCGGCGATGATATTGATCGGCAGCGCCAACACCGTGACCACGGTCAGGGTAAACAGCGTGCGGTTGCTCTGTTCGTTGAGGTTGGCGGCGATCTCTTCCTGCAACAACTTGATTCGTTCACCGAGGGCAGTGAGGTCGTTGATGATCAGCGCGAACTCTTCGGTGGATTTGCGCAGTTCCTTGACGTCCTCTTTCTGCAGCCACGGTGGCGGGCGATTGAGCAGGCGCAGCAGCGAACCCGGCTCCAGCGCCAGCAACCGTTGCAAACGTACCAGCACGCGACGGTTGGCACCGAGTTCGGCGCGGTTGGTCGACAGCTGCGAGGAGAGCAATTCATCTTCGACCTGATCAACGCTCAGGCTGGTTTTGCGCACGATCTGCGTGAGCACTTCGCCCTGATCGCGCAGCAGGTGCACGAGCAATTCCGAGGGCGAACGAAAGCGCTCACCGGCCTTCACCGACGAACGCAATTTATCCACCGAATGCAGTGGTTGCAGGCGCGCACTGACGATCAGCTTGCTGCGCACGCAGACCCACAGCGTCGACACGTCCGACGAGACCATGCTGCTGAGGTTGAACACCACGTCGTTGACCACCGCCAGCAACGCCGAATCGACGTGCTCGATACGCGTCGACCGCGAGCCTTCGTGCAGCGCCTCGAAAAACTCTTCGGGCAATTGCAGATGGCTTTTCATCCAGCGTTCGCACGCCGCGTGCGCAAGATTGAGGTGCAGCCAGAGGAATTCACCGCTGTCATTGTCGTCCTGCAAACACCGCAGCGCAGTCGCCGAATCGACTTCGCGACCGCGTTCACCGGGCAGAAAACGAAAACCGTAGAGCAAGCCAAACAGGTCAGGATCACGATGGCTGATATCGAGGCTGTGGTTCATGGCGGCTCGCTGCGAGGAGGGCGTGATGCGGGGATTACAGATTCACCTGAGCGGCATCATCGCAATGTCACATGACGTTTGTGTGACAGCAAAATGACGTCAAATCATCGCATTACCGGCGGTCGGCAGATTCTCAAGAAGCGCTCTGGCGCGCCGATCACAGGTGAGTTAGCTTGCGCGCCATTGGCCTTGAGCCAAGGTTCGCCGACAGGGAAGTCCGGCCATTTTTCACGCTCGATTCGGGCGTGCCTCATCCCTGTCTTGAGTACCTGCGATGCTGCAAAAATCCCTGAGAGCGCAAATTCTCGCCCTGCTGAGCGGCAGTCTGTTGGCAATGCTATTGATCGCCCTGGCCTGTTTTCATTTCCTCTCCAACGGCGTGCAAAGCTACAGCCAGTTGATCGCCGGTCCCTTGCACACTTCGCAACTGATCGACGAAGCCAACCTGCAATTCAAGGTGCAGGTGCAGGAATGGAAAAACGTCCTGCTGCGCGGCAAGCAACCGGCGGATTTGAGCAAATACTGGGGGCAGTTCGAAGATCGCCAGCGCGATGTGCAGAATATCCTCGGAGAACTGGCCGGCCAGAAAGGCATCGAGCCGAGCCTGAAGTCGCGCATCGAACGCCTGCGTGAAGAGCACCGTCAATTGGGTAGCGCCTATCAGAAGGGCCGTGATGCCTATGTGGCTGCCGGTGGTGATCCGACGGCGGGCGACGCGGCAGTCAAAGGTGTCGACCGCGCCGCCAGCGATCAGATGAGCGAACTGGTCGCCGAACTGCGCAAACAGGGTAACGATCAGTCTTTGCTGATCAGCGCCGAGGCCGACCGCACCGTGTTGTTCGGCTTGCTGGTGATGCTCGCGTCGGGCCTGTTGATCGGGCTGTTGAGCCTGTGGCTGGTCAATCGCAACCTCGTTGAGCCTATCCGCAAACTGATTGATTACGTGACCCAATTGAGTCGCGGCAAACTGGCCGAGCGCGTGGTCAGCGAACGTCAGGATGAGCTGGGCAACCTCGCTGCAGCGGCCAACACCCTGCGCGATTTCCTCGCTGAAACCTTCACTCGATTGCAGCGCAGCGCCAGTGATCTGGACAGCGCCAGCGGCGAATTGAACGCGATTGCCACGACCATGGCCGGCGGCACTAACGAGCAGTTCAACCGCACCGATCAGGTGGCCACGGCGATGAACGAAATGTCCGCCACCGCCCAGGAAGTGGCGCGTCACGCCGCCGATGCCGCGCGAGCTGCGGACGATGCCGACCAGTCCGCCCAGCAGGGCGAGAAAGTCATGCAGAGCACCATCCACTCGATCACCCAGATGCGCGGCGAAATCGCCAACACCGCGACGGTGATTCGTCGTCTCGAAGCCGACAGTGGCCGGATCGGCAAAGTACTGGAAGTGATTCGCGGCATCGCTGAACAAACCAATCTGCTGGCGCTCAACGCCGCGATTGAAGCGGCGCGCGCCGGTGAGGCCGGGCGTGGTTTTGCCGTGGTCGCCGACGAAGTGCGCAATCTCGCACAGCGCACCGCCGAGTCGATCATCGAGATCAACCAGATCATCCAGAACGTGCAGACCGGTGCGGTCGATGCGGCGCAAGCCATCGAAAGCGGTCAGTCGCGCAGTGATGAAAGCGTCGAGCAAGTGACCCAGGCCGGCGCGATGCTGGAGCGCATCACTCACGCGGTGGAGGCGATCCGCGACATGAACCGTCAGATCGCTACCGCTGCCGAAGAGCAGACCTCGGTGGCCGAAGACATCTCGCGCAACCTGACCGAGATCACCTCGATTGCCAGCACTAACCTCGACAATGTGCAGCGCACTGAAAGCGCCAGCCAGAATTTGCACGGTTTGTCCGGGCAACTGAACGAAGTCACTGCGCGCCTAAGCGCCTGACGAGATTGAACGTGTACCGGTTCGGATACCGAGTCGGTACACAGTCGATCTCAATTACCTGCGGCCGTGGTCGATGACCGGTTATCTATAACCGGCATTGGAGCCTTTCCATGGTCAGCATCACGTCTGTTTCGATCAATCAGACCGTCACCACACCCACCAGCAAAACCGCGATCACCGACGTCGGTGACGACAACTCAACCAGCGCAACCGCCAGCACGGGTGTAGCGGCCGACACCAGCAAAGTCGCTGCGGGCGGCGGTGCGGCGCCGGCGGGTGACAGCGATTCCAGCAGTGAAGAATCGGACTCGGTGAAGGAACTGCGCAAGCAGATCGCCGAGCTGCAGAAGCAGTTGCAGGAAGAGCAGCAAGCGCTGCAGGCGGCTCAGGCCAAACAGGAAAGTTCGGATGCCAAAGCGACTGAAGTGGCTGCCGCACAAGCGCAGATCACCGCCACCTCGGCCTCCCTGTCCACCGCCACCGCCTCGCTGTTGCAGGCGTTGCAGGATTCGGACAGCAGCACCTCCGGCTCACTGGTCAGCACCTCGGTCTAAAAAACTCCCCAGTAGATTGGCCACGCTGCAAAATTTTCGACTGGCAGAAAAACCTGTGGGAGCTGGCTTGCCAGCGAATGCGTCGGCACATCCAACATGGATGTGTCAGGCCTATCGCAATCGCGGGCAAGCCCGCTCCCACAGGGTTTCAGGTTGTTCTTCAGACATGAAAAAGCCGCACGATCTTTCAATCGTGCGGCTTTTGAGGGTGCGGTCAATCAAGTGTCTTGCTTGTTGCTCAGCACTTTGCCGGTCGTGGCGTCGAAGTCGACATCGAACTCTTTGCCGTCAGCGGTTTTCAGTTCAACTTCATACTCATAACCATTGAAGTGGTTATCCAGGTCGGTGTCAGTGATGGTCGCACCCGGATGCAGTTTCAGTGCTTCGGCGTTCATCGACTCCAGCGACTTGATCTTGCCGGACTTAACCAGTTCAGGGATCTGGTCAACGCGAACATCAGCCTGGGCCAGGCCAGCGGTAAGAGTCAGGGCAGCGGCGGTAAACAGGGCAGTCAAAGTTTTCATCGGTTCATTCCTTGGTTGATTCGTTTAAGTGGCCTCAGGTTAACCAGCGCAACTTAAC
This sequence comes from Pseudomonas sp. PB106, assembly GCF_009764645.1. Lineage (GTDB taxonomy): Bacteria > Pseudomonadota > Gammaproteobacteria > Pseudomonadales > Pseudomonadaceae > Aquipseudomonas. The sequence goes on from NZ_RWIM01000103.1 coordinate 5,965, forward strand.
TCACCCTTAAAACGCCAAACCCAAACAAAACGGGCAAGCCCCGCACCTGCACAGAACCTGTGGGAGCGTGGCTTGCCCGCGATGAAGGTGCCTCGATTTCAGATCAGAAACCGTTGTTCTTCAACAACTGATCAACACTGGCGGACGCCGGGCGTTTATAGAACTTCAACAATTCGCTGGCGCGGTTGGTGAAGATGCCGTCGACACCGGCGGCCATGACTTTCTCGAAGTCCACCGGCTCGTCGGCGGTATAAACGTGAACCAGCATGCCCTGATCGTGGGTGTACTTGTTCATCCACGGTTGCACCAGATCCGAATAACTCTGATCGCCGTCATGGGTCAGCTTCGCCGAAGGGCCGGTGCCGATTGCACCCTGGGCTTTGGCGTAATCCACCCATTGCTTGAATTCAGCTTCGGACTTCGGCTCTTGTTTACCGTAGAAAACGTTCTTGTCCTTCTCGCCGGATTCGGCAAACGTCACCTTGGATTTCGGCTCGATGCTGCCGGCGCCGACCCACAGCAGCAGGATCTTCGGTACTTGCGGCATTTCCTTTTGCAGCAGTTCGAGGCTGTTTTTCTCGAAGGTCTGCAGGATCACCTTGCCTTTGCCCTGACCGACACCCAGCGCACTTTTCGCCAGCTTCGAACCGGCCGGGCTGAGCCAGCCGCGATCCTGCAGTTTTTCTTTCAGGTCATGTTCGATGCCCGGGAACAGCTGCGGCTCTTTGGTCTCGATGTACAGGCCCGGCTTGTGTTGCGGGTTGGCCTGGGCAATGTCGATGATTTCATCGAGGGTCAGAATTTTCAGCCCCGCGTAGGACGGGCGCGCGCGATCCGGGTACTTGCTGTTGAACCAGCTGCCGGCGTCGAGGGTTTTCAGTTCAGCCATGGTGAACGCGGTGGCCGGGCTGTCCTTGCGCTCAGGGAACTTGGTGGCGACGTCGGTGGTGCGTTGCAGGTTGTCGTCGTGCAGGGCGAACAGCACGCCGTCCTTGCTGCGCTGCAAATCCATTTCCAGATAGTCAGCACCCAGATCACGGGCCAGTTTGTAGGAGGCGGCGGTGGATTCCGGTGCATCGAACGACGCGCCACGGTGGGCGATCACCGCCGGGTGCGGGATGCCGTGCGCCGCGGCGACGGCTTCGGGATCGGTCTGAGTGGCGGCGTGCGCCTGACCGAGGCCGAACAGCAGGCTCAGTACCAGAGCGCTTTTGGTGAACGTGGCGGGCATGATCGAGTTCCTTTCGCAGGGCATTTTCAAAGACGTACCTTTTAACAACTGAATCGCTTGCGTGCTATCGCCAGACCGACATAAACGTATTAAAAGCGAATTTTCCTACGCTTTTGTGGCGCCGTTTGCAGTACGCTTGCCCTCGGCAGACGCCCCGGCAGAGGGCGCGCCGTTCCGTTGCCCTGCGTGTAAACCATCGATCATTTTTTCGTGAGGTTTACCATGCGCATCACCTCCCAACTCATCTGCCAGGCGGCCGACGACCTCAAGGGTTTTGTCGGTCTCAACCGCAAAACCGGCCAGTACATCGTGCGTTTCAGCGAAGATTCGTTCGGCATGGACGTGGCCGATGACGGCATTATTCCTGTGAGTGAATTTGTCTGGGCCCCGGCCACGGAACAGACCATGACGCTTAAACGCGCGTTGATTCAGTTATTGCTGGATCAGAATATCGATGAGCGGATCAACATCACCGAGCCGTTGCGCGTTTACATGAGCAAGGTTGAGGTGCCGGAGATTGAGGCGGTGCGGAGTTTGGTGCGGGGCTGACATTTTTTTGTGGTTGTACCGGCCCCATCGCTGGCAAGTCGAATCGTCGCACCGCAGCTCCCACAGGTTATGCGTTGCTCTGAAGATCACATCGTACCTGTGGGAGCTGGCTTGCCAGCGATGGGGCCGGTGAGTTCATCACCAACATCACTGCCCGAACCGATACTCCCGCTCAACCCGGCAAACCCGCGTATGAAACGCCGAATACCATTCCGAGCGCCCACGCTGTTGAATCAGCCGATGCTCAGGGTTCTGCCGCCACACCAGAATCGCCGCCTCACTTTCCCAATACGACACCGTGATCCCGATGCCATCGGCCCCGCGAACCGACTCCACACCAAGAAACCCCGGTTGCTCACTCACCAACGCGGCCATGCGCTCGGCTGCCTCGGCGTAACCGTTGTCACCTTCGGTCCGGGTCGAAGTGAAAATCACCGCATAGCAAGACGTCATCAACGTGGCTCCGCGCAAGCTTCGACAAACGCCCGAACCAGCGGCGGCATCAGCCCTTTGAGCGCGGCGCGTTCCGGCTGGAACAACGTGGCGACAAAAAACGGATGATCCTCGAGTTCGATCGCGCGCAAATCTCCGGCTGAATCATGACCTACGGCTTGTAGCCGATCATTCAAAAGCTCGGCTTCGAACAGCGGATTCACACCGAAGCGGCAGCGATAGCCTTCACGAATCTGCGACGTTTCGTACGCCTTGGCGATCAATGAGCCGGGCACCAAGTGAATGCTGTCCACGGCCTCGACCAGAGAACAGGTCAACGGTGTGAGCACTGCGCGCTCGGACTCGGGGGATGTCTCACCATGTTCAGCATCCACCCACCCCAACACGTTGCGGGAAAACTCCAGTACCGCATGCTGAAAACCGCCGCAGGTGCCGAGGAAAGGGCGCTGTTGTTCGCGGGCAAAACGAATGGCGCGCAGCGCGCCTTCTTCACTTTTGTAGGGACTGGCGGGCACACACCAGAACCCGTCGAAGTCTTTCAGCGATGTTTCCGCGTGAATCTGCTCGGTGGCCAGCCATTCGAATTGCAGCGCTTGACCGAGGTGTTCGGCGACCAGCCCGAGGGCAACAGGAATGGCCTGGTGCGCAGTGACTTGCGGGTCGTAATCGCCGATCAGGGCAATACGAATGCTGCGATTTTTCATGGCGGTTCCCTGCACTTGTTGAATGAAGGGGCTCACTATAGATTGGCGTTCACGCACTCAATATTGGCGTTTGCCCAAGTGATCAATGCAGCGACGCACTATCAGCTCGATTACCCGGACCTGGCCCTGATCCTCGCGTTGGTGCGCGGAGGCTCTCTGGCTCGGGCCGCGCAGTTGCTCAAGGTCGACGTGTCGACCGTGTTCCGCGCCGTGCGCCGGCTCGAAACCGCCCTCGGTCAGCAACTGTTCGAAAAAAGCCGTGCCGGCTACTTGCCGACGACGCTGGCGCAAACGCTGGCCGAGCAGGCCGAACGCGCTGAACAGGCATTGGAAGCGGCGCGGATTGGCGTGGAGCAGGGCGGCGAAGTGGTCAGCGGCACGGTGCGGCTGACCTGCACCGATTCGGTGTTGCAAGGTCTGCTGCTGCCGGCAATGGCGCAGTTCATGCCCAACTACCCGGCACTGACCATCGAGTTGAGCACTTCCAACGATTTCGCCAACCTCAGTCGTCGCGATGCCGACATCGCTTTACGTCTGACTCGTACACCGCCCGAGCACTTGGTCGGACGGCAACTGGCGAAGATTTCCTACCGGGTGTGCGCCAGTGCGCGTTATCTACAAAAGGTTGATCCGGCTGATCTGAGCGCACTGACCTGGATCGCCCCGGACGACTTTCTGCCGGATCACCCGACCATCGCCTGGCGCCGGCAACACTTGCCCGGCGTAACGCCAGGTTATCGCTGCAACAGCATGTTATCGGTCACGGAATTAGTGCGCGCCGGCCTCGGCGTCGCGGCATTGCCGGACTTTCTGATTACGGATGGTTTACAAGCCTTGAGCGAACCCTTGCACGGCTACGACACCGCCCTGTGGCTGCTGACTCGCCCGGATTGCCGGGCGCTGCGTTCGGTGGTGACGTTGTTCGATGAATTGGGGCGGGCGTTGCGCTTGCCGTGATCTGCGTTTTGCCGGCGGGCCGCTTCGCGGGCAAGCCCGCTCCCACAGAGATCGAGTCGGCTACACCTTTTGTGTACGACAAATAAACCTGTGGCAGCGAGCCTGTTTGCGAAGGCAACGACGCGGTCGACCTGTGTTTAACCCGGCGTCCGCTCATTGGCAAACATGCTCACCGCATCCACCGCTTCACTGGCGCCATCACGAATCTGCAGAATCACCGTCCCCGCCTGATTCGCCAACTCGACCCCTTCCGCAGCGCGCCCTCGGGTGCCTTCCATGCTCTTGATCGCCTGGCGGGTTTCGCTCTGGATCAGGCCGATCATGCTGGAAATTTCCGCCGTCGAACCGCTGGTGCGCGCCGCCAATTGCCGCACCTCGTCCGCCACCACGGCGAAGCCGCGGCCCTGTTCACCGGCGCGGGCGGCTTCAATGGCCGCGTTTAGCGCGAGCAGATTGGTCTGATCGGCAATCGCGCGGATGGTGTTGACGATGGCAGTGATCTGTTCGGAGCGTTCGCCAAGCTGTGCGATCAACGTTGAAGACTCGGCAATGTCTTCGGCGATGTCGCGCATTTCGCTGGCGGCTTGCTGAATCACCTGGGTGCCTTGTTCGGCGACTTTTCGCGTCGCCACGGAGATGTGATAAGCGGCGCTGGCACTGCGCGCATCCTGCTCATGCTGCTCGACACGAGCGGTGACATCCGAGGCGAACTTCACCACTTTGCACAAGCGTCCGGCGGCGTCATACACCGGGTTGTAGTTGGCTTCCAGCCACACCGTTTGCCCGCGTTTATCCACGCGCTCGAACTGACCTTGGAACAGCTCGCCCTGATTCAAACGCCGCCAGAAATCTTCATAAGCGCTGCTGTTAACCAAGGCTGGCGTGCAGAACAAACGGTGATGTTTTCCTTTAAGCTCGGCGAGGGTGTAGCCCATCCGCGTCAGAAAATTCTGATTCGCCGTGAGAATACTGCCGTCGAGGTTGAACTCGATGACTGCCATGGCCCGATCGATGGCCTGCAACTTGGCGTTGGCTTCACTTTCCTGTTGCACCTTGGCGGTCACGTCCATGGCGTATTTGACCACCTTCACCACGCGGCCCGAGGCATCCTTGATTGGGTTGTAACTGGCTTCAAGCCAGATTGGCTGACCCTTACCGTCGACCCGTTCAAACGTCCCGGACTGAAACTGGCCGTTTTTCAGGCGTGACCACAAGTCAGTGTATTGAGCGCTGCGTCCGAATTCCGGTGTACAGAAGCGCCGATGGGGCTGGCCGATCGCTTGTTCGGCGGTGTAGCCCATGGTCTTGAGAAAGTTGTCATTGGCGCGCAGCACCACGCCATCGAGGTCGAACTCAATCACCGCCATGGAGCGATTGATCGCGTCCAGCAGGCCGTTTTGCTCGGTAATGGTGTGCTGGAGATCGTCGAGGGCGGACTTGTGGCGATTGAAGAACATGTTCAGTGCTCGGGCAGTAGGGAAGATCGAGGATTCAGTCCCTGTTCCGGCGCTGACAAACCGAATGTGCGGATGACATTCGGCAATGACTGCTCAATACCATCATTCCCTGGGTGGCAGATGGCTACTTATACAAAACTTCAGAAACTTGTACAAGAAAGTAAATATTTGTAATTTTGTATAACTTTTCAGGCGCCGGCGTTGTCCGTCGCGGCCCGACCCAAGGCGACACTGATGGTGTTGCGGCCCGTGTGTTTGGCGGTGTAGAGCGCTTTGTCGGCATCGTCCAGCCAGTCGAGCGCATCCTTGTACGAGGTTTGATACCGCGCCAGACCAATACTCAGGCTCACTCGCAATGCGGGTACCTGCGGATGACGGTATTGCAGCAATGCTTCGCGCAATTGCTCCATCAAGGCTTCGGCCTTGTTCAGCGGCAACGTCGGCAGGATCACGCAGAACTCGTCACCGCCATAGCGGCCGGCCAATTCGTATTGATCAAGTTGATGTTTGAGGTCTGTACTCAATTGCCGCAGCACCTCATCGCCGACGATGTGCCCGAAGCTGTCGTTGATGTCCTTGAAGTGATCGATGTCGATCAACGCCAGCGTGGCCGGGGTGTTGTGCTGGCGGCACTGTTGAAACTTCAAGTGCAGCAGGTCTTTCCAGGCGCCGTGGTTGAGCAGGCCGGTCAGGCTGTCGGTTTGACTCAGCGCACTGAGGGCGCGTTTGTGTTGCGAGAGTTTGATCGCCAGGCGATAGCAGACCATGCCCAAGGCCAATGGATACAGGGTGAGCATCGGCAGACAGGCCCAGACTTGAGTCTGCGTCATGGTCAGGCTGAATTTGAAACCGAAGATCGACCAGCCCAGCAGCACGCCGGCGAGTTGGGCGAGGGCGCCGAACACGAACAATCGGTAGCCACCGGCAGCGACATTGTTCATGGTCATCATCGACAGGATGGTCACGGTGGTGAGTGGATTGAACTGAAAACACGCCGCCCAGAAACCGCCGCACAGCGAGTCGTATAAGAGGTTGCGGCGTTCCGCCTGATACGGAAAAGCCGAACGCGTCGAGATCTGATAAGCCAGATGCGGCCATGCAAAGCCGTTGAACAGCAACAGCGCCCACACCCAACCGGGCATGTTCAGCGGATACAACGCGGCGCCGACGCTGAAGAAACCAATCCCCAGACCGATGGCCCGTGGCAGGTAGATGCGTCGGGCGAATGACAAGCCTTTGCCGCGTTGGTTTTCCATGATGGCCCGCGCGAAAATTCATCCTGAAATACTTTGCAGTATTTTTCTCAGGTCGACCGTCCGTCGGTCGATTGTCGGACATTGTCATTTATTCCAACGGGAATAATCAGTGTCCTTCCGAGCCATTTAATCGATGATTCGCGCAGCAGAGAGGCGTTTTAGAGCTGGTAGTGGGCCAGAAACATCTCCAGCGCCGATTCGGCCACGGTGTTCTGCATTTCGGTATCCAAAGCGGCGCGGCCCATCGACATCTGCGGCCAGAAACCAAAGGTCTTGAGCAGTCCCTGCACCTGGTGTGCGGCGAATTCCGGATCAACCGGTTTCAGTCGACTGTCGGCCTGCGCGGCGCGAATCCACACGGTCAGGCCTTCTTCGCGCTCGCCCATACGCTCGACCATGTTTTGCGCGCGCTCAGGCGAATGAATGGTCGCGGCAATTGCCACCCGCGCCAGGGTCAGGAAGTTTTCGTCGGCCATCATCTGCACCTTGGCCTGAAGCATTTGCCGCAACTGCTCGCGCAAGGGTTGTTCCCGGTTGTAGATGACCGCCGGCTCGGCGCTGATCCGCGTCCACAATTGGTTGAGAATTTCGGCGAACAACTCTTCCTTGCTGGGAAAATGGTTGTACACCGTACGCTTCGACACACCGGCCGTCGCGGCGATCTTGTCCATGCTGGTGATCTCGAATCCGTTGGCACGAAACTCGGCAATCGCCGCCTGGATGATGGCTTCGCGTTTTCGGTCGGTGAGTCGCTGTGGAGCTGTCATAAATACGCTTCGGCAGGGAAAGGGTGAAATTACACTTGGCAGTTTACTTGTCATCCGCTTTGATGCAACCTAGAAACTACACCGCCCAGTGTAATGTTGCGTTAATCCTCACAACCTAAAAAACAGAAGTTCGGCCTGTGCGTGCAGCTTTGGCCATTTATCGTCCCACCTTGGAAAGCCGTGAATTCCCCGGTTTTCCTGGAGTCATTCAGTCATGGCCAATCCAGTCTCTCCCCCGGATAACACTTCCACGCCTGAAGCCTCTCGACAGGATCAAGGGCTGTTCCGCAATCACGCGCCGGTGCAACGCGAAGGCCTGCGCAAAATGCTGCGGATCATGTGGAACATGATTTTCCACAAACCGCGCAATACCCGGCCGACGGCGGCAATCCCGGTGCAACCGCTGACTCGTGAAGACCTGCTGGCGGCGCCAAACTTCAGCGTCTATCGCCTCGGTCACTCGACGCTGCTGCTCAAGTTGCGCGACAAATTCTTCATCACCGACCCGGTTTTCGCTGAGCGTGCTTCGCCGGTGCAATGGGCCGGGCCGAAACGCTTCCACCCGCCACCGATCAGCATCGATCAGTTGCCGCCAATTGAAGCGGTGATCCTCTCGCACAACCACTACGACCATCTCGATTACGCGGCTGTGCTCAAACTCGCGGCCAAGACCACGTACTTCCTGACCCCGCTGGGCGTCGGCGACACCCTGATCAAATGGGGCATCGACGCCAGCAAAGTCCGCCAGTACGACTGGTGGCAGGGCACTGAAATCGCCGGCATCCGTTTCATCGCTACACCGTCGCAACACTTTTCCGGTCGTGGCTTGTTCGACGGTAACAGCACGTTGTGGGCGTCGTGGGTGATGATCGACGGCGACAGCCGAATCTTCTTCAGCGGCGACAGCGGCTATTTCGACGGCTTTAAACGCATCGGCGAACAGTACGGCCCGTTTGACCTGACCCTGATGGAAACCGGTGCCTACAACGTCGAATGGCCGCACGTGCACATGCAACCGGAAGAAACCTTGCAAGCGCACATCGACCTCAAGGGGCGCTGGCTCTTCCCGATCCACAACGGCACATTCGACCTGTCGATGCATGCCTGGCATGAACCTTTCGACCGTATTCTGGCGCTGGCGTGGGAGCGCAGTGTTTCCATTACCACGCCGCAGATGGGCGAGGCGTTTAATCTGTTACAACCACAACGTGGACAGGCGTGGTGGCTGAATTTGGAACATGACGTGTCGGAAAAATCCTCTGCTGCTTGTAGCGGCTACAAGTCAGGATGACTTTTCCTACCGCTTGAGGATCATGTGGCTGACAGCTCTTTCCTTCGTTCTCGGTAGGCTTGGTCGCGAGTGAACGACTCACTCGTGACTAGCCTAAACAAGGACGATAAACATGAAGTACTGCTTTAAACGCCAGGCGAATTTGCTCGCCCGAGCCATGGTGATTTCTCTGTTGGCGCCAAACATTGCTTTCGCAACCAATGCGCTTGAATACGCCAGCGCCGATGAACTCGGCAAGATGATGAGCCGTAACGAACTGAGCGCTGTCTCGCTGGTGGAGCATTTGTCGGCTCGCATTGCGACGCTGGACAAGCAAGGGCCGTCTCTTAACGCCATCATCGAACTGAATCCTGACGCGATCGAAATCGCTGCGGTTCTGGACAAGGAGCGTGTCTCAGGGCAGATCCGTGGTCCGTTGCACGGCATTCCTGTCTTGCTCAAGGACAACATCGATACGGCTGACAAAATGCAAACCAGTGCAGGCTCTCTGGCCATGGTCGGTCAACCTGCAGCCAACGATGCGTTTATCGTTAAACAACTGCGCGAAGCCGGTGCAATCGTGTTGGGTAAAACCAACATGAGCGAATGGGCCAATGTGCGTGACATGACGTTGCCGCACGGCTGGAGTGGCCGCGGCGGGCAAAGTAAAAACCCTCATGTGCTGAGCGCCGGAGTCTGTGGTTCCAGCGCGGGATCGGCGGTTGCTGTGGCAGCGGGTTTTGCTCCACTCACGATCGGAACCGAAACCAACGGCTCGATCACCTGTCCGGCAACAGCCAACGGTGTGGTAGGCGTTAAACCGACACTGGGATTGTTTAGCCGCTCGGGAATCGTGCCGATCACTCGCCTGCAGGATACGCCAGGTACCCTGACCCGCACGGTGATGGACGCCGCGCTGATGTTCAACGCCCTCCAAGGGGCCGATGCTGCCGATGCGGCCACCTCTGACGCTCCACACGGTATCGATTACACCGGTTTGCTTGCCAAGGACGCCTTGAACGGCAAGCGCATTGGTTACCCAATCGCCTATGCGGGAACCAATGGCGTGCCGTTGACGCACAGCGGTGAATTCCTGAAGGCAATGATCACCCTGCAAGAGCAGGGCGCGACCCTGGTTCCGTTGACGATTCGCATGCCCGACATGGACGGTTACTTCGACGCACTGATGAGCGGCGTGAAGCATGAACTGCCGCAATACCTCGTCAGCCGCACTGGCGTGGCCGTTGAGTCGTTGCAGGCGTTGATTGACTTCAACCGGACTAATCCCGGCCACGAAGGCTACGGCCAGACGATGCTCGAAGCCATACAGGCTTCGACCACCACCGCGCAGGAAGCGGCCGCAATCATCGAAACCCTCCGGGCGAGTTTCCAAGAGGCCATCGACGAGCAACCGCGTGAATACAATCTCGATGCGCTGGTTTCCGAGGACGACGGCTATTCGCAATTTTCTGCCGCCGTCGCGGGCTATCCGGCGATCACCCTGCCATCAGGCATGAAGGATGACGGCATGCCGACCTCGGTGTTCTTTTTCGGCACGCGCTGGAGCGAACCGCAATTGCTGGCGATGGCTTACAGCTATGAACAAGAGTCGGCCGAGCTCAAGCACCCTGCATTCAAGTAACGCTACTCACACAGAACGGCATCGCTCCCCAACGCGATGACGTTCTGGTAAATGAGATGACTCAATCAGCCATCGCAAAATCCCCACGCCCCACCGATTCCGCCGTCGCACCCTGCACACTCGCACTGCGCCCCGGTGCAAATCCCGGAAAGAACACCAACCCCTGCGCCTCAAATCGATAAGCCAGCGCCAACCGCGCCGCATCTGCCACGTCGTGCTGCGCCTCGAACCGTTGAATGTCTTCAACCGGAACTTCGGCCTCCCGCGACAGCTGTTCCACGCTCCAGCCCAGCATCGCTCGGGCCTGGACACAATGCGTCGGGGTGAACTGGAAGAGGGCAATGCGTTCGAGGATGTGGTTCATCGCAAGAGAGGCCATGGTGTGCTCCGGGCTCAAGAGTGCTGATTGAAAATGTACTGTGTTTTTGTACAGTTGTTTTCGGCCGGGATCAAACGCAATTTTCGATTTCCCCTAGGTCGACGCCTGCAACCAGACGGACGGTGCCTGACCCAGCACTCGCCGAAACATCGTCGAGAACGCTGCCGGGCTCTCGTAACCAAAGTCCAGAGCGATCCGCGTCACCGCATCGCCCGCCGCCAGCCTGGCCAGCGCGAGCACCACACAGGCACGCTGGCGCCACTGGCTGAAACTCAGCCCGGTCTGTTGGCGGAACAGCCGATTGAAGGTACGCAAGCTTACGTGCAACTGATCCGCCCACTGTTGCGGCGTTTGATGTGCATTGGGTTGATGCAGAAAGTTCTGACACAGCGCGAGCAGTTTTCCGTCAGCCGGCAACGGAATGTGCAAGGGCAGGGGCGCACTGCGGGAGAGTTCATGCAAGAGCAAATCGATCAACACGCCATCGCGACCCGCCTCGTCGTAGAGCAACGGCAACTCCACCGCTTCCATCAACAACTGCCTCAGCAACGGCGACACACTGATCACTTGGCAATGCCCACCCAGGTCCACCGCTCCCGGTTCGATGTACACGCTGCGCGTGCTGACCCCGAGCATCAACACCTCATGCGCCACCCCCGGCGGAATCCACACCGCTCGCTGCGGCGGCACCACCCAGTTGCCGTCATGAGTGCTGACCTGCATCACTCCGGTCGCGCCGTATAACAATTGCGCCCGACGATGTGTATGAAACGGCAACAGATGTCCGTGGGAATAATCCGTCCCAATCGCTACTACCTTGCGCGGTGTGTCATCCAACAGATTGATCGAAACATTGCGCATCGAGCGATTCCCAAGGGTTGGCGTAAACGCAAATATTATTGGCTGACTTGCTGAAGCAGGCCAAGCCATGCCGCTCTATCTTCGCTCGCTTCCCACCTGCGGACGACTCGAAATGTTCTACCTCTCGCTCACACTTTTCGGTTGCATGACCGGCATCACCGCTGTGCTGTTCGGCTTCGGCGGCGGCTTCGTCGTCGTGCCGCTGCTGTATCGCCTGCTCACCGCCAGCCACGGCGCCGACGACCCTATCGGCCAATCGGCGATGCACATCGCCGTCGCTACCTCAACCTGCGTAATGATCGTCAACGCCCTCATCGCCACCGACAAACACCGTCGCGCCGGCAACCTCATCCGCCATTACCTGTGGCCATTGGGTGGATTTATTGCAGTCGGCTCAGTGATCGGCGCGATAGCGGCGGTGTGGGTCAGTGGCGAGGTGATTCGCTACGCGTTCATCGCCTACCTCGGCGTGACCATCGTCGACTGCTTGCTCAGACGCGGATTCCTCACTCAGAACGCAAACGTCATCCCACGCCGACTCGGTAATACGGAAACTTCCGCAGGCGGTGTAGGCATCGGCGCCATCGCCACGTTTCTCGGTGTAGGAGGCAGCGTCATGACCGTGCCGCTGTTGCGTCGTTGCGGACTGAGCATGTCGCAAGCGACGTCCATGGCCAATCCGCTGAGCGTGCCGGTGGCGTTGGCTGGGACGCTGACGTACATGGCGCTGGCCGGGTTCAGTCAGGCTGCGTTGGGCGCGTGGTTTATCGGGTATGTGGATTTGCTGGCGTTTGCGCTGCTGACGGTGGGGTCGTTGTTGGGGATCAGACTGGCCACGCCGTGGATCGGGCGGATTCCGGATCGGGTGCATGCTTGGGTCTATATTGGTTTGTTGATCATTGTGATGCTGAGCATTTCACTCAAGTGAGTGGGTGCTTGGCTCTGTTCGTAATCAAGCAGTGGAGGGGGATATGTCGATTTCCGAGAGTGATTGGAAAAAGTACAAGGAGCTGCGCAAGTTGGCGCTGGATCGTTTTTGCCAAGGTGTTCTGGCAGAGACCCAAATCGTCGCTAAAAACAAGACTCTCTCAGCTCACGCGCGCTACCTGACACTGTATCGCCTTGTTCGCAGTCGAGATAAAGACATGGCGGATGTATTTGATCAGCGAATGAGCCGTTCAAACGTGTGGCTGCCATTGTTTATGATGGTCGCGCGTGACTTGCTGACTGATGAGGAATTGTCCGGCCTCAGCGAAGCGCAGCGTGAGAGGATTTCGGAAGCCGTGCGTCAGCCTTACCAAATTGAATGGGCGGAAGAAATCACAAACGATGACTGAGCGTTGTCCTCCAGAATTTACTAGAGAACCAGGATGTTGATCTTCAATTGCTCCGAAGCTGCCAGCAAATTCTTCAGTCGTGTTCACAAGGGTAAAAAGATCACGCCAGTGGACGATAAGCCGCCGACCGCTGTGATCGAAAATGATGAATTGGGCAACTCCAGCGAGCAGTGGCTGGTGCACGCAATCTCCGTCCAGCGCAAACATGTGTTGCTCGTCATTCATGTGCAAACCCGTTATTGCATGATCTTGGCCAATGCCAAAAAGGCCGATGTTGAAGGGTTTGTCGCTGGACTTGTTGAACGCTGGCACGAAGGTTTGATACGCGATGCGATCAACCATGACTTCATGCAATGGGTTGATGCGGGAATTCTGTCGGATCGTTTTGAAAAAGCCTGCGCGGAACAACAGTTCTATCGTCGCAGCCATCGCGGAGCCCAAAAACACATTGAACAAATCGCCTGGTTTTTCCAGGATTGCGCTGCCGAGTGGGGCTGTTTGCCGCAGGGCGAACGTGCGGCTATCGGGTTCGATGCGCAGATGAACAGTCAACTTAGAAACAGCAAGGGGCGCAAGGATTACTTCAGGCCAGATGAAGAAATGGTCGCCCACTGGCTACGCCGATATTGCGCTGTCGATGAGATAGAAGTTCAGGCTGCGATGGTCCGACGCAAGAAGGCTGAGCGAGAGATCCGTGCTTTCGAGGGCGGACTGCAAATGAATTGATCGTGCAATGAAGCTCGATTCCGCAACAACTCCTCGCCATAATCCTCCGCGAATTTATCCGCGCCGGCCCGCAAGTGCCGGCGCGGCCTCTGCCTCTTTCAAGGAACGATCAATGCTCAAGGGACTGATGCACCTGGCACCATGCGCCGCTCTGCTGTTCTCAATGCTGTCCACCGCGCACGCCGAAGATAACCGGATGGTGTTCACTGGCACATTGGGCAAGATGCCGATCGTTTTCGAAGTCGACATCAGTGATCCGGAACAAGTCACAGGTCGCTACTGCTATGAGAAGTTTCACCGCGATCTAGAGCTAAACGGCACCTATAAAAATGACGTTTTGCTGCTCACAGAGGGCAGCAATCGGATGGACCCGGACAAGCCATTACCGACCCTCAAACTGAAACCGATTGAGGCCGGCTGGAAAGGCGAATGGCAAAACGCTAAAGGCAAAAAACTGCCCGTACTGGTCACCGATACGCCACTTCCCGAAGTGCCGGCGAATGCTCTTCCCTACATCGCCAAGTTGCCCAAGTCCGAGCCCTACGAATATCTGCGGCTTCAGGGACTCAAACTCAAACCCGGTAAAAAGCAGGACTTCATGGGCTACTCCCTGCAACGGTGGGAAGAGCCTGATACCCAGATGTCCATGTTCAGCATCGAATCCGGGATGCCACAAGAAGATCTGCAACGGGTTAACCAGCAGTTGCTCGGGCGCTTGTGGGACGAGGCCATCAGTTATTACGGTTGCCAGTTGCGAGGCGGCGAAAATGCCGAATTCCTCCAGGACGTCACCCCGACTTTTATCTCGCCTAGTGTGATCAGCCTGAACATTTCCACCAGCTACGACTGCGGCGGCGCGCACCCGGACTTCGGCGATTCACCGCTTAACATCGATGTGAAAACCGGCCATCCGTTGTCGCTCGAAGACGTCCTTTGGGTGGGCGAGGGGCAGCCAATTCTTCACGCCGATCGTTACCGAGGCGGTGACCAGCCGTTGACCGAGGTCGAAGACGCCGCGCGCTCGAAGTACCAAAGCGAAGTCTTCAAGCCGTGGCTGATCAAACAACTCACCGCGTTGTACCCGGATGAAATGAAGAAACCGGAGGAAGGTGATGAAGACAGTTGCGACTTCACCAATGAAGACAACTGGAGCTATTCCAACTGGCACTTCAGCGAAAAAGGTTTGTATGTGGGCGCGTACTTTGCCCGTGTCGAGCGAGCCTGCGATTCACCCGACTGGTCGATCCTGCCGTACTCGCTGATCAAACAACACCCCGGCGCCGTCAAACTGCAACTGCCCCAGGGTTAACCGTCACTCCAGCCCCGGCGCTTCACGAATAATGAAGTGATCCAGGTTCTCGATATTGGCATTGAAGACCTCGAAAGGCTTTTCGGGGTTCTTCTTGCCAGGCACCTGCTTCAACTCCGGCGTCACCCCATAGAAGAAACAGAACAACGCCTTGTCGCTATCCGCCGCGTGCTTGATCTCTTCCAGAAACGCCTTACGCTTGCGGTAGTTGTCGATCAGCTTCTTGTTCAGATAAACGCTGACCGGATACGGCTTCTTCTTACTGTCCTCGGGCTTCTTGAACCAGACCTTGTCTACGAAATCGATGCGAAAACTGGCACCACTGTGGAAGTCCTCGATCTTCTTGATCCGCCCCCAGTAAATCAGCCCCTTGTTGTCTGTCAGATACTCAACCTTCTTGAAGAACGAACTGTACGGCGCCGAATGCTCGCCGACCTTCAACGGCATCCGCTTAAGCAACTCCTTGTCCGCGAAGTTGGAAACAAAACACTCCACCGGATGCGCAAACACACTGGTCTTGTCCGGCGCCGACTCACGACCCGCCGACTCTTTACCACCGTCCGCCACCACCCGAACCGGATCATCGCGCAAAACATCCGCCGCCCCCGCTGGCGCGACAGGCTTGCGCACATACTCACGCCGGGTCAGCAACAACTCCGATGGGAAGTGCTCCTCACGCCCGTCATCCACCTCGCCATCCGCCGTCTCAACGCCCGACGCCGACGCCTTCAAACTCACATACGGACAACCCGCCACATGTTGGGTAGTGGGCAGATTCTTGAAGTGCGGCGTGCGCACGTAATTCACGTTCTTGGCGTTAAACGTCCCCAACTCATTGGAAGCCTCGAACGCCGAACGACAGGCATCGTTGGGGCACTGGAAGTGTTCCTTCGCAGAGTCGAACGCCACCGTCTCATCGAAATTGAGATCGCGAACATCATAGATCGACAACTTGTCGTCGAGGCTGAGGCAGTAGGCGAGATCGAATTTCATGGTGGGGCTCGGATCCTTGAGTGGGGGGAGGGGTATTAATAGCGGGAGGCGGGGCGGGTTGCACTGATTGTTTTCAGGATGATGCTGGATTCGTGGGAGGTAGCCTGTTGGCGACGGGTGGCATCAACTCTGGCGGATTCCTTGTGAGGCTCACGTGCTTTACCCGTGATAGCAATGTGGGTACCGTTGTAGGAATAGTTTCCATAAGTAGTGAGCCATTTCCTACGATGAGCGCCGCTTTTTCAAGCGGTGAGATCACCAAATGTTTTGGTTCAATCTCCACATATTCTGCTAATAGCAAGGAAAGCGCTTCGATGACTTCGCCTGCACTCAACCAAATTTTGTTCGGCCCTCCGGGAACTGGCAAAACGTACGCGACCATCGAAGCCGCGCTGGAGATTCTGGATCCAGATTTTCTGCAGTCCAATAGAGAAGACCGCGCAACCCTCAAAAAACGTTTTGATGAGCTAGCCGCAGACGGTCACGTCGAGTTTGTGACGTTTCATCAGAGCTTTAGCTACGAGGACTTTGTTGAGGGACTTCGAGCAGTGAGTGGTGAAGATGGGCAACTTCGTTATGAGGTTGCCGACGGAGTGTTCAAAAACTTGTGCTCTGATGCGAGTGCTGACTCCTCACGGGATCCATCTTCCGCTGCAAAATCACTAGGCTCACCTTTTCGAGATTCCAACGCAGACGGCGCGCTGGGCCAATGCTTTTCGAAAGGTGAGTCATTTGGCAGAGGCTACGTTGTCGAAAGTTCCTCTACTGAATTGCTAAGCTTAATAAAACCCAATGGGAAACAGCTTCCAATCGGGATGAGTATTCTCAATACCTTGGCTGAATATGTGCGTGCCGGCAGATTGACAGTTGCTGATATTAATATCAAGTCGGTATTTGATAAGATTCCCGAGACGAAACTTGAACCATATCTTGTTAACGGCTACAACAATATACTCCCTACTTTGGTCGAGCGTGTTTTGAGCAGGCCGCATAATGAAGTAAAGTCTATCGCGATGGGTCAGCATAATAGTGCGCGAGTGTTGATTATTGATGAAATAAATCGTGGAAATATTTCGCGGATTTTTGGTGAACTAATTACGCTCGTTGAACCGTCCAAGCGTATGGGCGCGGAAGAGAGTCTTGAGATTACGCTTCCCTATTCTAAAGAGAGATTCAGTGTTCCTGGTAATGTCTATTTAATAGGCACTATGAATACAACCGATCGTTCCTTGGCAGGTTTAGACATCGCTTTGCGCAGACGTTTTACATTCCGAGAAATGACACCAAAACCAGAGTTATTGAAAAATGTTGTGGTGGAAGGGATCAACGTAGGTCAGCTTCTGAACGTGATGAATCAGCGGATCGAACTGCTTCTAGATCGAGATCATTGTTTGGGACATGCGTATTTCATGTCGCTAGAAAAAGACTCGACAGTGGAACGGCTGGGGCAGATCTTTCGCGAGCAGATCGTGCCGTTGCTGCAAGAGTATTTTTTCGAAGACTGGCAGCGTATTCAGTGGGTTCTCAATGATCATCGCAAGGCTTTTGAGAATTGTTTTATCCAACAGCCATCAATCAGTTCTAATTCTATTTTTGGCGATCAAGTGACACTGAATAGCGAGAATAACCATTGGAATATTAACGAGGACGCGTTTGCTCGTATTGAGTCGTTTTGGGGAATTATCGATCACCAATCGATACCTCCTAAAATCCAGGAAGGTATCGAAGCAGAAAAAGATGATATTCTGGTTCGACAATTGGAGAGCGGGTCGATCGAGGTTTTGAAATCTGGGAAGATCGTTAGTCCATCTAAGCCCATTCTACGTGAGCTTGCTGCAGCGCATGGGTTAACAACGCACCATGTAAGTGGTCGTGAATTCAATACTCGGCATCTGGGTGTAGCCGTAATCGGAGCATTGAAAGGTGAGAGGGTGTGAAATCCGTCATCACTGTCCGTGAGTACGCGAGGCTTACAACGGATGCAATTGCTGAACCCACGTTGGATCTCGTACAAGTATCGGTATCTGCTTTTGACTGGCTGTGCAATTTGAATGCTAATTTTAGTCGCGCGGGTGCGTCACTGATTCAGCTGGAAAACCGTTGTTTACTGATGCTCGATAACTTTGTCGGAGTGTTGGAAACGCCTTGCGGGACAGTTATCGAGATACTTCCCAAACATTTTGAGAGTGAAGATTGCATCGTTCAGAGCAGAGCGTTGCTTCGTCGAATGATTCAGGCATCACTGAAATTACCAACTCGGGATGTCGGTGCGGCAGATCTACAGTATTTCGATGCGCCACTGAGTGAATGGATCATCAGCCAGTTTTTATTAGCTTTGGAACATTTAGTTAAACGAGGTTTGCGTTTTGACTATTTGCGTGTGGAGGAGGAGCAACGGTTCTTGCGTGGCCAGTTGGATTTTGTCAAACAAATGCGCCAGCCAACCGGCCGTCAACATCGATTCCAAATTCGACATGATATCTATTCACCTGATCGTCCGGAGAATAGATTGCTCAAATTTGCGTTAGATCAAGTTTGCAAGGTTACGAAGGATGCAGGTAGCTGGCGTCTGGCCCAGGAGCTAAGAAATGCTTTGTTAGAAATTCCTGCAAGTTGCGACGCTCAGCAGGATTTCAAGAAATGGAGCGGAGAACGGTTGATGGCTCACTACGTTCCAGTAAAACCATGGTGTGAGCTGATTATTAATCAACATGTACCGTTGGCGGTGGCTGGCGATTGGCATGGCATGAGCCTGTTATTTCCTATGGAAAAGCTGTTTGAACGCTATGTTGCTGCTAGCCTTCACGCTGATTTACTTCCAGGTGCCCATCTTCAGTCTCAGGCCCAAAGCGAGTCCATGTGTCAGCACAGGGGAAGGAGCTTCTTCAAACTAAAGCCAGATCTAATAGTTGGCTCTCAACAAAAAAAATGGGTACTAGATACAAAGTGGAAAAGGGTGAGCTCTTTTGCAGAAGGAAAAAACTACGGTTTGAAACAATCCGATTTTTACCAATTGTTTGCGTATGGTCATAAATACCTTGGAGGTGAGGGAGAGTTGATGCTGGTCTATCCAAGGCGTTCAGCGTTTGATGTGCCGCTAGAAGTATTTGAATTTTCTCCGCAACTTAAACTTTGGGTGTTGCCGTTTGATATGGAGCGTGGCGTACTAGTTGGCGCTCCTGAGGGGTTTCCCCTTCATTCGATGGTGCATTCTCAAAACTCAGAACCTTCAAATCACATATTACAAAAAAACACCCAATAAAAAAGCCCCGATCAGTTCGGGGCTTTTTGCTTTCTCGACTCGCCGACTCAAACCGCAATCGTCAAATCATGCCGAGCGAGACCATTAGTCCCAGCTCAGAGCACCACCAGTCTGATACTCAATAACTCTCGTCTCAAAGAAATTCTTCTCTTTCTTCAAGTCCATAATCTCGCTCATCCAAGGGAACGGGTTCGTCGTCCCTGGGTACTCTTCCTTCAAACCAATCTGCGACAAACGACGGTTAGCGATGAACTTCAGGTAGTCCTCCATCATCGCCGCGTTCATGCCCAACACCCCGCGAGGCATGGTGTCACGCGCGTATTCGATCTCCAGCTGCGTACCCTGCAGAATCATCTGGGTCGCTTCTTCCTTCATCTCGGCATCCCACAAATGTGGGTTTTCGATTTTGATCTGGTTGATCACGTCGATGCCGAAGTTCAGGTGCATGGATTCGTCGCGCAGGATGTATTGGAACTGCTCGGCGACGCCGGTCATTTTGTTGCGGCGGCCCATGGAGAGGATTTGGGTGAAGCCGCAGTAGAAGAAGATGCCTTCCAGAACGCAGTAGTAGGCGATCAGGTTGCGCAGCAGTTCTTTGTCGGTGTCCGGGGTGCCGGTTTCGAACTTCGGATCGGAGATCGAGCGGGTGTATTTCAGGCCCCAGGCTGCCTTCTTAGCAACCGATGGGATCTCGTGGTACATGTTGAAGATTTCGCCTTCATCCATGGCCAGCGATTCGATGCAGTACTGGTAGGCGTGGGTGTGGATCGCTTCTTCGAAAGCCTGGCGCAGGATGTACTGGCGGCATTCCGGGTTGGTGATCAGGCGGTACACGGCCAGTACCAGGTTGTTGGCAACCAGGGAGTCGGCGGTGGAGAAGAAGCCGAGGTTGCGCATGACGATGCGGCGCTCGTCGTCGGTCAGGCCTTCCGGGTCTTTCCAGAGGGCGATGTCGGCGGTCATGTTGACTTCTTGCGGCATCCAGTGGTTTGCGCAACCGTCCAGATACTTCTGCCAGGCCCAGTCGTACTTGAATGGCACGAGTTGGTTGAGGTCGGCGCGGCAGTTGATCATGCGCTTTTCGTCAACGGCGACACGGGCGGAGGCGCCTTCGAGTTCGGCGAGGCCTTCGGCGACGTCGAGGGAGTTCAGTGCAGCCTTGGCGCGGGCGACAGCGGCCGAGTCGTCGGCAGTCACGGCGCGAGCTTCGATCGCAGCGGCACCGCCAGCGTTGTCGAGGCGGTCCATGTTGGCTTCAGTAGCGTGGCCGGCGTTGGCGCCTTTCACGGTTGCTACTTCACTGTCTTCTTTGTCGAATTCGTCCCAGCTCAGCATGACGTGTCGTCTCCTGCGTGAGGGCCTGTCGCCCGTGTGAAACCTGATTGGTTGGTTTTTCACACGGTCGTACAGACCGCGTTGGATCTTAAGGAATCGTTTTTTGCAGCAGCTAAGGCAGGCAATAAAACAGAATTTTGTACGGGTTTCCGAGAGCCTCTGACGGGCGCAGATCACGTTGAACGCGACTGCGGGGCTTCAGAATGGCGTTGGTCCCTGTAAGGGAATATTGCTGACCCGATTAGGGCGGCATTATAGGGAAAAAAACACGTGCGTGGGGGAGGCGAATCAGCACAGGGCGGTCGATCGGGAAGGGTATTTCAGTCGGAGCGAGGGTTTACAGGGCTTTCGCGGATGTTGGCCCGTGAGAATTTTTTTTGATTAATTTTTTCGCCAGGCTTTGGTTGCTCAAGAAATGAGCAAAAAACTGCGTTTTTCACTATATCTTGTGTTTTGCAACCCTTTTGACCGACTCCAGACACAACTGAGCCCGACCGAAGTCGGGCTGGAATCGACCCTCAATGACGCGCTGAGAGATCCAATTCGGTGCAGTCTCGAATCATCAATTGGTGCAGCCGTTGCCCATCACGCTGTAGCGCAGGATGTGGCGCTGACCTTTGGAGTCGTCGTACTCCATTTTTGCCGGTACTACTTCGCAGACGTTCGGAATTTCACTCATCGATACAACATTGGCGATGTCCAGGTGAGTGGAGTAAGTGTATTCCTCGATCACCGGTTGTTGCTGTGCGACATCAGTCGGGACCTCATCTGCCATGGCGGTTGCGCACAGACTGCTGAGGGCCAGAACCAATAAAGCTTTCATTTCAAATTTACCTTTTTGAGGTCGAGTGGGGTCACGCAACCTTTTTAGGGTTGCGTGTGGAACTTCATCGTTTGCAGTTATTACTTGAGACTTGGATTAACGGCCTTCGTGGGGGCTGTATCGTTGTTAATCGCGGTTGCCTTGTTGGCGAGGTGAATTTTAGGGAGTTGGGGCGGGGGTAAACAGAGCGGGTTTTGATAAACACCTTTGGCAGATTTGGTAACAATCGCCTGAAGATCAAAAGATCGCAGCCTTCGGCAGCTCCTACACGGGCCCTCGTGGGTGGGCGAGGGCTTGTTACTACCATCGTCGAATGGTTCTATGGCCCCCGCCCCGTTACAACAGGGTCATACAAAAACAACTATTACACCGAGGTAGGAAAGATGAGTGCGGCTTCTCTGTATCCCGTTCGTCCCGAGGTTCTGGCTAACACGCTGACTGACGAGGCGACCTACAAAGCCATGTACCAGCAGTCGGTCGTCAACCCTGACGGCTTCTGGCGCGAGCAAGCTCAGCGTCTCGACTGGATCAAACCTTTCACCACGGTGAAACAGACGTCGTTCGACGATCACCATGTCGACATCAAGTGGTTTGCCGACGGCACCCTGAACGTTTCCTACAACTGCCTCGACCGTCATCTGGCCGAGCGCGGCGATCAAGTCGCGATCATCTGGGAGGGCGACGATCCTTCCGAGAGCCGCAACATCACCTACCGCGAACTGCACGAACAAGTGTGCAAACTCGCCAACGCCCTGCGTGGTCAGGACGTGCACCGCGGCGACGTGGTGACCATTTATATGCCGATGATTCCCGAAGCCGTGGTCGCCATGCTGGCCTGCACCCGGATCGGCGCGATTCACTCGGTGGTGTTCGGCGGTTTCTCGCCGGAAGCCCTGGCCGGTCGCATCATCGACTGCAAATCGAAAGTGGTGATCACCGCTGACGAAGGCATCCGCGCCGGCAAGAAGATTTCCCTCAAGGCCAACGTCGACGACGCGCTGACCAACCCGGAAACTAGCAGCATTCAGAAAGTCATCGTCTGCAAGCGCACCGGTGGCGACATCAAGTGGAACCAGCATCGCGACATCTGGTACGAAGACCTGATGAAAGTGGCGGGCACCGTTTGCGCGCCGAAAGAGATGGGCGCCGAAGAAGCGCTGTTCATCCTTTATACCTCCGGTTCGACCGGCAAGCCGAAGGGCGTGCAGCACACCACCGGCGGTTATTTGCTGTACGCGGCGATGACCCATGAGCGCGTGTTCGACTACCGTCCGGGCGAAGTTTACTGGTGCACCGCCGACGTCGGCTGGGTCACCGGCCACAGCTACATCGTCTACGGCCCGCTGGCGAATGGCGCGACCACGCTGCTGTTCGAAGGCGTGCCGAACTATCCGGACATCACCCGGGTGGCGAAAATCGTCGACAAGCACAAGGTCAACATCCTCTACACCGCGCCGACCGCGATCCGCGCGATGATGGCCTCGGGTCAGGCCGCTGTTGAAGGCGCGGATGGCAGCAGCCTGCGTCTGCTCGGTTCGGTTGGCGAGCCGATCAACCCGGAAGCCTGGGACTGGTACTACAAGAATGTCGGCAAGTCGCGTTGCCCGATCGTTGATACCTGGTGGCAGACCGAAACCGGCGGCAACATGATGAGCCCGTTGCCGGGTGCTCACGCGCTGAAACCGGGTTCGGCGGCGCGTCCGTTCTTTGGTGTGGTGCCGGCGCTGGTCGACAACCTCGGTAACATTATTGAGGGCGAGGCTGAAGGCAATCTGGTGATTCTCGATTCGTGGCCAGGTCAGGCGCGCACGCTGTATGGCGACCACGATCGTTTCGTCGATACCTACTTCAAGACCTTCCGTGGCATGTACTTCACAGGTGACGGCGCGCGTCGTGATGCCGATGGTTACTACTGGATCACCGGGCGTGTCGATGACGTGCTCAACGTGTCGGGCCACCGCATGGGTACGGCGGAGATCGAGAGCGCGATGGTTGCGCATCCTAAAGTCGCTGAGGCGGCAGTTGTGGGTGTGCCGCATGACATCAAGGGGCAGGGCATTTATGTCTATGTCACGTTGAAGAATGGCGAGGAGCCGACCGAGCAGCTGCGTCTGGAGCTGAAAAACTGGGTGCGCAAAGAGATCGGACCGATTGCTTCGCCGGATGTGATCCAGTGGGCGCCGGGGCTGCCGAAGACGCGTTCGGGCAAGATCATGCGCCGCATTCTGCGCAAGATTGCCACGGCGGAATACGATGGGTTGGGGGATATCTCGACGCTGGCGGATCCGGGTGTGGTGCAGCATTTGATTGATACGCACAAGACGATGAATGTGGCTTAACTGCTAAATCCTTAGGAGCCCTGTCCGGTTTTGCCGGGTGGGGCTTTTTTGTGTCTGGAAGTTTTGTGGTGGCTGGGCGGGCCTCATCGCGAGCAGGCTCACTCCTACAGGGATCGCATTCCACCTGAAGAAACGCGATGATCGTTCCCACGCTCTGCGTGGGAATGCCTCCCTCGACGCTCTGCGTCGGCTCCGGGGACGCGGAGCGTCCTTTGCTGCATTCCCACGCGGAGCGTGGGAACGATCGCGGTCAATAATTATCGATCTGCGCTGTAAGACATTTCCCGCTGTTACCCCGCGCCTTCCACGTAACCGAATGTGTAACCGCCCGCCCCGCGACGGGGCGAAGGGAAACGCATTGCCCCGTTTTAGAGCCTCCACACTCCCTCCGAAAAATAAGACTTAACGCTGCGCTTGCCGGATTAGAAGGGTTTGCGAATAATAGGCCCGCAATTTGCAGCATAGATCGGTTCACTGCCTTTCGCTCCTGCATGAAATCGCAGGGCTGTCAATGCGCTCAAGTCGCTTTCTCTGTGCATCTGTAATTAGTTGTCGCATTGAAGAAATATCGGCTTCGGGCCTGTCGTTAGAATGCCGATCACTCGCTCATCGTGGCTGACGTTGAAACCTCCGACGGTTCCAATGGGAAATTTCCCACCGATGCAGCAACCGATTTCCCTATTCACCCATTCGCATATTGGGCTGTCGCTCACTCTGCCGTTTTTGCCCTTTACCGATGGAGTCCCAAGATGAAGAAACTTGTGCTGCTTGGCGCCCTGGCACTGTCCGTGCTGTCGCTGAATGCGTTCGCTGACGAAAAACCTCTGAAAATCGGTATCGAAGCGGCTTACCCTCCGTTCGCTTCGAAAGCGCCGGACGGCAGCATCGTTGGTTTCGACTACGACATCGGCAACGCCCTGTGCGAGCAGATGCAGGTCAAGTGTGTGTGGGTCGAGCAAGAGTTCGACGGTCTGATCCCGGCACTGAAAGTGCGCAAGATCGACGCGATCCTGTCGTCCATGTCGATCACTGAAGATCGCAAGAAGTCGGTCGACTTCACCAACAAGTACTACAACACCCCAGCTCGTCTGGTCATGAAGGCCGGTACTCAGGTCAGCGAAGGTCTGGCTGAGCTGAAGGGCAAGAACATCGGCGTACAACGTGGTTCGATCCACGAGCGCTTCGCCCGCGAAGTCCTGGCCCCGCTGGGTGCCGAGATCAAACCGTACGGCTCGCAGAACGAAATCTACCTCGACGTGGCCGCCGGTCGCCTCGACGGCACCGTGGCTGACGCCACCCTGCTGCAAGACGGCTTCCTGAACACCGACGCCGGCAAAGGCTTCGCGTTTGCAGGCCCTGCGTTCACCGACGTCAAATACTTCGGCGACGGCGTAGGCATCGCAGTCCGTAAGGGCGATGCCCTGAAAGACAAGATCAACACTGCCATCGCGGCCATCCGCGAAAACGGCAAATACAAAGCAATCCAGGACAAGTACTTCGCCTTCGATATCTACGGCAAGTAACACGTCTCTGCGACAAGTCCGAAATGGCGCAAGCAACAGGATCTCTGCGGTTTGCGCCATTTTTTCATCCCAACTTTCGAGGACCTGAATCATGTTGAAAGGCTACGGGGCTGTCATCCTCGATGGCGCATGGCTGACGCTTCAGCTCGCCTTGTCGTCCATGGCTCTGGCCATCGTTCTCGGGCTGATCGGTGTCGCGTTGCGCCTGTCGCCAGTGCGCTGGCTGGCCTGGCTGGGCGATCTGTATTCCACGGTGATTCGCGGGATTCCCGATCTGGTGCTGATCCTGCTGATTTTCTACGGCGGTCAGGACTTGCTCAACCGCGTGGCGCCGATGCTCGGCTATGACGATTACATCGACCTGAATCCATTGGCCGCCGGTATCGGCACCCTCGGTTTCATCTTCGGTGCCTACCTGTCGGAAACCTTCCGTGGCGCGTTCATGGCGATCCCGAAAGGTCAGGCCGAAGCGGGCATGGCGTACGGCATGAGCAGTTTTCAGGTGTTCTTCCGGGTGATGGTGCCGCAGATGATTCGTCTGGCAATTCCGGGTTTCACCAACAACTGGCTGGTACTGACCAAGGCCACCGCGCTGATTTCCGTGGTCGGTCTGCAAGACATGATGTTCAAGGCCAAGCAGGCGGCAGATGCCACTCGCGAGCCTTTCACCTTCTTCCTCGCAGTGGCGGCGATGTACCTGGTGATCACCAGTGTCTCGTTGCTGGCATTGCGTCAACTCGAGAAGCGCTACTCGGTAGGCGTAAGGGCGGCTGATCTATGATCTTCGACTACAACGTCATTTGGGAGGCGATGCCGCTGTACCTCGGCGGGCTGTTGACCACCCTCAAATTGCTCGCGCTCTCGCTGTTTTTCGGTCTGCTGGCGGCCCTGCCGCTGGGGCTGATGCGCGTCTCGAAGAACCCGGTCGTCAACGGCGCCGCGTGGCTGTACACCTACGTCATTCGCGGTACGCCGATGCTGGTGCAACTGTTCCTGATCTACTACGGTCTGGCCCAGTTCGAAGCAGTACGGGAAAGTATCTTCTGGCCGTGGCTGTCCAGCGCAACGTTCTGTGCGTGCCTGGCCTTTGCAGTCAATACCAGCGCCTACACCGCAGAAATCATCGCCGGTAGCCTTAAGGCCACGCCGAACGGTGAGATCGAAGCGGCCAAGGCCATGGGCATGTCGCGCTTCAAACTGTACAAACGCATCCTGCTGCCATCGGCCCTGCGCCGCGCACTGCCGCAGTACAGCAACGAAGTGATCATGATGCTGCAGACCACCAGTCTGGCCTCCATCGTGACCTTGATCGACATCACTGGCGCAGCGCGCACCGTCAACGCGCAGTTCTATCTGCCGTTCGAGGCGTACATCACCGCTGGCGTGTTCTACCTGTGCCTGACGTTCATTCTGGTCAAACTGTTCAAACTGGCCGAGCGTCGCTGGTTGAGCTATCTGGCCCCGCGGAAGCACTGATATGGAACGCATCGATCACGTATTGCCGTGGAGCCATCTGGGCAGCGAGCGCAAGATCTCGGTGTTCCGCTTCGGTCGCGGCGAGCGCAAGGCCTACATTCAGGCCAGTCTGCACGCTGATGAATTGCCGGGCATGCGCACCGCTTGGGAACTGAAAAAGCGCCTCGGCGAACTCGAAGCCAAAGGCTTGCTCAACGGTGTCATCGAACTGGCGCCAGTCGCCAACCCGCTGGGTCTTGGGCAGTTGCTGCAAGGCAATCACCAGGGCCGTTTCGAGGCGGGCAGCGGCAAGAATTTCAACCGTGATTTCGTCGAGCTGAGCGCGCCGGTTGCGGCGGCATTGGCCGACCGTCTCGGTGATGATCCGCACGCCAATGTGCATTTGATTCGTCAGGCGATGGCCGATCACTTGGCGGCATTGCCGGAAGCGAGCAGCCAGTTGCAAGGCATGCAACGCGTGTTGCTCAGCCATGCCTGCACCGCCGATGTGGTGCTTGATCTGCATTGCGATGCCGAGGCCGCGCTGCACATGTACGCGTTGCCGCAGCATTGGCCGCAGTGGCGTTCGCTGGCGGCGCACCTGAATGTGCGCGTCGGTTTGCTCGCGGAAGATTCCGGCGGCAGCTCGTTTGACGAGGCTTGCTCGTTGCCTTGGTTGCGGCTGTCGCGGCAGTTCCCCGAGGCGCAGATTCCGCTGGCATGTCTGGCGACCACGATTGAACTCGGCGGCCAAGCCGACACCGGTCGCGCTGAAGCCGAAGCCTATGCTGAAGGTATTCTCGCGTTCCTCGCGGAGCAGGGCTTGATCACCGGCGAGTGGCCGAACCCGGCCCATGAAGCCTGTGAAGGCATG
This sequence comes from Pseudomonas sp. PB106, assembly GCF_009764645.1. Lineage (GTDB taxonomy): Bacteria > Pseudomonadota > Gammaproteobacteria > Pseudomonadales > Pseudomonadaceae > Aquipseudomonas. The sequence continues at coordinate 33,467 of NZ_RWIM01000103.1, forward strand.
CCGTTCGAAGGCACCGAGTTGCTCCTCGCGCCGCACCCAGGCGTGGTGAGTTTTCTGCGCAAGCCCGGCGAATGGGTCGAGGCGGGCGACGAGATTTTTGAAGTGATTGATCCTCTGTCCGATCGGGTCAGCACAGTATGTGCTGGTACCTCCGGGGTGCTGTTTGCCATTGAACGGCTGCGTTATGCCCAACCCGGTTTCTGGCTGGCCAAGGTGGCGGGGCGCGAAGCGCTGCGTCACGGGCGCTTGCTCAACGACTGACTGACTGACTGTTTTTGTGAGAACCGACCGCATGTACAAACTTGAAGTCCAAGACCTGCATAAACGCTATGGCAGTCACGAAGTGCTCAAGGGCGTGTCCCTGAAAGCGGCAGCCGGCGATGTGATCAGCATCATCGGCTCCAGTGGCTCCGGCAAAAGTACTTTCCTGCGCTGCATCAACCTGCTCGAGCAGCCGCACGCGGGCAAGATTCTGCTCAACAACGAAGAGCTGAAACTGGTGGCGAACAAGGACGGCGCGCTGAAAGCCGCTGATCCGAAGCAGCTGCAACGCATGCGTTCGCGCCTGTCGATGGTGTTCCAGCATTTCAACCTGTGGTCGCACATGACTGCGCTGGAAAACATCATGGAAGCGCCGGTGCATGTACTCGGCGTGTCCAAGGCCGAAGCTCGCGAGAAAGCCGAGCACTACCTGAACAAGGTGGGCGTGGCCCATCGTAAAGACGCGTTCCCTGGGCACATGTCCGGTGGCGAGCAGCAGCGCGTGGCGATTGCCCGTGCGCTGGCGATGGAACCGGAAGTGATGCTGTTCGACGAACCGACCTCGGCGCTTGACCCTGAATTGGTGGGCGACGTGCTGAAAGTCATGCAAGCGCTGGCTCAGGAAGGTCGCACCATGGTTGTGGTGACGCACGAAATGGGCTTTGCCCGTGAGGTGTCGAATCAACTGGTGTTCCTGCACAAAGGTGTGGTTGAAGAGAGCGGCAACCCGCGTGAAGTGCTGGTCAATCCGCAATCGGAACGTTTGCAACAATTCCTCTCGGGCAGCCTCAAGTAATCGCTGCCGTTATGCACCAAATTAGGTCATGCTTCGCGACCTAGAGACCGACCAAAATCCCCTGTAGGAGCTGCCGCAGGCTGCGATCTTTTGACTTTGCTTTTAAGATCAAAAGATCGCAGCCTCGTTTCACTCGACAGCTCCTACAGTTGATCGGTGTTGGTCTCAAGATTTGTGTTCATTTACGGGCTAGCATTGGCCCACGCCTTCATCACTGTTTTTCGCTTCGGATTGCCCGCCCATGACTGCCCATCGAATTGGTTTCCTGATTTGGCCCAGCACTAAAGCGTTGACGCTGGCGCTGGCGGAGGAAGCCTTGCGTGTTGCTCAGCGTGTGCACCCGGACGTGGTCTACGAACTGTCGTTCCTCCAGGCCGAGCCGCCGACCGAAGGATCCTGGCAATTACCCGGTGAAGCCTGGACCGGCAAACTCGAAAACTTCCAGAAACTGTTCCTCCTCGCCGACGAGCCACCGACCACGTTGGCGCCTGCGCTCAGTAGCGCGCTCAAGCAATTGGTTCGCGCCGGCACGGTCATTGGCGGTCTGTCGGCCGGCGTGTATCCATTGGCACAACTCGGTTTGCTCGATGGTTATCGCGCCGCCGTGCACTGGCGCTGGCAGGACGATTTCGCTGAACGTTTCCCGAAAGTCATCGCCACCAGTCATTTGTTCGACTGGGATCGCGATCGTCTGACCGCATGCGGCGGCATGTCCGTTCTCGATTTGCTGTTGGCAGTATTGGCCCGTGATCACGGTGCCGAGTTGGCCGGTGCAGTCTCGGAAGAATTGGTGGTTGAACGTATCCGTGAAGGCGGCGAGCGCCAGCGCATTCCGTTGCAGAACCGTCTCGGTTCCAGTCATCCGAAACTCACTCAAGCGGTGTTGCTGATGGAAGCCAACATCGAAGAACCGCTGACCACCGACGAAATCGCCCAGCACGTCTGCGTATCCCGTCGTCAGCTGGAGCGGATCTTCAAGCAATACCTCAACCGTGTGCCGAGCCAGTACTACCTGGAATTGCGCCTGAACAAGGCCCGGCAAATGTTGATGCAAACCAGCAAGTCGATCATCCAGATCGGTTTGTCCTGTGGCTTCTCTTCGGGGCCGCATTTCTCCAGCGCCTATCGCAACTTCTTCGGTGCCACGCCGCGAGAAGATCGCAACCAGCGGCGCAGCAGCAGCCCGTTCGAACTGTCGTCGGTGCCGCCCGAGCGCGGTTGATCCGCGCGTTGTCCTGCGTCGACTTTGCCCTTGGCTAAAGTCGACGACTTCCTCTTCGTACTTGCACTGAATCGCCGGTGTGTTTTTGGCCATGAGCGGTCATCTGCGCTGGAAACGTCCGCCCAGTAAAAACCGTTATTCAGAACGATGTGCGATACATATATACCGCACATGAAAATTCCTGATCGGCTACAAATCAGCAAGCCTGCCGCAAACGGGCGCGGCCAGTTAAACTGCGCCTTTGCGACGCTATATGTCGCATTGCCGTAAACCCGGGAAAATCCGGGGTTTGCGCTATAAGAAGTTGTCGCTTGGCGGCAAGGCCGGGCTGAAAACTGTCCTTACAATCCCCCCATCGCTCGCCAGTTTCAGGCGAGCGTTCCTCATCAGGAGACTCCGATGTCCGTTGAGCACGCTGCGGTACAACGCGCCGATTTCGACCAGGTAATGGTTCCCAACTACGCGCCTGCCGCTTTCATTCCGGTGCGTGGCGCCGGTTCCCGCGTCTGGGATCAGGCCGGCCGCGAGCTGATCGACTTCGCCGGCGGGATTGCCGTTAACGTATTGGGCCATGCGCACCCGGCGCTGGTCGGTGCATTGACCGAACAGGCGAACAAGCTGTGGCACGTGTCCAACGTGTTCACCAATGAACCGGCCCTGCGCCTGGCGCACAAGCTGATCGACGCCACGTTCGCCGAGCGCGTGTTCTTCTGCAACTCCGGCGCCGAAGCCAACGAAGCCGCGTTCAAGCTGGCCCGTCGCGTGGCGTTCGACCGTTTCGGCACTGAGAAGTACGAAATCATCGCCGCGCTGAACAGCTTCCACGGCCGTACTTTGTTCACCGTTAACGTCGGTGGCCAGTCGAAGTACTCCGACGGTTTCGGCCCGAAAATCACCGGCATCACCCACGTGCCTTACAACGATCTGGCCGCGCTGAAAGCAGCCGTTTCCGACAAGACCTGTGCGGTCGTGCTGGAACCGATCCAGGGCGAGGGCGGCGTGCTGCCGGCTGAACTGGCTTACCTGCAAGGTGCCCGCGAACTGTGCGACGCGAACAACGCGCTGCTGGTGTTCGACGAAGTGCAAACCGGCATGGGCCGCAGCGGCAAGCTGTTCGCCTACCAGCATTACGGCGTGACCCCGGACATCCTCACCAGTGCCAAGAGCCTGGGCGGCGGTTTCCCGATCGCGGCGATGCTGACCACCGAAGCGCTGGCCAAACATCTGGTCGTCGGCACTCACGGCACCACGTACGGCGGCAACCCGCTGGCGTGCGCAGTCGCTGAAGCGGTGATCGACGTGATCAACACCCCTGAAGTGCTGGCCGGCGTTAACAGCAAGCACGACAAGTTCAAGGCGCGCCTTGAGCAGATCGGCGAGAAGTACGGCCTGTTCACTCAGGTGCGTGGTCTTGGTCTGCTGATCGGTTGCGTGCTGAACGAGACTTGGAAAGGCAAGGCCAAGGACATCTTCAACGCCGCTGAAAAAGAAGGCCTGATGATTCTGCAAGCCGGCCCGGACGTGATCCGTTTCGCCCCGAGCCTGGTGGTGGAAGACGCCGATATCGATGCCGGTCTGGACCGCTTCGAACGCGCCGCTGCAGCACTGACGCAAGCCTGATTGACCCTTCGGCGCCTGGAGTTTTTCAGGCGTCGATCAAAATTTTATGCCGGACCAGATCAACTGTAGGAGTGAGCCTGCTCGCGATTGTGGTGTGTCAGTCGACTCAGTGGTTTCTGACAGACCGCAATCGCGAGCAGGCTCACTCCTACATTGATCTCCATAGGCCCGGTTATTTCTTCTGTAAGTTCTGAGATTAAGGAGTGACACCATGCTGGTGATGCGCCCCGCGCAAATGGCTGATCTGGGCGAGGTACAGCGTCTGGCCGCGGACAGCCCGATTGGTGTCACTTCCTTGCCGGATGACGTGGAACGTCTGAGCGACAAGATCGCCGCGAGCGAAGCCTCGTTCGCCGCCGAAGTGAGCTTCAACGGCGAAGAGAGTTACTTCTTCGTCCTTGAAGATTCCACCACCGGCAAGCTGGTCGGTTGCTCGGCGATTGTCGCCTCGGCCGGTTACTCGGAGCCGTTCTACAGCTTCCGCAACGAGACCTTCGTCCACGCCTCCCGCGAGCTGAAGATCCACAACAAGATCCACGTGCTCTCGCAGTGCCACGACCTGACCGGCAACAGCTTGCTGACCAGTTTCTACGTGCAGCGCGAGTTGGTCGGTTCGCCGTGGTCCGAGCTCAACTCCCGTGGTCGTCTGTTGTTCGTTGCCAGCCACCCGGAGCGTTTCGCTGATTCGGTGGTGACCGAGATCGTTGGTTACAGCGACGAAAACGGTGATTCGCCATTCTGGGATGCGATCGGTCGCAACTTCTTCGACCTCAACTACGCCGAAGCCGAACGTCTGTGCGGGCTGAAAAGCCGTACGTTCCTCGCCGAGCTGATGCCGCATTACCCGATCTACGTGCCGCTGCTGCCTGACTCCGCTCAAGAAGCGATGGGCCAGGTCCACCCGCGTGCGCAAATCACCTTCGACATCCTGATGCGCGAAGGCTTCGAGACCGATCACTACATCGACATTTTCGACGGTGGCCCGACCCTGCATGCACGGGTTTCGGGGATCCGTTCGATCGCCCAGAGCCGCGTAGTGCCAGTGAAGATTGGCGAGACGGTGAAAGGTGCCGGGCGCCAGTATCTGGTGGCCAACGCGCAGTTGCAGGATTACCGCGCGGTGTTGCTGGAGCTGGATTACGCGCCGGGCAAACCGGTGACTCTGGATCTGGAAGCGGCCGAAGCCCTGGGCGTCGGTGAAGGTGCCAGCGTGCGCCTGGTGGCGGTTTAACGCCTTAGCGAGTTTCACGGGTGGCGCAAGCGGCCCGTTTGAGGAGATAGCATGATTGTTCGTCCCGTACGCAGCAGCGATTTATCCGCTCTGATCGACCTGGCCCGCAGCACTGGCACCGGCCTGACCACGTTGCCGGCCAACGAAGAACGTCTGGCCCATCGGGTCGGCTGGGCCGAGAAGACTTTTCGCGGCGAAGCCGGTCGTGGCGATGCGGACTACCTGTTCGTGCTCGAAGACGACGACGGTCGCGTGGTGGGGATTTCCGCCATCGCAGGCGCGGTCGGCATGCGTGAGCCCTGGTACAACTTCCGCGTTGGCCTGACGGTCAGCGCTTCGCAAGAACTGAACATCTACCGCGAAATTCCGACGCTGTTTCTGGCCAACGACCTGACCGGTAATTCCGAGCTGTGCTCGCTGTTCCTGCACGCCGATTATCGCAGCGGTCTCAACGGCCGCATGCTGTCGAAGGCGCGGATGTTGTTCATCGCTGAATTCCCTGAATTGTTCGGCAACAAGATCATCGCCGAAATGCGCGGTGTCTCCGATGACGCCGGCCGTTCGCCGTTCTGGGAAAGCCTCGGTCGTCACTTCTTCAAGATGGAGTTCAGCCAGGCCGATTACCTCACCGGTGTTGGCAACAAGGCCTTCATCGCCGAGCTGATGCCGAAATTCCCGCTGTACACCTGCTTCCTCTCGCCGGACGCACGCAGTGTGATCGGCCAGGTTCACCCGGACACCGAGCCGGCACTGTCGATGCTCAAGGGTGAAGGTTTCAGCTATCAGGGCTACGTCGACATTTTCGATGCGGGCCCGGCCATCGAGTGCGAGACCGGCAAGATCCGCGCGGTGCGTGACAGTGAAGCGCTGGTATTGGCCGTGGGCACGCCGGGCGATGACGCCACGCCGTTCATCATCCACAACCGCAAGCGCGAAGACTGCCGCATCACCGCTGCGCCGGCGCGTCTCGCTGCCGGCACGCTGGTGGTGGATCCGCAAACCGCCAAACGTCTTCAACTCAACGCTGGCGATCAAGTGCGCGCCGTGGCGTTGTCCGCTGCACGGGAGTCGAAATAATGAATTCGCTATACATCGCAGGTGAGTGGCTGGCCGGTCAAGGCGAAGCCTTTCAATCGCTGAACCCGGTGACCCAGCAAGTGCTGTGGTCGGGGGAGGGCGCCACCACTGCTCAGGTTGAATCGGCTGTGCAAGCGGCGCGTCAGGCATTTCCGGAGTGGGCACGTCGCACGCTTGAAGACCGCATCAGCGTGCTTGAGGCTTTCGCCGCTTCGCTGAAAAACCACGCTGACGAATTGGCTCGCACCATCGGTGAAGAGACCGGCAAGCCGCTGTGGGAATCCGCGACCGAAGTGACCAGCATGGTCAACAAGATCGCGATTTCGGTGCAGAGCTACCGCGAGCGTACCGGCGAGAAGAGCGGCCCGTTGGGCGACGCCACCGCCGTGTTGCGCCACAAACCACACGGCGTGGTCGCGGTGTTCGGCCCTTACAACTTCCCGGGCCACTTGCCGAACGGCCACATCGTGCCGGCGTTGCTGGCCGGTAACAGCGTGCTGTTCAAACCTAGCGAACTGACCCCGAAAGTCGCCGAGCTGACGGTCAAATGCTGGATCGAAGCCGGTCTGCCGGCAGGGGTTTTGAACCTGCTGCAAGGTGCTCGCGAAACCGGCATCGCGCTGGCGGCGAATCCTGGTATCGACGGCCTGTTCTTCACCGGTTCGAGCCGCACGGGCAATCATCTGCACCAGCAATTCGCCGGGCGCCCGGACAAGATCCTCGCGCTTGAAATGGGCGGCAACAACCCGCTGGTGGTTGATCAAGTCGCCGATCTCGACGCGGCGGTTTACACGATTATTCAATCGGCCTTTATTTCTGCCGGTCAGCGCTGCACTTGCGCACGTCGTCTGTTGGTGCCGCAAGGCGCGTGGGGCGACAGCCTGCTCAAGCGTCTGATTGAAGTGAGTTCGACTATCGAAGTCGGCGCATTCGATCAGCAACCGGCGCCGTTTATGGGCTCGGTGATTTCCCTTGGCGCGGCGAAAGCGCTGATGGACGCTCAGGAGCATCTGTTGGCCAACGGCGCGGTGTCGTTGCTGGCGATGACTCAACCACAGGCGCAAGCCGCGTTGCTGACGCCGGGTATTGTTGATGTGACGGCGGTTGCCGAGCGTCCGGACGAGGAACTGTTCGGCCCGCTGCTGCAAGTGATCCGCTACGTTGATTTTGAAGCGGCGATCGTTGAAGCCAACAACACCGCTTATGGCCTTGCTGCTGGTTTGCTGTCGGATTCCGAAGCGCGTTATCAGCAGTTCTGGCTGGAAAGCCGCGCCGGCATCGTCAACTGGAACAAACAACTGACCGGCGCTGCGAGCAGCGCGCCGTTCGGTGGCGTCGGTGCTTCGGGCAACCATCGCGCCAGTGCCTATTACGCAGCGGATTACTGCGCGTACCCGGTGGCGTCGCTGGAAACCCCGAGCCTGGTGTTGCCATCGGCCCTGACGCCCGGCGTGAAGATGGCGTGATGCCTAATCGCTGGCAAGCCAGCTCCCACAGGGTTGGAGGCGTTGACACATTTTGTGTACGACGCGATCACTGTGGGAGCTGGCTTGCCAGCGATGGCCGCACCGCGGTCTTGAAGAATAGTTACTGAAGCCTATAACAACAGATTCTCGTGGAGCCTCGCTGATGAAATCCTATGAAGTCAATTTTGACGGTCTAGTGGGGCCGACCCATAACTACGGTGGTCTGTCCTACGGCAACGTTGCCTCCCAGAGCAACAGCCAGCAATCTTCGAACCCGAAGGAAGCGGCGCTGCAAGGTCTGGCGAAGATGAAAGCGCTGATGGAAATGGGCTTTCAGCAAGGCGTACTCGCGCCGCAGGAACGTCCGGACGTGGCCGCTCTGCGCCGCCTGGGTTTCAGCGGCACCGACGCGCAAGTAATCGAGCGCGCCGCCAAAGAAGCCATGCCGCTGCTGGTTGCCAGTTGCTCGGCGTCGAGCATGTGGGTGGCCAACGCCGCCACGGTCAGCCCGAGTGCCGACACCGCTGACGGTCGCGTGCACTTCACCGCCGCCAACCTCAACTGCAAATATCACCGCAGCATCGAGCACCCGACCACCAGCCGCGTGCTCGGCGCGATGTTCGCCAATCAGCAGCACTTCGCCCATCACGCCGCATTGCCGGCCGTGGCGCAGTTCGGCGACGAAGGCGCGGCCAACCACACGCGTTTCTGCCGTGAGTATGGCGAAGCAGGTGTCGAGTTCTTCGTGTTCGGCCGCAGTGCGTTCGACAACCGTTTCCCGGCGCCGCAGAAATACCCGGCACGCCAGACCCTCGAAGCGTCGCAAGCGGTTGCCCGCTTGCATGGTCTGCGTGATGAGGGCGTGGTCTACGCCCAGCAGAACCCGAACGTGATCGATCAGGGCGTGTTCCACAACGACGTGATCGCCGTGGGCAATGGCGAGGTGCTGTTCTATCACGAGGACGCGTTCCTCGACACCGAGTCGATGCTGGCCGAACTACAAGGCAAACTGGCCAAGGTCGGCGGCAACTTCCAGTCGGTGTGTGTGCCGCGTTCGGCAGTCACCGTGGATGACGCGGTGCGTTCCTACCTGTTCAATAGCCAGTTGCTCTCACGTCCTGATGGCTCGATGCTGTTGATCGTGCCGCAAGAGTGCCAAGCCAACGAGCGTGTCTGGGCTTACCTGCAAAGCCTGACCAGCTCCGGCGGCCTGATTCGCGAGGTCAAAGTCTTCGATCTCAAGCAAAGCATGCAGAACGGCGGTGGCCCGGCGTGCCTGCGACTGCGCGTCGCCCTCAACGAAACCGAACTGGCGGCCGTCAACCCAGGGGTTATCATGACGCCACCGTTGTACGGTTCGTTGACCGCATGGGTTGAAAAGCACTACCGCGACCGCCTGAGCGAAACCGATCTGGCGGATCCGCAATTGCTGCTTGAATGCCGGACGGCACTGGATGAACTGACGCAAATCCTTAAACTGGGCGCGGTTTATCCATTCCAGATCAATTGATGGCCGGCGCGTCGCCTGAACGCGGCGCGCGGCTTGTCTCACCAAGAGAGTAAAAACATGAGCGATTCCCTGCAGCTGATCCTTGAAGACACCGACGGCACGCAACTGCAAACCTCGTGCACCCGCGTCGCGGTCATGTGGCAAGGCAAAGAGCTGTGGATCCAGCAGGACGGCCGTGGCCAACTGCTGATCGGCGTGGACGTTGAAGAAGGTGATGCCGAATACGCCAACCTGCTGCTGCGCCCATTGGCGACTAATCTGGTAAGTCTGCAACTGGAAATGGAACCGGCCGACGTCGGTGACGACGAAGACCACGTGCACGGCCCGGATTGCAACCACGACCACTAAGGAAACCGCTCTATGCTCGCCCTCGGCAAACTGCTTGAACTGACCCTCGCCGGCCGCGAACCGGCGGAGAAGACTCAACTGACTGTCGAAGGCGTGCGTATGCGCTGGTTGAGCGAAGGTGCGCTGGAAGTTCGGCCACCGCAAGCGCGCGACAATGGCCTGGACCTGCTGCTGTCGGCAGGGATTCACGGCAACGAAACAGCGCCGATCGAATTGCTCGATCGGCTGCTGCACGACATCGCCCGCGGCGATCTGAAGCCGCGCGCACGCATTCTGTTCCTGTTCGGCAACCCCGAGGCGATTCGCAAAGGCGAGCGCTTCGTCGAGCAGGACGTCAATCGGCTGTTCAACGGCCGTCATGAACAAAGCAGTGGCTCGGAAGCGCTGCGAGCCTGTGAGCTGGAGCGATTGGCAGCGAGTTTCTTCAGCCTGCCGGATCGCCAACGTCTGCATTACGACCTGCACACGGCGATTCGCGGTTCGAAGATCGAGCAGTTCGCGCTCTATCCGTGGAAGGAAGGTCGCCAGCATTCCCGTGTTGAGCTGGCGCGTTTGCGCGCTGCCGGGATGGAAGCGGTGCTTTTGCAGAACAAACCGTCGATCGTGTTCAGCTCGTACACCTACGACAAGCTCGGTGCCGAGGCTTTCACCCTGGAACTGGGCAAGGCACGGCCATTCGGGCAGAACGACGGCGTTAACGTCTCGCTGCTGGAAACGCGCCTGAAGCAAATCATCGAAGGCAACGAGCCGGAAATGGCTGAGCCAGAGCTGGACGGTTTGCAGTTGTTCAGTGTCGCCCGGGAAATCATCAAGCACAGCGATGCATTCCGCCTGAACCTGCCGCAGGACATCGAAAACTTTTCAGAATTGGAAATGGGTTATGTGCTGGCCGAAGATCTCGCCAATACCCGCTGGATCATTGAGGAGGAGGGCGCGCGGATCATCTTCCCTAATCCCAAGGTCAAAAACGGCTTGCGCGCAGGCATCCTGATCATCCCGACCACCGACGAAAATCTCGCCTGACCCCAGTTTTCGGTTTCGACATATAACCCTGTGGGAGCGAGCTTGCTCGCGAATGCAATCTGACATTCAACATTTGAGTTGGCTGTCAGTCCGCTTTCGCGAGCAAGCTCGCTCCCACAGTGGAATGAGTGAGACCCAAGGCCTCACCCATGGGCTATCAGACCGCTACCGCACGCGGCTCGGTGCGACGCAACGCACGAACCTTCTGCAACGTATCCGCGCAAGTCCGCGCCGCTTCCTGACCTTTATGCACGAAATGCTCGAAGAAGAACTTCTGATGCTCGTCGCCAGCATGGAAGTGATGCGGCGTCAGCGACACCGAGAACACCGGCACTTCGGTTTCCAGCTGAACCTGCATCAGGCCGCTGACCACCGACTGGGCAACGAACTCGTGACGGTAGATGCCACCGTCCACGACCAAGGCTGCAGCAACGATGCCGGCATAACGACCGGTCTTGGCCAACAACTTGGCGTGCAGGGGCATTTCAAAGGCACCGCCAACTTCGAAAATATCGATGTCCGATTCCTGATAACCCAAAGCAATCATCTCGGCGACGAAGCCTTTACGGCTCTGGTCGACGATTTCCTTGTGCCAGCAGGCCTGGATGAACGCAACGCGTTCGCCGTGTGGGTGTTTGCTTTTGCTGTCGAAAGCGGTGGGTTGCATGTTCTGACTCCTGTTTGTGTGAAAAACAGGGCGTTATGAATCGAAAGGGATTCAAGGGTGCGCACACGCACAACATCGTGCGGACGGCCCTTTGGCGTTAATCCCGTTCTCTCTTCATCCGGACTATGACCGTCGGCCCCGGGATCACACCGGGTCTGCTGACCTTGCCGTTGATCACAACCGAAGTCGTGTTCGCCGCCAAGCGCTCGCGGGCTATGCGCATTGCGCGCAATTACCGCCGGTGGGGAATTGCACCCCGCCCTGAGAACGTTTTTGCCGCCCTTTCTCGGGCGGCGCAGCGTTTTTAACACAGATTGTGTATCTGTGCATTGCGCCTTTCTGATGATTGCCATCGAATTTTCTGGCGGGAGAAAACGAAAATTCCTTGCACAAGGGTTGATTAATCCGCGCCATGACCGCAGTAATCCCACTTCGTTAAGGGATTTCCCCTGCTGACTTGAGGCCAGGTTCATGAGCGTTATCGATCTTCGCAGCGACACCGTCACCCAACCGACTCCCGCCATGCTTGACGCGATGACTGCGGCAGACACCGGCGATGACGTGTACGGCGAAGATCCGACGGTCAATCGTCTTGAGGCCGAGCTGGCCAAACGCCTGGGCTTCGCCGCCGCGCTGTTCGTGCCGACCGGGACCATGAGTAATCTGCTGGGGTTGATGGCGCACTGCGAGCGCGGCGACGAATACATCGTTGGTCAGCAGGCGCACACCTACAAATACGAGGGCGGCGGCGCGGCGGTGCTCGGTTCGATCCAGCCGCAGCCGCTGGAAGTGCAGGCCGATGGTTCGCTGGATCTGGATCAGGTCGCGGCGGCGATCAAGCCTGACGACTTCCATTTCGCCCGTACGCGTTTGCTGGCGCTGGAAAACACCATGCAAGGCAAAGTGCTGCCGCTGGAGTATCTGGCGCACGCTCGCCGTTTCACCCAGGACAACGGCCTGCAATTGCATCTCGACGGCGCGCGCCTTTACAACGCGGCGGTCAGGCTGGGTGTTGATGCCCGGGAAATCACCCGGTATTTCGATTCGGTGTCGGTGTGCCTGTCCAAAGGCCTCGGCGCGCCGGTGGGGTCGGTGCTGTGCGGCGCCGAACAACTGATCGGCAAGGCCCGGCGTTTGCGCAAGATGGTTGGCGGCGGCATGCGTCAGGCCGGACTGCTGGCGGCGGCGGGACTTTACGCGCTGGATCACAATGTCGAGCGTCTGGCGGATGACCACGCCAACGCGCAGTTTTTGGCCGATGGTCTGCGTGAAGCAGGTTTCATCGTCGAACCGGTGCAAACCAACATGGTTTATGTGCAAATGGGTGACAAAGCCGAGGCGATCAAGGCGTTTGCCGCTGAACGCGGGATCAAGTTGAGCGCCGCTGCGCGTCTGCGTATGGTCACGCACATGGACGTCAATCGCTCGCAAATCGAGCAAGTGATCGCGACATTCGTCGAGTTTTCGCGCAAGTGACAGCGTTAGCCGTCCAATTGACCGTTTCTATCGTATAAACACGCTGTACCCCGCGCGCAGGGCCGATATAATGCGGCCCTTTGCCGTCGCTTCGTCTGTTGACGTTTCGAACAGGCCTTTGGCCGCAGCCTCCGTGGAAGAACCTAATGAAAAGCGCAGAAATCCGTGAAGCCTTCCTTCGCTTCTTCGAAGAGCAAGGCCACACCCGTGTAGCCTCCAGCTCTTTGATTCCGGGCAACGACCCAACCCTGCTGTTCACTAACGCGGGGATGAACCAGTTCAAGGACTGCTTCCTGGGCCAGGAAAAACGTGCGTACACCCGTGCGACCAGCAGCCAGAAATGCGTGCGTGCCGGTGGCAAGAACAGCGACCTGGAAAACGTCGGTTATACCGCTCGTCACCACACGTTCTTCGAAATGCTCGGTAACTTCAGCTTCGGTGACTATTTCAAGAAGGACGCGATTACCTACGCGTGGACCTTCCTGACCGGCGTTCTGCAACTGCCGAAGGAAAAACTCTGGGTCACCGTCTACGCCTCCGACGACGAAGCGTATGACATCTGGACCAAAGAAATCGGTGTGCCGGTCGAGCGCATGATCCGCATCGGCGACAACAAAGGCGCGCCATACGCCTCCGACAACTTCTGGACCATGGGCGATACCGGCCCGTGCGGCCCGTGCACCGAGATTTTCTACGATCACGGCGACCACATCTGGGGCGGCCCACCGGGCTCGCCTGAAGAAGACGGCGACCGTTACATCGAGATCTGGAACAACGTGTTCATGCAGTTCAACCGCACCGCCGATGGCGTGTTGCATCCGTTGCCAGCACCGTCGGTCGACACCGGCATGGGCCTGGAGCGGATCAGCGCGGTGATGCAGCACGTCAATTCCAACTACGACATTGACCTGTTCAAGAACCTGCTGAAGGCCTCGGCTGAAGCTATCGGTTGCGAAAACGGCGACCAGTCTTCGCTCAAGGTTGTTTCCGACCACATTCGTTCTTGCGGTTTCCTGATCGCCGACGGCGTGCTGCCGTCCAATGAAGGCCGCGGTTATGTGCTGCGCCGGATCATCCGTCGCGCCTGCCGTCACGGTAACAAGCTGGGCGCCACTGGCAGCTTCTTCTACAAGATCGTCGCCGCACTGGTTGCCGAGATGGGCGAAGCCTTCCCGGAACTGAAGAAGCAGCAAAGCAACATCGAGCGCGTCCTGAAGGCTGAAGAAGAGCAGTTCTCCAAGACTTTGGAGCACGGCTTGAAGATTCTCGAGCAGGATCTACTGGAACTCAAAGGCACCGTGGTGCCGGGCGACGTGGTGTTCAAACTCTACGACACCTACGGTTTCCCGATGGACCTGACCGCTGACATCGCCCGTGAGCGCAGCCTGACTGTCGACGAAGCTGGCTTTGAGCGCGAGATGGAAGCCCAGCGTGTTCGTGCGCGTTCGGCCAGCTCGTTCGGTCTGGACTACAACACCTTGGTCAAGGTTGATGTGGCCACCGAGTTCACCGGCTACAAAGACACCAGCGGTTCGGCAAAAATCGTCGCTATCTATAAAGATGGCCAATCGGTCGACGTCTTGAATGAAGGCGAAGAGGCCGTGATCGTGCTGAACCAGACACCGTTCTACGCGGAGTCCGGCGGCCAGATCGGCGACTGCGGTTTCCTGCAGGCCGGCAGCGCACGTTTTGACGTGCGAGACACCACCAAGACTGGCGGCGCATTTCTGCACCACGGTGTCTTGGATTCGGGCAGCCTAACCATTGGCGCGCCGGTGGAAACTCACGTCGATGCCGAAGTGCGTCACGCCACCTCGCTGAACCACTCGGCCACGCACTTGCTGCACGCTGCACTGCGTCAGGTATTGGGCGAGCACGTTCAGCAGAAAGGTTCGTTGGTCGATAGTCAGCGCCTGCGTTTCGACTTCAGCCACTTTGAAGCGATCAAGCCAGAGCAGATCAAGGCGCTGGAAGACATTGTCAACGCCGAGATTCGCAAGAACTCCGCTGTTGAAACCGAAGAAACCGACATCGAAACCGCCAAGAACAAAGGCGCGATGGCGCTGTTCGGCGAGAAGTACGGCGACAACGTGCGCGTGTTGAGCATGGGCGGCGATTTCTCCGTCGAGCTGTGCGGCGGTATCCACGCCAACCGTACCGGCGACATCGGCCTGCTGAAAATCATCAGCGAGGGCGGTGTGGCTTCGGGCGTGCGTCGTATCGAAGCAGTGACCGGTGCTGCGGCACTGGCCTATTTGAATGCTGCAGAAGAACAACTCAAGGAAGCGGCCAGCCTGGTCAAGGGCAGCCGCGACAACCTGATCGACAAGCTGTCGGCTGTGCTCGAGCGCAACCGCCAACTGGAAAAGCAACTCGAGCAGTTGCAAGCCAAGGCGGCCAGCGCTGCGGGCGACGATCTGTCGGCCTCGGCACTCGACGTCAAAGGCGTGAAGGTTTTGGCCGCACGTCTGGATGGTCAGGACGGCAAGGCACTGCTGGCGCTCGTCGATCAGCTGAAAAACAAACTCGGCCGCGCAGTGATCCTGCTCGGCGGTGTCCATGAGGAAAAGGTCGTTCTGGTTGCAGGCGTAACCAAAGACCTGACTGGCCAACTCAAAGCCGGTGATTTGATGAAACAGGCTGCTGCGGCAGTGGGCGGGAAGGGCGGTGGTCGTCCGGACATGGCGCAGGGCGGCGGTGTCGACGCCGGCGCACTGGATGGCGCACTGGCGCTGACCGTTCCATTCGTCGAGCAGGGTTTATAAGACGGCCCGTCGGGCCCGCAGTCTAGTGGCGGGCCCGGCGGCTGTTCGAGTGATTATTGGGCGCCCTTCATGGGCAGAGGCGGCTTTGAAATGGCTTTGATCGTACAGAAATTTGGAGGCACCTCGGTCGGTACTGTCGAGAGAATCGAGCAGGTCGCCGACAAGGTTAAGAAATTCCGCGATGCCGGCGATGACCTGGTGGTTGTGCTGTCTGCAATGAGCGGCGAAACCAACCGTCTGATCGATCTGGCCAAGCAAATCAGTGGTGACGGCCAACCGGTTCCGCGTGAGCTGGATGTGATCGTTTCCACTGGTGAGCAGGTGACGATTGCCCTGTTGGCCATGGCGCTGATCAAGCGCGGTGTGCCGGCGGTGTCGTACACCGGTAATCAGGTGCGGATCCTGACGGACAGTGCGCACAATAAAGCGCGTATCTTGCAGATTGATGACCAGAAGATTCGTGGTGATCTGAAAGCAGGTCGCGTGGTGGTTGTCGCCGGTTTCCAGGGCGTCGACGAGCACGGCAACATCACCACCCTCGGTCGTGGCGGTTCCGACACTACCGGCGTGGCACTGGCTGCTGCGTTGAAGGCTGACGAGTGCCAGATCTACACCGACGTCGATGGTGTCTACACCACTGACCCGCGTGTGGTATCGGTCGCTCAGCGCCTGGACAAGATTACCTTTGAAGAGATGCTGGAAATGGCCAGCCTCGGTTCCAAGGTGTTGCAGATCCGCGCGGTGGAATTCGCCGGCAAGTACAACGTTCCGCTGCGCGTACTGCACAGCTTCAAGGAGGGTCCGGGCACCCTCATTACTATTGATGAAGAGGAAACCATGGAACAGCCGATCATTTCCGGCATCGCTTTCAACCGCGATGAAGCCAAGCTGACCATCCGTGGCGTGCCAGACACCCCGGGCGTGGCGTTCAAGATTCTCGGCCCGATCAGTGCCGCGAACATCGAAGTCGACATGATCGTGCAGAATGTCGCGCACGATAACACCACCGACTTCACCTTCACCGTGCACCGCAACGACTACCAGGCCGCACAGAACGTGCTGGAAAACACCGCTCGCGAGATCGGTGCCCGTGAAGTGGTTGGCGACACCAAGATTGCCAAGGTCTCGATCGTTGGCGTCGGCATGCGTTCCCACGCTGGCGTGGCCAGCCGCATGTTCGAATCCCTGGCAAAAGAAAGCATTAATATCCAGATGATCTCGACTTCGGAAATAAAGGTTTCCGTGGTGATTGAAGAGAAGTACCTGGAACTGGCCGTGCGCGCCCTGCACACGGCTTTCGAACTGGATGCTCCGGCCCGTCAAGGCGAGTAATTCCATTTCTTGAAGGGCGCGGTCTGACCGCGCCCTTTATTTTTTGAATGGCGCGAGCCCCTGAACTGTTCTTTTGCTCGCGCTGGTCAATACTCAGGCATGTAGGGCTACGATCGCTCCGGTTGTAGGTCGGGTGCCTTTTTTTTGCAGACTGTTGTCCCTGAACTGAATTGCGTGAGGAGAAAGGTATGCTGATTCTGACTCGTCGGTGCGCAGAAAGCCTGATTATCGGTGATGGCGAAATCACCGTGACCGTGCTCGGCGTTAAAGGAAACCAAGTGCGTATCGGTGTGAACGCACCGAAAGAGGTTGCCGTGCACCGTGAGGAAATTTACCTGCGTATAAAGAAAGAGAAGGACGAAGAACCAAGCCATTAATTTTTATCGATTTTTATGTTTGCAAACGGGGAAAAGGTTGGTTAAGATACGCCCCGTGTTGCGGAGAGCTGGCCGAGTGGCCGAAGGCGCTCCCCTGCTAAGGGAGTACACCTCAAAAGGGTGTCGGGGGTTCGAATCCCCCGTTCTCCGCCATTATTTGCTTAGTACGTCGTAATCTGGCTTTTTCTGTAAGCTGTTGAAATTAATAGAAAAAGTGGTTGGAATAGAGATTAGACGGGCTATAATGCGGCGCAACAAATGCACTCGTAGCTCAGCTGGATAGAGTACTCGGCTACGAACCGAGCGGTCACAGGTTCGAATCCTGTCGAGTGCACCATTTAAGAGTCAGTTACAGCAATGTAAATGACTTGGCTTCAACCAGATGTGATCTGGTCTAAAAACACAAATGCACTCGTAGCTCAGCTGGATAGAGTACTCGGCTACGAACCGAGCGGTCACAGGTTCGAATCCTGTCGAGTGCACCATTTAAGAGTTAGTTGCAGCAATGCAGATAACTTGGCTTCATCCAGTTGTGGTCTGGGCTAAAAACACAAAATGCACTCGTAGCTCAGCTGGATAGAGTACTCGGCTACGAACCGAGCGGTCACAGGTTCGAATCCTGTCGAGTGCACCATATACCGAAAAGCCCGCGTTTAACGCGGGCTTTTTGCTGTCCGGGTTTTGGCTTTTTCCTTCACGCATCCTCTCTGATCAAAATCGACTTGTGCAGAACGGCCTCGCTTGAGGTCATAGCGATAGGTTGTTGTCGACGTTCTGATATTTATCTTGTCCGGTTTGCCTAAAGCGCTTTCGACATCCTTTGCACTCATCCCGGCAATCACTCGCCGATTGATGATGGCTTCGCGGCGCTGCCTCGCATCTATGACGTTACCGCATAGATGTTGTGCACCGCCGACGACGCCAGGCTTTCGACCTTGATTGCGTGCACCAGATGTTTTTTCGTGATGGGCTTCCGGCATCACTGCTATGACGGAGCCGGGCGAGTAGGGGTGGACTTCCTGCTCTGAAAAGCTTTCGCCGCGTGCACAGCTCATTGAAGTGAATGTGATGCTGCCGTCCGGCGCTTCGCAACGATGCAGACTTGTCGCGTCCCCGCTAAGAGGCAGAAAAGGAAGGCAGGCGAGGAGTAAAAGATTGGCTTTCAATGGCACTTGATGTCCTCCATGACGATCTACGCTTAAGGATAGCCTCTCCATTTTCCACTGCCTGTGTGTTTTCTTTTCAGGATGAGTCGTCGCATTTACACGGATCAGGACGGCGCTCAGGTTTGTTCTGCAAGCGCTTGTTTCCGCCGCGATTTTTTAACGTTTTAAACCGTCAGGCGGTGTATCATTGCGCCCGTCAGCCCCGCCGGGGCTTATGGAAAACTTCCATGGACTTACCCAGTAGTTACTCAGTACCCCGTTTTTCCAATCATGAATTGACTGATTGATCCTTCCGGCGTGCCCCGCTGCTGGGAGTGGAGTTCGCCTATGTCTGAAATCGAAGTAAAGAAAACACAGGACAGCCTGCAGGATCGCCTGGCGCAAGTCGTCGAGCTACTGCAGCGTCAACGGGTCGTCGAAGACCTCACTCATCGCCAGGAAGGCGCGCATCATGACCGGGTCGAAAACCTGGTTCACCGGCAAAATCTTGTCGAGCTGCAGCGCAAGCTCGATGATTTGCACTCCGCCGACGTCGCCTACATCCTTGAAGCCCTGCCGCTGGACGACCGTCTGACGCTTTGGCAATTGGTCAAGGCAGATCGCGACGGCGACATTCTTCTCGAAGTATCCGACTCCGTTCGTGAAACGCTGATCGCCGACATGGACGATCACGAGCTCCTGGCTGCAGCCAAGGACATGGACGCCGACGAGCTTGCTGACCTGGCTTCCGAGCTGCCGCGAGACGTCGTCCATGAGCTGATGGAGAGTCTGGATAACCAGCAACGTGAGCGTGTGCGTTCGGCCCTGTCCTATGACGAGGAGCAGGTTGGCGCACTGATGGACTTCGAGATGGTGACCATCCGTGAGGATGTCAGTCTCGAAGTGGTTCTGCGCTACCTGCGTCGGCTCAAAGAGCTTCCTGGCCACACCGACAAACTGTTCGTGGTCGATTATGACGGCGTGCTCAAGGGTGTGTTGCCGATCAAGCGTTTGCTGGTCAATGATCCGGACAAACAGGTTGCCGAGGTGATGGCAAGCGATCCGGTCAGTTTCCATCCGGACGAGGATGCTTACGACGCCGCGCAGGCATTCGAGCGTTACGACTTGATCTCCGCCCCGGTAGTCGACAAGAACGGCAAACTGATTGGCCGTTTGACCATCGACGAAATGGTCGACCTGATTCGTGAAGAGAGTGAGACCGAAGTCCTCAACATGGCGGGTCTGCGAGAAGAGGAAGATATCTTCGCTTCGGTCTGGAAGTCGCTGCGCAACCGTTGGGCGTGGCTGGCGATCAACTTGATCACCGCGTTTGTGGCTTCGCGGGTAATCGGCCTGTTCGAAGGTTCGATCGAGAAGCTGGTAGCACTCGCGGCACTGATGCCTATTGTGGCGGGTATCGGTGGTAACTCTGGCAACCAGACGATCACCATGATCGTCCGCGCCATGGCGCTGGACCAGGTCAGCACTGGCAACACCTCTCGCCTGATGCGCAAGGAATTGGCAGTAGGTCTGATCAACGGCTTGGTCTGGGGGGGGGTGATTGGTGTAGTTGCCTATCTGCTTTACGGCAGTTGGTCGTTGGGCGTGGTCATGACCGCGGCAATGACGCTCAACCTGCTGCTGGCAGCCCTGATGGGGGTATTGATCCCGATGACGCTGGCGAAAATGGGCCGCGACCCAGCAATGGGTGCGAGTGTGATGATTACCGCAATGACCGACAGCGGTGGCTTCTTCATTTTCCTGGGGTTGGCGACAATCTTCCTGCTCTGATACTGCGGTATCGAACCAAAAGCCCGCCAATTGGCGGGCTTTTTTGTATCTTCTGAAAATCAAAATCCGGGCAAAAAAAAGCCAGCGGTTAAGCTGGCTTGAGATGTTCGGTATGGCTCAGGACGCGTCTGCTGCCATTTCGGCATCGTGGGCGATCAAGGAGACCAAGGCGTTCTGCTGGCGGTGAGACAGTTGGCGAAAACGTTGCAACAACTCGCGTTCGTGCAGCGACAGCTCAGGGCTGTCCAGGCGCATGCTCAGCTCGTCGCCCAATGCACCTTCCTGAATAAGACTCTGCTCAAGGCGCGCAATGATCTCGGAGTTCATGCTGCGATGATGATTGCGAGCCACCTCGGCAATGCGTTCACGCATTCCGTCTGGCAGACGTACGACGAACTTGTCAGCCGTACGGCTGGAATAAATTGCCTGTTTCAATGGGCGCATATATTTAACCGGTTAGTTCAGGGGAGCGGTTCTCGGGATTGGCCGCAGGATGTGTGGTAGGACAAGCATCCGCGCCAAATGGTTCAACCTGAATTGTTAAGAGGCCCGCATCATGCCTCAAAATTGCCAGATCATTGGCGTCAATTCTGTGACAAATATTGAGCCGGGTAAAGGCGTAATGCCAGCACCAATTGTCAGAAATGCGGACTGGTTTGAAAACTTCATCCAAGCACGCATCGGCTTACGCACTCCCAAGCCATATCAGTTGATGCCCGAGGGCGTCAGAACGTGCATGCTATGTGGCTTTCTATTCTCGTTCCTTGTCTTGTACAGGATAGTGGCAAATTGCCGATTTGCTAGAGGCAGGCGCGCGCCAGAGAGGTTTTCAGGATGGGTGGCAGACTTATTTATCTGATGGGGCCGTCAGGCTCCGGAAAAGACAGTCTGATCGAGGCTGCGCGACTTCCATTGCAGGCGATGAATTGCGAAATCGTGCGCCGGGTTATCACTCGATCAGCAGAATCGGTGGGGGAGGACGCCAAGGGCGTGTCGCCTGAAGAGTTCGAGCGACTTGAGCGCGCTGGCGATTTTGCCTTGGCTTGGCGAGCCAATGGTTTGTCCTACGGAATACCCGTACAAATTGACCAGTGGCTGGAAGATGGGCGAAATGTACTCGTTAACGGATCTCGCGCCAACCTGCGTCACGCGGTTGAGCGTTACCCGACGCTCACTGCGGTTCTTTTGACCGTCAAAGACGAAGTGTTGCGTAAGCGACTGCTTGTACGGGGCAGAGAGACGCTTGAGCAGATCGAGGAAAGGATCTCTCGCAATGCGTTGTTCCGAGACAGGCGATCAAGTGATGTAGCGGTACATGTAATCGACAATTCCGGTGCGATCGTCGATGCGGTCAACAATCTGCTGGGTTTGGTTCGACTCAGCGCAGCACCGGATCAAACTTGATCCTGCGTCCGGCCACCAGCGCCAGCATGAACAAAACTGCAAATACGCCGGAGGAAACAAGGGGCAGAGTCACTTCGGTTTCGCTAAACAGTGAAAAGTGTATAACGCCACTCAGTAGGGCGAGGATCAGAAATCCGGCAGCTGCCTTGGACATGTTGTGCTCCTGAAGATATTTCAAAAAACTAAGCGTTCGGTTGCCAGTGCCTGAGCTTGTTCGGGCTCACTGACCATTTGACGTGTCACATTGCTCTGATCGCTCAATACTGCCCATTGAGGCGTTCTCTGCACCTGCAAGTAGTGCGGCATGCGCTGGGCAACAGTGTCTGAAGCTCTTTCCTCGGGAAGGAGGTGGGAGCCCGCTAAAACTGCTAGAGCAATTGCATTTGCGACCAAGAGAATGCGGTTCATGGGCTGAGGCTCCGGTTGTTCTTTTATAAGAGCAAGCAAAGCAGTCCCCATGCCAACAGTCTATCCGCTGCTAAACTCTTTAAAAACAAGCGCTTGCGTTGTTATCCCGGGTGGATTGAATTGCAATCTGCAATGATGGCTTTTTGGGAGGAGTGCAAAATGCACGGTAAATCTTCCTTCAGTGCTGTGGGATGCCTGCCTACACTTAAAAAGCCCGGTGGATGACATGACAAATCAGGGTTCGCCCGTTAACATGCACGCCGTCCGTCGTACGGCATTCCTTGTCCGCGACAACCGTGTGTCTCAGTAGCTCAATTGGATAGAGCATCCCCCTCCTAAGGGGAAGGTTGGCAGTTCGAACCTGCCCTGGGACACCATCTATTGTTTGATCCTCTTTTTTACCTCTCACCTGCTTTAGAGCGATCAGTATCTCCTGAGTGTTTTAGTGCGCCTTTCATTTGGGTAGCTGTGCCTGGCGGCTTTTTCATTGAATTTCATCGACATCCCCTGCTGCAGCTATATAGAAGCAAGCATTTCAGATGTCTCGATAGAAAAGCGAAATTAAAGGTTGACGGCAGATTTGAGATGTCTATAATTCGCCCCACGTCCGGCGCAGTCGAAACGGAAAACTCCTTGAGATTCAATGAGTTATGCAGGTTTCGGCAGTAGGTTGCTTCAGTTCATCGAGGCCAGAAGGGAGTTGAAAAAGAGGTGTTGACAGCAGCGTGTAACG
>NZ_RWIM01000104.1 GCF_009764645.1 Pseudomonas sp. PB106
AGCAGTGAAACGATGCATCGCCGATGGTAGTGTGGGGTTTCCCCATGTGAGAGTAGGTCATCGTCAAGATTAAATTCCGAAACCCCAATTGCGAAAGCAGTTGGGGTTTTGTTTTGCCCGCAGGAAAAGCATCTGCTGGGTTTCTATGCAACGGCCCGGGGCATAGCTATCATTCGGGCCTCATTGTGAGGCGAGACCTGCATGTTGACGTTGTTGAACCTCCTGAAGGATGGTCGATTCCATTCTGGTCAGGATCTGGGAGCCGCCCTGGGAATAAGTCGAAGTGCGGTATGGAAGCAGCTTCAGCATCTTGAGGCAGAGCTTGGCTTGTCCATCCATAAGGTTCGAGGAAGAGGCTATCAACTGGCTGCGCCCTTGATGCTGCTCGACGCTCTAGCGATATCTGCCATGTCGCCAGATTGGCCGGTCACCGTTCTGGATTCGGTCGACTCGACTAATGCTGAGGCGTTACGTGTCATCGGCCAAGGTGGATTAGCGCCATTTCTAGTGCTCGCGGAACGACAGGTCTCGGGACGTGGGCGAAGGGGGCGCGTATGGATAAGTCCGTTTGCTGAAAATCTCTATTACAGCCTTGTCCTGCGTATTGATGGCGGGATGCGCCAGCTTGAGGGCTTGAGTCTTGTTGTGGGGTTGGCTGTGTTGCAGGCGCTGCGAAGTTTCGGCGTAGCGAGTGCCGGATTGAAGTGGCCCAACGATGTCTTGGTTAGCAACAAGAAAATAGCCGGCATTCTCCTCGAGCTCGTCGGGGATCCGGCGGATGTTTGTCATGTGGTGTTGGGTATCGGCATCAACGTGAATATGCAGAGAGCTGACGAAGTCGGTCAACAATGGACCTCGATACGACTCGAGTCTGGCAGGAACAGTGATCGTAATACCTTTGTGGTTGAACTCAATAGGCAGTTAAGCACCTATATTCAGCGTCATCAGATGGATGGTTTTTCGGCACTCCAGGTGGAATGGGAGGCAAATCATTTGTGGCAGGACCATTCGGTGTCGTTGATCGCGGGCTCCACTCAAATAGATGGCGTAGTGCTTGGAGTTGATAGTCAGGGTGCGCTGCGCCTGAAGGTGGATGGCGTGGAAAAAGTCTTTAGTGGTGGTGAGCTCAGCCTGAGGTTGCGTGATGATTCTTGAGCTCGACTGTGGGAACAGCTTTATTAAGTGGCGAGTATTGAAAGTCGCAGATGGTGCTTTGTTTTCAGAAGGTGTGGTCGACTCTGACCTGGTATTACTCGATAGTTTGAGGGCTGTTGAAGGGCTAGCCCTCCGCAAGTGTCGCGTGGTCAGCGTCAGGACTGCTGAGGAGACTGGTGCACTAATCGGCATTATCGAGCAGGAGTTCGGTATTGCCGTTGTGTGTGCGGAGTCGGCTCGTGAAATGTCAGGGGTGAAAAATGGTTATGAAGATTATGAGCGCTTGGGTCTTGATCGCTGGCTGGCAATGCTTGGTGGGTTTCATCTGGCATCGGGCGGCCCTTGCCTCGTACTTGATTTCGGTACAGCGGTAACTTCTGACTTTATTGCCGCTGATGGCGCGCATCTTGGCGGATTTATTTGTCCAGGAATGCCATTGATGCGAAATCAGCTGCGTACCCACACTCGGAAAATTCGATATGGAGATTGGGCAGCTGAGCGCGCGCTTTCCAGTAATGCGCCGGGGCGGACGACCGTTGAAGCGGTAGAGCGCGGCTGTTCATTGATGTTGCGAGGTTTCGTATTGACCCAGCTGGAACTGGCGCGATCCTATTGGGGGAGTGACTTCGCGATCTTCATAACGGGTGGTGATGCCGAGTTGGTCGCAAGCGTAGCGCCTGAGGCCAGGGTTGTTCCCGACTTGGTATTCGTGGGCTTGGCTATGGCATGTCCTTTTTCCTGAGGTTTGTATGCGTTGGTTGTTCCTCCTGCTTCTTGTTCTTAATGTTTTCTATTATGTCTGGCATCAGCAGGAGGCGCCCTTGCGGGCGAAGGATGTTACTCCTCTCAGTTTGTATCGCAGTTCTCAGCAAGATATTCGGTTGCTCAGTGAAACGACCAGTGAGGTTAAGGAGGGACGGGGTGCTCGGCGCCAGGACTGCCTGTTCCTGGGGGGGATGCCCCGGCAAGATTCGATCTCGGCGCTTCAGCAGCGATTAGCTGAAATGGGAGTTGATGCGCAATCTTCAACAAAAAGTGACTTGGGGGCTGGATATTGGCTGGTCGTTGCCCCTCAGAGCCAGCGTTTGTTAGGGGATGCGCCGTTGCAAAACCTTTCCAAGGAATTCAATGAGTTAAAACATAAAATATTGCTGTGCGAGGGGGTTGCACCTGCTGAATAGTTTGCATAGAATGGCGCCCGCTCCACAGCGAAGACCTAAACAGGGAGTCAACGTGAAGTGATGTCAATGCAGCTAACCTCAGGTTTTTAAATGAGAAAATGCTTGACAGGGGTTTGGCATAGTATAGAATGCCGGCCTGATTAGGAGGGGTTCCCGAGCGGCCAAAGGGATCAGACTGTAAATCTGACGTCTACGACTTCGAAGGTTCGAATCCTTCTCCCTCCACCAGATTTGAGCGTGAGCTGCAGGCTCCGCGGGTATAGTTTAGTGGTAGAACCTCAGCCTTCCAAGCTGATGATGCGGGTTCGATTCCCGCTACCCGCTCCAAGTTTGCAGGTTGTGCAAAGTGTTTTGCTCTTGTAGCTCAGTTGGTAGAGCACACCCTTGGTAAGGGTGAGGTCAGCGGTTCAAATCCGCTCAAGAGCTCCATATAACAAGGCAGATATGAAAATATCTGCCTTTGTTTTAATGGTTGATATTGTTTGTCTAATTTCTTCTGTAGAGGGTGATATCGATGGCTAAGGAAAAATTTGATCGTTCCCTGCCCCACGTCAACGTTGGGACCATTGGTCACGTTGACCACGGTAAAACCACTCTGACCGCTGCTCTGACTCGCGTCTGCTCCGAAGTTTTCGGTTCGGCCGTAGTTGAATTCGACAAGATCGACAGCGCTCCAGAAGAAAAAGCTCGCGGTA
>NZ_RWIM01000012.1 GCF_009764645.1 Pseudomonas sp. PB106
CTTCGGCAGCTCCTACAGGGAAACGCATTCCAAGGTAGGAGCTGCCGAAGGCTGCGATCTTTTGATTTTTATTAGAGGGAAATCGGTTTGCGCCCGGCAAATGAATGCGCCAGCGTGCCGCCATCGACCAGTTCCAGCTCACCACCCAACGGCACACCGTGGGCGATCCGCGAAGCGACCAGGCCTTTGTTGTTCAACAACTGCGCGATGTAATGCGCGGTCGCCTCACCTTCCACCGTCGGATTGGTCGCGAGGATGACTTCGGTAAACGTGCCCGCCTCTTCAATCCGCGTCATCAACTGCGGAATGCCGATGGCCTCAGGCCCGAGGCCATCGAGCGGCGACAAATGCCCCTTCAACACAAAGTAGCGTCCACGGAAACCAGTCTGCTCGACCGCGTACACGTCCATCGGCCCTTCGACCACGCACAGCAACGTGTCGTCGCGACGGGTATCGGCGCATTGCGGGCACAGATCGTCTTCGGTCAGCGTGCGGCACTGGCGGCAGTGGCCGACGCCTTCCATGGCCTGGCTCAGGGCCTGGGCCAGACGCAAGCCGCCGCTGCGGTCACGTTCGAGCAACTGCAACGCCATGCGCTGGGCGGTTTTCTGACCCACGCCCGGCAAGGTGCGCAGGGCATCGATCAGTTGGCGAATCAAAGGGCTGAAGCTCATGGATAAACAGTCCGACTAAACAACGAGACGCGGTTTATACCCGCGCCTCTGGCCAGCGTCAAATACTCAGTCCGAGGCGACCCGAACCACCAGTTTGCCGAAGTTGCGCCCCTCCAACAGACCGATAAACGCCTCCGGCGCCTGCTCCAGCCCCTCGACCACGTCCTCACGGAATTTCACCTTGCCTTCGCGCACCCACGGCACCATGTGGCTGATGAATTCTGGCTGGCGATCACCGTAGTCGTCAAAGACGATGAAGCCTTGGATGCGCACGCGCTTGGTCAACAGCGTGCGCTGCAGCATCGGTAGACGATCCGGGCCTTCGGGAGCCTCAGAAGCGTTGTAACCGGCGATCAGACCGCACAGTGGAATGCGAGCCTTGGCATTGAGCAGCGGCACCACGGCGTCGAACACATGGCCGCCGACATTTTCGTAGTAAATGTCGATGCCATCAGGACAGGCCTTGGCCAGTTGCTCGGCGAAATCGGCCGCCTTGTGATCAATGCAGGCATCAAAGCCCAACTCTTCGACCACGTATTTGCACTTCTCGGCACCGCCGGCCACACCGACAACCCGCAAGCCTTTGATCTTCGCCACTTGGCCGACCACTGAACCCACCGCGCCGGACGCCGCTGCGACAACCAGTGTCTCGCCTTCTTTCGGCTGGCCGATGTCCATCAGGCCCATGTAGGCGGTCATCCCCGGCATGCCCAGCACCCCGAGGGCCATCGACGGACTCGGCAACCCGGACGGTATCGGAATGATGTTGCGCCCGTCGCTGATGCTGTGGCTCTGCCAACCGGTGGCGCCGACCACCAGATCGCCTTGGTGGAACTTCGGATGACGCGAATCTTCGACGCGACTGACAGCCCCGCCGGTCATCACTTCGCCGATTTGTACCGGCGCGGCGTAGGACGGTGCGTCGCTCATGCGCCCGCGCATGTAAGGATCGAGCGACAGGTAGAGGGTTTTCAGCAGTACTTCGCCGTCCTGCAGATCCGGCAGCGCTTCGCGCTCGAGGCGGAAGTTTTCCGGGGTCGGCGCGCCTACCGGACGCGAGGCGAGGACGAAACGTTGGTTGAGCGTGAGAGGGTCGGACATGTCAGCGTCTCCTGTGAATGGTGAATTCAGCGGGTATAGGGAGCAGACCGTTGTGGCTTTGGTGTGTTCGATGTTTCTTCAGGTGGACCGGGTTGATCGTTCCCATGCTCCGCGTGGGAATGCCTCATCGGACGCTCCGCGTTCAGCTCTGGACTTGGGACGCTGAGCGTCCCGAGCAGCATTCCCACGCAGAGCGTGGGAACGATCACACCGCGCAGAAACAAAAATGCCAGGCGCGATGCCTGGCATTTTGTGTAGCTCATCTGCCGCCGATTGGCGAATCAGAATGGCAGTTTCATACCCGCTGGCAGGTTCATGCCGGCGGTCATGCCGCCCATTTTTTCCTGGCTGCTGGCTTCAATCTTGCGCACGGCGTCGTTGACGGCGGCAGCAACAACGGCTTCCAGCATTTCTTTGTCGTCTTCGCTCAGGCCTTCGACCAGGCTTGGATCGATGCTGACGCTTTTGACGTCGTGACGACCGGTCATGACCACGGTGACCATATCGCCGCCGGCCTTACCGGTGACTTCGGCGTTGGCCAGTTCTTCCTGCATCTTGGCCATTTTTTCCTGCATCTGCTGCGCCTGCTTCATCAGGCCGGCCATGCCACCTTTCATCATGGGAATCACCTCAAAAGTACTTGGATCAAAACAGCGCCCGGCCATGGAGGCCGAGCACCTTCAGTTATTAGCCTTGGGCGACCAAGGCGTCGACAGGTTCAATAGTATCGTGTCGCACCACCGCGCCAAACTGCTGAACCATCTGCTGGATGAACGGATCGCCATGAATCGACTCCTCCGCCTCGCGCTGACGGTTGGCACGCCGACGGGAGGCGGCTTGGGCCGGAGTCTCCTGCTCGGGCTTGATCAGCTCGATGGTCAGCGTCAGCGTGCGACCGTGGAACTGGTTCAACGCATCGTTGAGACGACGCTGTTGCGTGGCGTTGAACAGTGCACTGTGCGCCGGGTCGAGGTGCATCAGCCAATGGTCGCCATCGACGCCGATCAAGGTGCAGTTGGCGGCGATGCTGCCGGTCATGCCGGAGATCGGCAGTTTCGGGAACAGCTCCAGCCATTGCAAGGCCAGACCGGTGGCCGGTGCGGCAGCCGGTTCTGGCTCAGGCTCTGGTGCAGGTTCAGCGGCGTGTTCGCTGGCCAGTTCGTCGAGGTAGCTATAAGCCGAGTCCATGTCTGGCTCGATGTAATCCTCGTCCAGCGGCGGCTCATCGTCCAGGTCCATGCCTGGTGTGGCGGCATCGACGTCAGCGACTGACGGCTCGGGAATCGGCGCGGCGGCCCACTCCGGGGCGTCCGGGACGACGCTGTCCGGGGTCGGCAGCGGCATCGGCGGCAACTCGGGCTGCTCGGCGGCGGTTTCCAGCACCGGTTCAACGGCGGGTTGCTGGGCCGGTTCAGGCTCGGGCTCAGGCTCAGGCTCGGCTTCGGGCGCAGCCTCTACCGGATCATTCCACGGCAGGTCGACCACGTCTTCAGCGACGACAGGCGCTGGCTCGGGTTCAGGAGCGGCTGCAACCGGCGCAGGCTCCGGAGCCGGTGCAGGTGCCGCCACTGGCGCCGGCGCCGGCGCAACCGCCGCGGCGACTACCGGCGCTGGTTTAGGCGCGGCAGCCACTGAGTTTGCGGAATCAACTGTGGCCTGGCTGATCCCCACTGGCTTTAGCGGTTGCCTCGGCGCGTCCGCCGTGTCGGCGGGCCTGAAGGCGAGCATCCGCAGCAGGATCATTTCGAAACCGCCACGAGGATCCGGCGCCAGCGGCAAATCGCGGCGACCGATCAGGCCCATCTGGTAATAAAACTGTACGTCTTCGGCCGGCAAAGCCTGCGCCAATGCCAACACGCGATCGCGGTCGCCATGGCCGTTGTCGACGCCTTCCGGCAGCGCTTGTGCGATGGCCACGCGGTGCAGCACGTTGAGAATTTCCGAGAGCACACCATTCCAGTCCGGGCCCTGCTCGGCCAGATGACGCACGGCTTCGAGCAACGCCTTGGCGTCGCCTTCGATCAGCGAATGCAGGACGTCATAGACCTGGCCGTGATCCAGCGTGCCGAGCATCGCCCGCACGTCGGTGGCCAGCACCTTGCCTTCACCGAAGGCGATGGCCTGATCGGTCAGGCTCATGGCGTCACGCATCGAACCGTCAGCGGCGCGACCCAGCAGCCACAGTGCATCGTCTTCGAACGGCACGTTTTCGGCGGTCAGTACATGGGTCAAATGCTCGACCACACGCTCGGGGGTCATGTTCTTCAGCGAGAACTGCAGGCAGCGCGACAAAATCGTTGCCGGAAGTTTCTGCGGGTCGGTGGTCGCCAGGATGAACTTGACGTACGGCGGCGGCTCTTCGAGGGTTTTCAGCAGCGCATTGAAGGAATGGCTGGAGAGCATGTGCACTTCGTCGATCAGGTAAACCTTGAAGCGCCCACGGCTCGGGGCGTACTGCACGTTGTCGAGCAGTTCGCGGGTGTCTTCGACCTTGGTGCGGCTCGCGGCGTCGATCTCGATCAGGTCGACAAAGCGACCTTCATCGATTTCCCGGCACACCGAGCATTCGCCGCACGGGCTGGAAGTGATACCTGTCTCACAGTTCAGGCATTTGGCGATGATCCGCGCAATGGTGGTCTTACCCACCCCGCGCGTACCGGTGAACAGGTACGCATGGTGCAGCCGCTGGCTGTCCAAGGCATTGATCAGAGCCTTGAGCACATGGGTCTGGCCGACCATTTCGCGGAACGAGCGCGGACGCCATTTACGTGCAAGAACCTGATAACTCATCGAAAACCGTCGCAGCGAAGGAAGCAGAAGCGGCTAATGCTAGCGGAGCAAGGGCAAAATTGCATCCGGTGTGCTCGTCTAATATGGCTAAGCTGCATGAGCAGAGGCTTTTATCGGCTCAGGACAGGGAATTACCGGAGCGTTTATGCGTTGGGCCGTGGGGGCACTGCTGGGAATCAGCCTGAGCGTGACGGCAGCGGAACCCCCGTTGCGCTTCGCCATGCCCGACAGCTGGGCAATGCCGATGGTGCAATACGAACGAGGCCGACCGACCCAGGGCATCCTCTACGACATCATGCTCAGCCTGGCCACCCAGGTCGGCGTACCGGCGCAATTTCACGTCCTGCCGCGCACCCGCGTGCAGAGCGCCATGGAGCACGGTGAGATCGACGTGCGCTGCTATGCCGCGCAGTCGTGGCTGCCGAACCAGTCCGGGGATTACATCTGGAGCCTGCCGCTGCTGTTTCAGCGCGATCTGCTGGTCAGCCGCCAAGGCTCGCCCACCAGCGTTGAAGCGAAAACCCTGCCACGCCAATCGATCGGTACCGTGCTCGGCTATACCTACCCCACCCTGCAGCCCTTGTTCGATAGCGGCCAGCTGCAGCGCGAAGATGCGCGCAATCAGGAACAGGTTCTGGAGAAACTCCTGGCCGGGCGCTACCACTATGCGGTGAGCAACCAGTGGACGCTGGACTGGCTCAATCAGCGCCTGCCCGCCGAACAGAAGTTGCAAGGCGTCGCGGTGCTGCAGGAGCAGCAAGTCGGTTGTTACGTCAGAAATGACCCCAACGTGCCGGTGCAGCGGATATTGCGCACCTTGCTGCGGATGAAAATGTCCGGGGAGATTGATGACATTATCCGCTTGTACACCGGCAGTTCTGAGGGCAAGCCTTGATCCCACAGGGACTTCCATCAATACCCGTGCGACTCGCGGAATTTCTGATAATCATGAAACTCGATCCACTCGACTACATCGTACGGCAGGTAAAGCTGCTGTCGTGCCCGGGAAATGGCGATGTACACCGCGCAGATCCGTTGATCGAACGCGTAGGCGTCCTTGAACTTCTCATTGCTGAGCAATGCGCGCGTCAGCAGTACCCGGTTGAACTCCATGCCGCCCGCTTGCTCGGCCATCATCAACATGCACGCGTTGCCGGGCTCACTGATCCGGCCGTTCAAGCGCGTCAAGTCGGCCACCTTGAAGCCTTTTTCCAGTTCGGCCTCAACCCACAAAAACGCCTCATCGAACTGGTTGGCTTCACGCACCTGCTGCCAATCCGCCAGGTCGCTGAAAGACGGATGCCGGCCTTTTTCGCTGTGCTCGACATCGTAAAACTGCGGATTGAACAGTTCGATGGCGGTGGTCATGAAATGCTTTAGACCGGCCTGCGTGTCCTTGTCGGGAAAACTGAACGCGCCATTGGCATCGTGCAAATGGATCGCCCACATCATCGTGTCCCAAGGCGATGCGGTGAGGATCACGCAGCCCTCGGGCGGCACGAAACCTTCAGGATAGTGCTCGATATCGACGTCAGCGTTGCGCGCCCCTTCGAACGGCAGTTTGCTCTTGTGCGAGTGACGCGAGATCAGCGGATTGACCAGCCGCTCGACATTGCGCCCCGAGCGCACGGAATAACTGATGTCGCTCTGCCGCACCTCACGCTTGCGCTTCATCGCTTCGCCACTGGCCTGCTGATACTCATCGCCAAGGGTAATCAGCACCTGACGCCCGCGCTCGATCATTTGCAGCAGCGACGCCGGAACATCCTGACTCTCGTCGATGATCACGTGCGTGTAGCGCGCAGGCACCCGGCAGCCCGACAGACTGGCGCGCTTGATCAGCAGCAAGGTTTCGAACCCAGTCTGACTGCCCCACGCCGGATTCGTCTCCAGGTAGACCCACACACGACTTGAATACTCCAGCAAGACCTGGGTGTCCGCGCTCGACAACGGCTGCTGGAAAAACGGCAGATGCCGGGCCGACAAGCTGTGATCCCGCGAGCCACAGTACAGCTCAAGCACCCGCAGACAGACGTCCAGCGTGCCCTGGCCATCGTGGCGGCGGAAGCCAAAGATATTCAGCTCCTGCGCGAGCGCTTGTTTGCTCGGCAGACGCGCCGACGCTCTGGCCGCCGGAGGCCGTGGGCCATATAACTGGGTTTGTGCAAAGTGGCGGAAGGTCTGGGCGACGTCCTTGTCCTGCGCTTGCTTGAGGTGCTTGCGCAGGGTTTCCAGCTTCGCCGGCGTGCGCGCCAGGACCAATGTCCTGTCGCTCCGCAGGCACTCGATCAGCGCCCCCAGCAGATGGCTTTTGCCGATGCCCGCATAGCCTTGCACATGCAGGTCTTCGTCCAGATTGGCACGAAAGGTTCTCAGCAGCTTGTCTTGCGCATCGCTGAGCCAACGCTCGCGGTGGCGCGGCGTGACCATCTGCTGGATGAACGGATTGTTCTGTTGTTTGTGGCGAATCTTGTAATCCGTGTCCCATTTGCCATCGGGCAACAGATAGCCCTGCGCCGTAACCTCGTCGGCCATGAGGAACTGCAAGTTCAAGCCCTTGATGGCATTAAGTCCGAAATACAACTTGCGCGGATCGAACAGGCGCTGAGCTTCTGAGAGCAATCCGGCGGTGGACCCCGTGCCCCGGGTATCGACCGCCCAATCAATCAATTTGGCGAGAATTTTTTCGGCGGCGCTGGCCGTCAGGTCTTTTTCAGTGGCTTGGGCGAGGTTCTGGATGACGAGGATGGCCGCCAATTCCGGATCCGTCAGGCTGACCAGCGTTTTTGCGCCATCGGCCTGCAACAGCGCCGTGCAGGCATCATGGGTGACCGGCAAGAACACAGGGGTAGATAAATTGAAATGTTCCGGCTGCATACAACCTCGCGCCTGGGCAGGGACGCATCACCAGGTCAGTCCTGGTCATACGCTTCGTTGATTTTGCGGACATGCGCTGCAGGTCCTGCGCCCGTCTCTGGAGAGAACTTGCCGGCGAGGTGCGCAACCTCATTCAATGCGGGTTTATCAGCGCGTTCATCGTTGATGCGCAGCGTGAAGTGGTATTCACCCAGCGTTCCCGACATATCGCCCGGATAGCTTCGATCTTCACCGATCGCGACCGGGTTGCGGTCGATCTGCGCCTGCACTTCGTAGAGCGCCAGTTCCAGCAGCTTGCGCAAGTCTTCGGCACTACGGGCAGCCACCCTCAATTGCACATCGAATTGAGGCAACCCGTGCTCGACGGGACTGGATGACGCCGATTCACGCGTACCGGTCGCCTTGATGGTCGCCGCCGCCAGAATCTCGGCATGCTCGTCATCCATCAGATCGAGCACCCTCGACAGCTCCAGCGTGCGCTCGGGATGATCCTGCATCTGATCCTTGATCTCCAGGCGGCGCAACTGCCACTCCCGGAGCCTTTCTCGCGTCAGATCGTCAACTTCGCCCACTTCCATTACCTCGCGATGCCAGGCAAGGGAGTATGCCACTGTTCAACGGCAGCACCGAGCGGGGGCACAGGACACGGCGGGAAATATCAGACGCCAAATCACAGGCATAAAAAAACCGCAGTGGGCAAAACCCATGCAGTTCTGTTTGCAGCCTTCGATGTTTCGTTAAGGTGGCGACCCCACCAGCCACACCCCGGCACACAATGTTCCCGCTGTGGCTGCTGCCTTCCGGCTCTGACCAGGTTCACGGGTAATCGTTGCGGGGGGACCGATGGGGTCACCATAACGACGCTTGCCTGTCGGCGAGCCGCGCCATTGTACCTATCTGAGACGAAGTTACAACCGTTGGTTTCAGATTAAAAATATCAAGGGCTTCAAGCACTTGCTATTGCGCCTGCAGCACCTCGTCCGCCTTGCCGCCCGCCTGCTGGATCACCAGATGAATGAAGTGCAGCTTGGCAATCGCCGCAGCCGGCAGCACGAACGGGTAGAAATCCGGTTGGCCCATGCTGCGTGACAGCTCATTGAGCATGCCGGCCAGTTCGATCCAGGCGTTGACGAACGACAGGAACGCTTCACCACCGGGATGCTCCGGGTCGTACAGCGTGCTGGTGGGAAACGGCTGGTAGTCGAAATCCATCTCCCGCGCGCTCATGCCGAAACCCAGCGCGGTATCGACCGCGTCCATCATGTGCAGGTAATGCGCCCAGGTTTCCGCCCAGTCTTCCCAGGGATGCATGGTCGCGTAGGCGCTGACGTAGCGCTGCGGCCAATCCAGTGGCGCGCCTTGCTGGTAGTGCCGGTCCAGCGCCTCGGCATAACTGGCGCGCTCGTCGCCGAACAGATTGCGGAATGAACCGAGCCACGGGCCATTGGCGATCAAACGATCCCAATAGTAATGACCGACTTCGTGACGAAAATGCCCGAGCAGCGTGCGATACGGTTCGTGCATCTGCGCCCGCACCTGCTCGCGGTGGGCGTCGTCGGCTTCTTTGATATCGAGGGTGATCAGGCCGTTGGCGTGGCCGGTCATCGGCGCATTGCCTTGGAGGTCGACTCCAATGAAGTCGAACGCCAAGCCGGTGTCCTCATCCACGGTTTTCGGGATGACCGGCAAGCCCAAAGTAATCAGTTGCGCCACCAATCGACGCTTGGCGATTTCGACTTTGCGCCAGCGTTCGGGGTTTTCCGGGTCGGACAAATCAGGAATGGTGCGGTTGAGGCTGCAAGCGATGCACAGGCTGTCGTGATCGTTGGCCGGCAACAGCCAGTTGCACGCCGCTGCCGTATCAAGGTTGGCGCAACGGCGGAACAGCCCGGCCTCGGGGTCGGCGTCCAGCGTCCAGGTGCCCTCGTACGGACCCGGTTGCAGCGAAGTCAGACGACTCTGTTCGGGTTGATAGCCAAGCAGTGCATTGCACGCCAGGCACTGGCTGTTGCGAAAGAACAGCGACTGGCCGCAACGGCACGACCAGACTTTGCTGTTGCGTGAAGATTCGCCCAAGAACGGCGCGATGATGCGAGAACTGAGCTGCTCGAAAAAGCGGTGCATGGCGATCTCTCCTTGGGGCTAGCCAAGACTAGATCATTCTGGCGCGATGATCGTTCCCACGCTCTGCGTGGGAATGCATCCAGTGACGCTCTGCGTCACAGCGGACGCGGAGCGTCCGGGGCGGCATTCCCACGCGGGAGCGTGGGAATGATCAAAGATCGCAGCCTGCGGCAGCTCCTACATGGATCCGCGTACGCCTG
>NZ_RWIM01000105.1 GCF_009764645.1 Pseudomonas sp. PB106
CAGCTCCTACATGGGAATGCGTTCCCTGTAGGAGCTGCCGCAGGCTGCGATCTTTTCGTTTTCAAGCGTTAAGCGATATCGCGCAATTCACGGCGCAGAATCTTCCCGACCGGCGTCATCGGCAGCGACTCGCGCAACACGATGTGCTTTGGCACTTTGTACGCGGTGAAATTCTCTTTGCAGTAGGCCTTCAGCTCTTCAAGGCTGACCCCGGTTTCCCGCGCCACCACGAACAGCTTCACCGCCTCGCCCGAGCGTTCGTCCGGTACGCCGATCACCGCGCAGTTGGCGACTTTCGGGTGGGCCATGACCACGTCTTCGATCTCGTTCGGGTACACGTTGAAACCGGAGACGATGATCATGTCCTTCTTGCGATCGACGATGCGCACGAAACCGTCCGGATCGATCACCGCAATGTCGCCGGACTTGAACCAGCCCTCGGCATCCAGCACTTCAACGGTGGCCTCCGGT
The DNA here is from genome assembly GCF_009764645.1 of Pseudomonas sp. PB106. Lineage (GTDB taxonomy): Bacteria > Pseudomonadota > Gammaproteobacteria > Pseudomonadales > Pseudomonadaceae > Aquipseudomonas. The sequence goes on from NZ_RWIM01000105.1 coordinate 472, forward strand.
TTGTGCCAGTAGCCTTTCATGATCTGCGGGCCTTTTATGCACAGTTCGCCGCGCTCACCCATTGGTTGCTCGACGCCTTCATCATTGATGACTTTGAGCAATGTGCCCGGCACCGGCAGGCCTACCGTGCCGAGGCGCGATTGATCACCATACGGGTTGGTGCAGGCCACCGGCGAGGTTTCGGTCAGGCCGTAACCTTCGGTGATGCGGCAACCGGTCATCTGCTCCCAACGCTCGGCGGTGGCCTTGACCAGCGCGGTGCCGCCGGAGTTGGTGAGCTTCAGGCTGGAGAAATCCAGGGTCTTGAAATCCGGGTGCTCCATCAGTGCGACGAACAAGGTGTTCAAACCCAGCAGAGCCGAGAAGCGCCAGTTTTTCAGTTCCTTGATGAACCCGGCAATGTCGCGCGGGTTGGTGATCAGCACGTTGTGGTTGCCGGAGACCATCATGCACATGCAATTCGCGGTGAAGGCATAGATGTGGTACAGCGGCAGTGGCGCGACCATCACTTCCTGACCTTCGCGCAGCAGCGGCTGACCGTCCGGCCCGAGCTGCGCCAGACAGGCACGCACTTGCTGCATGTTCGCCACCAGATTGCCGTGGGTCAGCATCGCGCCCTTGGCCAGCCCGGTGGTGCCGCCGGTGTACTGCAGCACGGCGATGTCGTCGAGGCTGACCTTCAGCGGCTTGATGCCCAGGCCCCGGCCCATGCGCAGCGCACTCTTGAACGAGATGGCCTGCGGCAGCGAATACTCCGGGACCATTTTCTTCACTTTGCTGACCACGGTGTTGACCAGCCAGCCTTTGGCGGTGGGCATCAGGTCGCCCATCTTCGCTTCGATCAGGTATTGGATGTCGGTGTCGGGCAGCACTTCCTGGACTTTCTGCCCGAACATGTTCAGGTACACCAGCGCACGTGCACCGGAATCCTTGAACTGGTGACGCATCTCCCGCGCGGTGTACAGCGGGTTGGTGTTGACCACGATCAGCCCGGCGCGCAACGCACCGAACACGGCAATCGGGTAATGCAGAACGTTGGGCATCTGCACCGCGATGCGATCACCCGGCACCAGATCGGTATGCGCCTGCAGGTAACCGGCGAACGCGGCGCTCTGGCGCTCAAGTTCGGCGTAGGTCAGCGTGATGCCCATGTTGCTGAACGCCGGGCGATCCGCGAACTTCTTGCAGGAACGCTCGAACACCTCGATCACCGACTTGAACTCCCCCATGTCGATGTCGAGCGGTACGCCGGCCGGGCGTTTGTCGTTCCAGAAATCAGGTTGCATTGTTCTTGTCCTCTTTACCTGAGCCGATCCGGGAGCCGCTTTCTGTCATTTCTGAAAAAGCGGAGCTTCACGGACACTAGCAGCTATGGCCATTGAGGCAAATATGGCAAAAGCCGTCATTGATCGTGTGAATCTTCCTGCCGTGGCGTGGGCTGATCAGACGCGCTATACAATGATCCGACTCAGAGCAAAGGAATCGCCATGATCCACGACACCCTATGGCTGGACGCGAGTGACCGCAGCCGCCTGTTCGTCAACCAATGACTGCCCGCCGCGCCGTTGAAAGCGGTGGTCCTGCTGGCCCACGGCATGGCCGAACACAGCGGTCGTTATGCCCGTTTGGCCGACACGTTTTGCGACAAAGGATATGGCGTGTATGCCCCGGATCTGCGTGGACATGGCAAAACTGCCGATCAGGGCACCCTCGGCCATTTCGCCGATGATGACGGTTGGTGCAAAGTCCTTGGCGATCTGGCCAGCCTCAATCAGCACATCGGCCAGCAACATCCCGGCGTGCCGATCATCCTGCTTGGCCACAGCATGGGCAGCTATCTTGCCCAGGCCTATTTACTGCACCACAGCGCCAGCCTGACCGGGGCGATTCTCAGTGGCTCGAACTTCCAGCCGGTGGCCCTGTATGGCGCCGCGCGGCAGATCGCTCGCGTGGAAAAACTGCGTCAGGGCGGCAAGGGTCGCAGCGCGTTGATCGAGTGGTTGTCGTTCGGCTCGTTCAACAACAAATTCAAACCGGTGCGCACGCCGTTCGACTGGCTGAGCCGCGATCCCGTCGAAGTCGACAAATACGCCAACGACCCGCTGTGCGGCTTTCGCTGCACCAATCAGCTGTGGATCGACCTGCTCGGCGGCTTGCAGCAGATCAGCAAAGCGTCCAATCTCGCGCAGATCGACCCGGGCCTGCCGCTGCTGGTGATCGGCGGTGAATGTGATCCGGTGAGTGAGGGCAAGCGTCTGACAGATCTGGCCAACGCCCTGCGCACGGCCGGCAGCCAAAACCTGCAATTGAAGATCTACCCGCAGGCGCGGCACGAATTGTTCAACGAAACCAATCGCGATGAAGTGATCGCCGATGTGCTGGCCTGGATTGACCAGGCCCTGAGCCATCCGCGCCCGCAGCGCAGCGAATAATTTTTTGTGGATTCATTTAATCCGTCACAGGAATCAAGATCGATGACCCAGGTTACCAACATCCCTTACGAAGCCCTCGAAGTCGGCCAGACCGCCAGCTACAGCAAGACTGTCGAAGAGCGTGACATTCAACTGTTCGCCGCCATGTCCGGCGACCACAACCCAGTGCACCTGGACGCCGAATTTGCCGCCGCGAGCATGTTCAAGGAGCGTATCGCCCACGGTATGTTCAGTGGCGCGCTGATCAGTGCTGCCGTTGCCTGCGAATTGCCTGGGCCGGGCACTATCTATATCGGCCAGCAGATGAGCTTTCAGAAACCGGTGAAGATCGGTGACACGTTGACTGTGCGTCTGGAGATTCTCGAGAAGCTGCCGAAGTTTCGCGTGCGCATCGCCACTCGCGTGTTCAACCAGCGTGATGAGTTGGTGGTAGATGGTGAGGCGGAAATTCTGGCGCCGCGCAAGCAGCAGACTGTCACCCTGCCGACGTTGCCGGCCATCAGCATCGGCTGATTTAAAACATCGCAGCCTTCGGCAGCTCCTACAGGGGAATGCGTTCACTGTAGGAGCTGCCGCAGGCTGCGATCTTTTGCTTTTAAAACACACACAAAAAAACGCCAGACTAGCTGGCGTTTTTTCTTACTGACGTTCGCTTACGAGCGTGCGCGAGCCTGGTTACGCAGCGCTTTCACTTGGTCATGGTTGCGTTGTACGCCGTGGTACTGGCGTTCAACCAGATCACGAATGCCAACCAGGTTGTGCTTGTTGATCTTCTCGATGGCTTCACGATAAGCCTTCAGGGCGTGGTCTTCACCGCGCTCGGCTTCGTTCAGCACAGCCTCTTCGTCTTTGCCGGTGAACATGGCTTTGACGTCGACCCAACGACGGTGCAGGTCACCGCTGACGCTGGTAGAGGTTTCCGGATCGCCACCCAGTTTGCGAACTTCTGCTTGCAGCTCAGCTGCAGCGGTGGCGCAATCGGCAGAGCGAGTCACGAACAGGGTTTTCAGTTCTGGGTGCTTGATGTCTTCGGCGCAAGTCTTGAACCCTTCCTGACCGTCCTTGCAGGTTTCAATCAGGTCATTGAGTACAGAGATGGCTTCTTTATTCATGTCGGTCATTTTTCAATTCCTTGCGATCGGTGGAAGATGCAAGGGATATTGCAGTGTGCGTGCCAGTTTTTTTGAAAGATATTTATCGTTATAAATCAACAAGATAAATATAAATGAACTATCTGTATCGCGGTTATTTGCATGATCTGTCATTTGGCCTGCATGCAGAATGCCTGTATTTTCCAGTTTGATTTGAAGCCAGACGAAAAGCCGCAATGAATCCCGAAAAACTCGAACTGCTGATCACCCGCGAAATGCCCTTCGGCAAATACAAGGGCCGGATCATTGCCGACCTGCCAGGGCCTTACCTGAACTGGTTCGCCCGCGAAGGTTTTCCCCATGGCGAACTCGGTGGCCTGCTCGCGTTGATGCAGGAGATCGACCACAACGGCCTCTCGGACTTGCTCGAACCGCTGCGCGCCAAACATGGCAAACCCGCCCCGCGCCACTGAAGCGCCCTCCTCCCCAGAGCTTGCCGACCATGCCCGATAACACCCGCCGCGCCCGTGACGAAGCGTTCTGGCAGACGTTCGCCGACCGCTACGAGGTTCAACCCGGCCCCGTGAACCTGGAAAACGGTTACTTCGGCCGAATGTCGCGCACCGTGATCGAGGAATACCAGCGCAACATCGAGCTGATCAACACCAGCAACTCGGTGTACGTGCGCCAACGTTTCGAGCAGCACGATAATCTCGACATCCGCGCGCAACTGGCCGAGTTGATCGGTGTGCGTGCACAGAGCGTGGCGTTTACCCGTAACGCCACCGAAGGCCTGCAGTCGCTGATCCGCAATTACAACCGCCTGCAACCGGGCGATCAGGTGTTGATCAGCGATCTGGAGTACGACACGGTCAAGGGCGCCATGCGCTGGCTGGCCCGACATCGCGGCGCTGAAGTCATCGAAATTGCCCACACGCACCCGGCGAGTTTTGACAGCCTGCTGGAAACTTACCGCGAAACCTTTATCCGCCATCCGAAACTGAAACTGATGGCCCTGACCCATGTCACCCATCGCACCGGTCTGGTGATGCCAGTGCAGGCCATCGCTACGCTGGCCAAGGAGCATGGCGTCGACATCATTCTCGACGGCGCTCATGCCCTCGGCCAGCTCGAATTCGACCTCGAAGCCCTTGGCATCGCTTTCGCCGGCTACAACCTGCACAAATGGATCGGCGCACCGCTGACCCTCGGCTTCCTCTATATCGCCCCGCAACGTCTGGCCGACATCGATCCGGACATGGGCGAAATGCATTATCCGGTCAACGACATCCGCGCCCGCACGTCCTACAGCACGCCGAACATTCCGGCACTGATGACCCTGCCGCTGGTGTTCGAAGAGCACCGCTCGCTCGGCGGCGCCGCTGCAAAAGGCGCGCGCCTCAATTACCTGCGTAGCCTGTGGGTCAACGCCGTACGCCACTTGCCCGGCATCGAGGTGATGACGCCCGATGATGTTCGCCTGTCTTGCGGTATCAGCGCCCTGCGCTTCACTCGTCACGATGATCAGCAAGCCATGGCTGAGCGCCTGCTCAACGACTTCAACCTGTTCACCATGGTGCGCAGCGGTGCCGCGTGCGGGCCGTGCATTCGCATCACGCCTGGGCTCACCACCACCGCAGGCGACATGCAATTGCTGATACGCGCGTTGAACGAGCTGCGCTGAATCGCTTAGACGGTGTACTTGTCAAAGTCCTCGGGTTTGATCTGCGACGACACCGCAAAGGTGTCGATGCCGATGGTCAGGTGGCCGAAGAAGCCGTCCTCGTGACAGTCACGACTGATGGGCCAGACCGTCAGGGTCGAGTTTTCCCCGGCCATGCCGGCGTAGAACTCGTCTTCATGGTTGTCCAGCGGTGTTGAGCATCGACCGCGATAGGCCTTGGCGTTGAGCACCGCACGGGACACCACCTCGGGAAAATACAATTGGCCGACCCAGGCCACATTGCGTTCCTCCAGGTATTCGGTGCCGGCGACGATACGCACGGCCACGTGAATGTGCAGGGCCCGTCCGGCGTAGAAGCCCGGATAGATCGTGGTAAATCGCACTCGGCCCAAATGGTCACAGAACTGGCTGCCACGCAGGTAGGTGTGATCGTCGGTGCGCGGGATCGAACCTATGTCGCCGGCGTCGACCGCCACATCCGGATTGATCCGGCTCCATCCCGAATAGGCGCCACGCGCATTGCAATGCCAGATATCCACCAGCGCGCCATTCACCGGCTCACCGGTCATGGCGTCGACGATGGTCAGACGCAACAGCAGCGGCAAGCCCTCTGCCCCTTCACTGATGTTGCGGCGCAACAGTTTGGGATTACGGAAATACGGCCCGGCGATTTGCTCGGGGGCCAGTTGATACACCGTTTGCGGCGCCGGTGTTGCGGGATCTCGTTCCATGACACGTTCTCTCTTCCATAAGATGAACGCAGATTAGCGCCAGGCAAAAACCTGTGTGCGGTAACTATGTATCGCTTGATGTCCCGGCAGTTTTTTCCGGGCAAAAAAAAACGGTGCACCGACCAAGCGCACCGTAAAGCCGTAGAACACACAACGAAGTGTTTGGTAACAATCAGTCCAGCAGCGCCAACGCCTCGGCGGTGCATTCCTGAATGCGGGCCCAGTCGCCGTTCTTGATCCACTCCGGATCAAGCATCCAGCTACCGCCCACGCACATGACGTTTTTCAGCGCCATGTAGCTCTTGATGTTGGCCGGGCCAACGCCGCCAGTCGGGCAGAATTTCACTTCGCCGAACGGGCCGCCGAGGGCTTTGATTGCCGCCACGCCACCGCTGACTTCAGCCGGGAACAGCTTGAAGCGGCGATAACCCAGGCCGTAGCCTTCCATGATGCCGGAGGCGTTGCTGATGCCCGGCAACAGCGGAATCGGGCTGTCGACGCTGGCTTCGAGCAGGTCACGGGTGATGCCCGGGGTGACAATGAATTGCGAGCCGGCCGCTTCGGCAGCCGCGAGCATGTTGCGATCGAGCACGGTGCCGGCACCGGTCATCAATTCCGGACGCTGCTCGCGCAGGATCTGAATGGCTTTGAGGCCGAACTGCGAACGCAGGGTCACTTCCAGCGCAGTCAGACCACCGGCAGCCAGGGCGTCGGCCAGTGGCAGCACGTCCTGTTCGCGAGCGATGGTGATCACCGGCAGGATCCGCGCCTTGGCGCAGAGGCTGTCGATCAGGGCAACTTTGTCCGCCATGGAAACGGTCGGGGATGGGGTTGTCATAGCGGCTGTTCCTTGGCTCATGGGCACCAGTAAATCTCTAACGTAGGTTGCAGAAACGCGCGCACCGGCATGGCGGCGACGTCATCGGATGCCAGCGCGGCATTCAGGGTGGTCAGCTTCGACTGACCGGAAATCGACAGAATCTTGTGCTTGGCCGAGGCCAGCAGCGCACGGCTCATGGTCAGGCGCTGACGTGGCACGCTCGGTGCCAACATCGGCCAGCAACGGCGTGTGCCATCGGCTTGCAGGGCTTCGGCAAGGTTCGGGCTGTTGGGGAACAGCGACGCGGTGTGGCCGTCATCGCCCATGCCCAGCACCAGCACATCAATCGCCGGCAATTCGGCGAGCAAGCGATCAGCCTGTTCGGCAGCCTGCTCGACGTTAGCCGCAGCGCTGTAAAGGCTGAGGAACTGCGCTTTCGCCGCCGGACCTTTGAGCAAGTACTGCTTGAGCAAACCGGCATTGCTGTCGGCGTGTTCAACCGGTACCCAGCGCTCGTCGGCGAGGGTCACCACGACCTTCGACCAGTCCAGTTCCTGCTTGGCCAGGTACTGGAAAAACGCCACCGGGCTACGTCCGCCAGAGACCACCAGCACAGCGTTGCCGCGTGCCGCAATGGCCTCGCTCAGTTGCTTGGCAACGTTCAGCGCCAGACCTTCGGCCAACGGCACCGGGCTCTTGAATTCGTGAGCGTTCACGCCCGCAGGCAGTTGCACATCAGATATCGCCATACCACGACCTCCCGTCCCGCGTGATCAATGCAATGGAGCTCATCGGCCCCCACGACCCGGCCGCATACGGCTTGGGCGCGTCACCGGATTTTTTCCACCCGGCGATCAGCTGGTCACACCAGTTCCACGCGGCTTCGATTTCATCTTTACGGACAAACAGGTTCTGATTGCCGTTCATCACTTCCAGCAACAACCGCTCGTAGGCATCGGGGATCCGCGCGCTACGCCAGGTGTCGGAGAAATTCAGTTGCAGCGGGCCGCTGCGCAGTTGCATGCCTTTGTCCAGGCCCTGCTCTTTGGTCATCACGCGCAAGGAAATGCCTTCGTCCGGTTGCAGGCGGATGATCAGTTTGTTGCTGATCTGCAAGCGCTGCTCAGGGGCGAAAATGTAGTGCGACGGTTCCTTGAAGTGGATGACGATCTGCGACAGTTTTTGCGGCATGCGCTTGCCGGTGCGCAGGTAGAACGGCACGCCGGCCCAGCGCCAGTTGCGGATGTCGGCACGCAGAGCGACGAAGGTTTCGGTGTCGCTCTGGGTGTTGGAATTCGGTTCTTCGAGGTAACCCGGTACGGATTTGCCTTCGCTGTGACCAGCGATGTACTGGCCGCGCACCACTTGGGTGGTCAGGCCTTCCGGGCTGATCGGCGCCAGCGCCTTGAGCACTTTTACCTTTTCGTCACGGATGCTGTCGGCGGACAGGTCGGCCGGTGGATCCATGGCGATCAGGCAGAGCAACTGCAGCAGGTGATTCTGGATCATGTCGCGCAGTTGGCCGGCCTTGTCGAAGTAGCCCCAACGGCCTTCGATGCCAACCTTCTCGGCCACGGTGATTTCCACGTGGGAGATGTAATTCTGGTTCCACTGGGTTTCGAACAGGCTGTTGGCGAAACGCAGGGCGATCAGGTTCTGAACGGTCTCTTTGCCCAGATAGTGGTCGATGCGGTAGGTGCGGTTCTCCGGGAAGAATTGCGCCACCGCGTCGTTGACCTTGCGCGACGACTCAAGGTCGGAGCCGATCGGCTTTTCCAGCACCACGCGGGTGTTTTCTGCCAGACCGACTTTTGCCAGGTTCTCGCAAATCGCGCCGTACACCGCGGCCGGTGTGGCGAAGTAGGCAATCATGCGTTGCGTGCTGCCGGCCAGTTCGGCCAGCGCCACATAATCTTCGGATTTGAGGAAATCGACGTGCAGGTAGGTCAGGCGTGCGAGAAAACGCTCGGCGACGGCCTCGTCCAGTTCTTTGCCCACATAGCGACGCAGTTCGGCGGCGATAAACGCCATGTGCTGCTGCTCGGAACCTTCTTCACGGGCCAGCGCGATGATGCGCGTGTCCTCGTGCAGCAGGTCGGCGCCATCAAGGTGATAAAGGGCAGGAAACAGCTTGCGCAGGGCCAGATCGCCAAGCGCGCCGAACAAGGCAAAGGTGCACGGTTCAACCGTAATCGAAGGCATGATGTTTGTTCTTTTATCAAGTTAAGCTACAAATACCTTTTTTCAAGGCATCACTCAAGGGAAAATGTAGTAATAACCACAACATTTTCGCAAAATACAGATTCCGAGTGGTGGTCGGTCGGAGCCATCAGTAGGATAGGCCACCGTTACGGGCCATATCAAAGGCCCAATTTGCATAGCCCGGCGCACCTTTGCGCAGGTGAATTAGGAATTCCATATGGACCGCGTGCGAAATTTACTGGAACAGATCCAGAGTCGCCTTGAAGACCTGAACAAGGCCGAACGCAAAGTCGCCGAGGTGATCCTGCTCAACCCGCAGCAGGCCACCCGCTTCAGCATCGCCGCCCTCGCCCAGGCCGCGTCGGTGAGCGAACCGACGGTCAACCGTTTCTGCCGTTCGTTCGGTGTCAGCGGTTATCCCGAACTCAAGCTGCAACTGGCGCAGAGCCTGGCCAGCGGCGCGGCGTATGTCAGCCGCGCGGTTGAGGCCGATGACAATCCCGAAGCGTACACGCAGAAGATTTTCGGCAGCGCCATTGCCTCGCTGGACAGCGCCTGTCAGGCGCTCGATCCGAACCTGATCAGCCGCGCCGTCGACCTGTTGATTCAGGCGCGACAGATCCACTTCTTCGGCCTCGGCGCTTCGGCACCGGTAGCACTGGATGCGCAACACAAATTCTTCCGCTTCAACCTCGCCGTCACCGCGCATGCCGATGTGTTGATGCAGCGGATGATTGCGTCGGTGGCGCACACTGGCGAGTTGTTCGTGATCATTTCCTACACCGGGCGTACGCGTGAACTGGTGGAAGTGGCGCGCATCGCTCGCGAGAACGGCGCTTCGGTGCTGGGTCTGACGGCGGAGAATTCGCCGCTAGCCAAGGCGAGTACCTTGAGCCTGAACATTCCGTTGCCGGAAGACACCGACATTTATATGCCGATGACGTCGCGGATCATTCAGTTGACGGTGCTGGATGTGCTGGCGACCGGGATGACCTTGCGTCGCGGGGTGGATTTCCAGCCGCATCTGCGCAAGATCAAAGAGAGCTTGAATGCCAGCCGGTATCCGGTGGGTGACGAGTTCAACTGATCTCTGACGGCTGATCGTTCCCACGCTCTGCGTGGGAATGCAGCCCGGGACGCTCTGCGTCCCTTTCGGAGCCGGAACGCGGAGCGTCCCTTGAGGCATTCCCACGCAGAGCGTGGGAACGATCATCAAGCCGCTGCCCACGCCTGCAAACTTAAATGCGCCTTCTCCCCCGGCGCAAGATGCAGACTGTCGGTCCCGCCCGCCGCCGCTTCCACACAGACAAACTCCGAAATCTCATCCCACGTCACGCCCAACAACGGGCGCGCCCCGGGATGCCAGACCACCGTGTCCGCGCTGTCACCGGTATCAATGCACAATTCGCGCTGCCAGGCGTGATCCTTGAGCTGCAATTCGCCGTCATGCTGGAACACCCGCTGACAGCCGCCATCCACCCGCAACTCGCCTTCCTGCTGGCAAACCTGGCGGTTCAACTGGTCATAACCCTGCGCCCCTTCGAGCCCAGACAGCGCTATCTCGCCGACATCGCCAATACGCCAGTAAGCATGCAAAGCCTGGCTCAACTGGCACGGCATGTCGTCCTGATGCTCGGTGCTCAGGCGTAATTCCATGCGTTCGCCCAAGTGCGCGTGCAGGTCGACCTGCCAGTCGCACAACTGCAATTGCCAGTGCAGGCGCACGCCGTCTTCGGCGCTGCTGCTGTCGAGCAACTTCCAGTCAAGCAAGCGCGCCCAGCCATGGGACGGCCATGCGTTTTCGCTCGGATGACGGCCATACCACGGCCAGCACACCGGCACACCGCCACGGATCGCGCCGACATGCGGCCACTTCGCTGCACACCACAACCACGGCTTTTGCCCGCGCGGCTGAAAGTGCAGCAACTGCGCGCCCTGACGACTGAACACCGCCTGACACAGCGGATGATCGATCACCAACACGTCACGCATCTGATAGCGCTCCCAGGCGAACACCGGTTGTTCACGCAGGGATTTGAAGAAGCGTTGTAGCGGATGCTCATGCATTTGCCACGATCCTGAACTCGACTTTCACCGGGCGGCGCTTGCCCCAAAAAAAAGCGGACAGCCTTGGCTGTCCGCAAATATGCGCACATAGAGAGGAGCTTATCGCAGACGCGTTAGAACGTAGACTGAATTTTCAGGCCAGCGACCAATGCGTTGTCCACTGCATCCACACCGCCCGGATGAGTAATGTATTGCAGGTTAGGACGTACGGTCAGCCAGTTGGTGACGTGGAAGCCGTAGTTGATCTCGTAGTTGTATTCGGTTTCGCGAATTGGCGAGAACACCGGATTGTCGTAATCCGACACACCGTTGGAAGCGTTCAGCAGCTCGGCGTTTTTCTTCACGTCGTCGTTGACGTGGATACGCGCCGCACCGATACCGACGTCATCTTTCGGACGCGCGTCGAACGGGCCTTTGTAGACAAACATTACCGACTGGTAGTTGTCGATGAAGTTGGTGTCTTTGTCGTGGAACGTGGCGTTCGCCGCGATGTTCAGACCGCGAGAAGCATCACCGTTGTGGCTGGTGAGTTGCTGTTGCGCCACGAACCAGTAGCCGCTTTTGCTGCTGTGGGACTTGTAGGCGTCGCCAGTGGTGGCGGCGTCGAAACCGTTGACGTCTTCGCGAACGTCGTCGGCATCAGCCGTGCTCTTGTAGTAACCGACACGGTACTCGCCCGGCAGGCTGTTGACCTTTGGCGACCAGACCAGCTCGACCGGCAACACAGTACCTTTGGTGCCGCTGCCGCTCAGCTTGAAGCCGTTGCCGTGTTCCAACTGCGACGGGTTCTGGTTGTACGCACCGATCTGCGCGTAGAGCTCGTCGTTGATGTTGTACTTCACGCGGATTGCGGCCTGGCTGACGGGCCAGTTGTACCAGATGTTGGTCGCCCAGTTACCCACTTGGGAACCGCAGAACGCCAGGTTCTGGAAGTCGCACGGGAAGGTGTTGAAGTCTTCGCCTTCACCGAAATAACCGGCCTTGACGTCGAGTTTGTTGTCGAAGAACTGGTGCTGAATCCACAACTGGGTCAGACGCACCATGTGGCCACGGCCGTAAACTTCTTGCGAAGAACTCAAGGTGCCGGCACGCGGATCGCCAACGCGGTCGTTGGAGATGTTGTAACCGTTACGGTTGGTCAGCTGGATTTTTGCCTGGGTGTTATCCCAGCCCCACAGCTTTTGCAGATCGAGTGCCACGCCCAGACCGAACTGGTCAGCGTAACGCGCGGTCTTGTCGTCGTTGTAGCCACCGTTCAGGTTGCCACCGACTTCCCCAACGTAGTCAGCCTTGATGTCGATACCCTGCTCGATCAGCTTGGTACGCTCGCCACCCCAGTCGCCGGTCATCCATTTCGAATCGGAACTGAAGGCATCCGCCGCCATGGCGTTACCGGCCAGCACCAACGCCGCCGCAGCTGACACTTGGCAGATCAACCGGGCATTGACGTGTTTCTTTTTCATCCCTACATCCTCGTCTTTATTGTTATTAACTGTTTTTATCTAACGCGGTTTACATAAAGTGCGATGGATTACAGGCAATCCACCGCGTGCTCCTTGTGGAATCCAATCCCTGTGGGAGCTGGCTTGCCAGCGATGGCATCGACTCTGTTCCACTGTGAACCGAGTTGCCTGCATCGCTGGCAAGCCAGCTCCCACATGACTGCATTCCAGCATTTATCTGTTTACCGGCCTTTGAATTGCGCCACGTTCGCAGACCGCGCATCGGTCTGTGGCAGGCCCGCAACGCCCAGGCGCTCGCCAGTCTTGGCATCGAACAACAACACTTTCGACGGATCGAATTGCAGGGTCAGGTTCTCGCCCACCTGCGGTGCCACGTCCGGCGCCAGACGGCAGCAGACTTTGGTTTCGTTCAGATTGACGAACACCAGGGTGTCCGGACCGGTCGGCTCGGTCACTTGCACTTCGGCACGAATGCTCGGCAAGCCATTGCCTTCGCCGTTGGCCAACACGATTTGTTCCGGGCGCAGACCGAGGATCACTTCGCGATCTTCGAGACCGGCGTCCTGCATGCTCATCGGCAACTCGCAACGGGCCTGGCCACTGTCGAGCAGCGCCAGCAGACGACCGTCCTTGCGTTGCAGACGCAGCGGAATGAAGTTCATCGGCGGCGAACCGATGAAGCTCGCCACGAACAGGTTGGCCGGGTTGTTGTAGATGTCTTTCGGTGTGCCGAACTGCTGAATGATGCCGTCCTTCATCACCGCCACCTTGTCGCCCAGCGTCATCGCTTCGATCTGGTCGTGGGTCACGTAGACCGTGGTGGTTTTCAGGCGCTGGTGCATCAGTTTCATTTCGGTGCGCATCTCGACACGCAGCTTGGCGTCGAGGTTGGACAGCGGTTCGTCGAACAGATAGATCTTCGGACGACGTGCCAAAGCACGACCCATCGCCACGCGCTGTTGCTGACCACCGGAGAGCTGACCCGGTTTACGGTTCAGCAGGTGTTCGATCTGCAGCAGCTTGGCCACGCGCGCGACTTCTTCGTCGATCGCCGCTTGAGGCATCTTGCGAATCTTCAGTCCGAACTCGATGTTCTCGCGCACGCTCATGGTCGGGTACAGCGCGTAGGACTGGAACACCATGGCGATGTCGCGATCCTTCGGGCTCATGCCGCTGACGTCTTGATCACCGATCATGATCGCGCCGCCGGTGATGGTTTCCAGGCCGGCGATGCAGTTCATCAAGGTCGATTTGCCGCAGCCCGATGGGCCGACGAGGATCAGGAACTCACCGTCCTTGATCGACAGTTCGATGTTCTTCAGGGTGTCCGGCAGGCCGGCACCGTAGGTCTTGTTTACGTTGCGAAGTTCGAGCGTTGCCATGATTACCCCTTGACTGCGCCGGCCGTCAGCCCGCGCACGAAATACTTGCCTGCGACCACATAGACCAGCAGGGTCGGCAGGCCGGCGATCATCGCCGCTGCCATATCAACGTTGTATTCCTTGGCCCCAGTGCTGGTGTTGACCAGGTTGTTCAGCGCCACCGTGATCGGTTGCGAATCACCGCTGGAGAACACCACACCGAACAGGAAGTCGTTCCAGATCTGAGTGAACTGCCAGATCAGGCAGACCATGATGATCGGCGTCGACATCGGCAGAATGATCCGGCGGAAGATCGTGAAGAAACCCGCGCCATCCAGTCGTGCAGCTTTCACCAGCGCGTCCGGAATGCTCACGTAGTAGTTACGGAAGAACAGCGTGGTGAACGCCAGACCGTAAACCACGTGGATAAACACCAAACCGGTAGTGGTGCTCGCCAGGCCCATCTTGCCGAGGGTGAACGAGGCCGGCAGCAGCACGGTCTGGAACGGCAGGAAGCAGCCGAACAGCAGCAGACCGAAGAACAATTGCGAACCGCGAAAGCGCCAGAACGACAGCACATAACCGTTCAACGCGCCGATGCCGGTAGAGATGATCACGGCCGGAACGGTGATCTTGATCGAGTTCCAGAAGTAACCGTCAACCGTCGCCCAGGCCTTGACCCAGCCGATGCCGCTGACCACGGTCGGCCAGCTCAGCAGGTTGCCGGTGCTGATGTCTTCCGGGGTCTTGAAGCTGGTCAGCAACATCACCACCAGCGGCACCAGATACAGGAACACCGCGAAAATCAGCACCGCGTAGATCGCGATGCGACTCAGGCTGATAGCAGGTTTGGCAGCGAGACTAGTCATTGCGCTTGGTCCTCAGCTCGGAATACAGGTAAGGCACGATGATCGCGAGGATCGCACCGAGCATCAGAATCGCACTGGCCGAGCCCATGCCCATCTGGCCGCGACTGAAGGTGAAGGAATACATGAACATTGCTGGCAGGTCAGAGGAATAACCCGGACCACCGGCCGTCATCGCCGCGACCAGGTCGAAGCTCTTGATCGCAATGTGCGCCAGGATCATCACCGCACTGAAGAACACCGGACGCAGGCTTGGCAGCACCACTTTCCAGTAGATCATCGGCATGCTCGCGCCATCGATCTGCGCGGCACGGATGATCGATTGATCAACGCCACGCAGGCCGGCGAGGAACATCGCCATGATGAAGCCCGAGGCTTGCCAGACAGCGGCAATCACCAGGCAGTAGACCACGCGATCGGGGTCGATCAGCCAGTCGAGACGGAAGCCTTCCCAGCCCCAGTCACGCAACAATTTGTCCAGGCCCATGCCCGGGTTGAGCAGCCATTTCCACGCCGTACCGGTCACGATCATCGAGAGCGCCATCGGGTATAGGTAAATGGTGCGGATAAAGCCTTCGCGACGGATGCGCTGGTCGAGGAACACCGCCAGCAACACGCCGATCACCAACGTGATGCCGATGAACATGCCGCCGAACACCGCGAGGTTTTTGCTCGCGACCCACCAGCGGTCGTTGTCGAACAACCGCGCATATTGCGCCAGACCGGCCCACTTGTAGTTGGGCAGGAAGGTCGAGGTGGTGAACGACAGCACGAACGTCCACAGGATGTAGCCATAGAAGCCCACCAGCACGATGAACATGCTCGGCGCCAGCACCAGCTTCGGTAGCCAACGCTGCAATGCATCGAACGGCGAGGCCTTGCTGAACACAGCAACAGAACTCATGGGGAAATCCAGTACGAGAGAAAAGAACTACTTGGACAACTCGTCCCCTTGTAGGAGTGAGCCTGCTCGCGATTGCGCTGTGTCAGTTGATGAATCTATTACCTGACCAAATTGCTATCGCGAGCAGGCTCACTCCTACAGGGGCCAAGGATTACTTGGCTGACTGCACCGCTGCGCCGAGTTTCTTCGCAGCATCGGCCGGGTCGGCTTTCGGGTCGTTGATGTAGTTGGTCACGACATCAAAGAACGCGCCTTGCACGGCCAGCGTGGTCGCCATGTTGTGCGCCATGCTTGGTTGCAGGCCGCCAGACTTGGCATCAGCCAGGAAGTCTTTGGCAGCGGTCTGTGCGCAGGAGTCGAAGCCCAGCGATTCCATGTTGTTCAACATGTCGTTGCGAACCGGGATCGAGCCTTTGTTGATGCTGAAGACTTTCTGGAAGTTTTCACCCAGCACGACTTTGGCGATGTCTTGCTGACCGGCCGCAGTGCCTGCGTCCTTCTGCTTGAACACGGCCAGCGAGTCGATGTTGTAGGTGAACGCCTTGTCGGTGCCCGGGAAGGCGACGCACTGGTAATCCTTGCCGGCGATTTTCTTCGCGGCAGTCCATTCGGACTTGGCCCAGTCGCCCATGATCTGCATGCCGGCCTTGCCGTTGATGACTTTGGCCGCTTCCAGGTTCCAGTCCTGGCCTTTGCCGTCAGCGTCCATGTAGGTCGCCACTTTCTTCAGCTCGGTCAGCGCCTTGACCATTTCCGGGCCGGTCAGTGCTTTGTTGTCCAGATCGACCAGGGCTTTCTTGTAGCCATCAACACCCATGACCGACAGCACAACGGCTTCGAACACGGTGCTGTCCTGCCAAGGCTGACCGCCGTGGGCCAACGGGATGAAGCCCGCTGCTTTCAGCTTGTCGCCGGCGGCATAGAATTCTTCGAGGGTGGTCGGGGCTTTTTCGATACCGGCTTTCTTGAACACTTCCGGGTTGATCCACAGCCAGTTCACGCGGTGGATGTTCACCGGTACGGCCACGTAATCACCGTCGTACTTCACGGTATCGGAGACTTTCTTGTCGAGCAGGCTGTCCCACTTTTCCGACTTGGCGACGTCTTTCAAAACGTCGGTGTCGAGCAGGCCAGTGGATGCCCACTCCTGGATGTCCGGGCCTTTGATCTGGGCAACGCCAGGCGGGTTGCCGGCGACTGCGCGGCTTTTCAGCACGGTCATGGCAGTCGCACCGCCACCGCCGGCGACAGCGCCGTCTTTCCAGGTGAAACCGTCTTTTTCGACTTGGGCCTTGAGCACGTCAACGGCGGCTTTTTCGCCACCGGACGTCCACCAGTGCACGACTTCGACCGAACCTTTGGATTCGGCAGCGGAAACACTGAGAGGCAGAATTGCGAGCGGGAACAGGGAGGCGACAGAAATGACAGTAGCGAGGCGAGAAATCGCATTCATCTGAGATGTACCTTTCTTGTTGTTATGCATGCAAGTCTGGTGCTTGCGCTGCACAGGAGTTTAAACAGGACGTTTCCCTTCGCAGGTAACGAAGGGACGCGCGAATGTCACCGCATGGTTACACAGGAGAACGCTGAGACAACTGCGCCAAAGCCGTTGCCATACTCGGCGACAAGGGTAGACGAGGGATCAGTACGGCTTGCCAGGCATGATACAGATCGGGTTTGCCCGGCCAGATATCGGCGCTTGGAATGTTTTGCGGA
The DNA here is from genome assembly GCF_009764645.1 of Pseudomonas sp. PB106. Taxonomy (GTDB): domain Bacteria; phylum Pseudomonadota; class Gammaproteobacteria; order Pseudomonadales; family Pseudomonadaceae; genus Aquipseudomonas. Next base: position 17,809 of record NZ_RWIM01000105.1, read on the forward strand.
TTGAGTTCGTGGTGCCAACTGCCATCGCAACGGTCGATGAAATTCGCTTCGCAGAATTCCCAGAACAGCCGGTACCAGGTTTCGTATTGCGCATCGCCGGTGCGTTTGAGCAAGGCGCTGGCAGCGGCGCTGGCCTCGGCGTGCGTCCAGTGCAAGCGATGACGGACGACGGCTTGGTTGTGCCAGTCGAGGGTATAGACGATGCCCGGCAAACCATCGACGTTCCAGCCGTTGCGGCAGTTGTGCTCGAAGAGTTTCTGCGCGTCGGTGGCGAGCCAGCCCGGCGTAAGCATGCCGGCCTGTACTCGCGCGGCTTCGAGGTGCAGCAACAGCCGCGCCCACTCGAAACCGTGGCCTGGCGTGGTGCCGTAAGGACGGAAGCCGTCGGCAGGATTGTCGTGATTGTATTCGCGCAGCGGTTGCCAGTCGCGGTCGAAGTGTTCGATGACCATGTAACCGTTGGCGGCAGCGTGACCGTGGATCACCCGTTCGACGATGCGTTGCGCGCGCAGCAGCCAGCGTGGATCTTCGGTGACATCGGCGAGCGCGAGGAATGCTTCGGTCGCGTGCATGTTGCTGTTGGCGCCGCGATAGGCTTCTTCTTCGCTCCAGTCGCGATTGAAGAATTCGCGCATGGCACCCTCTTCTTCGCTCCAGAACCAGGTGTCGATGATGTCGATCGCGTCATCGAGCAACGCTTGCGCGCCGGGACGTTTGGCGACCACGGCGGAACTGGCGGCCAGCGCGACAAAGGCGTGCAGATAGGCGTTCTTGCCGGTGTTGTCGTCGCGGTGTTCGGCCACTGCGAACCAGCCGCCGTGCAGCGCATCACGCAACGGCCCGCGCAGGGCAGCGATGCCGTGATCGACCAGCTCGGCGAAACCCGGCAAGCCCTGAATGTGCGCCATGGCGAAGCTGTGGGTCATGCGCGCGGTGTTCATGGTTTCGGCTTGCGCGTTCGCTGGCAGACGGCCGCGTTCGTCGAGATTGCCGAAACCTTGCGGGAGTTTTGATGCCTTGGCGAAATCCAGCAGACGCAGGCCTTCGGCGGCGAGCCATTGCTGGTGGGCAGGAGCGTTCAGCCAACTGCTGAAGCCTGGGTGGAAAAGATCCATGGGTGGCCTTTTTTTGTTGTTATGACTGCGGGGAGTCTAAACAACGGGCCGGGGTGGGCTTGTAACGAAGGGGGCGGGTTTTGTCACTGAGCAGTGACATTAGAAAAGCAAAGTCAAAAGATCGCAGCCTTCGGCAGCTCCTACAGGGATCGGTGTAG
>NZ_RWIM01000106.1 GCF_009764645.1 Pseudomonas sp. PB106
ACTACGAAAATCTCGTGGCCGACAAGACTCCGGTGTCGACCACTGTCACTGACACCGTCGACACCACCGATCTGTCCCTCAGCGCGACCAATTCGGTTGCCGAGGGCGGTTCGATCATCTACACCGCGACGCTGACCAACCCGGCCGGCACGCCGGTCACCGTGACCTTGTCGAACGGTGCAGTGATCACCATCGAAGCGGGCAAAACCACCGGCACCGTGACCGTCGCCGCGCCTGCCGATGACGTCTACAAAGACGCCGGCAAAGTCGAAGTAACGATCAAGGATGCTACTGGCGGCAACTTCGAGAACCTGGTGCCGAGCACCGTTCCCGCCGTGACCGAAGTGACTGACACCATCGACACGTCGACCGTCAAACTGACCGCCACCGAGTCGGCCGCTGAAGGTGGCACCGTCACCTACACCGCGACTGTTGGCGCGCCTGTCACCGGTTCGCCTGTCGTCGTGACCCTGGCCAACGGTCAGAACATCACCATCGAAATCGGTAAAACCACCGGCACCGTGACCACCATCGCTCCGAACGATGCGTTGACCGGCCACGCCCCGCTGACCAACTCGATCACTGGCGTTTCTGGCGGCAACTACGAAAACCTCGTGGCCGACAAAACCCCGGTCAGCACCACCGTGACCGACACCACCGACACCACCAATCTGTCGCTGACCGCGACGGGCACTGTGGACGAAGGCGGCCAGATCACCTACACCGCCACCCTGACCAATGCGGCTGGCTCGCCAGTGACCGTGACCCTGAGCAACGGCTCGGTGATCACCATCAAGGCTGGCGAAACCACCGGCACCGTCACCGTCGACGCACCGAAAGATGACGTCTACAAAGACGCTGGCACCGTAGAAGCGACCATCAAGGGCGCAACCGGTGGCGACTTCGAGAACCTGGTCACCAGCACGGCCCCGGCGGTTACCACCGTCAACGACACCATCGACACCTCCACCGTGTCGCTGACCGCCACCGCCAACGTGGCCGAAGGCGAAACCGTGGTCTACACCGCGACCGTGACCGCACCAGTGACCGGCTCGCCGGTTGTCGTGACCCTGTCCAACGGCCAGACCATCACCATCGCTGTCGGTGAAACCACCGGCACGGTGAACTACGTGGCGCCCAACAGCCCACTGGCTGGCGGCAGCTCGCTGAGCGTGACCATCGATGGCGCTACGGGCGGCAACTACGAAAAACTCGCGGTCGACGGCAAGTCCGCCGACACCGCCGTGTCCGACACCAACGACACCACCAACCTGAACCTGACCGCGACCGATTCGGTGGCTGAAGGCGGTTCGATTGTTTACACCGCCACGCTGACCAACCCGGCCGGCACGCCGGTGACCGTGACCCTGTCGAACGGTGCGGTGATCACCATCGAAGCGGGCAAAACCACCGGCACCGTGACCGTCGCAGCGCCTGCCGATGACGTCTATAAAGATGCCGGCAAAGTCGAAGCAACCATTGCGACCGCCACCGGTGGCAATTTCGAGAACCTGGTGCCGAGCACCGTTCCGGCGGTGA
>NZ_RWIM01000107.1 GCF_009764645.1 Pseudomonas sp. PB106
AGGCTGCGATCTTTTGATTTTGATTTTTAAAAACAAGATCAAAAGATCGCAGCCTTCGGCAGCTCCTGCATAGGGTTTTGTATATGCAATTCGGGTCTTAATAAATAGCTTCTTATTCCTTAACGAATATAAATCCCCTCCCTATACTCGTTCCAGAACAGACACGACGCAGGAGAGCTCCCCCATGCGCAACGAATCAATCCGCTACCTGATTGTGCCGGGCTGGCAAGGATCGCCAGAAGATCATTGGCAAACCCACTGGCAGAACAGCCTGCCGAACAGCGCGCGGGTCGAGCAGGCCGATTGGCTGACGCCGCGTCGCGAAGACTGGGTCGCGGCCCTGGCCGAAGCGATCAGCGCCGACAGTACGCCGGTGATCCTGATCGCCCACAGTCTCGGCTGCATCACCGTTGCCCATTGGGCAGCCACTGCGCCGCTGCAATATTTGCGTCAGGTGCGCGGCGCCTTGCTGGTCGCGCCGGCGGATGTCGAGCGCCCGGCCTGTGCGCCGGCGCTGCGCAATTTTGCGCCGATCCCGACTGACTTGTTGCCGTTCCCGAGCCAGGTGGTCAGCTCCGACAACGACGCCGCCGTCAGTGCGCCACGCGCTCTGGAGCTGGCGGGCAACTGGGGCGCCGAGGCGGGGATTCTCGCCGGTGCCGGACACATCAATGTGAAGTCCGGGCATCAGCGTTGGGAGCAGGGTTTTGCGTATCTCTATCGCCTGCAGAACCGCATGGAACACCACGCACGCCGGCGCGCCTGATTTTTTTCTTTGATCGCCCCCGTCTCCCGGCGGTTTTGGGCGGGAGTCTGCCATGAGTTTTGAAACGTTCGGTCAGCCATTGCTGACCTTTCCCGATGCGGAAAAAAGCCCCCTGAGCATTCGCGCCAAGGCGCTGGTGTTCGTCGATCCGCGCTCGCGGCAGTTGCGCGAAGAACTCGAGCAATTGGCGCCGCGCTCGACCTCAGTGTTGATCCGTGGCGAGACCGGCACGGGCAAGGAATTGCTTGCTCGGCATATCCATCGCGCCAGTGATCGCAGCGGCCTGTTCGTTTCGGTCAATTGCGGTGCGATCAGCCCGACTTACGCCGATGCCGAACTGTTCGGCTATGCCGCCGGCAGCTACAGCGGTTCGGCCAGCAGTCGCGCCGGTTGGTTCGGTTCGGCCAACGGCGGCACCTTGTACCTGGATGAAATCGGCGATTTGCCGTTGCCGATCCAGATCAAATTGCTCGCTGCTTTGGAAAATCACGAGGTCACTCGCGTCGGTGCGCATCAGCCGAGCCCGGTGGATGTGCGTCTGGTGGCGGCGACCAGCATCGATCTGGCGCAAGCGGTAGACGCTGGAAAATTCCACGAGCGGCTCTATCACTACCTCAGCGAAGGTCATCTCGAGTTGCCGGCATTGCGCGCGCGGATTGGCGATATCTTGTCGCTGGCCGAATATTTCCTTGGCATCTACAGCCAGCGTTTGGACCTGCCTGTGCCGCTGATCAGCGAAGCGGCGCAGCACCTGCTCGAACAGCACAGCTGGCCGGGCAACACCCGCGAGCTGGAAAACGTCATTCACTTTGCCCTGTTGGTGAGTACCGGCGACGAGATTCTGCCGGAGCACCTGAATCTTCCCGAGGTGTCTGGGCCGCACCTGCAGATCGAACGGCTGGTGGCGCAAATCAACATCGGCGGCAGCGTGGTCGAGCGTAAGGCTTTGAAAGAATTGCTGATTCAGTTGAGTGAGGCGTTGTAACCCATTTGGTCAACATGAACAAAATGGAATATGAAGCTGAATAAACGTTATTGTCCGGGAATAAAAAATCCCGGTATTGTCCGACCCACGCCAGCGATATCACTTCACTGGCACACGTATTAAATGCCGTCGTCGATGACGACCGTGATTTTCGATAAGGACACTGCATGAAAAAGGTTCTGTTGTTTACCGCATTGGCGGCTGCTCTGACTGCTTCCCTGGCCAATGCCGGCGAGAAACTGGTGGTTGCTGCGACCCCGGTCCCGCACGCTGAAATCCTTGAACTGATCAAACCGACCCTGGCCAAAGAAGGCGTGGATCTGGAAATCAAAGTCTTCACCGACTACGTTCAGCCGAACGTACAGGTGGGCGAAAAGCGTCTGGACGCCAACTACTTCCAGACCCTGCCATACCTGAACAGCTTCAACCAGGGCAAATACAAGGACGACAAATCCAAGTACCTGGTGACCGTGCAAGGCGTGCACGTTGAACCGTTCGGTGGCTATTCGAGCAAGTACAAAACCCTGGCTGAACTGCCGGACGGCGCGACCATCGCCATCCCGAACGAAGGCAGCAACAGCGGCCGCGCTTTGATCCTGCTGCAGAAGGCTGGCCTGATCGAGTTGAAAGACCCGAAAAACGCTCTGGCAACGCCGAAAGACATCGCCAAGAACCCGCACAACTTCAAGTTCAAGGAACTGGAATCGGCCCTGCTGCCGCGCGTTCTCAAGGAAGTTGATCTGGACATGATCAACACCAACTACGCGCTGGAAGCCAAGTTGAACCCGACCAAGGACGCCCTGGTGATCGAAGGCGCTGACTCGCCGTACGTGAACTTCCTGGTGGCCCGTGAGGACAACAAGAACAGCGACGCGATCCAGAAACTGGCCAAAGCCCTGACCAGCCCGGAAGTCAAAGCGTTCATCGAGAAGAAGTACAACGGCGCGGTACTGCCGGCGTTCTGATCTGACGCTTGCGTGAACCCCTTCAAGGTGTGAAAACGCCGATGGCCAGTGATGGGCATCGGCGTTTTTGTGTGCACTGGGTTTGTGGACTTGATCGTTCCCACGCTCTGCGTGGGAACGCCTCAATGGACGCTCCGCGTCCGCTTTTGGCAGGGACGCGGAGCGTCCCGGGCTGCGTGCCCACGCGGAGCGTGGGAACGATCGGTACAGGCTTCAGGCCACCTGAGCCTTCAACGCCCGGCGCAACGCCACGAGCAATTTAACAATGTCCTGCGGGTCCAGTCGCTGCGGTACTTTTACGTCCATGTTGTCTTCCTTGTAATGGTTTGGCCGGGGAGTCTGGCCAAAAGCTGTTCGTCCTTGGAGGGCTTTCGTGAAAAAAAGATCCTTCCTACAGCGCAAAGGAAAATAGCCTTCTTATTCCTTCCCGGCAAACCCACAAGATAGTTTTTTGGGTGATATCAATATGCTTTAACGGTATTTAAATTCTGGTTTTTATACCTATAAAGTCGATGCTTGCCGGACAGCCATCCGCTGTCCATGGACTGCATCACCGTCGCTTACCGAGCGGCGTTCAGGACGCTTCATGACCTTCGATTACGCATTTATCCTCAGCACCCTGCCGGCGTTTCTCAAAGCCGTGGGCGTGACGCTGCAGGTCGGATTTATCGCCATCGGCACCTCGCTGGCGGTGGCGCTGCTCAACGCGACGATTCTGGTGTTTCGCACGCCTTACCTGCAAAAGCTGGTGGGTCTGTATGTGGAACTGGCACGCAACACGCCGCTGCTGATCCAATTGTTCTTCGTCTACTTCGCCTTGCCGGCCGTGGGGATCCAGGTCTCCGGCTTCACTGCCGCGATCATCACCATGACCTTCCTCGGCGGTGCCTATCTGACTGAAGTGCTGCGCGCCGGCGTCGATGCCGTGCCACAGGCGCAACTGGAATCCGGGCGCTCAATCGGCCTGTCCCACGGCCAGTTGTTGCGCTACGTGATCCTGCCGCAAGCGGGGATTCTCAGCCTGCCTTCGCTGTTCGCCAATTTTATTTTCCTGCTCAAGGAAACCACCGTGGTCTCGGCGGTGGCGGTGCCGGAAATTCTCTACACCACCAAAAGCTACATCGCGCTCTATTACAAAACCTACGAAATGCTCGCCGTGCTGACGCTGATTTGCGTGCTGCTGTTCTTGCCGCTGTCGCTGCTGCTCAGCCGTCTGGAAAGGAGGCTCCAGCATGGCCAGTTCGGGTCTTGAATTGCTCTGGGTGTCGTTGCCGCAATTGGCCAAGGGCGCCGGACAAACCTTGTCGATCTCGTTTCTGAGCATCGCCATCAGCACCGTCGGCGGCGTGCTCTACGGTGTGTTGCGCACGCTCAACGTGACGTGGCTCAACGCGATTTTGCGGGTGTATCTGGAGCTGTTCCGGGCGATCCCGGTGCTGGTCTGGCTGTACCTGTTGTTTTTCGGCTTGCCGATTTTCTTCAGCCTGAGCATTCCGAGTTTCTGGTGCGCAGTGCTGGTGCTGTCGCTGTGGGGCGCCAGCGAAGTTGGCGAAGTGGCGCGCGGTGCGCTGCATTCGTTGCCACGCGGGCAGCGTGAAGCGGGGCTGTCGATTGGCCTGAACGCGGCGCAACTCTATGGCTACGTGCTGCTGCCACAAGCGCTGAAACGCATGACGCCACCGACCATCAATGTCTACACGCGGATCATCAAGACCAGTTCCCTGGCGGTGCTGATCGGTGTGGTGGATGTGATCAAGGTCGGCCAGCAGATCATCGAGCGCACTTACGAATCGGTGCTGATCTACGGCGCGCTGTTCCTGTTTTTCTTTTTCATCTGCTACCCGCTCTCGGCCGCCTCGCGCGTGCTGGAGCGGCGCTGGACGCAAGCATGAGCGCATTGATCGAGTTTCACGGTTTCAACAAATTCTATGGCGAACAGCAGGTGCTCGACGGCATCGACCTGCAGGTGCAGAGCGGTGAAGTGATCGTCATCCTCGGCCCCAGCGGTTGCGGCAAAAGCACCTTGTTGCGTTGCCTCAATGGCCTTGAAGTCGCCCACAGCGGCAGCCTGAAATTTGTCGGCCGCGAACTGCTGGACAAGGCCACCGACTGGCGGGACATCCGCCAGCAGATCGGCATGGTCTTTCAGAGTTATCACCTGTTTCCGCACATGAGCGTGCTCGACAACCTGTTGCTTGGGCCGCTCAAGGTGCAAAAACGTCAGCGCCGCGAAGCGCAGCAGCAAGCCGAAGCGCTGCTTGAACGCGTGGGACTTCTGGACAAGCGCGACGTCTTCCCGCGTCAGCTCTCCGGTGGTCAGCAGCAACGCATCGCCATCGTCCGTTCGCTGTGCATGAACCCGCGCGTGATGCTCTTCGACGAAGTCACCGCCGCCCTCGACCCGGAAATGGTCAAGGAGGTTTTGCAAGTCATTCAGGGCCTGGCCCGCGAAGGCATGACCCTGTTGATCGTCACCCACGAAATGGCCTTCGCCCGCGCGGTGGCCGATCGCATTGTGTTCATGGATGCCGGGCGCATCCTTGAACAGAACCCGCCCGAGATTTTCTTTACGAACCCGCAAACCGCACGCGCGCAGCAGTTTCTGGAGAAGTTCTCCTTCGTTGCAACACTGCCAAAAACGAATCCGACAAAGGAACTGGAACTGTTATGAAAACTGCCGCTTTTTTTCTGCCTCTACTGAGCCTCGCGTTGCTTGCCGGTTGCAGCAAAACCGAAGAACCACCGAAGCCGAAAGTCGCCAGCGAGAGCGCCGCGCCGGCCGGTTATCTGGACAAGATCAAGGCTCGCGACAAGCTGATCGTCGGGGTTTTCACTGATAAACCTCCATTCGGTTTTGTCGATGAAGCCGGCCGCTACGTCGGCTTCGATACCGACATCGGCCGCCGTTTCGCCAAGGATCTGCTCGGCGATGAAAACAAGGTCGAGTTCGTTGCCGTCGAGCCGGCGAGCCGCATTCCGTTTCTGCAAAGCGACAAGGTCGACCTGATCCTCGCCAACATGACCGTGACGCCTGAGCGCAAGGAAGCGGTGGAATTCACCAACCCGAACCTCAAGGTCGCGGTGCAGGCGCTGGTGCCACAGAGCAGCTCGGTGAAGAATCTCGAAGACCTGGCGACCCGCACCACCATCGTGACTACCGGCACCACGGCGGATATCTGGCTGACCAAGAATCACCCGGACTGGAAACTGCTCAAGTTCGAGAAGAACTCAGAATCCTTGCAAGCCCTGGCCAATGGCCGTGGCGATGCCTATGCGCAGGACAATCTGGTGCTGTTCAGCTGGGCCAAGCAGAACCCGGGCTATCGCGTGCTGGAGGACAAACTGGGTGCCGAAGCGCCGATTGCGCCGGCGGTGAAGAAGGGCAATATCGAGCTGCGTGACTGGGTGAATACCGAGCTGACCAAGCTGGGTGAGGAGAAATACCTGCTCAAGCTGTACGACCAATATGTGCGTAAAGAGCTGAGCGATGACACCAAGCCTGAGAGTGTGATTGTTGAAGGGGGCAAGTGGCAGGGGTGATTGTCTGTTAGGTCGGTGGTGAGGCCTGCCCCTCACCCCAGCCCTCTCCCGAGGGAGAGGGAGCCGATCTTCGTGCCTTTCAAAACTTGAGTTCAGCTCAGGAATTTCACGTCGGCGTAGTTCGAAAGAACACCTCGGTCAGTCCCCTCTCCCTCTGGGGAGAGGGTTAGGGTGAGGGGCTTTGGCTTGAATGCTCAATCCGGCCAGTGCCACGCCGGCTCATCCAGCACTCGCTGTCCAACCATCCCGGTCTGACCCAAGGTTTTCTCCAGCACGATGCAATTGCACTCGGGAGCTTCCTGCAACGCCGAAATCAACCGCCGCGCATGGGACACCACCCACACCTGACACTGCTCCGACGCACGAATGATCAACCGGGCCAGCGCCGGCAACAGATCCGGGTGCAGGCTGGTTTCCGGTTCGTTCAGCACCATCAGCGACGGCGGCCTCGGCGTCAGCAACGCCGCCACCAGCAGCAGATAGCGCAACGTGCCGTCCGACAACTCCGCCGCCGACAATGGCCGCAGCAACCCTTCCTGATAAAACTCGATGGCAAAGCGTCCGCCGGCCAGCGGCTCGATCCGCAGGCGTGCGCCGGGGAACGCGTCGCTGATGGCGCCCTGCAAAGCCTCTGGATCGCCGATTTCAATGATGGTCTGCAACGCCGCCGCCAGATCTCGACCGTCGTGGTGCAGCACCGGTGTGCGCGTGCCCAGTTGTGGTTGGCGCACCGGCGCATCGGCATCGCTGCGAAAGTGATCGTAGAAGCGCCAGCGCCGGATGAACTCGCGCATCTGGAACACTTCCGGCGAGTTGCGCAGGCTGCCGACCTGGTCGAACAGGCTGTCGAAGTTGGGTGTGTGCTGCGCCAGCACATCCCAGCCGCGCCCTTCGCGCGCACGAATCATCGGGCCGTTGCGATCCACCAGCAGGCTGGCCGGGCGATACACGGGCCCGGCCCAGATGCATTCGCGCTTGATTTCCGGGTCGAGGGAGAAAAACGAGCGGCTCGGCTCCGGCAACCCCAAAGCGATCGAATAACTGAAATCCTCCCCGGCAAAGCCCAGACGCAACCGCTTCACGCCCTGACGCACCGTCGGCTCGATCGCGACCTCACCGTTGCGCATGCGCCGGCTGATGGTTTCCGGCCCGGCCCAGAACGTTGAATCCAGCCCTCCCTCACGGGCCAGCGCATTGACTACGCCGCCCTGCGCGGTTTCCGCCAGCAGGCGCAACGCTCGGTACAGATTGGACTTGCCGCTGCCGTTGGGGCCGGTGATCAGGTTCAGACGGCCCAGCGGGATCACCAATTTATTGATCGAACGGTAATTGGCCACCGCGAGAGTATTGAGCATGGAATTCCTTCTCTTCAGGCGCCCATTGTAGGAGCTGCCGCAGGCTGCGATCTTTTGATTTTCTAAAAAAACATCAAAAGATCGC
>NZ_RWIM01000108.1 GCF_009764645.1 Pseudomonas sp. PB106
GCTGCGATCTTTTGATCCTGATCTTTCAACAGCAAGATCAAAAGATCGCAGCCTTCGGTAGCTCCTACAGGTGAAGCGGTGGGGGCGAAAAATTCTCCCCCTACACGTTTAAGCGTAGCTTTCGATCGACGGGCAGGCGCAGACCAGGTTGCGATCACCGAAGACGTTGTCGACGCGACCGACCGGTGGCCAGTACTTGCCTTCGATCAACGATGCAACCGGGTAAACGGCCTGCTCGCGGCTGTACGGGTGAGTCCACTCGCCAACCAGTTCCGCCGCAGTGTGCGGGGCGTTCTTCAGTGGGTTGTCGTCCTTGTCCAGCGTGCCGTTTTCCACCGCGCGGATTTCTTCGCGGATGCGGATCATGGCGTCGCAGAAGCGGTCCAGTTCTTCCTTGGATTCGCTTTCGGTCGGCTCGATCATCAACGTGCCGGCGACCGGGAACGACATGGTCGGGGCGTGGAAACCGAAGTCGATCAAGCGCTTGGCGACGTCATCGACGCTGATGCCGCTGCTGTCTTTCAACGGACGCAGATCCAGAATGCACTCGTGCGCCACCAGGCCGTTGCTGCCGGTGTACAGCACTGGGTAATGCTCTTCGAGGCGACGGGAAATGTAGTTGGCATTGAGGATCGCCAGTTGCGACGCGCGCTTCAGACCGGCGCCACCCATCATGCGAATGTACATCCAAGTGATCGGCAGAATGCTTGCGCTGCCGAACGGTGCCGCGCAGACCGCACCTTCCTTGCGCTCCATCTGGCCGTGGCCTGGCAGGAATGGGGTCAGGTGCGATTTGACGCCGATCGGGCCGACGCCCGGGCCGCCACCGCCGTGCGGAATGCAGAAGGTTTTGTGCAGGTTCAGGTGCGAGACGTCGCCGCCGAACTTGCCCGGTGCGCAGAGGCCGACCATTGCGTTCATGTTGGCGCCGTCGATGTACACCTGGCCGCCGTTGTCATGAATGATCCCGCAGATTTCGCGGATACCTTCTTCGAACACGCCATGGGTCGACGGGTAAGTGATCATCAGCGCAGCGAGGTGTTCGCGGTGCTCGATGGCTTTGGCGCGCAGGTCTTCGATGTCGACGTTGCCACGGGCATCGCACGCGGTCACGACAACGCGCATGCCGGCCATGTTGGCGGTGGCCGGGTTGGTGCCGTGGGCGGACGACGGGATCAGGCAGATGTCGCGGCGTTCATCGCCACGGCTCTGGTGATAAGCCCGGATCGCGAGCAGACCGGCGTATTCACCCTGCGAACCGGCGTTCGGTTGCAGCGAGATCGCGTCGTAACCGGTGGCGGCGCAGAGCATCGCTTCCAGTTCGTCGGTCAGTTGCTGGTAACCGGCACTTTGCGCGGCCGGGGCGAACGGGTGCAGGGCACCGAATTCAGCCCAGGTCACCGGGATCATTTCGCTGGCGGCGTTGAGTTTCATGGTGCACGAGCCCAGCGGGATCATGGTGCGATCCAGCGCCAGATCCTTGTCCGCCAGTTTGCGCAGGTAACGCATCAGCTCGGTTTCCGAGTGATAACGGTTGAACACCGGGTGGCTGAGGACCGGCGACTGGCGAACCAGCGACGCAGGAATGGTGCTTTGCACGGAAGCGGCGAGGGCAGCGAAGTCCGGCAGAGTTTTGCCGTCGGCGAACAGGCCCCACAGGGTTTCGATGTCCGCCTGGGTGGTGGTTTCGTCGACCGACAGGCCCAGACGCTGAGCGTCGATCACGCGCAGGTTGATCTGCGCAGCGTGCGCCTTGTCGTGCAGTACGGCGGTGTGTGCGCCGGTGGCTACGGTCAGGGTGTCGAAGAAGTTGGCTTGTTCGACGTTTGCGCCCAGCGCGGTCAGACCCTTGGCCAGAATCGCGGTCAGGTGATGCACGCGGTTGGCGATCTGCGTCAGGCCTTTCGGGCCGTGGTAGACGGCGTACATGCTGGCGATGTTGGCCAACAGCACCTGCGCGGTGCAGATGTTCGACGTGGCCTTCTCGCGACGGATGTGTTGCTCGCGGGTCTGCATCGCCAGACGCAGTGCCGGCTTGCCGAAACGGTCAACCGAGACACCGACCAGACGGCCCGGCATGTCGCGTTTGAACGCATCTTTGGTGGAGAAGTACGCCGCGTGCGGGCCACCGAAGCCCAGTGGCACGCCGAAGCGTTGTGCCGAACCGATGGCGACGTCTGCGCCGAACTCGCCTGGGGCGGTCAGCAGGGTCAGGGCCAGCAGGTCAGCGGCCACGGCTACCAGTGCGTTGGCGGCGTGGAAGCGTTCGGTCAGTTCGCGGTAGTCGAACACATCACCGTTGCTCGCCGGGTATTGCAGCAGGGCGCCGAAGAACGGCGTCACGTCGGTCAGTTCACGCTCGTCGCCCACTACTACGTCGATGCCCAGTGGCTCGGCACGGGTGCGCAGTACGTCGAGGGTTTGCGGGTGGCTGTGGATCGAGGCGAAGAATTGGTGGCTGCCCTTGTTCTTGCTCAGGCGTTTGCAGAAGGTCATGGCTTCGGCAGCGGCGGTGGCTTCGTCGAGCAGCGAGGCGTTGGCGATCGGCAGGCCGGTGAGGTCGCTGATCATGGTCTGGAAGTTCAGCAGCGCTTCGAGACGGCCCTGGGAAATTTCTGGCTGATAGGGGGTGTAAGCGGTGTACCAGGCTGGGTTTTCCAGCAGGTTGCGCAGGATCGGCGACGGCGTGTGGCAGTTGTAGTAGCCCTGGCCGATGTAGGTCTTGAACAGCTGATTTTTGCCGGCGATCGATTTGATCATCGCCAGGGCATCGGCTTCGCTGAGGCCGTCATCCAGGCCGAGCACGCTGGTGCCCTTGATGCTTTCCGGGATGACGCTGGCGCTCAGAGCTTCGAGGGAATCGAAGCCGAGGCTGTTGAGCATGGCTTGCTCGTCACCGGCGCGCGGGCCGATGTGACGGGCGATGAATTCGTTGGCGGTGCCGAGGTTGATTTGGCTCATGTCGGTATTCCTCAGGCTTCGGCTTGGGCTTTGATCAGACGGTCGTACGCGTCCTGATCGAGCAATTTGCCGACAGCGGCGGCGTCGCTTGGCTGGAAGCGGAAGAACCAGCCTTCGCCCAGCGGATCTTCGTTGACCAGTTCCGGGCTGTCTTCCAGCGCCGGGTTAACTTCCAGTACGTCACCGTCCAGAGGCATGTAGACGCCGCTGGCGGCTTTTACCGATTCCACGGTGGCGGCTTCGGCGCCTTTTTCGTAGGCCTGCAGCTCTGGCAGTTGCACGAACACCACGTCGCCCAAGGCGTTCTGCGCGAAAGCGGTAATGCCGACAGTAACGCTGCCGTCAGCTTCGGTGCGCAGCCATTCGTGATCTTCAGTAAAACGCAACTCGCTCATGGAAACTCCTCAGGGGGCCAGACTCGTCTGGTGGACGCGGTGGAAAGCGTGGGCGGGGAATGCCCTTATTTATGAGGGGATGAATAGCAAGAATGCGGCCAAGGTTGATTTATGATTATAAATCAATGAGTTGAGTGATTTTATAGAGTAGGATTCAGTGGTGGGTGTAGCGAAATCGCTACAGCCTGGGGCGGGGAGAAAAGCTGAACCGGATCAAAGCCTTGCACAGCGGTGATCAGAAGCGTGTGTAGCGATATCGTTCCGCTGTAGCGCTTTCAGTACAGGTGGAGGTCGTTTTTAACGCAGAGCGAAGGACTGTTGCAAAACCTGTGGGAGCTGGCTTGCCAGCGATAGCGGTGGGTCAGCCAACATTGATGTCGAATGTGCTGCCGTCATCGCTGGCAAGCCAGCTCCCACAGGGTATGAGGTGTTTTCAGGGTTTGTTGGGAATGCCGTATTTGCGCAGGCGATGGGCGATCGCGGTGTGCGAGGTCTGCAGGCGGCTGGCCAGTTGGCGGGTCGAGGGGTAGCTGACGTAGAGTTTTTCCAGCAGCGTTTTTTCGAAGGATTCGACCGCTTGTTCAAGGCTATCGACGTCGCTGTCGGTTTGCCGCGCGACCGAAGTGCCCGCAATGTCGAGATCGCCAATATCCACCAGGCTGCTCTCGCAAATCGCTGCCGCGCGGAAGATCACGTTCTGCAATTGCCGCACGTTGCCCGGCCAACGGTTGCCGAGCAATGCAGGATAAGTCCCCGGTGCGAGGCGGCAGACCGGGCGCTGTATCTGCGCGCAGGCCTGCTGCATGAAGTAACGCGCCAACAACAGAATGTCCTGGCCGCGTTCACGCAGCGGCGGCACTTCAACATTGAGCACGTTGAGGCGGTAGAACAGGTCTTCGCGGAACAGGCCTTCGCCGACCATCTTTTCCAGATCGCGGTGGGTCGCGCTGAGGATGCGCACGTTGACCTTCACCTCGCGATCACCGCCCACTCGGCGGAAACTGCCGTCGTTCAGGAAGCGCAGCAATTTCGCCTGCAAGTACGGCGACATCTCGCCGATTTCATCGAGAAACACCGTGCCCTGGTTGGCCAGTTCCATCAGCCCCGGTTTGCCGCCACGCGCCGCACCGGTGAAGGCGCCGGGGGCGTAGCCGAACAGTTCGCTCTCGGCGAGGTTTTCCGGCAGCGCGGCGCAGTTCAACGCCAGAAAAGGCGCGCTGTGCCGCGCACTGATCGCATGGCAGGCGCGGGCAACCAGTTCTTTGCCGGTGCCGGTTTCGCCTTGAATCAACAGCGGCGCATCGAGGGCCGCGACGCGTTGAGCGCGGGCCTTGAGGGTGCGGATCGCCGGCGATTCGCCGAGCAGCGCATCGAAACCTTCGGCATGGTCGTGGTGCAGCGCCGAGAGTTGTTCGCCGATGCGGTTTGGCTGATACAGCGTCAACAGCGCGCCGGCATCGGTGATCGGTGTGGCGTCGAGCAACAAGGTCTGACCGTTGACGGTGATTTCGCGCAGCGGCAAACGGAAGCCGTGTTCGAGCAAAGTGTCGAGCAGGCCGGGATCGTTGAACAGTTCAGCGACGCTTTCACCCGCGGGTTCGCGACCGTACAGCGCGATCAACGCCGGGTTGGCCAGCAGCACCTTGCCGGCGCTGTCGAGGGCCAGCACCGGGTCGGTCATCGCCGCCAACAACGCATCGAGCTGCAAGTGCCGACGCTGGCCGGGGAGGATGTCGACCACGGTCACTGCTACAACGCCGAGCACGCGAAACAACGCATCTTTCAGTTCTTCGAGCACTTGCGGGCTGAGGGTCGGCGCATCGATGTAGACGTTCGGCGGGATCATCTCCACCGCATCCAGATTGAGGTTGCGCCCACCGAGGATAGCCAGGACTTCCTGGGTGATGCCGACGCGGTCGATGAAGCTGACGTGAATACGCATGGGGCGGTTCAGTGATCTGCAGAGCGGAGGGTGGCAAGTATGCCTTGGGGCGGGCTAATGGTGAAATCTGTGTCCTGCGCTGATCGTTCCCATGCTCCGCGTGGGAATGCATCCCGTGACGCTCTGCGTCACAGCGGACGCGGAGCGTCCGTGGCGGCATTCCCACGCAGAGCGTGGGAACGATCAATCTTGAGGACTATTCGAAATGCTCGGGATTGACCGGATCCCCGGATTGCATGTTCAACTTCTGCCGAATGTCTTCAAACATCAAATCGTAATGCTTGTGCACCGAACCGATCTGGCTGTGCGCCTTGGGAATCCCGTACTTCTCGGCGATCCGGGTCACGTCGCGGGCGAAGTTGTAAGCCTCTTCCTTGGGCAGGAAAAACGTTTCCTTCATGTCCTTGCCTTGCATGCTGCCATGCAGGGTGAACTGGATCCCTTTGCCTTTCTGCGGATCGGTGAACACTTCATAGTCGAGATGCACGTTGTAATTGACGTCATCGTCAGTCAGCGCGTGCCGCTCGATATGCAAATGACCGGGTTCAAACTGGGCCATGGTTTTCTCCTTTCAAGGCATGGGAGAAGGGCAGACCTCGGGCCTGCCCCCGGAGTTTCTAATTATCGGTAAGTGATGCCCGGCTTCGCGGTAGTCACGCGCGTGCCGGCAGTGCCCTGGACGATGGCTTCGATGTCCGCCAGCGAACCGATCACCGCGACCTTGCCAGTATGGCGCGCAAATTCGCAGGCTGCCTGCACCTTCGGCCCCATGGAGCCGGCGGCGAAACCGAGGCGTTCGAGTTCATCCGGGTGCGCTTCGGCGATGCCTTTTTGCGTGGGTTTGCCGTAATCGATGAACGCCGCGTTGACGTCCGTGGCGATCACCAGCAAGTCGGCTTCCAGTTGCTCGGCGAGCAGCGACGAGCACAGATCCTTGTCGATCACCGCCTCGATGCCCTTGAGGTTGCGGTTCTCGTCATACATGGTCGGAATGCCGCCGCCACCGGCGCAGATCACGATGCTGCCCTTGTCCAGCAGCCACTTGATCGGACGGATTTCGAAGATGCGTTTTGGTCGTGGGCTGGCCACCACACGACGATACTTATCGCCGTCCGGCGCAATCGCCCAGCCTTTTTCGGCGGCGAGTTTTTCTGCTTCGGCCTTGTCGTAGACCGGGCCGATCGGCTTGGTCGGGTTCTTGAACGCGGGGTCGTTGGCGTCGACTTCAACCTGGGTCAGCAGGGTGGCGAACGGCACTTCGAAGTCGAGCAGGTTGCCCAGTTCCTGTTCGATGATGTAGCCGATCATGCCTTCGGTTTCGGCACCGAGCACGTCCAGCGGGTAAGGGGTGACAGAGGTGTAGGCCGCCGCTTGCAGCGACAGCAGGCCGACTTGAGGGCCATTGCCGTGGGCGATGACCAGTTGGTTGCCGGCATGGATTTTGGCGATTTGCTCGGTGGCGATGCGGATGTTGGCGCGCTGATTGTCAGCGGTCATCGGTTCACCACGGCGGAGCAGGGCGTTACCGCCCAGAGCTACGACGATACGCATAATGCATGTCCTTTTCGTAGTGATCGTTCCCACGCTCTGCGTGGGAATGCCGCCACGGACGCTCCGCGTCCGCTGTGACGCAGAGCGTCACGGGATGCATTCCCACGCGGGAGCGTGGGAACGATCATGGATAAGCAGTGGTTACAGATCAGCGAGGGTCGAGACCAGGATCGCCTTGATTGTGTGCATGCGGTTTTCCGCTTGCTCGAAGGCGATGCAGGCGGGCGACTCGAACACGTCGTCGGTCACTTCGATGCCGTTTTTCAGGTGCGGATACTGTTCGGCGATTTGCTTGCCGACTTTGGTATCGCTGTTGTGGAACGCCGGCAGGCAGTGCATGAACTTGGTGCGCGGGTTGCCGGAGGCTTTCATCAGCTCGGCGTTGACCTGGTACGGCAGCAGTTGCTGGATACGCTCGGCCCAGGCTTCAACCGGCTCGCCCATCGACACCCAAACGTCGGTGTGAATGAAATCGACGCCTTTGACCGCGGCTTTCGGGTCTTCGGTCAGGGTGATGCGCGCACCACTTTCTTCGGCGTACTTGTTGCAGCGCTCGACCAGATCATCCAGTGGCCACAAGGCTTTCGGCGCGCAGATGCGCACGTCCATGCCGAGTTTGGCGCCGATCAGCAGCAGCGAGTTGCCCATGTTGTTGCGCGCATCGCCGAGGTAGGCGTAGCTGATTTCATGGATCGGCTTGTCGGCGTGCTCACGCATGGTCAGCACGTCGGCGATCATTTGTGTCGGGTGATATTCATCGGTCAGACCGTTGAACACTGGCACGCCGGCAAACTTGGCCAGCTCTTCGACGATTTCCTGTTTGAAGCCACGGTACTCGATGGCGTCGTACATGCGCCCCAGCACGCGGGCGGTGTCCTTCATGCTTTCCTTGTGACCGATCTGCGAAGAGTTCGGATCGATGTAGGTGACGTTGGCGCCCTGGTCATAGGCCGCCACTTCGAACGCGCAGCGGGTACGGGTCGAGGTCTTTTCGAAGATCAGGGCGATGTTGTTGCCCTTCAGGTGTTGCTGCTCGGTGCCGGTGTATTTCGCGCGTTTCAGATCGCGGGACAGGTCGAGCAGGTAACGCAGCTCACGTGGGGTGTGGTGTTCCAGGCTGAGCAGGTTACGGTTGTGAATGTTGAACGCCATGATGATTCTCCTTGGATTCGGTAATCGGCCCGGCCGCTACGGGGTGGGTGCGGCCGGGGAGATGGTCGTTTAGTAATCGATTGGGTCGCGGATGATCGGGCAGGTCATGCAGTGGCCGCCGCCACGGCCTCGGCCCAGTTCACCGGCGCTGATGGTGATGACTTCCACGCCTGCCTTGCGCAGCAGGGTGTTGGTGTAGGTGTTGCGGTCGTAGCCGATGACCACGCCCGGTTCCACGGCCACCACGTTGTTGCCGTCGTCCCACTGCTCGCGTTCAGCGGCGAAGCTGTTGCCGCCGGTTTCCACCACGCGCAGCGCTTGCAGATTGAGGGCCTTGGCCACGGTGTCGAGGAAGCTGCCTTCTTCGCGGCGGATGTCGATGCCGCCCTGTTTGCTTTCGTCAGGGCGCAGGGTGAAGGCGACGATCTGATTCACTACCTCAGGGAAAATCGTCACGAGGTCGCGATCGCAGAAGCTGAACACGGTGTCGAGGTGCATCGCCGCGCGTGATTTCGGCAGGCCGGCGACGATGACTTTTTCCACGGCTTTGTTCTTGAACAGGTTCAGCGCCAGTTGCCCGATGGCCTGACGGGAAGAGCGTTCGCCCATACCGATCAACACCACGCCGTTGCCGATTGGCATGACGTCGCCACCTTCCAGCGTCGAGCTGCCGTGTTCCTTGTCCGGGTCGCCGTACCAGATTTCGAATTCGGCGTTGGTGAACTGTGGGTGGAATTTGTAGATGGCGGTGGCCAGCAGCGTTTCCTGACGTCGCGCAGGCCAGTACATCGGGTTCAGCGTCACGCCACCGTAGATCCAGCAGGTGGTGTCGCGGGTGAACTGGGTGTTCGGCAGCGGCGGCAGAATGAAGCTGGAGTGGCCGAGGAAGTCGCGGAACATCTGGATGGTCTTGCCACCAAAGCTGTCCGGCAGGTCATCGGCGGAAACGCCGCCAATCAGGAATTCGGCGATGTGCCGTGGCTCGAGGCTCTTCAGCCAGGACTTCACTTCGCTGATCAGGCCCAGACCCACTGAGTCAGCGGTGACCTTGCGCTCCAGGATCCAGTCCAGCGCTTCCGGGATGGCGACGATGTCGGTCAGCAGGTTGTGCATTTCCAGTACATCGATGCCGCGTTCACGCATCTTGGTGACGAAGTCGAAGTGGTCGCGCTTGGCCTGGGCAACCCAGAGCACGTCATCGAACAGCAGTTCGTCGCAGTTGTTCGGGGTCAGCCGCTGATGGGCCAGACCTGGGGAGCAAACCATGACTTTGCGCAGTTTGCCGGCTTCGGAATGTACGCCGTACTTAACTTTTTCCGTGGTCATTGCAGTGATCCTCCAGATTACAAATCAAGGGTTACAAAGTCAGGAAGCCGTCGTAGAGACCATAGGCAGCCACCAGGGCGCCAATGACCACAGCGGCGAAAAGCAGCTTCTCGACATGGGTGAAAATCGGTTGTTTGAGTTCCAGCTTGGCTTTGGCGAACAGGATCGCGCCAGGTGCGTAGAGCAGGGCCGAAAGCAGCAAGTACTTGACCCCGCCGGCATACAGCAGCCACACCGCATAGATGAGCGCGATGCCGCCGATAATCAGATCCTTGCGCCGTTCGGCAGCAAAGCCTTCGTAGGTTTCGCCGCGCACCGCCAGCAGCAGCGCGTAGGCCGCCGACCACAGGTACGGCACCAGAATCATCGAAGTGGCGAGGTAGATCAGCGACAGGTAAGTACTCGCCGAGAACAGGGTGATGATCAGGAAAATCTGCACCATCGCGTTGGTCAGCCACAGGGCGTTGACCGGTACGTGGTTTTCGTTTTCCTTGCGCAGGAACTCCGGCATGGTGTGGTCTTTGGCGGCGGCGAACATGATCTCCGCACACAGCAGCACCCACGACAGCAGTGCACCCAGCAGCGAGATGATCAGACCGACGCTGATCAACACCGCGCCCCAGTGACCGACCACATGCTCAAGCACGGCGGCCATCGACGGGTTCTGCAGTTTCGCCAGTTCCGGCTGAGTCATGATGCCCAGCGACAGCACGTTCACCAGCACCAGGAACAGCAGCACGGTGATGAAGCCGATCACGGTGGCCTTGCCGACGTCGGAGCGTTTTTCGGCGCGGGCGGAGAAGATGCTCGCGCCCTCGATGCCGATGAACACCCACACGGTGACCAGCATCATGTTGCGCACCTGGTTCATCACGCTGCCCAGGTCCGGGTTTTTCACGCCCCAGATGTCGGCGGTGAAGATGTCGAGTTTGAAGGCGAAAACCGCGATCAGGACGAACAACACCAGCGGCACAACCTTGGCGACCGTGGTCACCAGGTTAATAAACGCCGCTTCCTTGATCCCGCGCAGCACCAGAAAGTGCACGGCCCACAGCAGCACCGACGCGCCTATTACGGCGGCAACAGTATTGCCTTCACCGAACACCGGGAAGAAATAGCCGAGGGTGCTGAACAGCAAAACGAAGTAACCGACGTTGCCCAGCCAGGCACTGATCCAGTAACCCCAGGCCGACGAGAAACCCATGTAGTCGCCGAAACCGGCCTTGGCGTAGGCGTAGACACCGCCGTCCAGGTCAGGCTTTCGATTGGCGAGGGTCTGGAAGACAAAAGCGAGGGTGAGCATGCCGACAGCGGTGATGGCCCAACCGATGAGTACCGCACCGACGTCGGCGCTGGCGGCCATGTTTTGTGGCAAAGAGAATATCCCGCCACCGATCATCGAGCCGACTACCAAGGCAACCAGTGCACCTAGTCGTAGTTTTCCGGGAGCTTCAGACATTGCATGACTCCATTGCAGGAGAGAAGAGATCACAGCGTAGTTCTGTTGTCTGCTCAGTTAGCTGACTTAGATCAGTGCATGGTCACATTCCATTGTTAATGAATGACTTAGGAAACCACTACAGGCATAAGGCTATCTTCTGAAATGCCCGTGATAGAGGCTTTCTGGTGATGTTCTTGGGAATGGCTATTATTACTTTCGAATTATCACGCTAGTTCTTTTTCAGGTTTTGGCAAATTTTCCGCCTCTGTTTTCAGTACAGAATTGATTTATTAGGATCAGCGCACAAAACTGTCTTAGCGTGTTAGGCGTTAGCGTCATCCGCTATATATAAATGGGCGTTAATCAGCGTTACCTGATAAACGTCATCTACCTTTATCCGTTTAGTTAATAGTTGTTACAAATAAACTATCGTCACACTTTTCAAGGAGATTTGAATGTCGCAACCGACGCAAAAGCTGCGCCTTGGTGCGTTGATCGCCCTGGTGGTGGGTTCGATGATTGGCGGGGGGATTTTTTCGCTGCCGCAAAATATGGCGGAACGCGCCGATGCCGGGGCGATTCTGATCGGTTGGGGCATTACTGCCATCGGCATGTTGACCCTGGCGTTCGTGTTCCAGACCCTGGCCAACCGCAAGCCGGAGCTGGACTCCGGTGTCTACGCCTATGCCAAGGCCGGGTTTGGCGACTACATGGGTTTCTCGTCGGCGTGGGGTTACTGGATCAGCGCCTGGCTGGGCAACGTCGGCTATTTCGTCCTGCTGTTCAGCACCCTCGGTTACTTCTTTCCGGTCTTTGGCCAAGGCAACACGCCGATCGCCATCGGCTGTGCGTCGGTGTTGCTGTGGGCTGTGCATTTTCTGGTGATGCGCGGGATCAAGGAGGCGGCGCTGATCAATCAACTGACCACGGTGGCCAAGGTCGTACCGCTGATCATGTTCATCGTCCTCGCGGCGGTGGCGTTCAAGGCTGATATCTTTACCCGCGACATCTGGGGCACCAGCAATCCGAATTTCGGTGGGGTGATGGATCAGGTGCGCAACATGATGCTGGTCACCGTGTTTGTGTTCATCGGCATCGAAGGCGCCAGCGTGTACTCGGCGCGGGCCGAGAAACGCAGCGACGTCGGCCGCGCCACGGTGATTGGATTTATCGGTGTGCTGGCGTTGCTGGTGCTGGTCAACGTGCTGTCGCTGGGGATCATGAGCCAGCCGGAACTGGCCAACTTGCAGAACCCGTCGCTGGCGGCGGTGCTCGAGCACATTGTCGGGCCGTGGGGTGCGTTGTTGATCAGTATTGGTCTGGCGATATCCCTGCTCGGTGCGTTGCTGTCGTGGGCGCTGCTGTGTGCGGAAATCCTTTTCGCCACGGCAAAGGACAAGACCATGCCGGCGTTCCTGACCAAGGAAAACAAGAATCACGTGCCGGTCAACGCGTTGTGGCTGACCAACACGATGATCCAGATTTTCCTGCTGATCACGCTGTTCTCGGCGGGGACTTACACCAGCCTGATTTACCTGGCTTCATCGATGATTCTGGTGCCGTACCTGTGGTCGGCGGCGTATGCAGTGCTGCTCAGCGGGCGTGGCGAAACTTATGAACACGCCTCGGCCGAACGCACCAAGGATCTGCTGATCGGCGGCATCGCCCTCGTCTATGCGGTGTGGTTGTTGTACGCCGGCGGAGTGAAATATTTGCTGCTGTCGGCGTTGCTGTATGCGCCGGGGGTGATTCTGTTTGCCAAGGCCAAGCATGAGGCGGGCGAGCCGTTGTTCACCGCTGTGGAGAAGGGCATTTTCACCTGCGTGATCATCGGCGCGGGGCTGGCGGCTTACGGGTTGTACAGCGGTATATTGTCGTTGTGAGGTTG
Source organism: Pseudomonas sp. PB106 (assembly GCF_009764645.1). Classification (GTDB taxonomy): domain Bacteria; phylum Pseudomonadota; class Gammaproteobacteria; order Pseudomonadales; family Pseudomonadaceae; genus Aquipseudomonas. Next base: position 12,657 of record NZ_RWIM01000108.1, read on the forward strand.
GCGCTGGTTTATCAGCCACCAAGCCAGCTCCCACAGGTTATGTGTACTCGCTTAACCTGTGGGAGCTGGCTTGCCAGCGATGAGGCCCGAACAGTCGCTACCAATTTGGGTTGTGTGAACCCAAGTCTGTGGCCGGCAGCGTCCACTGAATCGGCGTACCGCTGATCTTCACCGGCAGCTGCAACCGGTGCGCCGGACCCCATGGGGTCTGTTCCACCTGCACGCTTTGATCCTGTTCATCTTCGGCGCGCAGCGCTTCGGTTGTCCCCGCTCCAGACTCGATCAACAACGTCGCCGTACGCGCCAGTGACAGTCGCGCAGAGCCGCCTCGACCGGTCTTCAAACGCTCGGTCAAAAGTCCAATCGCACTCGCCGCCATCAAATATCCCGTCGCATGATCCAGCGCCTGCACCGGCAACGGCGTCGGTTTATCGGCCTGCTGCCAGCGCATTCCGGCCTCAGCGATGCCGCTGCTCATCTGCACCAGGCTGTCGAAACCCCGGCGGTTCTGCCATGGGCCGCTCCAGCCATAAGCGTTCAGGCACACATCGCTCAGCCCCGGCGCCAGTTGCCGGCGGCGTTCGCTGCCGAAACCAAGATGTTCCAGTGCATCGGCGCGGTAGCCGTGCAACAGGATGTCAGCGTCCTTCAATAGATGTTCGAACACTGCACTATCCGCCGGATTTTGCAGATCCAGCCGCGCGCAGCGTTTGCCGAGGGTCATTTCCGGCACCACACCGGGCTCGTTCCAGGTCGGCGGATCGATGCGCAAAACATCAGCCCCGAGCCCGGCGAGAAAGCGGCTGGCGGTGGGGCCGGCGAGCACGCGGGTCAGATCCAGCACCTTGATACCGGCCAGCGGTCGCTCGACTGAGCCTCGCCACGGTTGGCGCTTTTCATCCGGCGAATCGAGAAAATGCACCAGCGGCTCGGCATTCACCGCTAACCCCTGCGGATGGTTTTGCCACTGCGCCCAACTGCGCATCTCGGCGGCACAGCCCTTGGCCTCGACCACCGCTTGCTCCAGATCGGTGCTGGTCCATCGCGCAACTTTCGCGGCCATGGCTGCACGGTCAGCGCAGGCACCGAGCACACGTTCGGCAGCGGCGCGGTGATGTGGGGCGTTGGTGTGCAGACGAATCCAGCCGTCCTGCGTGGCGTAGTCGCCGGCGATCGGGTCCCACAACGGCGGCACTTGCCAACCGACGGGGCGCAGCGAAGTAGAGAACCAGAACGAAGCCAGACGACGGTCAACCTGCACCTCAGGCAGGTGGCCGGTTTGCTCGCGGATCAATTCGCTGACGGCCTGACCGGCAGCGGCCATGCTGGCGCAGGCCAGGTCAGTCACGGCGAACGCCGAGGGCAGGGCGCCATGGGCGGTGAACGGAATCGAGGTATGGGGCAAGCCGAGCCCGGCTTGAATGGACGTGAGTAAATCAGTCATCGAAGGCCCTCCGGAGCGAGAGGGCGATGATAGTGCAAAAGCATGTCGGGTCAGATGAAATCCCCGATTGCAGAGGTGCCACTTGACCCTGTGGGAGCTGGCTTGCCAGCGATAGCGGAGTGTCAGTCAGCAATGTACTGACTGATCTTCCCCCATCGCTGGCAAGCCAGCTCCCACAGTGATGTGTGGTGATTTCGGATCGGGGTCAGACCCGGAACTGATCCATCAACTTCATTTGCTGACTGGCCAGGGCATTGAGCTGGCTGCTGATCGCCGCTGATTCAGTGGCTTGCTCAGTCAGCGTTTCGGTGACGGTACGAATCGCCGACACGTTGCGGTTGACCTCTTCAGCCACCGCACTCTGCTGCTCAGCCGCACTGGCAATCTGCAGGTTCATGTCGCTGATCACCGTCACCGCGTCGCTGATCTTGCCCAGCGCATCGACGGCCTGGCGAATCTGCCCGGCGTTGTTGTGCGCCTGGGTCTGGCTCGAGTGCATGGTCGCGACCACGCCTCGGGTGCCGGTCTGAATGCGCTCGATCACCACGCGAATTTCTTCCACCGAATCCTGAGTGCGTTTGGCCAGGTTACGCACTTCGTCGGCGACCACGGCAAATCCACGCCCGCTCTCACCGGCACGCGCCGCTTCAATCGCTGCGTTGAGCGCCAGCAAGTTGGTCTGTTCGGCGATGCTGCGGATCACTTCCAGCACCGAGCCGATCTGCTCGCTGTTCACCGCCAGCGCTTCAACCTCGGTCACCGCTTTGCTGACTTCATCGGCCAGTTGGTTGATGTCGCGGGTGCTGCGCTCGATGATCGACATGCCGTCCTTGGCCGACTGATCGGCGCCTTTGGCGGCATTGGCAGCGTTCGAGGCGCTGTTGGCAACGTCGTGGGCGGTGGCGCTCATTTCGTTGGACGCGGTGGCGACCTGGTCGATTTCGCGGAACTGCACCTGCATGCCTTCGCTGGTCTGGCGGGCGATTTCCGAAGACTGGTCAGCAGTGCCACGGGCCTCGGTGATGCTCTGTTTGATCTGGGCGATGGTCGGTTGCAGCTTGTCGAGGAAGCGGTTGAACCAGTTCACCAGTTCGCCCAGTTCATCTTTTTTGCTGTAGTTCAGGCGTTGAGTCAGATCGCCTTCGCCGCTGGCGATGTTTTTCAGCATCTCGGCGACGCTGTTGATCGGGCGGGTCACGCCCGAGGCGGTGAGCCAGATCAGCAGCAGGCCGATCAGACCCGCAACCACGGCCACCAACAGCGCGGTGATCACGCCGGTTTCCTGGGCGTCATCGAGCACCGCTTGCAGCTTGACCGAGTCGGCCAGCAGCACGTGTTTCGGCAGGTCAATGACCACGCCCCAGGCACGCGAGTTGCCAATCGGGTCGACCGGGTACACCGCACGAATCAGATCGCCCTGTTCGAGAATCTTCGGGGTGCCGGAGGCGAGCAGTTGCAGCACATCCTGGCCATCGGCGCCGAGGGTGTCGCTGATCTTTTTGCCGACCTTGGCCGCCTCCGAACTGTCGGCACCGAGCACGCCGCTGCCGGAGACGATCAACATGTGCCCGGCGTTGTTGAACAGATTGCGTTGCGACTCGACAGCGGCCGCTTGCAGGGCGTCGAGGGCGATGTCGATGCCGACCACGCCGATGGCTTTGCCGTCGACCATCAGCGGCACGGAAATGGTCGTCATGAGCATTTCCTTGCCACCGACCGTGTCGGCATACGGGTCGAGCAGGCAGGTACGCTTGTTGTCGCGAGGGCAGGTGTACCAACTGTTGTACGGCGTGCCGCTGACGCTGAGGGTGGTCTTGGTCAGGTCTTCTTCGACCATGATCGTGTTCAGCGAAGCACCGGCCGCACGGCTCCAGTAGGTGGCGAAACGACCGGCTTCGTTGGACTGGCGGGCGGCGTCGTTGGCGAATTCGCTGTCCTTGCCGTCGAGGCCGTTCGGTTCGAAAGCGAGCCAGATGCCGAGCACTTTGTCGTTACGCTCGAACGCGGTTTTCAGGCTCAGGTTCAACTCTTCGCGCAAGACACCGGCGTCCAGCGAACGCTTGGCGGCCATCACCCGCATGTCCTTGATCTGATCCGCTACGGCAGTGATCACCGTCAGGCTTTCGCCGAAGGTCTTCTGCACCCGCACCGCTTGTTCGGCGGCTTTGGCCTGCAGCAGGTTTTGCACACTGGCCGTGAGCAACTGGTTGCTGGAGGTGCTGACCAGTTCGTCGTTCTGATTGGTCTGGTAGATGTTCATGCCGACGATCAGCGCGACCACACCGAGCAGGCACAGGCCGGAGAGCAGGACGATTTTCAGGCGAATGGAAAGAGAGTCGAACATGGGGCGATCTCGCGAATGAATAAACGGGTGGCATGCGGGCATGAAGTACCCGGCCAAATCCATTCAGCGCCATTCCATGCTCATCGGCGTGGATCGAAAGCGCATGAGGCGGCTGCCGACGGACGGTCAGCGCTAAACGTTTGCGCAGGGGAAAGTGCTGAAAAAGGGGAAAATTACAGTGATGTTTCAATGCTGTGAACGGTGCATGACCGGCCATCGGCAAACTTTTCGCAGTTGATCAAACAGGTTTTGAAAGGGATTCGGGGCGCGACCAGATCCATAGGTTACCCAGACTCATCCCGGCAATCGCCAGATAGATCGGCCAGCCGTGATCGAGCATCACCAGCATCAGCGTTGCGCAGAGCAACATGCTCAACGTGGCGCTGACCTTGGCCTTGCGCGCGATGATCTTGCCATTGCGCCAATTACTGAGGATCGGCCCGAACAGCCGATGGTTTTCCAGCCAGGCACTCAGGCGCGGCGAGCTGCGCGTGGCGGCCCAGGCGGCGAGGAGGATGAACTCGGTGGTCGGCAGGCCGGGCACGACGATGGCGATCAGGCCGATGCCGAGGCTGACATAGGCCAGCAGGCCGAACAGCACGCGGGCGATTTTCGAGGAGGCTGGTTGCGGCATGGGCTCGGGATTGCTGTGAGGCGAGATGGGAATCTTACAGACTTACGCAGATCACTGTGGGAGCTGGCTTGCCAGCGATAGCGGTCGATCAGTGCCTACAAAGTTGACTGACATACCGCCATCGCTGGCAAGCCAGCTCCCACAGGGTTTGTAGTGTGTCGGGAATCAGGCCAATTCGGCTTCTGTGGCGTAAGCCTGTTCCAGCAACACGGTGAAGCGGTTGAACGCGTCGATCGCGCCTTGCTCGACTTCAGCTTCTTCTTCAGCGCTGAACTTCAGCGAATCAAGAGTGCGCACGAAGCACTTCCAGCCTTCAGCGCGGCCACCTTCTGGCTCACCGAGGTGACGGGCGCCGAAGGTTTCGCTCAGCTCCAGCGCCACGGCGCGTTTGATCAGGAACGCCGCGCCAAGCTTCGAACCTTCGGAAACAAAGATCCAGCCCAGTGCGCGGGCCTTGCTCGGATTTTGCACCGCGCCTGCGACCGGCGTCGGCACTTCGGTGTCGAGATCCGCCAGGTCAGCCTTGGCCGCTTCGGCGCGGCAGCGTGCCGGCAGATCCGCGACGATGGCGGTCAGTTCGGCATCGTTGTACAGATCGACCAGTTCCGACTGGAACAGGTATTGCGCGACGACGAAACGGGCGAAGTTGGCGCGGGTCTCGAACGGCGCGTGCGCCTTCACCAGCGCATCGAGTTTGCTGTGCGGCTCATGGGTGATCTGGTTCAAGCGTTGCGAACGCAGGGCAGGGCGTTGTTCGGTGTCTTGAGCGGTCATGGGGAAATCCTTGATAAAGAGAGGCGCTTGCTAACGAGACGAACAAGAAGACGTGCAAGCGTAAAAAAACCTCACGGCGCGGTGGATGAACACGCGCCGCAAGGTCGGTTGGATCAGATGTCCCAGATCAGGTTGATCGCGAAGTTGCGGCCCGGTTGGGTCAGGCGATCAAGGTTGGCCGGTTGCGTCACCGACGCCTCGCCGACGCTGTCGTAACCGCGCACGTCATCCCACAGCCAGTATTTCTTGTCGGTCAGGTTGTAGATGCCGCCGCTGACGGTGACGTCGTCGGTGACTTTGTAATAGCCGGCCAGATCAAGAATGCCGAAGCCCGGGGTTTTGAACTGGCTGCTGACGCCATCCGGCGACTTGAAGTTGCTGTCGTCGACGCGATCCTTTTTCTTCACCACGGTCCAGCTCAGCAGGCCGCCGTAGTTGTCCTGGTCGTAACCCAGACCGAACACGCCGGTCAGCGGATTGACGCTGTTGATCGGCTCGCCGGTGTCGTTGTTGCGGCCGTAGGCGTAGGCGATCGAGCCCTGGGTGTAGAGGCCTTGCGGCGCGCCGAACGCATCCAGATTCAGACGACCTTTGACTTCCGCACCCTTGATGGTGGCGTGCTTGATGTTGCTCGACTGGAAGGTCAGCTCGTCGTAGCCAGGGGTAACGGCGTCTTCGTTGATGAAGTCGCGGTACTTGTTATAGAACACCGCCACGTCGAACGAGCCTTGCTCGAAGTTGCCGCGCAGACCGGTCTCATAACTTTTGCTTTTTTCCGGTTCCAGATCCGGATTAGGCGCGACGTTGTAGCCGGTGGTGGTGTTTTCGAAGCGGCCGTACAGGGCTTTCGCGGTCGGGGTGCGGAAGCCTTCGGCGTACTGACCGTACCAGGTGTAGTTCTCGGTCAGGGCGTAGGTCAGGCCGAATTTTGGCGAGACTTTATGCCAGGTCTTGTTCTCGTCGCTGACGGTGCCTTGGCCATCGGCGGCGACGGTGTTGAGGAATTCCTGAGTGATGTGCGGCTTGAGCTGGGTGTAGTCGTAGCGCAGGCCCGGCAGGAAGGTCCAGTTGTTCCAGCTGATCTGATCCTGGGCGAACACGCTGTAGGTGTTGATGGTCGGATCCGGGAAGTCCGTGGCCTTTTTCAGTACGTCAGCGGCACTCGTCGCACCAATGGCCGTGCAGCCGCGACCGACCGCCAGGCACTTGCCGTCGCCGCTGCGCGAACCGGTGACTTTCTGTTGCTTGAGGGTGGTGCCGTAGGTCAGCACGTGATCGGTGTCGCCGAGGGCAAACGCCTTGTCCAGTTGCGCGTCGAACACCCACTGCTTTTCTTCGTAAATCGTGTCGCGAGTACGCAGCACTTTACGAGTGATCGGGTAGTAGAACTCTTCGGTGCTCTGGTCGGTCTTGGCGATCTGGTGGTTGAGGCTCCACTTCACGTTATCGACCAGCAGGCTGTCGAGGGCGAACGAGTGTTCGAGGCCGAAACGCTCACGGGTGATGGTGTCGTTGCCGGTGCGCCACTGGTACATGCCGCCGGGCAGTACGCTGTTGGGAATCGTTGGGGCGCCGGCGAAGTACGGGCCGCCGTAGGCACTTTTCTGATCGGTATCGCGATCATCCTTGTACTTTTCGTAAGTCAGGCCAAGGCGCGAATCGTCGTTGTAGTTCCAGCCGACCTTGGCCAGCACGTTGTAGGCATTGACGTCTTCCGGGTTGGCGGCGGTGCGTTCCAGACCCGTGCCGTTGTTGCTGCCGTAGGAATCGGTCTCGTGGCCGTCGCGCTGGCTGTAGTGCAGCAACCCGTCGAACTGGTCAGCACGACCGGCGACGGTGGCGGATTTCAGCCAGCTCTCGTCGGCGGAGCTGTAACCGCTTTTCAGGCGTGCGCCGACGTCTTTGCCGGGCTTGATGATGTCATCCGCATCGAGGGTGTAATAGCTGACGGCGCCGCCGATGGCGTTGCTGCCGTACAGCACCGAGGCCGGGCCACGGAGAATTTCCACGCGCTTGATGATTTCCGGGTCAACGTAATTGCGCTGGGTCTTGGCGTACGGGCCGTTGAAGAAACCGTCCGGCACTTCTACACCGTCGACTTGGGTCAGGATGCGGTCGCCGTCGATACCACGAATGTTGTAGCCGCTGATGCCGCCACGGGTGCCGGCACCGCCGACGGACACGCCCGGCTCGTAGCGCACCAGATCCTTGATGGTGTTGACGTTGTTGCGGTCCAGATCCTGCCGGGTCTGTACGGTGACGGTCGCTGGCACGCTATTGACCGACTGTTCCTGACGGGTGGCGCTGATGGTCACCTGATCCAGATTGAGCGTGCCGCTGGCGTTGCGCTTTTCCAGCACGACGTTGTTGTTGCTGATTTTGCGGAAGCTCAGGTTGGTCCCCACCAACAGCCGCTCGAGGGCTTTTTCCGGCGGCAGCGAGCCGCGCACACCCGGCGACGATACGTTCTGCGCCAGTTCTGCCGGCAAGCCGACCTGCCAGCCGGTCACTGCGGTGAAGGCATTGAGGGCTGACACCAGCGGCTGCTGAGCGATGGCGAACGAATAATCACCCATGTTGCGCGCCGGCGGCTCGGTGGCAGCCATCAACGGCGCGGTGCCGGCCATGAGGATGGCCGCGGTCAGCAGCGACAATACGCGGGAAGGGGAAGCAGTCTGGCGGGTAAGGCGAGAGGACATCGATAGCGCTCCGTGTCGCACGAATCTTTATAGGTGCTGATTGACTTCGCGTGATGCGAATCAATTGCATTGGCTATAACGAGACGTACTAACGTCGGCTATCGAGTAAAAATAATTCTCATTTAGTTCAGAATCACCAGCGCCGGAAATTCTTTCAGTTGCGCCGAGGTGATGTGCGCGAGGGAACGAACCACGTCGAGCGGCTGATCGAGACGGTAATTGCCCGTCACGGCAATGTCGGCCAGTTGTTCATTGGTGTTGATGATCCAGCCCGGATAGTAGCGGCGCAGTTCGGCCAGCACCTTGTCGAGCGGGCAGTTTTCGAACACCAGACGACCTTGCACCCAGGCGAGGTCGGTGTTGGCGTCGAGTTTGGCCGGGCGGTCGAAGCCGTTCGGGCCGATGCGGATACTTTCTCCGGCAGTCAGGCGCACGTGTGCGTCGTTGTGCGTGGCACGCAGGTCGACATCGCCGCGCTGCACATTGACCTGCGCCACGCCATCGAGATAACGCACGGCAAACGCGGTATCGCGCACGCTCGCGGTGACCGGGCCGGCATCGATTTCCAGTGGCTGACTGCGACCACTGGCAATTTCGAAAAACGCTTCGCCCTGAAACAACCGGGCAACGCGCTGCTGATCGTTGATCGTGCTGGAGAAGGCCGAATTGGTGTTGAGCAGGACTTTCGAGCCGTCCGCCAGTTGCAGGCGCTGGCGTTCGCCGACCACGGTCAGGTGATCGGCCTGAATGCGCATTGGCAGGTTGCTGAAACTGAACAGGCCGAGGATCAGCACGGCTGCGGTCGCCAGCGGTTTCCAGTGCGGGCGCAGGCGCTTGAGGACAGTGACTTTCGCCGGTTTCGCCGCCAGGGCTTGCGCACACAGGGCGATTTGCGGGCCGTCCCAGATCGCTTGCGCCTTGGCAAACGCCTCGGCATTCAACGGATCGGCCGCCAGCCAGGCGTGAAATTGCCGGGTCTGCTCCTCGTCCGGGCTGCCGAGCACGATGAGCCAGTCCAGTGCCTGGTCCATTGCGTTTGCAGCGTCCTGCACCGAATCCGGCGAAGGCGAGCGGTGGGTGTCCGTCACGGTGTTTCCTCGGGCTTCTGGCGAAGCAGTTTCTAGCGTCAAGCTGCAAGCTGCAAGCCAGATGCGTGTACTGCTTTTCGTTTTTACTTGGAGCTTGAAGCTTACAGCTTGCCGCTGCTGTCGTGTCGTTCGGCGACACCGATGCAAATGCTCATGATCAGCTTCAATTCTTTCTGCACGGTGCTCAGGGAAACGTTCAGCTCGTCCGCGATTTCCTGGTAGCTGTTGCCGTGCAGACGGCTGAGGATAAAGATCTGCTGCTGACGCGGGCTGAGTTGCCTGAGACTCACGTTCAGGCGCTCCAGCATCTGTTCGGCGTGGGCGGCGTCTTCGGCGCTGCTGGCAGGGGCGGCGACACTGTGCACGACATCCTGCGGCACGTCGTCGACCATGGTTCGCGAGTGGATCTTGCGCGCGCGCAAATGATCGAGCGCCAGATTGCGCGCGGTCTGGAAGACAAAAGGTTCGAGGTGATCGATGGCCCGCTCGCTCAACGCCCGCGTCACGCGCAGGTAGGTCTCCTGCAGCAGGTCTTCAGCGGTGCTGTGATTGTTGACCATCCGTTCCAGCGTACGCAGCAGCGAGGTGCGCTGGGTGAGGAAGACGTGATTGAAGCGCGATTGACTCACGGGGGAACCTGATCCATTTCGAGCGAATGATAATGCTTATCATCTAGTCGAATGGTCAAGCCCTGATTTGTCAAAGAAGGGTAAAGGGTTTGCGCGGATCAAATCGTAGGAGCTGCCGAAGGCTGCGATCTTTTGATGTTGGTTTTACAACAAGATCAAAAGATCGCAGCCTGCGGCA
>NZ_RWIM01000109.1 GCF_009764645.1 Pseudomonas sp. PB106
AGCCTTCGGCAGCTCCTACAGGAAACGCATTCCAATGTAGGAGCTGCCGAAGGCTGCGTTCTTTTGATCTTGCTTTAAATTCGGCCCGCAGGCGCATACGGCGCCGGATCAATAATCGGCGCCCTGCCCAGCATTACATCCGCAAACAGCTGACACGAAGCCGGCGCCAGCACCAGCCCGTTACGGTAATGCCCGCAATTCAACCACAAGCCTGCATATCCCGGCACCCGGCCAATGTACGGAATCCCCTCCGGCGAGCCCGGACGCAGTCCCGCCCAATGCCCGACTACTTCGGCATTAGCCAACGCCGGAATCAGCTCGACCGCTGAAGCCTTGAGGCTCTCCAGCGCCACATCGGTCGGTGTCCTGTCGTAGCCTTCATGCTCCAGCGTACTGCCGATCAGAATGTGGCCATCGCGCCGGGGAATCGCATAACGCCCCTTCGCCAGCACCATGCTCGGCAAAAAGTCCGCCGCGCACTTGTAGAGAATCATCTGGCCTTTGACCGGTTCGACCGGCAATTTCAGGTTCAGCGTCTTGAGCAGATCACCGCTCCAGGCGCCTGCTGTCAGTACGACCTGATCACCCTTGATCACGCCTGCAGACGTGTCGACACCGACAACCTGCGCGCCGTCACGGACAAAACCACTGACTTCGCACTGCTCATGAATAGTCACGTTCGGCATTGCCAGTAACGCTGCCTTCAACGATTTGACCAGACGCGGATTGCGCACGTTGGCGACATCCGCCATGTAGATGGCCCGCGAGAATCCACCGCCGAGTACCGGCACCGCATCGTGCGCCGCCGAGATATCCACAGTCCGCAGCGGACGGTTTTCACGTTTGGCCCAGGCCAGCGCCTCGGCGTCGTCGTCCAGATCCAGCCAGTACAGGCCAGTGGTGTGTACTTCAGGATCGACCCCGGTATCGGCAAACAAACGTTCGCCGAGCTGTGGATAAAAATCCTGCGACCAGTGCGCCAGTGCGGTCACTGCCGGGCTATAGCGCCACGGGTACAGCGGCGAAACGATACCGCCGCCCGCCCAGGACGATTCCTGACCAAGGTTTGAACGATCCAGCAGCACCACGCTGCGCACTTCGGAGGCGAGATTGTAGGCGGTCAGCAGGCCAATCACCCCGCCCCCGACAATCACCACTTGCTGTTGCCTGATCATGTTTGATCCAACCGTAAAAAAGACAGTGGGCGCAAAAGGCACCCGAAAGAAAGCGCCTCAGCGGCCCCAGCAATCCTTGGCGGTCAGCCCGGTGGTCGCGTTGTTCATGCTTCTGACACCGGTGTTGGTCAGGGTGAAATCCCCGCACTTGTCGGTGGCCATGGCCGTGCCCGTTTTACGGGTCGCGGTCAGCAGGAAGGTCTGGTCAGCGAGGGTCGGGGTGATCGTGTAGTAATCATTGCCGGTGCTGAGTCCGGTAACGCCGGTGTAGACATTGCTCTTGGTGTAGAAACGTTCGAGGGTCTGCGCCTGTTCCGAGAGCAATCCCACCACTTCGGCGCGGCGGCCCTTTTTCACGTATTCGGTGTAGCTCGGTGCGGCGATGGTGATGACGATCCCGATGATCGCAATCACGATCATGATTTCGATCAGGGTGAATCCGCGGATGGATCTGCGCATGCCTCAAACTCTCGCTTACTGTATTTGTCGCCACATGATACGACGGCTGCCGCCGCCGGGTTTTTCCACCAGCGTGGTAATACCACCGCTGGAGTCGTTCACAATCTTGCGCGTGGCGCCGTTGACGATGGCATTCAGGGTCGGAATACCGCCGGAGAACACCACGCCACTGGAAATCGTGTCATTGCTGTCGACCACGCCATCGGCGTTGGTGTCGAGCACCGCGTAGTTGAGCATCTTACCGCTGAACGCATCGAGTTCGACCAGTTTGCCGGTACCGAAGCTGGAACACGGGTCGGTGGTATCAACACTGGCAGTAGTGAAGATGATCCGCCCCAGCACCAGGCTGGCCTGATTGATCACCCGCTCGCCGGTCAGCGCGTTGTTATACACCAAGGGCAGGTACCAGCCCTTCTCTCCCGGATAAGTTGTGTCGTTCTGCGTCGTCGTCACGAACTGCCCGGAACTGCCCGAAAACACGCCCGTCACAGCCTGCGCCTGCAAACTGCTGACAGTGAGCTGGCCTGAACCGCCGTCGGCATCCCACACCGAATAGAATGCCTGCAAATCCTTGTTGGTCTTGTCGGCCGTTTCATTGAATTTGCCGGTGCCGATGAAGATCTGTTTGCCACCCAGTGAATTGTCCGCCAGCAGCGGCTGCGCGGTGATCGGCTGCGTCGCCCCGCCTGCCGTGGTGAACAACGGCTTGCCGGAAAATGCTACGCCCCAACTGTCGGTGGAAGTGGCGCTCAGGTCGAACTTCCACAGGCGTCCCTTCAGGTCACCGCCATAAGCGGCTTGCACGACGTTCTGTGAGTTGACCTTGAGTTTCACTGAGGACAAACCGTTGGTGGTTTCCGTACTGTCGATGACGATTTTCTTGATCAGCGAACCGTCGCGTACATCCAGCACATAAAGCGCTGCCACGCCGGAGTTGCTGCCGTACCCATTGGAAATAAACGCTGCCCAGCGACCATCGGCCAAGCGTGCCACTTCCGGCCGGGCATAGGCGTAACCCAGATCATTGAAAGCGTTCGCAGTGTTAGCCGTCGCAGGTGCGCTGACTTCCCACAAGGCACGCAGAACATTGCCTGCCGAAGCGTCGAACAATTGCAGTGCGTAAAAGCTTTTGCCGCCGGCGCCAGTGCCTCCGATGGCCAATGTCTTCCAGGCACTGTTCAACTGAGCGTCATACACACCGACTTGGCCGTCGACGAGAAATTTGTGGCTCACACCGTTAACGTAATTGGTGTCAGCGATCAACCGCAGTGACGGCAACACACTGGACGGCATGTAGGCGTAACGACGCGTGCCATTGGCCGAGTTGATGACGTTTACGAAGCCGTCATTGGCGTTCACCACCAGACTGGCGTTCATGTTTGCCGCTTTGGTTGTCAGGTAGGTGCTGTACGTAGTGTCCCCGGACAGATCGGAAGCGGTTTTTTCCGTGGGTGACGCCAGCACCAACGGCGAATTGATGATGTCACCCAGCAACACGCTGCGTACCTTGAGACCGGCCTTGTTGGTGCCTTTGCTCCACTCCACCAGATCAATGCCCGTGATGCCCGTCGGTAGTCCCTGACTAAGTGTCGTTTGTTGCGCCGGGGAAAAATTACCGTATGCCAGCGTAACGGCGGCATTGCTTGTAGTGTTCCACGACTGATAGGTCGGCGCGGTCGCACTCGGTACGATAGTGGTGTCAGTGGTCCAGAGCACCGCAGAGGTGTTCACCGCTCCGGATGCATTGAAGCCGAAGGACTTGATCGTGCCGCGCCAATCCTTCGGGTCGTAACTGGTCTGAAAGTAGCTGGTGCCGCTGGCCAGTGTGGTGCCGCTGGTGACGCCGCTGCCGCCCGATCCTGCCTTGGACGTAATGTCACTCAACGCCGACGACAGCGCCGCATTGAGCCCGGTACTGTCCGTCGCCTGGTAGTACTTGCCCTGCCCATAAGCGGCGGCGTCCGAGAGCATGTCGTTGGCCGCCGTGAAGCCCACGGTGTAGGTATTCATGTTCTGCCTGGGAAAATCCACCGCGTTCCAGCTCTTGCCAGCCGCGTCGGTGCCGGTCGAACGCATGTCGATGTCGAAGGCGAACTTGGCGATGTCGTCCAGATACAGCGTGTCGCCCTCGTTATCGCCATTGAGGTTGTTGCCATCATTGTTGACGCCGTCCCAGTTCGGCAAACGACTGCCGCCCAACGGATCGTTGGTCGGAAAGGTACGATCGAAAGTGGGCAGGCCGTCGGTGATCACCACGCCGTAGTTTTTCTGACAGCGATACTGGATCGGGCTGGTGTAAGTCGCTGGCGTAGTGTTGTAGTACGGCGCCATGCCGCGCATGTAACGGGTGATTTCGTAATAGGTCTCCGCCAAGGGTGTATTGGCCACGGCGCTCAACCCGTTGATCGCTGCAATCAGCGCGTTGTAGTTGGTGTCGGCCTGTCCTTGAGTCACGCTGCCGGAAACTGGCGACAGATCACTGATCGAGCGGGCGATGAAACCGCCGTTTCCGGAGTTATTGCTGGTCGCCGGATTGAACGTCGAAAGGCCGATGCGCAATGTGCGGTTGCTGGAAACCAGCGCCGTCGACACGTTACGTGCAACGTTGATCCGGTAATCATTGGGAATCGCCCCGGTGGTGAAATCTCGGGTGCCATTGTTGATGGCCAGGCTGACCACGTAGGCAATGTAATCGCCCGAATAACGCGTGTTGCCGCTACCGACCGGGTCCGGAAGTTTCAGGCACAGCGGTGCCAGACTGTTGTTGTAGAACGCGTAGGCGCCACCGGAACATCCCGAGGTCGGCAGACTTGAGAGGAATATCGAATCACCGGTGATCACAGATGAGCTCAGGCACAACCCGAGCAACGCATTGCACTGACGCGCCGGCGTGCGATCAGCCGTCGGATCAAAACCGGACGCATAGATGATGCTGTTCATGCTGCCCGAATCATCGATCAGCAACATCACGTTCGGCGGCACCGCTGCGGCACTCAACAATGGCGAGTCCGATGGCGTGAACGCATACACCGGCGCGGCCAGATAAAAGCTCAGCAACAGGCCAATCAGCAGCGATCCACAGCGCTCAATACTTCGCATAGACACTCTCCACCACACTGCGGGAAGTGCCGGCGATGCCGACCGCGGTGACCCGATACAACGTCGCCGAGGTATTGCTCGGCACGTTCACCGCCGTGAGCGTGGTGCCGATGTTCTGCACACCATAGAAACCGTTGCCAGTCGCGATCCACGTCACACCCGAGGTCGAGTTGAGCCCCGCCGCACTGACCACCGTCGACTCCGCCGGCGGCGCGCATTGCGTCGTGCCACCGCACACTGGCAACGTGTAAGTATCGAGTTGCACCGCACTTTCCCCCACGCGCAGCGCCGCTTCTGCTGTCTGAAACGACTGATTGCGCAGGCTCACGCTGCCGGCCATTTTTTCCTGCAGGTTGGCGCTTTGCATCGACGACAGGCCGATCAATGTCAGCAACAACAAAAACACCAGGCTGACCAGCAACACCATGCCGCGTTGAGCTTGCCGTTCATGAAAAGATATCCGCATCACCCCGGCCCTCACTGCAAACGGTTGCGCAAAGCGGCAACCACGTTGAAGGTTTGCGTGGCGACCCGACTATTGGGATCGAGCAGGGTCAGGCTCAGGCGCACGCTGCGAATGCGCGCCGGATCGCTGGGGTTGGTGCTGTATGTCGAGGCCGCCACGTCCGTCGCAGAACTGGCAAGACCGAACGTGACGTTGAAAGCGCTGACATTGTTCACCAGCACCTGCTGGGTCGGCGTGCCGCTGCCGGTGCCCATGAGGATCTGGTTGTTGCTGAAGCTGTAGACCAGACGCCGAATCGGGAAGGCAATCTGCCCCGTCGTCGCGGCGCGTAAACCGGTGTAGGCCGTTGCGCTGTTGCGACAATCGGACACCACTGTCCAGGTCGGCGTGCCACCGCCGCTGCCGATATCGGCGGTGACCAGCGTCAGTTTGAGAGCGCCATTGTCCCAACTGATCGGGAGGATCTGCGCGGCATTGAAATCCCCTGCGGAGCTGGCATCGGTAATCGTGCCAAGGCACCCGAACATACCCACCATGCGGATTTCCTGAATCATTTTGCTCAACACAAAGCGCGCATCTTCCTGCATCGCCGCAGCACTGTTCTGGCTGGCGTAAGTGTTTTTCGCGGCAATGAAAATTTGTACGACACCCAGCACGACGACCAGTCCAAGCGCTAGGGCGACCAGCAATTCGATCAGGCCGAAACCACGGTTATGACGCTTCATGGCGTGGCCACCGGATCGACCGCCGCACGGCTGCTCAGGACGAAACTGCGTGGCGCGCTGGCGGTATTGGCCGCCCGCGCGTCGCTCCAGTTGATGGTGATGGTGTACACGCGCTGATTGAGCGTGATGCTGCCGGTGGCGGTCGGGCCACCGAAACTGGTGATGTTGGTGGTGAAGTCGTAGAGATCCTGATCACGCGCAACGCTCAGGTTGCCCGAGGTCGGCGGCGTGACGGTGTAGTCGGCCCCGGAATTGGCACGAATGCGGTCCATCATGTCGTAGGCAATGAAACTGGCCTGACTGGTCATCCGCGAGCTGTCGGTGTACTTCAGCGCATTCAGTTGCACAGCCGCCGCGCCCAACAACCCGACCGTCAGAATCAGCAACGCGACCAGTACCTCGATCAGCGTCATGCCCTCCTGTGCGTGTTTACTCCCTGCCCTCATCCGCAACTTCCACCCAATTGAATTCGTCCGTTCAAACACACGTTCAGCGTCCTGCTTTGCGTGCCCAGCGTGTAACTGATGACCACCGCCGTGGACGGTGCCGCCAGACCGCCGAGATTGTTGAAATCCAGTGCGGTCACTCCTGAGGTTAGCGTCAGAGTGGCGCCGCTGCTCATCGCTGGAACAACCCGCAATACATTCGCCGGAGTGCCAGTACTGTCATAGACCGACAATTCGCCGGTCCAGACGCTGCCACCAGCCGTCGGCCGCAAGCGCAGCGTCGTGCCGCGATCAATGGCTTCAAGCCTGGCGTAATTGATCGCACGCCGCAGGTCGCCCATTTCGGTATCCGCCCTGCTGCTTTGTATGGATCGGGTAAACGACGGCACCGCCAAGGTGATCAGGATGACGAATATGGCCAATGCGACCAGCAACTCAATCAGCGTGAAACCTTTTGTACGAAGATCCATCGATGCCCTCCGTTGCCGTCGGCTATACCTGCTTTTACACGCTAGAACATTCAACCGACCTGTGTCGGTTGATTTGCCCTGCGCGGCGTAAGGATCGCGTCGCTCATCACACTCCACGGAGGGAGTTTTCATGTCGCAACAGGGTTTCAGCCTGATCGAACTGCTTATGGGACTGGCAATTGGCGCGATTGTTCTGCTGCTGGTCAGTCCGGCGTTTGCCACGCTCAAGGAATCGAACCAACGCGATCAGGCCGCACAATCGCTGCTCGACGGCATTCGCAATGCGCGCACACTGGCGATCACACGCAATCAGAGCGTGGTGATGCACGGCATCAATGGCGATTGGAGTCAGGGCTGGCGGATCATTCTGGATGTCAGCGGCAAGGGCGCGGATGACCGCAGCAATCCACTGCTGGCAGAACGGGCAAGTGACGCGAAGGTGCCGATTGCCGGTAATTGGCTGGTCAGTCGATACGTGCGATTCAGCAGCCTGGGTCAGCCGCTGATGCCCGGGCGGGCGTTTCAGGCAGGGACATTACATATCTGTTCGGCTCGCGAGCCGGTCAGCCAACGCCAAGTGGTGCTGGCAGCGACCGGTCGCGTGCGCCTGACGAGCAAAACGTCTGAACAGGCGCTGTGTGAACAGAACAAACGGGTCAGATCGAACGGACGCGCAGCTCTTTCGGCATCGAGAAAGTGATGTTCTCTTCACGCCCGGCCAGCTCATCGGCGCCGGTAGCGCCCCAGGCCTGCAGTTGCTGAATCACGCCACGCACCAGTACTTCCGGTGCAGAAGCACCTGCTGTGATGCCGATACGCTCGACGCCATCGAACCAGCTCTTTTGCAGGTCTTCGGCGCCGTCGATCAGGTAGGCCGGCGTGGCCATGCGTTCCGCCAGCTCACGCAAGCGGTTGGAGTTGGAGCTGTTCGGGCTACCAACCACCAGCACCACGTCGCATTCGTCGGCCAATTGCTTGACCGCGTCCTGCCGGTTTTGCGTGGCGTAGCAGATGTCGTCCTTGCGTGGGCCGCCGATGGCCGGGAAGCGTGTGCGCAAGGCATCAATGACGCGACTGGTGTCGTCCATCGACAGGGTGGTCTGAGTGACGAAAGCGAGTTTGTCCGGGTTATGGACCTGCAACTCGGCGACGTCTTTCTCGTCTTCGACGAGGTAGATCGCGCCGCCATTGCTGGCATCGTACTGACCCATGGTGCCTTCGACTTCCGGGTGACCGGCGTGGCCGATCAGGATGCACTCACGACCGTCGCGGCTGTATTTCGCTACTTCGATGTGCACCTTGGTGACCAGCGGGCAAGTGGCGTCGAATACTTTCAGGCCACGGCCAGCGGCTTCCGTACGCACAGCTTGAGAAACGCCGTGAGCGCTGAAGATCACGATGACGTCGTCCGGCACCTGATCCAGCTCTTCGACGAAAATCGCGCCGCGACTGCGCAGGTCTTCGACGACGAACTTGTTGTGCACCACTTCATGACGCACGTAGATCGGCGGCCCGAAGACTTCCAGAGCGCGGTTGACGATTTCGATCGCCCGGTCCACGCCGGCGCAGAAGCCACGGGGGTTGGCGAGTTTGATTTGCATGCTGTGCCTCGTGTCTTGCGCGCAAGAAATAGCGAAAACGGTTGAAAACACTGTGGGAGCGTCGGTGCGACGATTCAACTTGCTCGCGAAGGCAGTGTGTCAGACAACAGCTATGTTGAATGTCAGTCAGCATTCGCGAGCAGGCTCACTCCCACATTTTGACCTTTTGCGGTCAGTTACAGCGCTTTGACGGAGATGATTTCCACGTCAAAGGTCAGCGTCTTGCCCGACAGCGGGTGGTTGAAGTCGATGGTCACTTGCGTGTCATCGAACTCTTTCACCACACCCGGCAGCTCAGTATTGGCCGCATCGTTGAAGATCACCAGCAAACCCGGTGACAACTCCATGTCGACGAACTGCGAGCGCGGGATGATCTGCACGTTTTGCGGGTTCGGCTGGCCGAAGGCGTTTTCCGGCTCGACGGTCAGCGTGCGCTTGTCGCCGGCCTTGAAGCCGAACAGCGCTGCTTCGAAACCTGGCAGCAGGTTGCCGTCGCCGACCTTGAAGGTCGCCGGGGCTTTGTCGAACGTACTGTCGACGGTATCGCCGTTCTCCAGGCGCAATGCAAAGTGCAAGGTGACTTCCGTGTTCTGGCCGATGCGTTGCTCAGCCAATACCTGTTCAGTCATGAACGGCCTCTTCGGTTTTCTTGGTTTTGAACATGTCCAGTGCCAGCATCACTGCACCAACGGTAATCGCGCTGTCGGCAAAGTTGAACGCCGGGAAGTACCAGCGGTTCTGCCAGTGCACCAGAATGAAATCGATCACATGGCCCAGGGCAATGCGGTCATACAGATTGCCCAGCGCACCGCCCAGCACCAACGCCAAAGCGACGGCCAGCCAGGTTTCGTTGCGGCCCAGGCGTTTGAGCCAGACCACCAGCACGGCACTGACCACAATCGCGATCAGGGCAAACAACCAACGCTGCCAGCCAGAGCTGTCAGCGAGGAAGCTGAAGGCAGCACCGGTGTTGTAGGCCAGCGTCCAGCTGAAGTAATCGGGAATGATCACGATCTGCTGGAACATTTCGAGCTTGCCTTCGAAGTAGAACTTGCTGGCCTGGTCAATGACCAGAACCAGCAGACTCAACCACAGCCAGCTCAACCGTCCAAAACGGCCAACGGCATTAGGCATAGTGACGAACCTCGCCAGCGCCGCTGATGTTGTCGACGCAACGACCGCAGATTTCCGGATGCTCCGGGTTCACGCCAACGTCTTCGCGGCAGTGCCAGCAACGGGCGCACTTCGGGAAGGCCGATTTGACGATCTTCAGCTTCAAGCCGCTGACTTCAGTCACTACCGCATCGGCCGGAGCCTGTACGAACGGCGCAACACTGGCCGTCGAGGTGATCAGGACAAAGCGCAGTTCGTTGCTCAGCTTGGCCAGATCGGCGGTCAGGGCGTCTTCGGCGTACAGCGTCACTTCGGCTTGCAGGTTGCCACCGACGGCTTTGGCCGCGCGCTGGATTTCCATTTCTTTGTTGACCGCTACCTTGACCGCCATCACGCGCTCCCAGTAGTCGCGGCCCAGTTCAACGTCGGCCGGCAGTTCGGTCAGACCTTCGTACCAGGTGTTGAGCATCACCGATTCGTTACGCTCGCCTGGCAGGTATTCCCACAGTTCGTCCGCGGTGAAGGCGAGGATCGGCGCGATCCAGCGCACCAACGCTTCGGAGATGTGGAACAGCGCGGTTTGCGCCGAACGGCGGGCCTTGCTGTTGGCGCCAGTGGTGTACTGACGGTCCTTGATGATGTCGAGGTAGAAACCGCCCAGCTCCTGCACGCAGAAGTTGTGGATCTTCGAGTAAACGTTCCAGAAACGGTATTCGCCGTAGTGCTCTTGCAGCTCGCGTTGCAGCAGCAAGGTACGGTCGACCGCCCAACGATCCAGCGCGAGCATTTCTTCGGCTGGCAGGATGTCGGTGGCCGGGTTGAAACCGCTCAGGTTCGAGAGCAGGAAGCGTGCGGTGTTACGGATACGACGATAGGCGTCCGCACTGCGTTGCAGGATCTGGTCGGAAACCGCCATTTCGCCGGAGTAGTCGGTCGAAGCGACCCACAGACGCATGATGTCGGCGCCGAGGGTGTCGTTGACTTTCTGCGGCGCGATCACGTTGCCCAGCGATTTGGACATCTTGCGACCGGCTTCGTCGACGGTGAAACCGTGAGTCAGCAGTTCGCGGTACGGTGCGTGGTTATCGATGGCGCAACCGGTCAGCAGCGATGAGTGGAACCAGCCACGGTGTTGGTCGGAACCTTCCAGGTACAGGTCGGCACGTGGGCCGCTCTCGTGACCCATCGGGTGCGAACCGCGCAGGACGTGCCAGTGCGTGGTGCCCGAATCGAACCAGACGTCGAGGGTGTCGCTGATCTTGTCGTACAGCGGCGCTTCGTCGCCGAGCAGTTCGGCAGCGTCCATCTTGAACCAGGCTTCGATGCCTTCGACTTCAACGCGCTTGGCGACTTCTTCCATCAGCTCAACGGTGCGTGGGTGCAGCTCGCCGCTTTCCTTGTTGAGGAAGAACGGGATCGGCACGCCCCAGTTGCGCTGACGCGAGATGCACCAGTCCGGACGGTTGGCGATCATCGAGTGCAGGCGCGCCTGGCCCCAGGCCGGAACGAACTTGGTATCTTCGATGGCTTTGAGCGAGCGCACACGCAGGGTGTCGCCGCTGGTTGGCTCTTTGTCCATGCCGATGAACCACTGCGCAGTCGCGCGGTAGATCAGCGGAGTCTTGTGGCGCCAGCAGTGCATGTAGCTGTGTTCGATGACGGTGGTGTGCATCAGCGCACCGACTTCGGTCAGCTTGTCGACAATGGCCGGGTTGGCCTTCCAGATGAACTGGCCGCCGAAGAATTCCAGCGACGGCACGTAAACGCCGTTGCTCTGCACCGGGTTGAGGATGTCGTCGTTGACCATGCCGTATTTCTTGCAGGTCACGAAGTCGTCCACGCCGTAGGCCGGAGCGGAGTGAACCACGCCAGTGCCAGCGCCCAGTTCAACGTAGTCAGCCAGGTACACCGGCGACAGACGATCATAGAACGGGTGACGGAAGTTGATCAGTTCCAGCTCTTTACCGGTGGTGGTCGCAATGACCGAACCTTCCAGGCTGTAACGAGCCAGGCAGGCTTCGACCAGCTCTTCAGCCAGCACCAGCAACTTGTCGCCGACATCAACCAGCGCGTAGTTGAATTCCGGGTGCACGTTCAGCGCCTGGTTGGCCGGGATGGTCCACGGGGTGGTGGTCCAGATCACGATCGAGGCAGGCTTGCTCAACGATGGCAGACCGAACGCGGCAGCCAGTTTGGCTTCGTCAGCGATCGGGAACGCAACGTCGATGGTCGAGGACTTCTTGTTTTCGTACTCGACTTCCGCTTCAGCCAGAGCCGAACCGCAGTCGAAGCACCAGTTCACAGGCTTGAGGCCTTTGAACACGAAACCGCCCTTGACGATTTCGGCGAGTGCGCGGATCTCACCGGCCTCGTTCTTGAAATCCATGGTCTTGTACGGGTTGGCCCAGTCGCCCAGCACGCCGAGACGGATGAATTCGGACTTCTGCCCTTCGATCTGCTCGGTGGCATAGGCACGGCACAGCTCGCGGGTCTTGTCCGCGCCCAGATTCTTGCCGTGGGTCACTTCAACCTTGTGCTCGATCGGCAGGCCGTGGCAGTCCCAACCCGGAACGTACGGCGCGTCGAAACCCGAGAGGGTCTTCGAGCGGATGATCATGTCTTTGAGAATCTTGTTCAGTGCGTGACCGATGTGGATCGTGCCGTTGGCATACGGAGGGCCGTCGTGCAGAACGAACTTCGGACGATCCTTGCCAATCTCGCGCAACTTTCCGTACAGGCCAATACTGTCCCAGCGCTGCAGGATCTGCGGTTCGCGCTGTGGCAGGCCGGCCTTCATTGGGAAGGCGGTGTCCGGAAGGTTAAGCGTGGCTTTATAGTCGGTCATTTAAGGCTCTTCATTAGCGATGGGCGCTAGGTGCGGCTAGTGCACGGGCGGTGGCGACATCCGCATTGATCGCCGTTTTCAATGCCTCCAGGGAGGCGAAGCGCTGCTCTTCACGCAGCTTTTGGTGGAAAACCACCGTCAAACGCCGGTCATACAGATCGCCGGCAAAATCTAAAAGATGGACTTCAAGGTGGGCCTTGCCATCACCTTGTACCGTGGGCCGCACGCCGATATTGGCGACGCCGGGCCAGGTCTTGCCGTCGATATCGACCTCCACCAGATAGACCCCGGTGAACGGCACGCGACGACGCTTGAGCTGAATGTTGGCAGTGGGCGTACCCAGTTGCCGGGCCAGTTTCTGGCCATGCAGCACGCGACCGGCGATCCGGTACGGGCGACCGAGCAAACGTTCGGCCAAGGCAAAATCGGCGGCGGCCAACGCATTGCGCACTTGCGTACTGCTGACACGAATGCCGTCCAGCTCGACGGTTTGCGCGGCTTCCACGGTAAAACCGTGAACCTGCCCGGCCTGCATCAGAAAGTCGAAATCGCCGAGGCGGTCACAGCCGAAGCGGAAATCGTCACCGACCTCCAGGTGCTGCACACCGAGGCCATCAACCAGGATGGTATCGACGAATTCGCTGGCGCTGAGCTTGCTCAGGCGCTGGTTGAAGGCCAGGCACAAGACCCGGTCAACGCCTTCGGCGGCCAGCAGTTGCAGTTTGTCGCGTAATCGGGCCAGACGTGCCGGCGCAGTCTCGGGGGCAAAGAATTCCCGTGGCTGCGGCTCGAAAATCACCACGCAGCTGGGTACGCCCAACTCGAGCGCACGCTCACGCAGTCGGGCCAGGATAGCCTGGTGACCACGGTGAACACCGTCAAAGTTGCCAATAGTGGCGACGCAGCCCCGATGCTGGGGGCGCAAGTTGTGGAGGCCTCGAACCAGCTGCATAACGCGCTTCTTGCTCATAAAGTGGTCGATTATAACCACACCCGACGGTCGACGACAGGCAACACCGTAACGCAAAGTGAACGAGCCGACAAAACTGCCGGCCCGCGCCCGTTTATAAAGGGTAAAACCTCAGCTCAAGGCCTTGCGATTGAAATCGCGCAGACGGAAACCGAGCAGCAGCAACATACCGAAATACGCCACCACGCCAGCCACCACCAGAGCGCCCAGGCGCAGAAAGCGTTCAAGCATGTGGCCTTGATCCCACGCTGGCATGAAATGCATGCCGACCAGCAACACCGCCGACATCACCGCCACCGCCACCACCAGCTTGAAACCGAACTTGGCCCAGCCCGGTTGCGGTTGGTACATCTGCTGCTTGCGCAGTTGATAGAACAGCAACCCGGCATTCAGGCAGGCACCGGCACTGATCGCCAAGGCCAGACCTGCGTGAGCCAACGGTCCGATCAACACCAGGTTGAACAACTGAGTGACCACCAAGGTGAAGATTGCGATTTTCACCGGAGTACGGATGTTCTGTTGCGCATAGAAGCCCGGCGCCAGCACTTTGATCACGATAATGCCGAGTAGCCCGACAGAATAGGCAATCAGCGCGCGCTGCGTCATTTCGGCATCGAAGCCGCTGAACTGACCGTACTGAAACAGCGAAACGGTCAGTGGCTCGGCAAGAATCCCCAGCGCCAACGCACAGGGCAGCACCAGCACGAAGCACAGGCGCAGGCCCCAATCGAGAATCCGCGAATACTCATGGCGATCTTTGCTTGCATAGGTTTTCGCCAGCGTCGGCAGCAGAATCGTGCCCAACGCCACCCCTAATACGCCAGACGGTAACTCCATCAGGCGGTCGGCGTAATACATCCACGACACCGAGCCTGCGACCAGAAACGAGGCGAAGATCGTGTTGATGATCAGCGAAATCTGGCTGACCGAGACGCCAAGGATTGCCGGCAGCATCTGCTTCATCACCCGCCACACGCCGGTATCGCGCAGGTTCAGACGCGGCAGCACGAGCATGCCGATCTTTTTCAGGTGCGGCAGTTGATAGAGCAATTGCGCCAGACCGCCGACCAATACCGCCCAGCCAAGGGCCATGACCGGTGGATCGAAGTAAGGCGTCAGGAACAACGAGAAAATGATCATGCTGACGTTAAGCAGGGTCGGCACGAAGGCCGGGACCGAGAAACGGTTCCAAGTATTGAGGATCGCGCCCGCCAGCGAGGACAGCGAGATGAGCAATATATAGGGGAAGGTCACGCGCAACAGATCAGAGGTGAGCTGGAATTTTTCCGGCGTGTCGGTAAAACCGGGTGCGGTGGCCCAGATCACCCAAGGGGCAGCGATCATGCCCAACGCCGTCACCACCGCCAATACCAACGTCAGCAAACCGGAAACGTAAGCAATGAACGTGCGTGTCGCCTCTTCGCCTTGCTGGCTTTTGTACTCGGCCAGAATCGGCACAAATGCCTGTGAAAAAGCGCCCTCGGCGAAGATTCTTCGCAGCAGATTGGGCAATTTGAAAGCGATAAAGAAGGCGTCTGTCGCCATCCCGGCGCCAAATGTGCGGGCGATAAGCGTGTCACGAACAAAACCCAGAACCCTGGAAAGCATCGTGATAGAGCTGACGGCGGCCAACGATTTGAGCAGATTCATTGAGGGAATTTGTGCCTGTCGATAAACAGCAGGCGAATTAAGCGCCTACTTATGCGATACTCCGCGCCGCAGCAGCACAGAGCCAAAGCTCGCGAGTTTACAGGTCAAGCGCCGGAAATAAATATCCCGCCTCTTTATACCTACCACTTAGCGGAACGTTTCAAGTGCCCTTGACAAGACTTCTCTTCATCGGCATGATTCGCGGCCTATTTTGTTTGCTATTTCCTAAAAAGTCTTTCGAGGAGCTCGACGGTGGCCAACTCACCTTCCGCCAAAAAACGTGCAAAACAGGCTGAGAAGCGTCGCAGCCACAACGCCAGCCTGCGTTCCATGGTTCGCACCTACATCAAGAATGTAGTTAAAGCCATCGACGCAAAAGACGCTGAAAAAGCTCAAGCTGCATACGTTCTGGCTGTGCCAGTTATCGACCGTATGGCCGATAAAGGCATCATCCACAAGAACAAGGCTGCTCGTCATAAGAGCCGTCTGAATGGCCACGTCAAAGCGCTGAAAGAAGCTGCTTAATCGACGTAGTCATTAAAAAACCGACCTTAGGGTCGGTTTTTTATTGCCTGTGATTTAACAAATCCCAGCGCAAAAAAATGTAGGAGTGAGCCTGCTCCGGGCGGCGTTCCGACGATAGCGGCGTGTCAGTCAGCAAAAATGTACATCTGACTAACCGCTATCG
>NZ_RWIM01000013.1 GCF_009764645.1 Pseudomonas sp. PB106
TAGCGGTGTATCAGCCAGAAAATTCATCGACGGATACACCGCTATCGCGAGCAGGCTCACTCCTACAAAGGGGCTGCGGTGTGGCTGGTGGTTACGCTTTGCTGATGATGTTACCGGCGTGCAGCCCACACTCTTTCTGCGTCGCCTCTTCCCACCACCAACGACCTTCGCGTTCGTGCTGGTTCGGCAGCACCGGGCGGGTGCACGGTTCGCAGCCGATGCTGATGAAGCCGCGCTCATGCAGGCTGTTGTACGGCAGCTCGAGCATGCGGATGTAACCCCAGATCTCTTCGCTGGTCATCTGCGCCAGCGGGTTGAATTTGTACAGGGTGCGTTCCGGCGTGGAGAACGCAGTATCGATTTCCATCGCCGCCACGGCACTGCGGGTGCCCGGGCTCTGGTCGCGGCGCTGACCGGTGGCCCAGGCTTTGACGTCGGACAGTTTGCGGCGCAGCGGCTCGATCTTGCGGATGCCACAGCATTCGCCGTGGCCGTCCCTATAAAAACTGAACAGGCCTTTTTCCTTCACGAACGGTTCCAGTTTCGTGTAGTCCGGCGAGACGATTTCGATGTCGATCTTGTAGTGCTCGCGCACTTGCTCGATGAACCGGTAGGTCTCCGGGTGCAGGCGACCGGTGTCGAGGCTGAACACTTTGACGTTCTTGTTAAGCTTCCAGGCCATGTCCACCAGCACCACATCCTCGGCGCCGCTGAAAGATATCCACAGATCATCGCCGAACTCGGCAAAGGCGAGTTTGAGGATGTCTTGCGCGGATTTGTTGGCATAGGTCGTGGCGAGTTCCACGACGTCGAACGTTGGGCTCATCAGGGCGGCTTCCTACAGGTCGGTGGCGCTGGGCGCTCTATATGGGGCCGATGGTAACAAAAAGCTGCAGGGCTCGGGGCGCGCTGTGCGTTGCGCGTCGGGATTCGAGTCGCTAGAGTTCGGCCTCGCTCGACTCAAATAATCAATACAAACGGGAGTGTCTTGTGGAAATTGCTTGCCTGGATCTTGAAGGGGTGTTGGTGCCGGAAATCTGGATCGCCTTCGCCGAAAAAACCGGAATTGACTCCCTCAAGGCCACCACCCGGGACATTCCCGATTACGACGTGCTGATGAAGCAGCGTTTGCGCATCCTCGATGAACACGGCTTGAAGCTCTCCGACATTCAGGAAGTCATCGCCACACTGAAGCCGCTGGACGGCGCGGTGGAGTTCGTCAACTGGCTGCGCGAGCGCTTTCAGGTGGTGATTCTGTCGGACACGTTTTACGAGTTCTCGCAGCCGCTGATGCGTCAACTGGGCTTCCCGACCTTGCTGTGCCATCGTCTGATCACGGATGAAACCGGCAGGGTGACTAGCTATCAGTTGCGCCAGAAAGATCCGAAGCGCCAGTCGGTGCTGGCGTTCAAGAGCCTGTATTACCGGGTGATTGCGGCGGGGGATTCGTATAACGACACGACGATGCTGGGCGAAGCGGACGCGGGGATTCTGTTCCATGCGCCGGAGAATGTGATTCGCGAGTTTCCGCAGTTTCCGGCGGTGCATACGTTCGCCGAGTTGAAGCAGGAATTTCTCAAGGCTTCTAACAGAGAGTTGAGTTTGTAGTTGTCATGATCGTTCCCACGCTCCGCGTGGGAATGCCTCAACGGACGCTCCGCGTTCGGCTTTGGATTGGACGCTGAGCGTTCCGGGCTGCATTCCCACGCAGAGCGTGGGAACGATCATTCATCAGAGGTTTTGCAGGGTTTCGAGGAGGATTCGGACTTTGGTAATCGACTCCTGATACTCCGCCTGCCAATCCGAATCCGCGACAATCCCGCCACCGCCCCAGCAGCACACCTGCCCATCCTTGACCAACAGACTGCGGATCGCGATGGAGCTGTCCATCTCGCCGCGCACGTCCAGGTACAGCAACGAGCCGCAATACAACCCGCGCCGGGTCGGCTCCAGTTCGTCGATGATCTGCATCGCACGAATCTTCGGCGCGCCGGTGATCGAGCCGCCGGGGAAGCTGCCGGCAATCAAGTCCAATGCATCGCGATCATCCGCCAATTCACCGGTGACGCTGCTGACCAAGTGATGCACGTTCGGATAACTTTCCAGGCTGAACAACTCCGGCACTCGCACCGAACCGATGCGGCAGGTGCGCCCGAGGTCGTTGCGCAGCAGGTCGACGATCATCAGGTTTTCCGCGCGATCCTTGGGGCTGGCCAGTAATTCGGCAGCGTTGGCGGCATCTTCTGCCGGCGTGAGGCCACGGGGGCGGGTGCCTTTGATCGGGCGGGTTTCCACCTGACGCTGGCTGACTTTGACGAAGCGCTCGGGCGACAGACTCAGTACCGCGCCCCCCTCGGGCAGGCTCTGGAAACCGGAAAACGGTGTCGGGCAGGCTTCGCGCAACGCGCAATACGCCAACCACGGATCGCCCTGACACGCCGCGCGGAAGCGCTGAGCGAAGTTGACCTGATAGCAATCGCCGGCCTGGATGTAATGCTGAATGCGTTCGAAGGCCTGACGGTAATCATCGGCCGAAAGGTCAGCGGCCATCGGCGCGTGCAGTGTGAACGGTGTCAGCACGTCGGCCTGGGGCTGGCTGAACAGCGCGATCAGCCGTTGTTGCTCGCTGTCGATCACCGACGGGTGAAAAACCAACTGGCTGGTCAATGTCTGGTGATCGCTGATCAGCGCCCATTCGTACAAGCCAAAACGCGCATCCGGCAATTGCAGATCATCGCGTGCCTGGCTCGGCAGGTTCTCGAGATGTCGACCGAAGTCGTAACTCAGATAACCGATCAAACCGCCGGCAAAAGGCAGCTCGAACCCGGCAGGCAAGTCGGCCTCGCCCAGGCGACTCAGATTGTCGCGCAGGCGCTGCAGAAAATGCTCGCCACTCTCGTCGGGCAACACCGCCAGTTGTTCCAGCGGCCAAGCGCTGAGCAGGTCATAACGGCCACGGTCGGCACTTGGCCGGCCACTGTCGAGCAGCACGGCGCCAGGCGCATTGCGAATGGCCGCAAAGTAGTCGGCGGGATTGGCGCGGTAGGGCAGCGGGTGTACGGAACAGGTCAACATGGGCGGGGCAGATCGGCCATCGAGGCGGGGTGGGGATTGTAGTCCTCTGCGGGAATTGCTCCTAGAGGGGATGTCGGGGATTGGCAGATTGGCGGCAGGCTGAGTGAATGATCGTTCCCACGCAGAGCGTGGGAACGATCATCGGGGGGAGATCAGCCCTCGACCGCAGGAATATGCCCAAACATTTCCTGAGTAAACGCCACCCGCTCCTCAACCGTTTCCGTCACCCCACGCGCCTTCAGCTCTTCCAGCCTCGCCTCAACCGCATGCGTACGCAACGTCAGCCCGCAGTCATTGGCGATCTGGATATTCAGCCCCGGCCGCGCATTCAGCTCGAGAATCAGCGGTCCTTTCTCCTGATCGAGCACCATGTCCACACCGATGTAACCCAACCCGCACAGCTCATAGCAGCCTGCGGCGAGTTTCATGAAACCGTCCCAGTAGGGCAGTTGCACGCCATCCACCGCGTTGGTGGTGTCGGGGTGTTTGGTGATGATGTTGTTCAGCCAGGTGCCGCGCAGGGTCAGGCCAGTGGCCAGATCGACGCCGACGCCAATCGCGCCCTGGTGCAGGTTGGCTTTGCCGCCGGATTGCCGGGTTGGCAAGCGCAGCATCGCCATCACTGGATAACCCATCAGCACGATGATGCGGATGTCCGGCACGCCTTCGTAGCTGATGCTTTTGAAGATCTGATCCGGCGTTACCCGATATTCGATCAGCGCCCGATCACGGTGGCCGCCCAGCGAGTACAAACCAGTGAGGATGCTGGAGATGTGATGCTCAAGCTCTTCATGGGCAATGATCTTGCCCGACACCGTGCGATAGCGGCCTTCGAAACGGTCGGCGACGACGATGATGCCGTCACCGCCAGCGCCCTGCGCCGGTTTGATCACGAAGTCGCTGCGCCCGCCGATGATCTCGCCGAGCTTGTCGATTTCCTTCTCGGTGGAAATCACGCCATACAATTCCGGCACGTGAATGCCGGCCTCGATCGCGCGTTCCTTGGTGATGATCTTGTCATCGACGATCGGGTACAGGCTGCGCTTGTTGTACTTGAGCACGTAGTCGGCATTACGCCGATTGATGCCCATGATGCCCCGCGCCTCCAGCGCCTTCCAGGTCTTCCAGAAACCGAACATCAGGCGTCAGCCTTCTTCAGGAAAGCCTTGAAGCGCACCAGTTCGGTCAGGCGGTAGCCGCGATAACGACCCATCGCCAGCATGAAACCGACCAGAATCAACAGGATCGCCGGGAAGGTAAACACGAAGTACACCAACTCCGGTACGGTCATGATCAGGTGCGCCAACGAGGCTGCGAACAGCGTGCCAATCGCGACTTTCATCGCATGGCTGGCACCGCGTTCTTCCCAGGTGATCGACAGGCGTTCGATGGTCATGGTCAGAATCACCATCGGGAACAGCGCCACCGACAGACCACGTTCCAGACCGAGCTTATGGCTGAACAGACTGATCGCTGCGATCAACACCACGACAAAGGTCAGCACCACCGAGAGTCGCGGCAGCATTTGCAGTTTCAGGTGTTCCAGATAAGAACGTAAGGACAAGCCCAGCGCGGTGATCACGGTAAACAGCAGAATGCCGAAGCCCAGTTGCGTCTCGCGGAAGGCGAGGGCGATCAGCACCGGGGTAAACGTGCCGAGGGTTTGCAGGCCGATCAGGTTGCGCAGGATCAGAATCACCAGCACACCGATCGGGATCATCACCATGATCATGAAGGTCTGCTGGGTCTGCAGCGGCAAGCCGTACAGCGAGTATTCGAGGAAGTTGGCGTCGGTGTTTTCGTCGGTCAGCTTGGCCAGACGAATCGCGTTCATCTCGCTGTTGTTCAGGCTGAAGGTCACGTTGGCTTTCTTGCCGCCGTCGACGGTGATCAGGTTTTCATCGCCGGTCCACCACAGCAGGCGGTCGGTCGGCAGGCCTTGCTCGCCGGTTTCCGGGTTGAAGTACAGCCAGTCGTTGCCGTTGAAGCTGCGCAGCCACAGTTCGGGCATTTGCGGCTGATCGGCGACGAGGCGGATGGTGTGGACTTTTTCCACCGGCACGTGGGCGATGGACAGCAGCAGTTCGACGATCTTGGCTTTGTGCGCGGTCGACGGATCGCCGGCCAGCAGCAGTTTCACGTTGTCATCGTTGAGGTTGTTGACGCGTTTGATCGCCTCGCCGATAAAGGTTTCGACGTCAGCCGAGTGCTGGCGAATCGGCGCGAGCAGGGCTTCGGCGGCGATTTTTTCCGGGCCTTCGATGGCGATGCTGTCGCGGAAGGTCGGGCCTTTGATCTTGGTTTTTTCCGCGGTGTAACGCTTGGTCAGCACCAGACGGTAATAAAGGGTCTGGTTGCCCTTGGCGCGACGGGCCGACCAGGTCACCTTGCGGTTGCCGTCGACGCGGTTCACGGCGACGCCGTAATTATTGGAGATAAAGCTTTCGTTGAGGCTGACGTAGTCGCGGCTCAACGGTGGCACGAACATCTGGATCTTCACCGGATCCTTGGTGCTGGCGACGAACTCGACTTTGGCGTCGATGTTCCACAAGTCGTCGGTCGCATCTTCGGTCACCGGGATGCCGAGCACGAAAATCTGATAGGCCGTAACCGAAACGCCCAGCAGCACCAGAATGGTGATCAGGATTTTCAGGTGGAAGGTTAGAGAACGCATGGAAATTACTCGGCGGTATGAGCGGCGATGGTGCAGGCGGGTTTGCCGGCAGCGTATTTAAGACTGGGGTCGACCAGCGCGTCGAAGCGTTTCAGCGCTTCGGAGCCAATCAAAAGCGGGTATTGGAACGCACTTCGGTCGGTCAGGTTCACTTCGATGCTGCGCAGCGCTGTGCCCATGCAGATATCCAGCTCGATCACCGGACGGGCGGTGTACTTCTTGCCTTCTTCCGGGTCGTAGTCGCCGGCACGGCGTTTGATCTTGCTGACTCGGGCCAGTGGCCGTTCGATCGGGTGCGAATGCGCGGCGTCGATGGCCAGGTAGAAACGTACCCAGGACTCGCCGTTGCGTTTAAAGCGTTTGATGTCGCGGGCACTCAGCGAGGCGGTTTTCGCGCCGGTGTCGAGTTTGGCCGCGACTTCCAGATTGATGCCGTCAAGCGAAGCGTATTCGTTGAGGCCGTACACGGTTTTTTCCCCCGCGGCGGCAAGGCCGGGCAGGCAAAACAGGGCAAAGAATGTGGGGAAGGGCTTGAGTCTCATAAATCCTGGTGCGCAGCGTTCCGTTTTCGGTTCAGGTCCTTGGCAAAACTTGCGCAAGGCCCTTCGTGTGCCTATCAGCTTTTTATGACAAGCCGTACAAATGGCCAGCAAATGCGGGCGGCATTCTAGCACGGTGGGTTTATGGCGCCAGCGTTGGGGGCGGTCTATGGAAGATCAAAAGATCACAGCCTTCGGCAGCTCCTACATTGGATTTACGTGCGCCCTGTAGGAGCTGCCGAAGGCTGCGATCTTTTAAAGTTATTAGACGATTGTCGACAATACCTATTTATCCTTTGACTGATTCGGTCTGATTAGCTAGTTTTTGCCGCATTGGATTTAAAGGTGTCGACAATCATGTTGGATCAACTCGATCCCCCGGTCATCCACGGCGACGATTCCGAAACGCTGTCGGAAAACGTTTTCCGGCGCATTCAGGCGGCCATCGTCAAGGGCGAGATCGCCCCCGGCAGCAAGATCTCCGAGCCGGAACTGGCGCGCACCTACGGCATCAGTCGCGGGCCGTTGCGTGAGGCGATCCACCGTCTCGAAGGTCAGCGTTTGCTGGTGCGCGTCCCGCATGTCGGCGCGCGGGTGGTCTCACTCAGCCATGCCGAACTGCTCGAACTCTACGAAATCCGCGAATCCCTCGAAGGCATGGCCTGCCGTCTGGCGGCCGAGCGCATGAGCGTCGAAGAAATCGACGAACTGCGCCGGGTGCTGGAAACCCATGAGCGTGACGCGGCGTTTCAGGCCGGCGTGGGTTATTACCAACAGGAAGGCGATTTCGACTTCCACTACCGGATCATCCAGGGCAGCGGCAACCGCACGCTGACCCAAATGCTCTGCGGCGAGTTGTATCAACTGGTGCGCATGTACCGCATCCAGTTTTCCACCACGCCGAACCGCCCGCGTCAGGCCTTTGCCGAACACCACCGGATTCTCGATGCCATCGCCGACCGTGACGGCGAGCTCGCGGAATTGTTGATGCGCCGCCACATCGGCGCCTCGAAACGCAACATCGCCCGTCATTACCAGGACGGCGCCCACAATAAGACAGCCACTGAACGAGGTGAGTCATGAGTTCCAAACCGAACACTCCAGGCCAGCGTTTTCGCGATGCGGTCGCCAGCGAGCACCCATTGCAGGTGGTCGGCGCGATTAACGCCAACCACGCGCTGCTGGCCAAACGCGCCGGTTTCAAGGCGATCTACCTGTCCGGTGGCGGGGTGGCCGCAGGTTCTCTCGGCGTGCCGGATCTGGGCATTACCGGTCTGGATGATGTGCTCACCGACGTGCGCCGTATCACCGATGTCTGCGATCTGCCGCTGCTGGTCGATGTGGACACCGGTTTCGGTTCGTCGGCGTTCAACGTGGCGCGTACCGTCAAGTCGATGATCAAGTTCGGCGCGGCGGCGATTCACATTGAGGATCAGGTCGGCGCCAAGCGCTGCGGCCACCGTCCTAATAAAGAGATCGTCAGTCAGCAGGAAATGGTCGATCGCATCAAGGCTGCGGTCGATGCGCGCACCGATGACAGCTTCGTGATCATGGCGCGCACCGATGCGCTGGCGGTGGAAGGTCTGGAATCGGCACTCGATCGCGCTGCCGCGTGCATCGAGGCCGGCGCCGACATGATCTTCCCGGAAGCCATCACCGAACTGGAGATGTACAAGCTGTTCGCCAACCGTGTGAAAGCGCCGATTCTGGCCAACATCACCGAGTTCGGTTCGACGCCGCTGTACACCACCGAGCAACTGGCCGGCGCCGACGTGTCGCTGGTGCTCTACCCGCTGTCGGCGTTCCGCGCGATGAACAAGGCTGCGGAAAACGTCTACACCGCGATCCGCCGCGACGGCACGCAGCAGAATGTCATCGACACCATGCAGACTCGCATGGAGCTCTACGATCGCATCGATTACCACACCTTCGAGCAGAAGCTCGATGCGTTGTTTGCGGCGAAGAAATAAAGATCAAAAGATCGCCGCCTGCGGCAGCTCCTACATAGATCCCTGTAGGAGCTGACGAGTGCTACGAGGCTGCGATCTCTTAGCCACACTCCCTAACAAATTCAAGATTGGAGATAGAAATGGCCGAAGCAAAAGTACTCAGTGGCGCCGGGCTCCGTGGCCAGGTTGCCGGGCAAACCGCACTGTCCACCGTGGGCCAGGCCGGTGCCGGGCTGACCTATCGCGGCTACGACGTGCGCGAACTCGCCGCCGATGCGCAATTTGAAGAAGTCGCGTACCTGCTGCTCTACGGCGAGCTGCCGACTCAAGCGCAACTCGACGAATACCAAGGCAAGCTGAGCAAGTTGCGCGACCTGCCGCAAGCGCTGAAAGAAGTGCTCGAACGCATCCCCGCCGACGCCCACCCGATGGACGTGATGCGCACCGGTTGCTCGTTCCTCGGCAATATCGAGCCGGAGAAAGATTTCTCCGAGCAGCGCGACAAGACTGACCGCTTGCTCGCCGCGTTCCCGGCGATCATGTGCTACTGGTATCGCTTCAGCCACGACGGCAAACGCATCAATTGTGTCAGCGACGAGCCGACCCTCGGCGGCCATTTCCTGCACCTGCTGCACGACAAGAAGCCGAGCGAACTGCACGTCAAAGTGATGAACGTCTCGCTGATCCTCTACGCCGAGCACGAATTCAACGCTTCGACCTTCACCGCCCGCGTTTGCGCTTCGACCCTGTCCGATCTGTATTCCTGCGTCACCGCGGCCATCGGTTCGCTGCGCGGCCCGTTGCACGGTGGCGCCAACGAAGCGGCAATGGAAATGATCGAACGCTTCTCGTCGCCGGAGGACGCGATCAAAGGCACCCTCGGCATGCTTGAGCGCAAGGACAAGATCATGGGCTTCGGCCACGCGATCTATAAGGACAGCGATCCGCGCAACGAGGTGATCAAGGGCTGGGCGAAAAAACTTGCCGATGAAGTCGGTGACAAGGTGTTGTTCCCGGTTTCCGAAGCCATCGACAAGACCATGTGGGAGCAGAAAAAACTCTTCCCCAACGCCGATTTCTACCATGCCTCGGCGTACCACTTCATGGGCATTCCGACCAAGCTGTTCACGCCGATCTTCGTCTGCTCGCGCCTGACTGGCTGGGCTGCGCATGTGTTCGAACAGCGCGCCAACAACCGCATCATCCGTCCAAGCGCCGAGTATGTCGGCGTCGAACAGCGCAAGTTCGTGCCAATCGAACGTCGCTGAAATGGTGAGTGCCAACCGCTGATCCGAGATTCACCGAAGGCCCTGTGGAAGCTGGCTTGCCAGCGATGACTGAGTCACATCCAACATTGATGTCGACTGACCCACCGCTATCGCTGGCAAGCCAGCTCCCACAGGGTTGAGTGTGAGTTTCGAGGTCGGTGCCCGGCCCACCCTTTGAAACTACCGTGACCCGAGTCCGACCCGATGAACACAGAATTCCGTAAAACCCTGCCCGGCAGCCCTCTGGATTATTTCGACGCCCGCGCGGCGGTCGAGGCGATTCAGCCCGGCAGTTACCACACTCTGCCGTACACCTCCCGCGTGCTGGCGGAAAACCTTGTGCGTCGCTGCGACCCGGCCACGCTCACCGATTCCCTCAAGCAGTTGATCGAGCGTAAGCGCGATCTCGACTTTCCGTGGTTCCCGGCGCGTGTGGTCTGCCATGACATTCTCGGCCAGACCGCGCTGGTCGACCTCGCTGGCCTGCGTGATGCGATTGCGTTGCAGGGCGGCGACCCGGCGCAGGTCAACCCGGTGGTGCCGACGCAGTTGATCGTCGACCACTCGCTGGCTGTTGAGGCCGGTGGTTTCGACGCGCAGGCATTCGAGAAAAACCGCGCCATCGAAGACCGTCGCAACGAAGACCGTTTTCACTTCATCAACTGGACGAAAAAGGCCTTCAAGAACGTCGACGTGATCCCGCCGGGCAACGGCATCATGCACCAGATCAATCTGGAGAAAATGTCGCCGGTGGTTCAGGTGCGCGAGGGCGTCGCGTTCCCCGACACCTGCGTCGGCACCGACAGCCACACCCCGCATGTCGATGCGCTGGGCGTCATCGCCATCGGTGTTGGCGGCCTCGAAGCCGAAAGCGTGATGCTTGGTCGCGCGTCGTGGATGCGTCTGCCGGAAAGCGTCGGCGTCGAACTGACCGGCAAGCTGCAACCCGGCATCACCGCCACCGACATGGTGCTGGCGCTGACCGAATACCTGCGTAAACAGAAAGTCGTCGGCGCGTGGCTGGAATTCTTCGGCGAAGGCGCGGCGGCGCTGACCCTCGGCGACCGCGCAACCATCTCCAACATGGCCCCGGAATACGGCGCCACCGCGGCGATGTTCTACATCGACCAGCAGACCATCGATTACCTGAAACTCACTGGTCGTGAAGACCAGCAAGTGCAGCTCGTCGAGCAATACGCCAAGCTCACCGGCCTGTGGGCCGACAGTCTGAAAGGCGCGCAATACGAGCGCGGCCTGACCTTCGACTTGTCCTCGGTGGTGCGCAACATGGCCGGCCCGAGCAACCCGCACGCCCGCGTTGCGGTGTCGGATCTGGCGGCCAAAGGCATCTCCGGCCAGTGGGATGACGTGCCGGGGCAAATGCCCGACGGTGCCGTGATCATCGCCGCCATCACCAGTTGCACCAATACCAGCAACCCGCGCAACGTCATCGCTGCCGGCCTGCTGGCGCGCAACGCCAACAAGCTCGGCCTGACCCGCAAGCCGTGGGTGAAATCCTCGCTGGCGCCGGGTTCGAAAACCGTCGCGCTGTACCTCGACGAAGCGGGGCTGACCACTGAGCTGGAGCAGCTCGGTTTCGGCGTCGTCGCGTTCGCTTGCACCACTTGCAACGGCATGTCCGGCGCGCTTGATCCGCTGATCCAGCAAGAGATCATCGACCGCGATCTGTATGCCACCGCCGTGCTTTCGGGCAACCGCAACTTCGACGGCCGCATCCATCCGTACGCCAAGCAAGCGTTCCTCGCGTCGCCGCCGCTTGTGGTCGCTTACGCCATCGCCGGGACCATCCGTTTCGATATCGAGAAGGACGTGTTGGGCATGGTCGACGGCAAGGAAATCCGCCTCAAAGACATCTGGCCGAGCGACGAGGAAATCGACTCGGTGGTGAAGTCTTCGGTCAAGCCTGAGCAGTTCCGTCAGGTCTACATTCCGATGTTCGCCGTCCACGAAGACACCGGCCCGAAGGTCACGCCGCTGTACGACTGGCGCGAGATGAGCACCTACATCCGCCGTCCGCCGTACTGGGAAGGCGCGCTGGCCGGCGCCCGTCCGCTGAAGGGCATGCGCCCATTGGCGGTGCTGCCGGACAACATCACCACCGATCACCTGTCGCCGTCGAACGCGATCATGCTCGACAGCGCCGCTGGCGAATACCTGGCGAAAATGGGCCTGCCGGAGGAGGACTTCAACTCTTACGCCACCCACCGTGGCGACCACTTGACTGCACAGCGCGCCACCTTCGCCAACCCGAAACTGTTCAATGAAATGGTCGTGGAAAACGGCAAGGTCAAACAGGGTTCGCTGGCGCGGGTCGAGCCGGAAGGCAAGGTCATGCGCATGTGGGAAGCCATCGAAACCTACATGGAACGCAAGCAGCCGCTGATCATCATTGCCGGCGCCGATTACGGTCAGGGTTCGTCCCGCGACTGGGCGGCGAAAGGCGTGCGCCTGGCCGGTGTCGAGGCGATTGCCGCCGAAGGTTTCGAGCGCATTCACCGCACCAACCTGGTGGGCATGGGCGTGTTGCCGCTGGAGTTCAAACCGGGCACTGACCGGCACACGCTGGCCATCGACGGCAGCGAAACCTACGACGTGATCGGCGAGCGCAAACCGCGTGCGGACCTGACGCTGGTGATCCATCGCAAGAACGGCGAGCGCGTTGACGTGACGGTGACTTGCCGTCTGGATACCGCTGAAGAAGTGTCGATCTACGAGGCTGGCGGCGTGTTGCAGCGCTTCGCTCAGGACTTCCTTGAAGAGTCGGCGGTTGCCGTTTAAATCATGTTTTGTGCACGCGGGCGATACCGCCCGTGTTCGCGCTTAAGGAGCACTCATGGCTCACGCACCACAGATCAAAATCCCCGCCACCTACATGCGCGGCGGCACCAGCAAAGGCGTGTTCTTCAGCCTCAAGGATCTCCCCGAAGCGGCGCAGGTTGCCGGTCCGGTTCGCGACGCTCTACTGCTGCGCGTCATCGGCAGCCCCGACCCGTACGACAAGCAGATCGACGGCATGGGCGGCGCCACGTCGAGCACCAGCAAAACCGTGATCCTGTCGAAAAGCCTCAAGGCCGATCACGACGTCGATTACCTGTTCGGTCAGGTCTCCATCGACAAACCGTTCGTGGACTGGAGCGGCAACTGCGGCAACCTCTCGGCCGCGGTCGGTTCGTTCGCCATCAGCAACGGTCTGGTTGATGCCAGCCGCATTCCGCACAACGGTGTCGCCGTGGTTCGCGTGTGGCAGGCCAACATCGGCAAAACCATTATTGCTCACGTGCCGATCACCAACGGCGAAGTGCAGGAGACCGGTGATTTCGAACTCGACGGCGTGACCTTTCCGGCGGCCGAAGTGCAAGTCGAATTCATGGACCCAGCGGCGGAAGAAGAGGGCGGCGGTGGTTCGATGTTTCCCACCGGCAACCTGATCGATGAGCTGGAAGTGCCGGGTGTTGGCACGTTTAAGGCGACTATGATCAACGCTGGCATTCCGACGATTTTCGTCAACGCCGCAGACATCGGTTACACCGGAACCGAACTGCAAGGTGCGATCAACAGCGATCCGCAAGCGCTGCAGATGTTCGAGACCATTCGTGCTTACGGTGCGCTGCGCATGGGCCTGATTTCCCATCTCGACGAAGCAGCGAAACGGCAGCACACGCCGAAAGTCGCGTTTGTCGCCAAGCCTGCGGATTACGTGGCGTCCAGCGGCAAAGCAATTGGCGCCGGTGACGTGGATTTGCTGGTGCGCGCCTTGTCGATGGGCAAGTTGCACCACGCGATGATGGGCACGGCGGCGGTGGCGATTGGTACGGCGGCGGCTATTTCCGGCACGTTGGTGAACCGCGCTGCAGGTGGTGTTGAACGCAATGCCGTGCGCTTCGGACATCCGTCCGGGACATTGCGCGTTGGCGCTGAAGCCAGCCTGGAAAACGGCGAGTGGATCGTCAAAAAAGCCATCATGAGTCGCAGTGCCCGCGTGCTGATGGAAGGTTACGTGCGCGTTCCTGGCGACTCCTTCTGACCCCACACCCACCCCTGTAGGAGCTGCCGAAGGCTGCGATCTTTTGACTTTGATCTAAAAAACAAAATCAAAAGATCGTCCGATCGCGGCCCGAGCCTCCGGCAGCTCCTACAGGGATTGCATTTTAACAATAAGAAATCGTTAGCCCTGAACCGAGGTCCCATCAACGAACCACTTCACGAGTGAATCGAACATGAGCGCCAACGTCGACCTGAACAACCGCCCCGACTACGACCGTGTCCTGCAGGACATCGCCGACTACGTCCTCACCTTCAAAACCGAATCTGCCGAAGCCCTCGACACCGCCCGCAACTGCCTGATGGACACGTTGGGCTGCGGCTTGCTGGCATTGCGTTTCCCTGAGTGCACCAAGCACCTTGGCCCGATGGTCGAAGGCACCGTCGTGCCGTTTGGCGCACGAGTCCCCGGCACGTCTTTTCGCCTCGACCCGGTCAAAGCCGCCTGGGACATCGGCTGCATCGTCCGCTGGCTCGACTACAACGACACCTGGCTCGCCGCCGAGTGGGGGCATCCGTCGGACAACCTCGGCGGCATTCTCGCGGTGGCGGATCACTTGTCGCAAAAACGCGTGGCCAACGGTGAAGCGCCGCTGACCATTCGCGATGTGCTGGAAGCAATGATCATGGCCCACGAGATTCAAGGCGTGATAGCCCTGGAAAACTCCTTCAATCGTGTAGGACTCGATCACGTCATTCTGGTGAAAGTCGCCTCAACCGCCGTCACCGCCAAACTGATGGGCGCTAATCGCGAGCAACTGTTGTCGGCGTTGTCCCACGCGTTTGCCGATGGCCAGGCCCTGCGCACTTATCGTCATGCGCCGAACGCCGGCTCGCGAAAATCCTGGGCAGCGGGGGATGCGTCGAGCCGTGGTGTGCGGCTGGCTGACATTGCGATGCGTGGCGAGATGGGCATTCCCGGCGTGTTAACCGCGAAGCAGTGGGGTTTCTATGACGTGTTGTTCAGCCACACCAACAGCGATCTGGCGTTGAAACCGGAAGACAAACGCGCGTTCAGTTTCTCCCGGTCATTCGGTAGTTACGTGATGGAAAACGTGCTGTTCAAGATCAGCTTCCCCGCCGAGTTCCACGCGCAAACAG
Source organism: Pseudomonas sp. PB106 (assembly GCF_009764645.1). GTDB lineage: Bacteria > Pseudomonadota > Gammaproteobacteria > Pseudomonadales > Pseudomonadaceae > Aquipseudomonas. The sequence goes on from NZ_RWIM01000013.1 coordinate 14,669, forward strand.
CTTGTGAAGCGGCGGTGACATTGCATCCGCAAGTGCGCAACCGTCTGCATGAAATCGACCGCATCGTGATCACCACCCACGAATCGGCGATTCGCATCATTTCCAAGGTCGGGCCGCTGGCCAATGCGGCTGACCGTGACCACTGCATTCAGTACATGACCGCCGTGCCCCTGGCCTTCGGCAATCTGGTTGCCGAGCAGTACGAAGATGATTTCCACAAGGCGCATCCGATCATTGATGTGCTGCGCGAGAAAATGGTCATCGTCGAAGAACCGCGTTTCACCCGCGAATACCTGGAGCCCGACAAACGCTCGATCGCCAACGCCGTACAGGTGTTTTTCAAGGATGGCAGCAGCACCGACAATGTCGTGGTGGAATACCCGATCGGTCACCGTCGCCGCCGTGCCGAGGGCATTCCGCTGCTTGAGGACAAGTTCAAAGCCAACCTGGCCACGCGTTTTACCGGCCAGCGCTGTGCCGAAATCTTCACGTTGTGCAAGGATCAAACCCGGCTGGAGTCCACCCCGGTCAACCGCTTCGTCGACCTGTTCGTGATCTGAAGGTACAAACACGCTCCATGTAGGAGCTGCCGAAGGCTGCGATCTTTTGATCTTGTTTTTTACAATCAAGATCAAAAGATCGCAGCCTTC
>NZ_RWIM01000110.1 GCF_009764645.1 Pseudomonas sp. PB106
AGCAAGCTCGCTCCCACATTGGAATGCATTTCAAATGTGGGAGCGAGCTTGCTCGCGAATGGGGGCGACTCGGTCTCAGGGTTTTAGCGCTTTCTTCGGGTAAATATCATAGCGGCTCGATTTGCCATCCAGCGCATGACTCGGCTTCGGCCCTTCGATGCACGGTGCCTTGCGCGGTCGCTTGACCACCACCCGGTGCGTCGCCAATGCCAGCGCCGCCTGCAACAGCGCCGGTGCATCCGGGTCATCGCCCACCAGCGGTCGGAACAGCCGCATTTCCTTCTTCACCAACGCAGTCTTCTCGCGGTGCGGAAACATCGGGTCGAGATAGATCACCTGCGGCGGCTCACCTTCCCAATTCTGCATGACCTCAATGGAATTGCCCTTGAGCAATTTCATCCGCGCCACGATCGGCGCGACCTCGAAATCTTCCGCGCCGCGCGCCAGACCATCCTCCAGCAATGCGCCAATCAGCGGCTGGCGTTCGATCAGGCTCATCTCGCAACCCAGGCTCGCCAGCACAAACGCATCCTTGCCCAGCCCTGCCGTGGCATCCAGCACCCGCGGACGCACGCCTTGGGCGACGCCGACAGCCTTGGCGATCATCTGGCCGCTGCCGCCGCCGTACAAACGCCGATGCGCTGCGCCACCCTCGACGAAGTCCACGCGCACCGGCCCCGGTGCGTCCGGGCCGAGCTGTTGCAGTTGCAAACCCTGCTCGCCAACCTGCAAGGCGAACTCGCCGTCCGCCACTTCACGCGGCAGACCGAGACGCTCGGCCCACTGCTGCGCTGGCGCTTCAAACGTCGCGCCAAGGGCTTCGACATGGATGCGGCAGGCCGCGGGTTGCTCAATCATGGAAAACACGCTCAAAAATTCAAGGAGCGGCAAAAACCGCCGATAACTCATTCAACGCGCATTTTGCCAGAGCTGAGCGTCAACCGAAAAAAATGTCAGGCATTCTTCCCACATCGATTGGCTACATTTCGCCCCATGGCGACTTCAGCCGTCAAAACACTCAAGCACTGAGCGGCGTCAGTCACCTGTGGCAGGATTTCTTTGCCCAGGCGATGGCCGAACAGACGAGTGAAGTGGTGCCGGCCTGTGGCACATTTCCACCGGTTGACCTGAACAGCCCGGAAGAGCCGACCGTCGGCAGCGAGTTGCACGCGCACATTGTCAGCCAGCGCCAATGCGATGTGGTCGAGACCCAAGTGCGTCCGCCAGAGCCGTTGTTTCTGCCGATCGCAGAGTTCGAAATGGAGCTGCTGGACAAGCCGTTCCCACCGTTCCCGGCAGAAGAACTCAAGGCCCAGCAAGAACAACAGGATTTCGACAGCAGTTGGGTTCGCCCGGTGGTGATCAACAACGGCCAGCCAATCCCGGAACCTGGCCCTGCGCCACAGAAAAAGCCGCTGTATTTGCCGATTGCCGAGTTCGATCTCGATCTGCTGCAGAAGCCTTACCCGCCGTTCCCGGCGGAAGAGATCGTCGAGCAGCAGAAGGCGCTGGACTTCGATAACGGCTGGGCACGTCCAATCGTTCTGCAGAACCTGCGCCTCGCCGCTTAAACCTCAGCGACACACGCTCCAGCGTCCGACATCGACATGAAAGTGATTGCGATGGGCGGCGTTGTAATCCGGGCTCAACACCACACTGAACGCCTCGCAGGCACCATCGCGCACCTGACGCAGAAACTGCGCGTCCTGATTTTGCCTGGGCCAGTCTTTGAGCACGCTGATGCTGCGCCCGTCAGCCAGACGAAAACCGGCGATGTCCAGCGCGTCGGCGCTGGCATGACGACTGAGCGCCCCGCTCTCGCGGTTGTAGACATTGCGGCAAGCGAAGCTGCCAAGGTGATCGAGGCGCATGACCTTCTGCCCGTAAACAGACTGCGCGGCGGGTTGCAGGGTGTGGTGTTCGAACATCGCGTAGGCCACCGCCAACGGACAGCTGGCAAGGAAACTGCTGCTCAGCGCCACCTCACCGCCCTGCACGCGCAAGGCGCCGATCAGTGGGCACTTGGCATCGGGGCTGTCGGATTGCCGCGTGACGCGCAGTTCAGAGCTGTTTAACGCTTGCGCACAAAGTTCGGGATCACTGCGCACACGCATCAGCTTGTAGCTGGTCAGCCAATTGGGTGCGGCTTTCACGTCCAGTGGCGCCCACGGATTCCATTGCGGCGGCACATCCAGCCAGCCGCGCCAGACACCGACCGCCGCGCCGCCAATCATCAGCAGTACCAGCCAGAATAACCATCGCCCCATGTTCAGCCTTTGAAGAACTGATTGGCCTTGGCGTACGGCATCGATTGCGAGGTGAAGCCGAACGTGCCGGATTGCTGGATCTCTTCAGCGGCGCGGAAGAACTCGCCAAACGCCGCCAGCGCCAGTGCCGAACCGGTGCTGATCCGGCGCACACCCATGTCCTGAAGCTCCTGCACAGTCAGCTTCAAGCCACCGGACATCAACACATTCACCGGTTTCGGCGCCACCGCACGCACCACCGCCAACACTTCTTCGGCGTTGCGCAAACCCGGCGCGTACAACACGTCGGCACCGGCCTCGGCGAAGGCCTGCAAGCGGCGAATGGTGTCGTTGATGTCGGGAATGCCGTGCAGATAATTTTCCGCACGGGCCGTCAGGATGAAGGGGAATGGCAACGTGCGCACGGCAGCGACGGCGGCTTCGATGCGCGCCACGGCATGTTCGAAGCAATAGATCGGCGCATCCGGACGGCCCGTGGCGTCTTCGATTGAGCCACCGACTGCGCCCGCCTCGGCTGCACGAATCAGGCTTTGAGCGGATTCGAGCGGGTCATCGGCAAAGCCGTTTTCCAGATCCACCGCCACTGGCAGATCCGTCGCAGCGACAATCGCCCGAACATTGGCCAAGGTCTCATCCAGACTCAACGCGCCATCGGCCTTGCCCTGGGAGAACGCATAACCGGCGCTGGTCGTCGCCAACGCCAGATAGCCGAGGCTGGCCAGCATCTTCGCCGAACCCGCATCCCACGGATTGGGAATGACGAAAATCTCCGGACGCTCATGCAACGCTTTGAAGGCGTGGGCTTTACGCACTTGTTCTTGAAGGGCTTGGGCGTCCATCGGCAGGCTCCTGGGCAGGAAAACGAATCCGCCTCAGAGCAGGCCAAGTTGCTCGGCGGCGGGTTCTCTGTATAGCTCAGGCAGCGATGGCAGGCCAGGCAAACGTTGCATCAATTGTGCGTGAAAACGTTGCGCCAGTTTCGCCGCCAACAGGTTATCGGCGGTGTGCAGAAAGATATACGGCGTGCGGCCCTCTTCGATCCACTCGGCGATTTTCGCCACCCATGGCACGAGGAAAGTATCGTTGGCCTCAAGCTCAGGATGGCCGATGAAGCGCACCTGCGGGAACTGCGTGAACGCCGCCGGACGCGTCGGCACGCGGGGCTTTTTCGATTGCGCGTGGATCACCGAAGACTCGGTCGACAGGCAACTGAATAACGCGCGCGGATCCAGGCAGATGCGCTCGACGCCACGATCCAGCAGCAAACGATTGAGCAGGCGTTCGCTCTCGCCTTTGGCGAAGAACTGTTCATGTCGCACCTCCACTGCCAACGGGCAATCCAGCGCATCGATGAACGCTGCCAGCTCCGGCAAGCGCTGCGGCGTGAAGCTTTTCGACAGCTGCAACCACAGCGGCGAAACACGTTGGCCGAGGGGCTTGAGTAATTGCAGGAAGGTTTCGGCGGCGGTCAATTGATCGCGCAGGTCACCGCTGTGGCTGATGTCGCCGGGGAATTTGGCGGTGAAGCGGAAGTGTTCGGGCATGACCTCGGCCCAACGCTGCACGGTGGCCTGCGACGGGCTGGCGTAGAAGGTCGTGTTGCCTTCAACGGCGTTGAATACTTGAGCGTAGAGACTGAGGAAGTCAGAGGTTTTTGCGTCTACCGGGTAGAGATACTCGCGCCAGGCGTTTTCGCTCCAGGACGGGCAACCGAGGTAGTAAGGCAGATCCATCAGATGTACAGATCGAGGCCCAGCACGTCTGCATCCCAATCGACAAAACCGGCGGTGCTCAGGTAGCTGGCGAGGGCCATCGCTACGCTTTTGCTCATGGCGCGGTGGTAGATCATGTCTTGTTGGCGGGCGGGCAGATTGCTCAGGCGTTGCGCCGAGGCTTTGGCAGCGCGGGCGGCCAGTTGCTCTTCAGTCGGAAATTCCAGCTCGCCGTCGATATCATCGACAGATTCATCCACCGTCACAGAGCCTTTGCGAGGCTTGCGCTTGATGGGATAGGACTGAGAGGAGAGGCCGTCTATACGCATAATTTCATGCTCGGTATCGATGATGGCAATTTAGCGGCACTTGACCGACTTAGCAAACCGCCGAGTGATAACTAGAACACATAAAGCGCAAAAGGTTTAAAGCGAGGGGTTAGAAACTGACGATTGGCTTCAGAAGATCAAAAGATCGCAGCCTTCGGCAGCTCCTACATTTGAAATGCAATCCTTGTAG
>NZ_RWIM01000111.1 GCF_009764645.1 Pseudomonas sp. PB106
GATTGCGGTGTGTCAGTCAGCAATTGTTCAGCTGACACACCGCAATCGCGAGCAGGCTCACTCCTACATTTGGTTTTGTGTACTCCCTCAAGTTTGTCTGGTGCCTGCTATGATGCGCGGCATCTCCATCGCTCAGGATCGCGCCGTTCCCCATGGATTACCGCAAACCTTCCGACCGTAAAAGCATGCACTCGCGCATCGTCCAGGAACTGGGCATGCAGATCGTCTCCGGACGCTTTTTGCCCGACGACAAACTGCCCGCCGAAGCCTTGCTCTGCGAGGAGTACGCGGTGAGCCGGCCGGTTTTGCGTGAAGCCACGCGGGTGCTGGTGGCCAAGGGTCTGGTGTACTCCAAACCCCGCGTCGGCACGGTGGTCAAGGCGCGCCGCGAATGGCACATGCTCGACCCGGACGTGCTGCACTGGCTGATGCAAAGCAGCCCGCAGAATGAATTCTTCAATGTGCTGACCAGCGTGCGCAGCATCATCGAACCCGCCGCTGCCGCCCTCGCCGCCCAGCATGCAACCGATGCCGATATCGCGGCGATTGGTGAAGCGTATCAACGCATGGAAGCGGCGCCGACGCCTGAGGCGTTGTTGCAGCCGGATCTGGATTTCCATAGCCGGATCGCTGACGCGACGCACAATGATTTGCTGGCGAACCTGTGCAATATGTTGTCGGTGGCGATTGCCGAGGCGCTGAAGCATTCGAATCAGCGGCCGAACCTGCATGAATTGGCGTTGCCACGGCACAAGGCAATTCTGACCGCCATCGAAAACCGCGATGCCCTCGGCGCCCGGCATGCAACGCTGGTACAGCTGGACGATGCCCGAAGTGCGCTCAGCGTCGTGCTCGGCACCGAACTCTCCTGAACAACAAAAAACCTGTGGGAGCTGGCTTGCCAGCGATGAGGGCTTAGCATTCAACAGCGATGTTGGCTGATAGTCCGCTATCGCTGGCAAGCCAGCTCCCACAGGGGTTTAGTGTGAGTTTCGAGAGACAAAAAAAGCCGCAACCCTAAGGTTGCGGCTTTGTCGTTTCAGCCTTTCAGATCAGTGGGCAAACAGCGAGTTACCCTTCTGCCCCGCCAGTTTCTCCGGCTTGATCAGGAACTTCGCCAGTGCCGGCAGCAGCCACAGCGCACCGAACATGTTCCACAGCAGCATGAAGGTCAGCATCAGGCCCATGTCGGCCTGGAACTTGATCGCAGAGAAGATCCAGGTGCACACGCCGATGGCCAGGCACAGACCGGTGAACAGCACCGCTTTACCGGTGGATTTCAGCGTCTGGTAATAGGCTTCCTGCAACGGCAGGCCGGCACGCAGGAAACTCTCCAGGCGGCTGTAGATGTAGATGCCGTAGTCGACACCGATCCCCACACCCAGCGCCACCACCGGCAAGGTCGCAACCTTCACGCCAATGCCCATGAACGCCATCAGCGCGTTGCCGAGGACCGAGGTCAGCACCAGCGGCAGGACGATGCACAGGGTCGCCGCCCACGAACGGAAGGTGATCATGCACATCACCGCCACGCAGATGTACACCAGAATCAGGATGGTCAGCTCAGCCTGTTTGATGACTTCGTTGGTGGCCGCTTCGATCCCGGCGTTACCGGCCGCGAGGATGAATTCCAGCCCGTCCTTGTTGTTGTCCTTGGCGAATTCCTGCACCGCGTGAACGGCCCGATCCAGGGTTTCAGCCTTGTGATCATTGAGGAACACCAGCACCGGCGCCAGCGAGCAACTGTTGTTGTACAGACCATCGGCGCGGGCAATCGAGTTGTTCAGCACGTCCGGGTTGCGCGACAGGGTTTCCCATTTCAGGTTGCCCTCGTTCATGCCCTTGATCATCTGCTTGGACACGGTCACCAGTGAGATCGCCGACTGCACGCCCTCGGTGTTCTGCATCTTCCACATCAGCTCGTCGATCGGCGCCATGGCTTCATAGCGCGAGCAGCCTTCAGCCTTGGTCTTGACCATCACCACCAGCACGTCGGAACTGGTCGAATAGTTGTTGATGATGAAGTTGTTGTCCTTGTTGTAGCGCGAATCCGGACGCAGTTCCGGCGCGCCTTGGTCGAGGTCACCGATTTTCAGGTTCTGGCTGTACCAGAGGCCGCCACCGAAGGCGATCAGCGCCAGGGTAATGGAGATCGGTGCGACTTTCGGGCTGGCGAAGTTCGACAGCAGGCGCCAGAACGGGTGTTCGCGGTTCGCGTCCTTCTTGCTCTTGGCGATGGCGCGCTTGCTGATGCCGACATAGGAAATCGCCACCGGCAGCAGAATCAGGTTGGTGAAGACGATCACCGCCACGCCGATGGACGCGCCGATGGCCAGTTCCCGGATCACGCCGATGTCGATGATCAGCAGCGTGATGAAACCCACTGCATCCGCAAGAATCGCGATCATCCCCGGCAGGAACAGTTGCCGGAACGTGCGTCGTGCGGCGGTTAGTGCGTTGTCGGCCTCGCTGGATTGCAGGGCGATGCCGTTGATCTTCTGCACGCCGTGGGAAATACCGATGGCGAAGATCAGGAACGGCACCAGCATCGAATACGGATCGAGCCCGAAGCCAAAGAAGTGCATCAAACCGAGCTGCCAGACCACCGCCACCAGCGTCGTACTCAACACCGCGATGGTGCTGCGCAGGCAGTTGGTGAACCACAACAGCAGGATCAGGGTGATGACGAAAGCGATGCCGAAGAACATCACCACCATCACCAGCCCATCGATCAGGTCACCGACCTTCTTGGCGAAACCGACGATGTGGATCTTGACGTTGGGGTTCTGCGCTTCGAACTTGTTGCGGATCTTGTCTTCGAGTTCATGGGAGAACTTGCGGTAGTCGAGTGCGAGCAACTTGCCCTGGTCTTCCGGGTCCGGATAGGACTCCAGCAGCGGGATGTCGACGATGCTCGATTTGAAGTCGTTGGACACCAGACGCCCGACCTGGCCGGACTTGAGCACGTTGTTGCGCAGCAGATCGAGGCTGTCCTGCGAGCCGTTGTAGCTCTGCGGAATCACTTCACCGCCGGCGAAACCCTCTTCGGTCACTTCGGTCCAGCGTACGCTCGGGCTCCACAGTGACTTCAGGCCGGAACGATCAACGCCAGAGATGTAGAACACCTCGTCGTTGATCTGGCGCAGGGTCTCCATGTACTCCTTGGAGAAGATGTCACCGTCCTTGGCTTCCACCGAAATGCGCACGGTGTTGCCCAGGTTCGCCAGATCGTTGCGGTGCTCCATCATCTTCTCGATGAATGGATGCTGGAGCGGGATCATTTTTTCGAAACTGGTCGACGGGCGGATCAGCGTGGCCTGCCAGAACAGGAAAACGCTCACCACCAGACAGATAAGGATCACTGCCGGGCGGTTGTTGAAGATCAGACGCTCAAGTACCGTCGCCTTTTCCTGCTGAGGAGTGATCAAGGAAGTCATAGCCCCGCCTTCTTATTATTAACTTCGGCGCCGTTTGGCTGAGTGGTGTGAACGCCACCCTGCCCGGTCAGAATCAGGTTGCCGTCGCCGGCAGCGGTGACGGAAGACAGCGAAATGCGATCCGGGCGGTTGAACACGCTGAAGGTCTCGCCGTTGTCGCTGCTGCTGATCACCGAACCGCCGTTGCCGACGATCACGATCGAGCCGTCCGGGAGCAAGGTGGCGCCGGACAGGCCGAACTCCAGCGCACCGCGCGCGGCTTTCAGCTCGACCTGCTCCCAGTTGCTGCCGAAATCGGTGGAGCGGTAGAGGTTGCCGCGCAAGCCGTAGGCCAGCAGGGTCTGCGGTTGCGCCGTGCCGATCACGCCGAACAGCGAGCCTTCGTATGGGCCTTCGAGTTTTTCCCAGGTCTGGCCCCAATCGGCGGAGCGGAACATGCTGCCCGACTCGCCGACGATGAACAGCCCGGCGTCCTTCACAGCAGCGATGGCGTTGAGGTGGAACTGGTCTTCGTTGTCGAGGCGGTCGCTGACGTCTTCCCAGTTTTTACCGCCGTCGGTGGTTTCCAGCAGCGCGCCGTACGCGCCCACGGCCATGCCGCTGTTGACGTCCTTGAACCAGACGTCGAGCAGCGGCGATTCACGTTTGAGGTCTTCGAATTGCTTGGTCCAGGTCAGACCGCCGTCTGCGCTGGCGAGGATTTGTGCGTCGTGGCCGACCGCCCAACCGTGCTTGTCGTCGACAAAATACACAGCGGTCAGCAGTTGCCGGCTCGGCACTTTGGCCTGGGTCCAGGTTTTGCCCTGGTCATCGGAATAGAGAATGTGCCCGCGATCCCCGACCGCGACCAGGCGCGTGCCGGCGTGGACGACATCAAGAATCAGGCTTTTCGCGGCTTTGCTGGATTCGGTGGCATAGACCACGTCGGCGGGCGCCTCGGCGGCAACCACAGGTGCCGACAACGTGGCAAAGCCCAGCAGAGAGAGTGCTGTGGCCAGCAACGCGGTGTTGCGTAACGCCGGCGGGCGGCAACGACTCATAGACCTTCCCCTATTTATTATTGTTAGGCCATCTGGCCTTCAAGGGCGCCGCAAGTGTGCTCCGCTGATGGCTGCTCAGGAGCATAGTCCTGAAACCCGCAATCCAGAGCCACTTCGGAAGCTGGCTCATCCTATCGGGCTTTCGAAACGTCTGACAATCGGCGCCACGTTATCTTTTGTTAACCGCACGGCTGGCAAATCCCCCTGTAGGAGTGAGCCTGCTCGCGATAGCGGTGTGTCAGTAAGAAATCATTGACTGATACACCGCTATCGCGAGCAAGCTCACTCCTACAGGGGGGTGTTGGTGGCTGCGGGATTTGAATACATGACCATTCGCCGGGGTGATGCGGCAAAAGTTATCGAGGGGACTTGCACGATCGGTATTATGGTATACCATCATACGCACAGACACTCTCAATCCCTCAACGGAGCAGCTCATGAGTTTCGAAATTCGCAAGATCGTCAGCTATGTCGAAGAAACCTTCATCGAAGGCGGCAAGGCCACTGACAAGCCAGTGACCATGGTTGGCCTGGCCGTGGTGATGAAAAACCCTTGGGTGGGCAATGGTTTCGTCGAAGACCTCAAGCCGCAGATCCGCGCCAACTGCTCCGACCTCGGTGCGCTGATGGTTGAGCGTCTGGTCGGCATCATCGGCGGTGCGGACAAAATCGAGGCCTACGGCAAAGCTGCTGTGGTGGGTGCCGATGGCGAGATCGAACACGCCTCCGCGGTGATCCACACCCTGCGCTTCGGCAACCACTACCGCGAAGCCGTCAACGCCAAGAGCTACCTGAGCTTCACCAACAAGCGCGGCGGCCCGGGCACTTCGATTCAGATCCCGATGATGCACAAGGACGACGAAGGTCAGCGTTCGCACTACATCACCCTGGAAATGCAGATCGAAGACGCGCCGCGCGCCGACGAAATCGTTGTCGTGCTGGGTTGCGCCGACGGTGGCCGCCTGCACCCGCGCATCGGTAACCGCTACATCGATCTGGAAGAACTGGCCGCCGAAAAAGCCCAGTAATCACAATAAAAAGGCATTGCAGGAGCGCTCCATGATTCGGCTCACCGCTGAACTCACCCCGGCTGGCACCAGTTACCTGGCGACCGGCCAAGGCCAGCCCGTGGTTTTGATCCACGGCGTGGGCCTGAACAAAGAAATGTGGGGCGGCCAGATTGTCGGCCTGTCCAGCCAGTACCGAGTGATCGCCTACGACATGCTCGGCCATGGCGCCAGCCCGCGACCGGCCAGCGGCACCAACCTGCTCGGTTACGCCGATCAGTTGCTGGAGCTGCTCGATCACTTGAATCTGCAACAGGCAGCGGTGATCGGTTTCTCCATGGGCGGTCTGGTTGCGCGGGCCTTCGCCCTGCATTACCCGGAGCGCCTGCAAAGCCTGGTGGTGTTGAACAGCGTGTTCAACCGCAGCGAAGAACAGCGTGCCGGCGTCATCGCCCGTACCGCGCAAGCGGCCGAACACGGCCCGGACGCCAACGCTGAAGCCGCATTGTCACGCTGGTTCAGCCGCGAATATCAGGCGGCCAATCCGGCGCAGATCGCCGCGTTGCGCCAGACCCTGGCCAATAATGATCCGCAGGGTTACCTGACCACCTACGAATTGTTCGCCACCCAAGACATGTACCGCGCCGACGACCTGGGCAGCATTCAGGCACCGACGCTGATCGCCACCGGTGAACTCGATCCGGGTTCGACCCCGGAAATGGCCGAGCAACTGGCCCGACGCATCCCCGGTGCGAAGGTTGCCGTGCTGCCCGAGCAACGGCATATGATGCCCGTAGAGTCGCCGCGACTGGTCAACCAGACGCTGCTGGAATTTCTCCAATTCGCACACTCCCGACAAAACCATATAAAGGGGATCGTTGCATGACACTCGCACGCTTCCAGATGTGCATCGGCGGAGAATGGGTCGACGCCCTCTCCGGCAAGACCTTCGAAAGCCTCAACCCGGCCACGGCGCAAGCCTGGGCCGAACTGCCTGACGCCGATGAAGCGGACGTCGAACGCGCCGTGCAATCGGCACAAGCCGCTTTCGACAGCCCGGCGTGGCGTGGCCTGACCGCCACCGCGCGCGGCAAATTGCTGCGCCGCCTCGGTGACCTGATCGCCGAAAACAAAGAACAACTGGCGCAGCTGGAAAGCCGCGACAACGGCAAGCTGATCCGCGAAACCCGTGGCCAGGTCAGCTATCTGCCGGAGTTTTTCCACTACACCGCCGGCCTCGCCGACAAACTGGAAGGCGGCACGCTGCCGCTGGACAAGCCGGATCTGTTCGCCTATACCGTGCACGAAGCGATGGGTGTGGTGGCCGCGATCATTCCGTGGAACAGCCCGCTGTACCTGACGGCAATCAAACTCGCCCCGGCCCTCGCCGCTGGCAACACGATTGTGATCAAGCCGTCCGAGCACGCCTCGGCGACGATTCTTGAGCTGGCACGTCTGGCCCTCGAAGCCGGAATTCCGCCGGGTGTGGTCAACGTCGTCACCGGTTACGGCCCGAGCACGGGCGCCGCCCTCACCCGCCATCCGCTGATCCGCAAAATTGCCTTCACTGGCGGTGCAGCCACGGCGCGGCATGTGGTGCGCAGCAGCGCCGAGAACTTCGCCAAACTGTCGCTGGAACTGGGCGGCAAGTCGCCGAACATCATTTTCGCCGACGCCGATCTGGACAGCGCGATCAACGGCGCGATTGCCGGGATCTACGCCGCGTCCGGGCAGAGTTGCGTGTCCGGTTCGCGCTTGCTGGTGCAGGACGAAATCTACGACGAATTCGTCAATCGGCTGGTCGAACGCGCCCAGCGCATTCGCATCGGCAACCCGCAGGAAGACAACAGTGAGATGGGCCCGATGGCCACCGCGCAGCAATTGGCGGTGGTCGAAGGTCTGGTCGCCGATGCCATCGCTGAAGGCGCGCGTTTGCGCACTGGCGGCAAGCGTCCGGCGGATCTCGGCGACGGCTGGTTCTACGAGCCGACGCTGTTCGAATGCGACCGCAATTCGATGAAGATCATGCAGGAAGAAGTCTTCGGCCCGGTGGCTTCGGTGATTCGTTTCAAAGATGAAGCCGAAGCGCTGGCGATTGCCAACGACTCGCAGTTCGGCCTCGCGGCCGGCATCTGGACCCGCGATCTCGGTCGCGCCCATCGCCTCGCTCGCGATGTGCGTTCGGGGATTATCTGGGTCAACACTTACCGCGCGGTGTCAGCGATGGCACCGATCGGCGGCTTCAAGAACAGTGGCTATGGACGCGAAAGCGGCATCGATTCGGTGCTGGCCTACACCGAACTGAAAACGGTGTGGATCAACCTGTCTCAGGCACCGATGCCTGATCCGTTTGTGATGCGCTAGGAGTCCTGCGAAATGATCGAACCCGGCATTTACAAAGACGTCATGAGCTCGTTCCCGTCCGGCGTCACGGTGGTGACCACCGTTGACCCGGATGGCGGGATCGTCGGCATCACCGCCAGCGCCTTCAGCGCGCTGTCGATTGACCCGGCGCTGGTGCTGTTCTGCCCCAACTATGCTTCCGACACCTATCCGATTCTGCGTGACAGCAAGAAGTTTGCGATTCACTTGCTGTCGGCTGACCAGACCGCTGAGGCCTACGCCTTTGCCGGTAAAGGCAAGGACAAGGCCGCCGGTATCGAGTGGCATCTGAGCGAACTCGGTAACCCTATTCTCGCTAAAGCCACCGCGATCATCGAGTGTGAGTTGTGGCGTGAATACGATGGTGGCGATCACGCGATTATCGTTGGCGCGGTGAAGAATCTGATCCTCCCGGCGCAACCGGTGACACCGATGATTTACCACAAGGGCAAGCTTGGGCCCCTGCCGACACTGGCCTGACGGATTCACACAACCCCCTGTAGGAGTGAGCCTGCTCGCGATAGCGGACTGACATTCAACATTGATGTCGACAGATCCACCGCTATCGCGAGCAGGCTCACTCCTACAAGGGATTCGTGGTGACTGGAGGATTTATGAATAACGAAAAGTACGAAAAAGGCCTGAAAATCCGCACTCAGGTACTCGGCGAAGCCTACGTCCGGCGCTCGATCGAGAACGCCGACGACTTCACCCGCCCCCTGCAGGAAATGGTCACCGAATACTGCTGGGGCCATGTCTGGGGTCGCGAAGGCTTGTCGCTCAAGGAGCGCAGCATGATCAACCTGGCGATGATCTCGGCGCTCAACCGTCCGCACGAACTCAAGCTGCATGTGCGTGGCGCCTTGCGTAACGGCCTGAGTCGTGAGCAAATACGCGAAATTCTGCTTCAGGTCGGCATTTATTGCGGCGTTCCGGCAGCCGTGGACAGTTTCCGGCTGGCCCGTGAAGCCTTTGCCGAAGCCGACGCCGAAGCCTCAGTTAACCCCTCGGCTGTTTAGATGCCCGTCTGGCATGGACAGCCAACCGAAAGAGCGGACCCCATGAAACGCCAGCCACTCGACGACAGCTTCAAGGTCAATCGCAACCCCGTTACCCTGCGCGAAATCGTGCTGGATAAACTGCGTAGCGCGATCATGAATTTCCAGCTCATGCCCGGTGATCGCTTGGTCGAGCGCGATCTGTGCGATCGCCTGGGCGTCAGCCGCACCTCCGTGCGTGAAGCCTTGCGTCACCTCGAATCCGAAGGCCTGGTGGAATTCGCCGATGCCAAGGGCCCGCGTGTCGCCATCATCACGTTGGCCGATGCCGTCGATATCTACGAATTGCGTTGCGTGCTCGAAGGCCTGATCGTTCAGCTGTTCACCCTGCGCGCCAAGGCCAAGGACATCAAAGCCCTGGAAAAAGCCCTCGACGACAACCGCAAGGCGTTGAAGGACGGCGAACTGCAACAGGTGATCGACTCGGTGCAAGGTTTCTACGACGTGCTGCTCGAAGGCTCAGGCAACCATGTCGCGGCCACTCAATTGCGTCAGTTGCAGGCGCGCATCAGTTACCTGCGCGCAACTTCGGTTTCTCAGGAAAACCGTCGCGGCGCGAGTAATCAGGAAATGGAAAAAATGGTCGCGGCGATCAAGAGCGGCGACCCGCTGGTGGCGCATCAGGCCTGTGTCGATCACGTTCGCGCAGCGGCTGCCGTGGCCCTCGACTATCTCAAGCGCAAACAGGAAGAAACAGGCGACACGCCTGCGATCACCCTGCCGATCGCGCTGAAAGAACCGCGCATAGGTCAATGACATGTTCAGCCCGAGCTTTTGCCCGAAATGCGGTGGCCCTGACCTCGGTCAGCAAGTGCCGCCGGGCGATACGCACGAGCGCCTGATGTGCCGCGGCTGCGGCTACATCCACTACGTCAATCCGAAAATCATTGCCGGCTGCATCATCGAGCAGGACGGCAAATACCTCTTGTGCCAACGGGCGATTCCCCCACGCCCCGGCACCTGGACGCTGCCGGCCGGCTTCATGGAAAGCGGCGAAACCACCGAGCAAGCGGCTGTGCGTGAAGTCTGGGAAGAAAGCGGTGTGCGTGCGGAAATCGTTTCGCCGTACTCGATTTTCAGCGTGCCGAAGATCAGCGAGGTGTACATCATCTTCCGCGCCATCGCGCTGGAGATTACCGGGCAGTACGGGCCGGAGACCATGGATTACAAGTTCTTCGCCTCTGAAGACATCCCGTGGGAGCAGATTTACTACCCGGCGATCCGGCAGATTCTTGAGCGCTATATCGAAGAGCGCCAGGCTGGGGTGTATGGGATTTACATGGGTAACGATGACAGCGGGAAGATTCACTTTATCCGCTGAAGATTACGTTTCCCCCTGCCTGATCGTTCCCACGCTCCGCGTGGGAACGATCAGTAGGCTTCAGAGTGGGGCGATGCCCTCGACGATAATGATCTCCGCCCTCGCCCATTCTTCGCGATAACTTTTCGCATCTTGGTACGCCGCCGAGTGGTAGCACGCCACAGCCTTCTCATAGCTCTCGAACTCGATCACCACGCTGCGCTGCGGCGTCTCGCGCCCTTCCATCGCCTCGCTGCGTCCGCCTCTGGCGAGAAACTTCGCGCCAAACGCGGCGAAGGCTGCCGGCGCACGCTGGGTGTATTGGCTGTAGTGATCGGCATCGGCTATATCGACATGAGCAATCCAGTACGCCTTCATAGTGACCTCTTTGCTGATTTTGTATTATGGTATACCAATATATTTCCAACGAACCCTGAGAGTCCAGCATGGCCTTCAACAGCATCGAAGAAATCATCGAAGATTATCGCCTCGGCAAAATGGTTTTGCTGGTCGATGACGAAGACCGCGAAAACGAAGGCGACCTGTTGCTGGCCGCCGACCGTTGCACGCCTGAGGCGATCAGCTTTATGGCCCGAGAGGCGCGTGGGCTGATTTGCCTGACCCTGACCGACGAACATTGCCAGCGTTTGGGCCTGGAGCAAATGGTCCCGGCCAACGGCAGCGTGTTCAGCACCGCGTTCACCGTGTCGATTGAAGCGGCGGTCGGCGTGACCACCGGCATCTCGGCGGCGGATCGCGCTTGCACCGTTGCAGCGGCCGTTGCGCCGAATGCCCGCGCTGAAGACCTGGTGCAGCCGGGCCATATCTTCCCGCTGCGCGCCAAGGAAGGTGGCGTGCTGACCCGCGCCGGCCATACCGAAGCGGGTTGCGATCTGGCGCGCCTGGCCGGTTTCACCCCGGCTTCGGTGATTGTCGAAGTGATGAACGATGACGGCACCATGGCCCGTCGCCCGGATCTCGAAGTGTTTGCGCGTAAGCATGGGATCAAGATCGGCACCATCGCCGACCTGATCCACTATCGCCTGAGCACCGAACACACCATCGAGCGAATTGGCGAACGCGAGCTGCCGACGGTGCATGGCACGTTCCGTTTGATCACCTTTGAGGATCGCATCGAGGGCGGCGTGCACATGGCGATGGTCATGGGCGATTTGCGCCGTGAAGAGCCAACGCTGGTGCGCGTGCACGTGATTGATCCGCTGCGGGATCTGGTTGGCGCCGAGTACAGCGGGCCGACCAACTGGACGTTGTGGGCCGCTTTGCAACGGGTCGCTGCCGAGGGGCACGGAGTTGTCGTGGTGCTGGCCAATCATGAATCGTCGCAGGCGCTGCTGGAACGGGTGCCGCAATTGACCCAGCCGCCGCGGCAGTTCAGCCGTTCGCAATCGCGGATTTATTCGGAGGTCGGGACTGGGGCGCAGATTTTGCAGAATCTTGGGGTTGGCAAATTGCGCCATCTCGGCCCGCCGCTCAAGTACGCCGGGTTGACCGGTTATGACCTGGAAGTGGTCGAAAGCATCCCCTTCACCGAATAACCCACGCCGAACACAAACCCAAATGTAGGAGTGAGCCTGCTCGCGATAGCGGTGTGACATTCAACAATGATGTTGGCTGATACACCGCTATCGCGAGCAGGCTCACTCCTACAGGGGTTTTGCATTTCAGATTCATTTCTTCGAACCACAAAAAAGGACAGCCGCCAGATAACCGGTAAGGCAAAGTGCTTGCACAAAGTTTGGAATACCATAATATGATATTCCATAGACCGGACACTCCAACGAACGTCCATCTACTGCTCCCGATAGGCGGGCAACAACGCAAGCCCGCTCAAAAACACAACAATGAGGGCGTGAACATGGTGTTGAACAAAGCTGCAACCGCGATCTTTTTTGCGGGACTGCTCAGCGTCACCGGCCAGGCTGCAATGGCTGCCGAAAGCGTGAATTTTGTCAGCTGGGGCGGAAGCACCCAGGATGCGCAGAAACAGGCCTGGGCCGATCCGTTCAGCAAGGCTAGCGGCATCACCGTCGTGCAGGACGGCCCGACCGACTACGGCAAACTCAAAGCCATGGTCGAAAGCGGCAACGTGCAGTGGGACGTGGTCGATGTCGAAGCCGATTTCGCCCTGCGCGCCGCTGCTGAAGGCCTGCTCGAACCCCTCGATTTCAAAGTCATCCAGCGCGACAGGATCGACCCGCGTTTCGTCAGCGATCACGGCGTCGGCTCGTTCTTCTTCTCCTTCGTCCTCGGCTACAACGAGGGCAAGCTCGGCGCCAACAAGCCGCAGGACTGGAGCGCCCTGTTCGACACCAAAACCTATCCCGGCAAACGCGCCCTCTACAAATGGCCAAGCCCAGGCGTGCTCGAACTGGCGCTGCTGGCCGATGGCGTAGCCGCCGACAAGCTCTACCCGCTGGATCTCGATCGCGCCTTCAAGAAACTCGACACCATCAAGAAAGACATCGTCTGGTGGGGCGGCGGCGCGCAGTCGCAGCAACTGCTGGCGTCCGGTGAAGCGAGCATGGGCCAGTTCTGGAACGGTCGTATTCACGCCCTGCAAGAAGACGGCGCGCCGGTCGGCGTGAGCTGGAAACAGAACCTGGTCATGGCCGACATTCTGGTGATTCCAAAGGGCTCGAAAAACAAGGACGCGGCGATGAAGTTCCTGGCCAGTGCCAGCAGCGCCAAAGGCCAGGCCGATTTCTCCAACCTGACCGCCTACGCCCCGGTCAACCTCGACAGTGTGGAGCGTCTGGATTCGACGCTGGCCCCCAACCTGCCGACTGCCTACGCTAAGGATCAGATCACTCTTGATTTCGCGTACTGGGCCAAAAATGGCCAAGCCATCGCGACACGGTGGAACGAATGGCTGGTCAAATGAAAATGGCGGCCACCGCGTCCCGTCCCTCCACTGCCACCGGGAGCGCGACCAGCGCTGCCGGCTCGGCCCACGGAACACAGGCGGTTGCGATGCAGCAAGCCCCGTCCCTCAGACAACGCTGGCGCGGCGCCGGCAACCTCGCCCCGGCGCTGCTGTTCATCGGCCTGTTCTTTCTGGCGCCGTTGATTGGCCTGCTGTTGCGCGGCGTGCTCGAACCGACGCCGGGCCTTGGCAACTATGAACAACTGTTCGCCAACTCGGCCTATGCCCGGGTGCTGCTCAACACCTTTTCGGTGGCCGGGCTGGTGACGCTGTTCAGCCTGCTGCTGGGCTTCCCGCTGGCCTGGGCGATCACTCTGGTGCCGCGCGGCTGGGGTCGCTGGATCCTCAACATCGTGCTGTTGTCGATGTGGACCAGCCTGCTCGCCCGCACCTATTCGTGGCTGGTGCTGCTGCAAGCCTCGGGCGTGATCAACAAGGCCTTGATGGCGATGGGCATCATCGATCAGCCGCTGGAAATGGTGCACAACCTCACTGGCGTAGTGATCGGCATGAGCTACATCATGATCCCGTTCATCGTGCTGCCGTTGCAGGCGACCATGCAGGCCATCGACCCGATGATCCTGCAGGCCGGCTCGATCTGCGGCGCCAGTCCGTGGACCAACTTCTTCCGGGTGTTCCTGCCGCTGTGCCGGCCAGGTCTGGCCTCCGGTGGCTTGATGGTGTTCGTGATGTCGCTCGGTTACTACGTGACCCCGGCGCTGCTCGGCGGGGCGCAGAACATGATGCTGCCGGAGTTCATCATTCAGCAGGTGCAATCGTTCCTCAACTGGGGTCTGGCCAGTGCCGGCGCCGCGTTGCTGATCGCGATCACTCTGGTGCTGTTCTACTTCTACCTGAAGCTTCAGCCGGAATCCCCGGTTGGCGCCAGTAACGCGAGGTAAGCCGACATGCTCCTGACCCCCAATGCGATGAGCCGCCGCATGCGTTTCGGCTTGTATGCAACCACCGGGCTGATCGGTCTGTTCCTGCTGTTGCCGATCGTGTTCATCGTGCTGCTGTCGTTCGGCTCGTCGCAGTGGCTGGTATTCCCGCCGCCGGGCTGGACGCTGAAATGGTACGGCCAGTTCTTCTCCAACCCTGACTGGATGAACGCTGCCGCGGCCAGCCTCAAGGTTGCCGTACTGACCACAATCTTTGCGGTTGCCCTCGGTCTGCCAACGGCGTTTGCGCTGGTGCGCGGACGTTTTCCCGGCCGGGAAATGCTCTACGGCCTGTTCACCCTGCCGATGATCGTGCCGTTGGTGATCATCGCCGTGGCGGTGTACGCGCTGTTCCTCAAGCTCGGTTACACCGGGACGATGTTCGCCTTCGTGGTCAGCCATGTGATCGTCGCGCTGCCGTTCACCATCATCTCGATCATCAACTCGCTGAAGCTGTTCGATCAGTCGATTGAAGACGCGGCGGTGATCTGCGGTGCCTCGCGCCTGCAAGCAGTGTTCAAGGTGACGTTCCCGGCGATTCGTCCGGGGATGGTCGCCGGCGCCCTCTTCGCCTTCCTGGTTTCGTGGGACGAAGTGGTACTCAGCGTGATGATGGCCAGCCCGACTCTGCAAACCCTTCCCGTGAAAATGTGGACCACCTTGCGCCAGGACCTGACGCCAGTGATCGCCGTCGCTTCGACGTTGCTGATCGGCTTGTCTGTTTTGGTCATGGTCATCGCCGCCGCATTGCGCCGGCGCAACGAAATCAGCGCTTGAGCGCCAGGAGTACGACATGAGTGCCGTGATCAAAGACGCCTCCCAGCAGACCGACAAACCCCTGGTCAGCCTGCGCAATCTGAACAAGCACTACGGCGACTTCGCCGCCGTCGACAACATCTCGCTGGACATCAAGGACGGCGAGTTCCTGACCTTCCTCGGCTCCAGCGGCTCGGGCAAAAGCACCACGCTGTCGATGCTCGCCGGATTCGAAACGCCGAGCAGCGGCGAGATCCTCGTCAACGGTGAATCGCTGGTCAATGTGCCGCCGCACAAGCGCGACATCGGCATGGTGTTCCAGCGTTACTCGCTGTTCCCGCATCTGTCGGTGCGCGACAACATCGCCTTTCCTTTGGCGATTCGCAAACTCGCGACGGCTGAGCGTGAAAAGCGCGTCGATGCGATGCTGAAACTGGTGCAGCTTGAGCAGTTCGCCCATCGCCGCCCTTCGCAACTGTCTGGCGGCCAGCAACAACGTGTCGCCATCGCTCGCGCTTTGGTTTACGAGCCGCGCATTCTGCTGATGGACGAACCACTCGGTGCCTTGGATAAAAAGCTGCGCGAGGATCTGCAGGATGAGCTCCGCCAACTGCATCGTCGTCTGGGCATCACCATCGTTTACGTGACCCACGACCAGGAAGAAGCCATGCGTTTGTCGCAGCGCATCGCGATTTTCAGTCACGGCAAGATTGTTGGATTGGGCAGCGGTTACGACCTTTATCAGAACCCGCCAAATGCGTTTGTCGCTTCGTTCCTGGGTAACTCGAACTTCCTCAAGCTCAAGGCGCAGGGCAATGCGGCGGCATCGTTTGAAGGGCAGTCATTGTCGATTCGCCTGACCGCTGGGTTGCGCACCGATCAGGATGTTTTGCTGATGGTGCGCCCGGAAAAGGCACTGGCGTTGAGCGTATCGCAGGCGATCAGCGAACCGCTGCCATCGGGGTGGAACGAGGTGTCAGCGAAGGTCGTGGAGGTGTTGTTTCTCGGTGAGAGTCAGACCTGCAGCGTGGTCACCTCGGGCGGCACCTCAATGACGGTTAAAGCACTGTCAGCCGCCGGCATGCCGCTCAAGGCTGGCGATCCGGTGCAAGTGCGCTGGGCCACCGCTGATGCTTGCGTCTACACCGAATGGACCGAAAGCGACCTCAACAAAGCCGCCGGCTCCCACTGAACCCCCCTGTAGGAGCTGCCGCAGGCTGCGATCTTTTGATCTTGCCGTTAAAAACAAGATCAACAGATCGCAGCCTCGTTTCACTCGACAGCTCCTACAGGAATGCATTCCAAATGTGGGAGCAGGCTCACTCCTACAATTGAACCGTGTTTGCGCCTCAGGGCCGCGGTGGCACTTTTTTTGATCTCAAGGCGCGACCGTCACATCGCCCTGTCCACTCTCGGCCAGCGCTGCAGCGACAAACCCCTCGGCCTTCTTGCGCTCGACAAACGCCCGCACATACGCCGCGCCTGCCTCTCGCCCACGGGGCACCGCCATGGCCTGGCGAATCGCCGTGAACTCGCCGTCCAGCACGCGATAGCGCGCGTCGGCGTTCGCCACTTTCTGCAATGGCTGACGGACACCGGCGGCGGCATCCAGGTGTTGCTCGATAAACAGGTCAACGGCACCCGCCGAGGTTTCGGCACGCTCCAATTGTGCGTGCTGCAGCGTGCGACTGAGGAACAGGTCGTAGGCTGCGCCTTTGCCAACGGCCAGTCGCAATCCTGGCTGATCGAGATCCTCGACGTTGCGATACGGTGCCTGCGCTTCGATCAGATAAGTCCCTTCAATGATCACGTACGGCTCGCTGAACGCGATCTGCGCTTCACGCACCGGCTCGATCGCAAGAAACGCCAGATTCCATACGCCCTCTTCCAACGCCGCGAAGACCTTGCCCGCCGCATCAAAGGTGCGCATCTCCAATTCGACACCCAACTCGGCAGCCAATGCTTTGGCCAATGCCACCGAAACACCCTGCGGCGCACCGTCCGCCCCGCGCTGTGCCAGCACCGGGTTGCCAAAATTGATGGCGGCATGCAGCACGCCGTCGGGCGCGAGATCGGCCATTACGGCCGGGGTGATTGCACTCATAGTGTTGCTCCCTGATCGGATAAAAAGTCAGTGTGCGTCGTAGCTGACACTGTCGAGGACACAACACGCAGCGCGTAAGCCTTATGTCGGTGCCTGACAGGCACTCAAGTGTTCCAGCGCCCGACGCGTCACCGCATCGATGTAAGCCGCGTCACCATAGACCCGCGCCAGCAGAATCGCCCCCTCGTAATCCGCCACCCATTGTCGAGCGGTCAGCAAGGCTTGTCCCTCATCGACCTGGCCTTCCAGCAAATGCGCAAACGCCTTGGCCCATGCATCGAAAAAGCCGCGAATCGGCTCCAGCAATTCACTTTTACCGTACGCCGCATCGACCGCCACCACGCCCATCAGGCAACCAATCGAGTCATCCTGAAACAGCCGCGCAGCCTTGCGGCCCATTTTGCTCAGGCGTTCTTGTGGCGTGAGTTTTTCGTCGAAGGCCACGGCAAACAAGGTCTGGTTGATGACTTGATGCGTCCAGTCGAGCACGTCACGCAGCAAGGCCTCCTTGTTCGGATAGTGGTGATAGAACGAAGCCTTGGTAAAGCCACAAGCGGACGCAAGCACGTCCATGGTGGTGCCATGATAGCCAAGGCGCTTGAAGGTATTGGCGCACCGCAGAAGCAGCTCTTCACGGGGGATTTTCAACGGTCGCACGAGTATTTCCTGATCCGGATAACTGGCGGTGATTCTATGACATAAGCCTGCCCTTCTCAATTTGACGGTTACCAACTGTTCGTTTAGTTTCTATTTACCGAACAGATGGTCAGTAACTGGCCGCCGACAAAAAATCAGGGAAAGCAGAGATGAACGAAGCCAACAGTGGCCCCGGCCGAGTCACCCGCGAACAACGCGGTCAGTTGTTTTTGATCGGTCTGGATCGCGCCGGCAAACGCAACGCATTCGACAGTGCAATGCTGACGGACCTGGCATTGGCCATCGGCGAGTATGAGCGCAATGACGAACTGCGCTGCGCCGTGCTGTTCGCGCATGGCGAGCACTTCACCGCAGGCCTGGACTTGATGGAGCTGACGCCGAAACTGGTGTCAGGCGCCTTCAAGTATCCTGAAGAAGGCATCGACCCATGGGGCGTTTCCAAACCGCGCAGGCGTAAACCGGTGGTGGTTGCCATTGAAGGCATTTGCTGGACGGCGGGCATCGAATTGATGCTCAACGCCGACATCAGCATTGCCGCCACCAATGCCCGTTTCGCTCATCTGGAAGTGTTGCGCGGGATCTCACCCGCCGGCGGTTCCACCGTGCGCTTTACCCGCGCAGCGGGCTGGACCGCCGCCATGCGCTACATGCTCACGGGGGAAGAGTTCGATGCCACTGCCGCCCTGCACATGCGCCTGCTGACCGAAGTGGTCGCACCCGGCCAGACTCTGGCACGCGCCATCGAATACGCCGAACGCATTGTCAAGGCTGCGCCTCTGGCGATTCAGGCGACGCTGCAATCGGCGTTTCTGGCGCAGGATCAGGGAGACGATGCGGCGCTGTCGAAGCTTGATGAACAACTGCTGGCCCTGATCAAAACCGAGGATGTCCGCGAAGGCGTCATGGCGATGATGCAAAAGCGCGAACCGCAGTTCAAAGGTCGCTGAAGGCTTTGCTCAACTCACTCGGAACAATTTCATGAACACCATGGCCGCAGCCTTTGCCAAATCGATCCAGAGACAGGACATCGCCCTCATTGCCCGCGATGGTTATCCGTTGTCCGCCAAGCGCTACGGCGCAGCGGGCGTCGTCAAAGGTAACCTGATCATGGCCGGTGCCACCGGGGTCCAGCAGCGTTTTTATCGGCGTTTTGCCGAGCACGCGGCGCGCCAGGGCTTTCACGTGCTGACCCTCGATTACCGGGGCATCGGTGAATCGAAGCCGGCTTCCCTCAAAGGCTTTGAGATGTCTTATCTGGATTGGGCTTATCAGGATCTGGCGGCGGCAGTGGATCTGCTAAGCCAGGAAGCGTTGCCGTTGTATTGGGTCGGCCATTCGTTTGGTGGTCACGCGATTGGTCTGTTGCCCAATCACCCCGCCCTGACAGCTTGCTACACCCTGGGCAGTGGCGCGGGGTGGAGCGGCTGGATGTCCCGAACCGAGGCCTGGAAAATCCGTCTGATGTGGACGTTTGTGCTGCCGGTGATTGTCGCCCGCAAAGGCTACATGGCCTGGAGCATGCTGGGCATGGGCGATGATTTGCCGCTGGGCGTTTACAACGACTGGAAACGCTGGTGCAAATTCCCCCACTACTACTTCGACGACCCCCGAGATGAGCCATCTGCATGCGCTCTACGCCGAGGTCACAACGCCATGCGTTTTCGCCACGTCGGTCGATGATCCGTGGGCGCCGCCGCGTTCGCGCGATGCGTTTGTCAAAGCCATGGTGAATGCGCCGCTGACATTGCTGGATCTGCAGCCGCCACTGGGCAGCAAACCGTACGGGCACATGGGTTACTTCCGCGAAACCGCACAGCCGTTGTGGGATGAGGTGCTTGATTGGCTGCAAAGCGTCCCTGCACACACCACATAAGTTGTAGGAGCTGCCGCAGGCTGCGATCTGTTGATCTTGCCGTTAAAAACAAGATCAACAGATCGCAGCCTCGTTTCACTCGACAGCTCCTACAGGGGTTTTGTGGTGTTTAGGTGATTGGGGAGTAGCCTTCGATTTCGTCCGGCCAAGCGGTGAGGATTTCGAAGCCGGTTTCGGTGACCGCAACCATATGCTCCCACTGCGCCGACAACGAGCCATCCTTGGTCAGCACGGTCCAGCCGTCCGGCATGTTCTTCACATGACGCTTGCCGGCATTGAGCATCGGCTCCACGGTAAAAATCATCCCGGCCTTGAGCTTCATGCCCTGATTGGGAAAGCCGTAATGCAGGATTTGCGGTTCATCGTGATAGACCTTGCCGATGCCGTGCCCGCAATACTCGCGCACCACGCTGAAGCCTTCCTTCTCCGCCAGGCTCTGAATCGCGTGGCCGATGTCGCCCAACGTCGCGCCCGGTTTCACCACGCGAATCCCCGCGCACATGGCGTCATAGGTGGTCTTGATCAGGTGCTGCGCCTCAGGCGTCGCCTCGCCGACCACGTACATGCGGCTGGTATCACCGAACCAGCCGTCCTTGATCACCGCGATATCGAGGTTGACGATGTCGCCATCCTTCAACGGCGTGCCCGACGGAATACCGTGGCAGACCACGTCGTTGACCGAGGCGCAGACGGTTTTCGGAAAGCCGTGATAACCGACGTTGGCCGGCACCGCTTTCTGCACATTGACGATGTAGTCGTTACACAGTTGATCGAGCTGATCCGTGGTGACGCCGGCCTTGACGTGCGGCACCAGCATCGCCAGCACTTCAGCGGCGAGTTTGCCGGCGGCGCGCGATTGCGCGATGTCGGCCGGGGTGTTGATCTTGATCTGGTTTCTCATGCGCTGACGGCTTCCTGTGTCAGTTGTTGCAGGTCGAGCCCGCCATTTTGTTCGGCACGGATCAACAAACGGCAAATGGCGCTGTGATCGAGGTTGGGGTGCAGTTCGGCGAGCATGCCGATGCGCATCCAGTGCTCGGCCTGCGCGTTGATCGAGCGGCTGAGCGCGTTGCTGGAGATGCGCAGATTCTCGTGCATGTCCTCTGAAATCTTTACGATGCCCATATATGGTTCCGATACGATGTGTATATGGATCGTATATTAGCCAAGCCTCGCCGAAGATTGCAAACCCTCAGCCAAGCGCCGCATCAAAAAACGACGAAATGAGCCGACTGGAGCGCCGTTCAGCCAAACAGTACAAATACGTTTCCGTAAACAGCTCTTCGCCCTCGATTCTGATCGTGCGAATTTTCGGGTCGGCAATGAACTCTGCTTCCGACACCACTCCCAACCCGAGCCCACGCACCACCGCTTCCCGCAACGCCTCACGACTGCCGATTTCCATGGCGATGCGCGGTTTCACCTGTGCCGCATTCAACGCCTGCTCCAGCACCAGTCGCGTGGTCGAGCCGGGCTCACGTTGCAGCAGTCGTTGCCCTTCCAGTTCTTCCAGGCGCACGCTGCCGCGATTGGCCAGCGGATGCTCATGGTGGGCAAACAGGATGATCGCGTGCCGCGCATAACGCACTGAACACAACGCTGGATCATCCTGACGCCCGGCCAACACCGCGATATC
Organism: Pseudomonas sp. PB106; assembly: GCF_009764645.1. Lineage (GTDB taxonomy): Bacteria > Pseudomonadota > Gammaproteobacteria > Pseudomonadales > Pseudomonadaceae > Aquipseudomonas. The sequence continues at coordinate 21,136 of NZ_RWIM01000111.1, forward strand.
GGTGACGTAATTTTCCAGATCCGACAGCACTTGCGCCGAGTTACCCACGCGGATCGACACGTCGATATTCGGATGCTGTTGCAAATAACTGTCGACCATCTCGATCACATGAAACGGCCCCACCGCACCGACCTTGAGCTGGCCGCTGTCGAGCCGCCCGGAGTCGCGCAAAAGGTTGTGCGCTTCCAGTTCAGCAAGGCAATCCGTTGCGCGATCGGCAGCAATTGTCGACCGACGTCGGACAGTTCGATCCGCCGCCCACGCCGATGAAAAAGCTCCACGTTGTGCTGCCGTTCCAGGCTTTGCACTTGCGTCGTCAGCGTCGGCTGGCTCAACCCCGACGCCCGCGCCCCGGCACTGAAACTGCCGTGGCGGGCGACGGCGAGAAAGGCCCGCAATTTGGCGCTCGACATCCATAGACTCCATCAATAGTTAGCTACGGTTTCCCATATTGAATTGATTGAATGACTGTCACGTGACAGCCCTAGCCTGTGGCAACTCCCAACCACACCGTGGAATGCCATGAAAACAATTAACCAGTTCCTGCGTGCCGCCAGCCTTGCCGTACTTGCCCTGAGTGCCAGCCAGGTCTGGGCCAAGGACAAACTGACCATTGGCCTGATCCCCTCCGAAGATTCCCAAGCGATGATCGAATCGAGCAAACAAGTGCTCGACGATCTGCAAGCCAAAATCGGCATGCCGGTGGTGCCGTTCGTGGCCACCGACTACAACGGCATCATCGAAGCGCTGCGCTCGGGCAAACTCGACGTCGCCTACCTCGGGCCTTTCTCCTACGTGCTGGCGACCTCGGTGGCCGATGTCGAAGCGTTCTCCGTGGCGGTGACCAAGAAGACCGGCCAGAGCGCTTACAAAAGCGTGATTCTGGCACGCAAGGACAGCGGCATTCATTCGCTGGCCGACCTCAAGGGCCATACATTCGCGTTCGTTGACCCAAGCTCGGCGTCCGGTCATCTGTTCCCGAAAGCAGGACTGGAGCAGGCAGGGTTCGCCCCGGACACGCTGTTCAAACGGGTGATTTTCTCCGGTTCCCACGACGCCAGCATCCTCGCGGTGGAGAACAAGAAAGTTGACGCCGCTGCCGTGGCTGACCGCATCTTCGCCAGCGCCGTGGCCAAAGGCGTGGTGAAGCAGGATGACTTTGAAATCGTCTGGAGCTCCAAGCCGATTCCCGAATCGCCGATGGTCTGGCGCAAAGCGCTGGATCCGGAGCTGAAGAAGAAAGTCGCTGAGGCACTGGCCTCGATCAAGGACGTGCCGTGGGGCGACCAGGGCGTGCTCAACGGCTTCCAGCCCACCACCGACGCGTCCTATGACGTGGTGCGCGAAACCGCCAAGGTGCTCGATCTCGATTTGCGGAGCATGAAATGATCAGCATCCGCCAACTGACCAAACACTACGGCAGCAACCCGGTGTTGCGCGGCATCGACCTTGAAGTCGCAGCGGGCGAATTCGTCGTGGTGCTCGGTCAGTCCGGCGCCGGTAAATCGACCTTGCTGCGTTGCATCAATCGTTTGGCGCAGGCCGACAGCGGCACGCTGAACGTGGCGGGCATCGACGCTCTCGCCTGCCCGGACACCAGCGTTTTGCGCCGTGAAGTGGCGATGATTTTTCAGCACCACAACGTAGTGCCGCGCTTAAGCGTTTTGAAGAATGTGCTGACCGGTCGCCTCGGTTCCGTCGGCACCCTCGCCTCGATTCTGCAACTGTTTCGCCGTGACGATGTGGCGCTGGCAATGCAATGCCTGGAACGCGTCGAACTGGCACACAAGGCCGGTGAGCGCACCGATTCATTGTCTGGCGGGCAGAAGCAGCGCGTCGGTATTGCCCGCGCCCTGGCGCAACGACCGCAGGTAATTCTGGCCGATGAACCGATCGCCAGCCTCGACCCGAAAACCGCGCGACTGGTGTTGCAGTACCTGCGCGATGCCACCCGCGAACTGGGCATCACCGTGCTGTGCAATCTGCATCAGGTCGAATACGCCCGTGAGTTTGGCGACCGCGTGGTCGGCCTCGCTCACGGCAGTCTGGTGTTCGATGGCAAAGCGTCGAGCATGACCGACGCCGACCTGGCGCGAATCTATCCGGGGCAATCTGCGGAGTCTTCCGTAGCCATCCCGACGCCAACCCTGACTTATCGCGCCGCTTCGAGGGCCTGAGCATGCCATCGCAAAACTATCAGTGGGTCGGTGAGCGGCCCCGTGGTACACGCAGTTGGCTGACCACCGCCGGTATCGTCCTGATCGTGCTGTGGACGCTGAACTGGAGCGCGCAAGGTGCGCAGCTCAGTCTCGGTGAACTGGCGGCGGGTTTGCCGCAGATCGGTGACTTTCTCTCGCGCACTTTTCCGCCGGACCTGAGCATTCTTCCGCGTCTGGTCGCACCTGCGGTGGAGACTTTGCAGATTGCCATTTGGGGCACCCTGCTTGGCGTGTTGCTGGCGATACCAATCTCGTTCCTGGCCGCACGCAATCTAAGCCGCAATCGCTGGGTGTTTCACGCCACGCGTCAGGCGCTGAATTTCACCCGCAGCATCAACGAACTGATCCTCGCCTTGATCTTCGTGTCCGCCGTCGGCCTCGGCCCGTTCCCCGGCGTGTTGGCGCTGGCGCTGCATGGTCTGGGCATGCTCGGCAAGTTCTTCGCCGAGAGCATCGAAGAGATCGACCAAGGCCCGATTGAAGCGCTGCAAGCGACTGGTGCGCGGCCGTTGCAGGTGATCGTGTTTGGCGTTTTACCGCAGGTGATCACGGCGTGGATTGCGGTGATTCTGTACCGCTTCGAAGTCAATCTGCGCTCGGCCACCGTGCTGGGAATGGTCGGCGCCGGCGGCCTGGGGTTCGAACTGGTGAGCAGCCTGAAGTTGTTCAAATACCCGGAAACCGCGACCTGCATCATCGTCATCACCTTCATGGTGATCGTCGCCGACGCCATCTCCAGTCGCATGCGCGCGGCGATCCAGAGCGGTTCGGCACACTGACGTAGAGCGGCTATCGGCTGAGCCGATTCAAACCTGCGAATTATCGATTTGAGCCGTTGTCGACAGGCGCTGAGTATGGCGCCACACGACAACAACAAGAAGGATCCACCATGACTGCCCGCTTCCAGAACCCCGTCGATACCCGTTTCGGCTGGGGCAGCCTGCAAGACCTCGCTGCCATCACCGAGCTGCAAACCGTGGCCCTCGTGACCTTCCCTGAGGCCCGTGGCCTGGGGCTGGTCGATCGCCTGCAAGCGTTGCTCGGCGAGCGTCTGGTCTACGTGTTCGAAGACGTTCAGCCCAACCCGGACGTTGCCCATTTGCGCAGCACTTACGAGCAGTTCTGGGAGCAGGCCGGCGATTGCGATGTGGTGCTCGCGGTCGGGGGTGGCAGCGCCATCGATACCGCCAAAGCGTTGATCGTCGGCACCGAGTCCGGCCATTTCGATGAACTGTTGGCGCTGCTCGCAAGCGGCAAACCGTTCACCCCGGCGCGCTGCAAACAGCTGATCGCAGCACCCACCACCGCCGGCACCGGCAGCGAGGTCACGCCATGGGCAACCATCTGGGACAGCGCCAGCCAGAAGAAATACTCGCTGCACCTGGATTGCACCTGGCCACGCGTGGCGATCATCGACCCGCAGTTGATGCTGACCGTGCCCGCCGCCGTCACTGTTTCCACCGGCCTCGACGCGCTCTCCCATGCGCTGGAGTCGATCTGGAACGTCAACGCCAATCCGGTTTCCGACACCTTCGCCATCTCGGCGATCGAAGACATCCTCGAGTGCCTGCCGAGCCTGCAAAAAGACTTGTCCAGCCAGGAACTGCGCACTCGCATGGCACTGGCGGCGCTCAAGGCCGGCCTGGCGTTTTCCAACACCAAAACCGCGCTGGCGCATTCGATTTCCTACGAGATGACCTTACGCCACGGCCTGCCCCACGGCATTGCCTGCTCCTTCACCCTGCCGCTCGTGCTGGGTCTGGCGTGGGGGCATGACGCTACCCGAGACCGCGTCTTGCAGCGCGTATTCGGCGAAGACCTGCCCAAGGCTCAACAGCAGTTGCGCGAGTTCCTCCATGCCCTGGGCGTGAAAACCGAGTTTGCCGACTATGGCGTCTCGGCCAAGGACGCCGAAGACATCATTCACCTGGCGATGCAGGGCGCACGCGGCAAGAACTTCATTGGTTGCCAAGCCGCCTGACGCCGCCCCGAACCTGAAAAACCCAAGCACAGCCGGCGGCGCAAAACGCTGCGGTGATTTCCTGTCGCACCAAAAAAGAGTGCACCCGCCGACGACAACCGACGGGAACCCACAACAATAAGGAAAAGATCATGAATCGTGCCGAAACAATGCCTGGTCTCGCCGTACGTTCTGCCTCGTTCCGGGTCGCACAGTGGCGCATGCTGCTGGCGGCGATGTTTTGTTACCTGTTTTTCTACACTGGACGGCAGACCTTCGGTTTCGCCATTCCGGGGATTCAGGCTGAATTCGGCTTGAGCAAGGAAACCCTCGGCTGGGCGTCTGCTGCAATGCTATGGGCTTATGCGATTGGTCAGGCGATCAACGGCAACCTCGCCGATAAGTTCGGTGGCCGGCGCATCATGACTCTCGGCGCGGTGTTGTCCTGCGGCGCCAACTGGGTGACCAGTTTTGCCGGCGGCTTTGCCAGTCTGATTCTGCCGTGGGGCGTCAACGGCTACTTTCAGGCCTTGGGCTGGGCACCGGGCGGTCGGCTGATTGCCAATTGGTGGGCTGCCGGTGAGCGCGGCAAGGTTTATGGCTTCTACACTTTCGCCGCCGGTTGCGCGTCGATTCTATCGTACGTCACCTCTATCGTCGTGCTCGAAGTGCTGCAACTGGAGTGGCGCTGGATCTTCCGTTTGCCAGTGCTGCTGATGCTCGCCGGCGGGATCATTTTCTATCTGGTTGCCCGTGAACGCCCGCAGGATCTGGGCTTCGAACCGGTGGGCGACACCGGCGTGGCCAACGCTGACGACAAACATCAGGAAGCCGCGCATGGCGAAGTCGAGACCTCGGCACAACGCTATAAAGCGGTGCTGAAGAATCCGCGCCTGCTGATCGCCGCGCTGTCACTGGGCTTTCAAAACGCGGCGCGCTACGGCTTGATCGTTTGGGTGCCGGTGCACTTTCTCGGCGCCGACTGGAAAAGCGGTGACGGCATGATCGATCCGAAATGGATCACCGTCGCCCTCCCCGTCGGCATGGCGGTTGGCGCGTTGAGCAATGGCTGGGTGTCGGACAAGCTGTTCGGTTCCAAGCGCTATCTGGCGATCATGCTCTACATGTTCCTTGGCGCCGCGACGAGTTTGTGGATGTGGAGCCTGCCGCCGCACAGCGTGATCGGTCTGGTGGCGTTGTTCCTTTGCGGCTTCTTCGTCTACGGCCCGGCGTCGAGTTTCTGGGCGCTGTGCCCGGATCTGGTCGGTGCCAAACGCGCCGGTACCGCGACCGGGATCATGAACTTTTCGTCCTATCTGTTTGCCGGCCTGGCCGAGCCTTTGATTGGTCGTTTGCTTGACACCACGGCAAACACGTCTCTCATCTTCATAGTGGTCACCAGCGCCTGCCTGTGCAGCGCGGCGGTGGCATTGTTCATTCGACGCTGATGGGGCTTGCATGTACCAGTATCACAAGTGGTTGCGTTCGTTTCATGCGGTGGCGAAAACCGGCAGCTTCACCCTCGCGGCAGAGTACCTCAGCGTCGGTCAGCCGACCGTCAGCGAGCAGGTCAACGCGCTGGAGAAAACCTTCTCGGTCGAGCTGTTCCATCGGCGCGGGCGCTACATCGAGATGAGTTCCGCCGGGCACAAGCTCTACGCAATCACTCAAGGTTTGTTCGGCCAGGAAGATGAAGCGGTGCAACTGCTGCAGAGTTTCAAGCAACGCAAAAACGGCATGCTGCGCCTTGGTGCGGTGTCGCCGCCGATTGCGATGAACCTGACCTACGAGCTGATGCAGCGGCACCCGGACATTGAACTGGAAACCTCGTTTTCTTCGGAAAAGGAAACGCTCGCGCGGCTGTTCAACTTCGACATCGACGTGGCGATTCTGGCGCTGTCGGAATTCGATGAGCGCTTCCATACGCGGCTGTATCACCGCTATCCGATCATCGCCGTGGTGCGCGATGACCATCCGTGGGCCAGCCAGTCGCAGGTTCACATCAGCGAAATCAGTCGCGAGAAATGGGTGATGCGCGAGCAAAGTGCGCGCACCCGGCAACTGGTGGAAGAAAGCTGCAAGCGCCTCGCCATCGACCTCAACTGCGTCATGCAACTGAACAGCCGCGAAGCCATCGTCCACGCGATCGTCAAAGGCATCGGCATCGGTTTTGTCTCGGCGGTCGAGTACGCCGAAACCCCGGGCACCACGCCGATCACTTTTGTCGATCACCCGTTCTTTATCGAATACCACCTGTGCTGCCTCGGCATCCGCAGGAACCGGCCGGTGATTGCCGAACTGTTTGATGCGAATCCACCGCTGACCTGATCAGCACTGCCCCTTGAAACCGCCTACCTCATTACCGAGGGACGGCCCACGCTTACCTGAAAACGGAGATTGACCATGCAGTACCAACAACCGACTCACCTGCAAGCCGCGATCCTCGACTGGGCCGGCACCGTTGTCGATTTCGGCTCGTTTGCGCCGACACAGATTTTCGTCGAAGCCTTTGCCGAGTTCGGCGTCGCCGTGTCGCTGGAGGAAGCGCGCGGGCCGATGGGCATGGGCAAGTGGGATCACATCCGCACGCTGTGCAACCTGCCGCAGATTGCCGAGCGTTATCGTGCAGCATTCGACCGCGTGCCAAGCGATGACGATGTGACGGCGATCTATGAGCGTTTCATGCCGCTGCAGATCGAGAAGATCGCCCTGCATTCGGCGCTGATACCGGGCGCGCTGGAAGCGATTGTGGCGTTGCGCGACAAGGGTTTGAAAATCGGTTCGTGCTCGGGCTATCCGGCGGTGGTGATGGCCAAGGTCGTCGAACTGGCGCGGGAAAATGGTTACGTCGCTGACCATGTCGTCGCTACCGATGAAGTGCCCAATGGCCGGCCGCATCCGGCGCAGGCGCTGGCTAACGTGATTGCCTTGGGCATCGATGATGTGGCGGCATGCGTCAAGGTCGACGACACCTGGCCGGGGATTCTCGAAGGTCGCAGCGCCGGCATGTGGACGGTGGCGTTGACCTGTTCCGGCAATGCAATGGGCCTGACCTATGAGCAATACAAGGCGTTGCCGTCGGATCGTCTGGCGGAAGAACGTGCGCGGATCGGCAAGATGTTCGCCCCTTCGCGCCCGCATTATCTGATCGACACCATTGCTGAGTTGCCCGAGGTGATCGACGACATCAATGCGCGTCTGGCCCGGGGCGAAACCCCGCAAGCCTGCTAACGCATTCCCCCTCCCCATGATCGTTCCCACGCTCCGCGTGGGAATGCAGCCCCTGACGCTCCGCGTCACTGGACGCGGAGCGTCCCAAGAGGCATTCCCACGCATGAGCGTTGGAACGATCAGCTACTAAATCGCGGGCAAAAAAAAGCTGCCAAAACTGGCAGCAAAAACTTTAAGAACACGCGATGTATTGGCCTCAGCATAGGCGCCGAATAATGACAGTGTCATGACAGTCACACATTCATTGAACCGCCCCTGCCCCGTCATCAGGCTGTCATCAAGATCACGGCAGAATCCTCGCAAACCGTCTTGAGCCTTCGGGCGGATGCTGTGCAAGGATTCCCATGAAACAAGACGCCTCGCTGTTTGCCGCCATCGACCTGGGTTCGAATGCCTTCCGGCTGATGATCGGCCAATCGGTGCGCAGCCGCAAAGGCCTGCTGATCCAGGAAGTGAAAACCCTGCGAGAGCCGGTGCGGCTGGCCGAAGGTTTTGACGGTGGCGCGCTGGATGCGTTGGCACTGGATCGTGGCTGGCAGGCATTGGCGCGGTTCGGCAAGAAGCTGCGCGGCTTCGAGGCGGGTCGGGTTCGCGCGGTGGCGACCAGCGCGGTGCGCGAGGCCGACAACGCTCAGTTGTTTCTCGCCAGCGCCGAGCGGCATCTGGGTTTTCCGATTGACGTCATCTGCGGCCATGAAGAGGCGCGGCTGGTCTACGCCGGCGTGACCCACGCCCTGCCAAGCGACGCGGACATGCGCCTGGTGGTCGATATCGGCGGCGGTTCCACCGAGCTGATCCTCGGTCAGGGTTCACAACCGTTGCTCACCGAAAGCATCGCCATCGGCAGCGGCACCTTGAGTACGCGTTTCTTTCGCGGCGGCGAGGTATCCGCTGGCGCGCTGCAAGCCGCCGAACGTTTCGCCATCCTGCAATTCGAACACGTCGCGCGGCGTTATCGCGCTCAAGGCTGGCAGCAGACCATCGGCTCTTCCGGCACCGCACGCATGCTGGCCAAAGTGCTCAAGGCCAATCGCCTCAACGACTACGGCCAGGACGGCATCACCTACGGCGGATTGCTGCGCCTGTCGCTGCTGCTGCTGAAGGTGAACAACGTCCGGCAACTCAAGCTCGCTGGCCTGCAACCCCACCGCCAAAGCATCTTGCCCGCCGGGTTGGTACTGATGCTGGCGGCGTTCAAAGTGTTCGGCATCGCACAGATGGTGCCGTCCGAACCGGGCCTGCGCCTGGGCGTATTGCACGGTTTGATGAGTCAGCATTAATCCTCGCCCCAGCAGATTCGTCTCCCCTTCAGCGGCCTGATCGACTACCATGCCGCCGCCGGTTTCCACACGGGATTAATAGGGAATCCGAAATGCTTGCACAGCATCAATCGGAACTGCCCCCGCAACTGTAGGTGCTGAGCCTGCTCCACGACTGCCACTGGGATGACTCCCGGGAAGGCCGGAGCCAGGCGATGACGCATCAGTCAGGAGACCTGCCGGCACAGTGACTGACTAACCGGCGGGGTGTCCGGGAAGGACATCGTGCCGCGCGTCTCTTGATCAAATGCCGGCCTTGCGCAGTTTTCCCCAACCGCGTTCGATGGTGTGTTTCCAATCCGTACCCTCCCCGCTTCTCGTACGGATTCATTGGAGACTGCCCCATGCTGCTGCCTCGCGTTGCCACCCTCATCACCGGTCTGAGTCTTTGCACGCTGGCCCATGCGGCACCCACTCAATACCCGCTGACCATCGAGAACTGTGGCAGCCACCTGACCTTTCAGCACGCGCCGGCGCGCACCGTGACCATCGGCCAGGCCGGCACGGAAATGCTCTACGCCATGGGTCTGTCGGATAAAGTCGTCGGCACCTCGCTGTGGTTCAACAATGTCCTGGACAAGTACAAAGCGCAGAACGACCAGATCGAGCGCCTGGCCGACAACGAACCGAGTTTCGAAGCGGTCATCGGCAAGCGCCCGGAACTGGTCGCCGTGGAGCTGGAATGGATGGTCGGCCCACAAGGTGCGGTCGGCACCCGTGAGCAGTTTCATGAACTGAAAATTCCCACCTATCTGCTGCCTTCCGATTGCGAAGCCAAGGACAACCTGGTCGGTGCCGACGGCACGCGGCTGGCGCCTTTCAGCATCGACAGCATTTACAAAAGCGTGAGCCAACTGGCGCAGATCTTCGATGTGCAGGATCGCGGGCAGCAGCTCAATGATCAGCTCAAGGCCAGCCTGGCCAAATCCATCGCCACCGCCCAAGGCAAACAGCTTAAGGACGTCAGCGCCCTGGTCTGGTTCTCCAGCGCCGAAATGGACATCGAGCCGTTCGTGGCCGGGCACAAAGGCATTCCCGATTTCATGCTCAGCACCCTCGGCGTGCGCAACGTCGTGCAGTCCGACGAAGAATGGCCGACCGTCGGCTGGGAAACCATCGCCAAAGCCAACCCTACGTTCCTGGTGATCGCTCGCATGGATCGCCGCCGTTTCCCGGCTGACGACTATGAAAAGAAACTCGCCTTCCTGCGCAGCGACCCGGTGACGCGCAACATGGACGCGGTGAAAAACAACCGCATCATCATTCTGGATGCCATGGCCATGCAGGCCAGCCTGCGCATGTTCGACGGTCTGGAACAACTGGCCACGGCCATCAACGGCTATGACCTGTCGAAATGAGTTCTAGCCTGATCCGCACGTTGCTGGCCTTGGCGACACTGTTGATAGCAGTGGTCGCCGGCGTCGCCATCGGTGAAACCTCGATCAAACCGGACGTGGTCCTGCAAGTGCTGGCCAACAAGCTGTGGGGCGCCGGTTATGTGCTCGACCCCATCGACGAAGGCATCGTCTGGAACTATCGCCTGACCCGCGCGCTGGTCGCCGCTGCCTGCGGCGCCGGGCTCGCGACGTGCGGAGTGATTTTGCAGTCGCTGCTGCGCAATCCGTTGGCCGATCCGTATCTGCTGGGGATTTCCGCCGGCGCCTCGACCGGTGCGGTGATGGTCGCGTTGCTCGGCGTGGGTGCCGGTGTCATCTCGCTGTCGGTCGGTGCTTTCGCCGGTGCCGTAATGGCGTTCGTGCTGGTGATTCTGCTGGCGCGGGTCAGTGGCTCGGCCAGTGGCACCGGGCAGATCATTCTTGCGGGCATCGCCGGTTCGCAACTGTTCAATGCACTGACGGCGTTTCTGATTACCCGCTCGGCCAGCTCCGAACAGGCGCGCGGGATCATGTTCTGGCTGCTCGGCAATCTCGGCGGCGTGCGTTGGCCTTCGGTGTGGCTGGCGGTGCCGGCGGCATTGCTGGGGTTGGCGGTGTGCCTGTGGCATGGGCGTGCGCTGGATGCGTTTACCTTTGGCGCGGATTCGGCGGCGTCCCTCGGGATTGCAGTGCGGCGTGTGCAGATTCTGCTGATCGGTTGCGCAGCGCTGGTGACGGCGGTGATGGTGTCGATTGTCGGCTCGATCGGTTTTGTCGGGCTGGTGATTCCGCATGCCGCGCGCCTGCTGCTCGGCACCGGCCATGCGCGTCTGTTGCCGGCGAGTGCCTTGGGCGGCGCGGTGTTTCTGATTGCCGCTGACGTGTTGTCGCGCACCTTGATCAAGGGGCAAGTGATTCCGGTTGGAGTGATTACCGCGCTGGTCGGTGCGCCGGTGTTTGCCTTGATTCTGGTTGGCCGCAGGTCCGCGCGATGAGCAGTGTTTTGAGTTGCTCAGGATTGGCCTTCAAAGTGCGCGGCGCCGAGCTGCTCAACGGTGTCAGCCTTGCGCTGCAACGCGGTGAAACCCTTGGCATCGTCGGGCCGAATGGTTCGGGGAAATCGACGCTGCTGAAACTGCTCGCCGGGCTGCGCGAACCGAGCGCTGGCGAAGTGCTGCTTGACGACCAGCGCCTAAGCAAAATGGCCCGCCGCAGCATTGCGCAGACACTGGCGGTGGTCGAGCAACAGGCCGACACCGACGATGGCATTCGCGTGTTCGACGCCGTCGCGCTGGGGCGCACGCCTTGGCTGTCGGCGTTGCAACCGTGGTCCGTGGCGGACGATGCCATCGTCGAGCAGGCGCTGATCGATGTTGACGCCCTGCATCTGCGCAATCGTCTCTGGCGCAGTTTGTCCGGCGGTGAACGCCAGCGAGTTCACATCGCCCGGGCATTGGCTCAGCGACCGCAGATCCTGTTGCTGGACGAGCCGGCCAACCACCTCGACATCCAGCATCAACTGAGCATTCTCAAGGTGGTGCGAGCGCTGCCGGTGACCACGCTGATCGCGCTGCATGATCTGAATCAGGCGCTCAACTGCGATCGACTGGCGGTGCTGGAGCGCGGACGCCTGGTCGCGTTGGGCAAGCCGCTGGAAGTGCTGACCCCCGAGCGGTTGGAGGAAACGTTCGGGGTCACGGCGCATTACCTGACGGACCCGTTTGATGGCGCGCAGATCCTGCGTTTACATGGATGATTTTTTGCATGTGAGTGGTCTGCCACACCGGGTCAGGGTCGACATCGATAATCTCGAAACCCTGCCGTTGCCAGAACGCTATCGCGCCCGGCAGAAACGGATGAGTGTGCAGGTAGATCACCTCGACTCCGTCGGTCAGCGCCTGTTGTTTTAGCGCTCGATACAGCGCACCGGCCAACCCCGAACGCCGCTGCGATGGCAGGACGAACAGACGCACGATTTCCACGACCTTGCGTCCGGGATAGCCAAGGTGCGCGAAGCGCCGGTCATAGGGCAGATAGCCAATCGAGGCAACGATTTGCCCTTCATGGCGAACAATCAGAAACCGCCCCTTGCCTTGCAGATACACCTCGGCGAAACGCGCCAGGTCATCGGGCATGCCCGCCGCGTTGAGCTTTGGAAAAAGCTCGGCGCGGGCCGCCAAAACGAAATCCAGCACCTCAGGAATGTCTGCGTTGGACACGGCTTGAATGATCGGTTGATGGCTCATGAAAGGTCGAACACCTGAATTTCGGCCGGCCACCTTAACAACCGCCCCCTGTGGGAGGCCAGCAATCTCATCCCGCCACAGGCAGTTTTCACTGCAGGAAATTGAACCGCAGATCAAGCCATTGCCGTGGGTGAAGACGCCCTTTGGATAGCCAATGGCGCCTGGATATAAACGCCGCCAAACGCGTCCTGCAGCGATTTGATTTCGTTCTATCGTTAGATCGAATTGGCTGTATTTCCGGCGGACTAATGGTTGCGACAGAAGATGTCTGAGCCTATGTTGCACCCGAGTCTTTTCCCCGCGAATGGAACGCGATCAACACCACTAAGAGGTGAAGAAATGTCAAAGGAATCACGCCCTGCCGTACTTGGGCTGATAGGCAACACTCCGCTTGTTCAAGTCACCCGCTTCGATACCGGGCCCTGCACGCTGTTTCTCAAACTGGAATCGCAGAACCCCGGCGGTTCGATCAAGGACCGCATTGGTCTGGCGATGATCGACGCCGCCGAGCGTGATGGTCGCCTGCAACCCGGCGGGACGATTGTCGAAGCCACCGCCGGCAACACCGGTCTGGGCCTGGCACTGGTTGGCCGCGCCAAGGGTTATCGCGTGGTGCTGGTGGTGCCGGACAAAATGTCCACCGAGAAAGTCCTGCACCTGAAGGCCATGGGCGCCGAGGTGCACATCACCCGCTCCGATGTCGGCAAGGGCCATCCCGAGTATTACCAGGACGTCGCCGCCCGTTTGGCGAAAGACATTCCCGGCGCGTTTTTCGCCGACCAGTTCAACAACCCGGCCAACCCGCTGGCCCACGAATGCAGCACCGCGCCGGAGATCTGGGCGCAGACCGAGCATGATCTGGACGCCATCGTCGTCGGTGTTGGTTCGGCCGGTACGCTGACCGGTTTAAGCCGCTTCTTCAAACGCGTGCAGCCAGATCTGGAAATGGTCCTGGCCGATCCGGTCGGCTCGGTCATGGCGCAATACAGCCGCGACGGCACGATGCCGACGCCCGGTTCATGGGCGGTGGAAGGCATCGGCGAAGATTTCATCCCGTCGATCACCGACCTCTCCAGCGTGCGCCACGCCTACTCGATCAGCGATGAAGAAAGCTTCGATCACGCCCGCCAGTTACTCAAGGCCGAAGGCATTCTGGGTGGCTCGTCGACCGGCACCCTGCTCGCCGCTGCGCTGCGTTATTGCCGCGAACAGACTGAGCCGAAACGCGTAGTGAGCTTTGTCTGCGACACCGGCACGCGCTATCTGTCCAAGGTTTACAACGACCAGTGGATGACCGATCAGGGCCTGTTGCAACGCAAGGGTTACGGCGACCTGCGCGATCTGATCGCTCGCCGCTTCGAGGATGGCCGCGTGATCAGCGTCGGCCCCGACGACACGCTGCTGACCGCGTTCCAGCGCATGCGCCTGGCGGATGTCTCGCAATTGCCGGTGCTGGTCGAAGGCAAACAACTGGTCGGCGTGATCGACGAGTCGGACATCCTGCTGGCCGTTCACGAAGACGCCGCCCGCTTCAGCCAATCGGTGTCCAGTGTGATGACCGACAAACTGCAAACCCTCGCCCCTGGCGCCAGCCTATCCGAGCTGGAATCGGTGCTCAGCCGTGGCCTCGTCGCCATCATCGCCGACGCTTCAGGCTTCCATGGTCTGATCACCCGCACCGACATGCTCAACCAATTACGGAGATCCCTCGCATGAGTCAGCACGACGATAAATCCCAAGGCTTCGCGACCCGGGTGATCCACGCCGGACAGACGCCAGACCCGACCACTGGCGCGCTGATGCCGCCCATCTACGCCAACTCCACGTACTTGCAAGACAGCCCCGGCGTGCACAAAGGCTTCGATTACGGGCGCTCGCACAACCCGACGCGTTTCGCCCTGGAACGTTGCGTGGCGGACCTTGAAGGCGGCACCCGCGCGTTCGCGTTTGCCTCGGGGCTGGCGGCAATTTCGACGGTGCTGGAATTGCTCGATGCCGGCTCGCATATCGTCTCTGGCAACGACTTGTACGGCGGCACCTTTCGCCTGTTCGACAAGGTGCGTCAGCGCAGCGCCGGGCACCGGTTCAGCTTTGTCGACCTGACCGATCTGTCGGCGTTCGAGGCTTCATTGCAGGACGACACGCGCATGGTCATGGTCGAGACGCCGACCAACCCGCTGCTGAGCCTGTCGGATCTGGCAGCCATCGCGCGGATCTGCCGTGCACGCGGGATCATCTGCGTGGCCGACAACACGTTTGCCAGCCCGTATATCCAGCGTCCGCTGGAGCTGGGTTTCGACATCGTCCTGCACTCGACCACCAAATACCTGAACGGCCATTCCGATGTGATCGGCGGTATTGCCGTGGTTGGGCAGAATGCTGAACTGGCGGAAAAACTCGGTTTCCTGCAGAACGCCGTGGGCGCGATCAGCGGGCCGTTCGATGCGTTTCTGACGTTGCGCGGGGTAAAAACCTTGGCGTTGCGCATGGAGCGTCATTGCAGCAACGCGCTGGATCTGGCGCAGTGGCTGGAGCAACAACCGCAGGTCAAACGGGTTTATTACCCGGGGCTGGCCTCGCACCCGCAGCATGAACTGGCGAAGCGGCAGATGCGCGGTTTCGGCGGGATGATTTCCGTGGATCTGAACAGCGATCTGGCTGGCGCGCGACGTTTTCTCGAGAACGTGAAGATCTTCGCACTTGCAGAAAGTCTGGGCGGCGTGGAAAGCCTGATCGAGCATCCGGCGATCATGACCCATGCGACCATTCCTGCCGAAACCCGCGCAAAACTGGGGATTGGCGATGGACTGGTGCGTCTGTCGGTGGGCGTTGAAGACGTCGAAGACCTGCGCGCCGATCTGGCGCAGGCGCTGCAATCGATCTGACCTGGCAAGAACGACAAAGCCCGCACGAGGCGGGCTTTGGTGTTCGAGTAGGCGGCCAGTGCTGGTCTCTGGCTTACAAGGTTTATCGGGCTTCCCACAGTACCGGGTCAAATTGAAAGTTAGTGCCTCGGCTGCTTCACACGGCATAAGGGCTGGATCTCAGCGCGGAGATCTTTCTAACCGTGTACCTTTCGGAGCGCGCCCCACGCCCCCTTGCTATCCGATTGCGCATCAGTCTGCGTCTTCGCCTACATCTTTGAGCCTAGCAAAGGCTCGCCGCCACGCTCGTCTGTTTTTAGACTGAATTCAACTTTGCCCGCCGGGTGAAGGAAAAGAAACGCCTAACGCCCGTCGATCCCCCCGTCCTACCGCGTCCAGACAGCGATCTATACTGGATCAGTTCGATACTGATTACGTCGACACCCGTGCGCCTGACGGTGCGCCCGTGCCTTTCGCCAACCAGACTGACCCGAGCCGATGAATCGTGGCGCCAGCCACTATGCGGCGCACGAAGCGCTTTCGCCGAGCGGCTGCCGGGGCGTGGAGAAAATCATGAAATACAGGTTTTTGTCAGGCGTAGTAATGGCGGTCGCGGCCGCCGTAGCGATGCCAGGGGCCTGGGCGGGACAGCCGCAGGCATTGGCTGCGGATGGAGCGGATCATGTTGGCGCTCCTGCCGTGGCCTCTGACGGCGCTGACCATGTTGGCGCGAGTGCGGTGGCTTCCGACGGTGCCGATCACGTTGGCGCGAACGCGGTAGCTTCTGACGGTGCCGATCACGTTGGCGCGAACGCGGTAGCTTCTGACGGCGCCGATCATGTCGGCGCGAATGCGGTAGCTTCCGACGGCGCCGATCATGTCGGAGCGAATGCGGTAGCTTCTGACGGCGCCGATCACGTTGGCGCGAATGCGGTGGCTTCTGATGGTGCCGATCACGTTGGCGCGAATGCGGTGGCTTCTGATGGGGCCGATCACGTCGGCGCGAATGCGGTAGCTTCCGACGGCGCCGATCATGTCGGCGCGAATGCGGTA
Source organism: Pseudomonas sp. PB106 (assembly GCF_009764645.1). GTDB lineage: Bacteria > Pseudomonadota > Gammaproteobacteria > Pseudomonadales > Pseudomonadaceae > Aquipseudomonas. Next base: position 37,404 of record NZ_RWIM01000111.1, read on the forward strand.
GCTTCTGACGGTGCCGATCACGTTGGCGCGAATGCGGTGGCTTCTGATGGTGCCGATCACGTTGGCGCGAATGCGGTGGCTTCTGATGGTGCCGATCACGTTGGCGCGAATGCGGTAGCTTCTGACGGTGCCGATCACGTTGGCGCGAATGCGGTGGCTTCTGATGGTGCCGATCACGTTGGCGCGAATGCGGTAGCTTCTGACGGTGCCGATCACGTTGGCGCGAACGCGGTAGCTTCTGATGGTTCGGAGCATGTTGGTGCAGGTGCATTGGCTTCAGATGGCGCTGATCGTACCGGCGTCAACCGGGTTGCCTATTCCCGAGTGGGTGTGGGATCAGACCGCGTTGCTTCAGCGCTGATGACCGGCAGTTATTCCGACCAGTTCAACAGTCCTCAGTAACTTCTCCCTGTTAGTGGGCGGCTCGCTCGAGCCGCCCACTAGTACATTTGTGCTAATCGACCACCCCGCCCTTCGGCGCTATATTCCCCCGCAACCCCGATGTTCCCCAACGTGGAGCTTTTGCTACGTGCGGGATCGTTGTGCCTGGAAATCAGAACAACACCAAGGAAGAGACACCATGAAATACCTCATCGCCACACTTACCCTTTCAGCCCTGTTCCTCACCGGTTGCGCCACGCCGAAACAATGGGAAGCCACCGGCGGCAGCAAAAACGATGGCGTCGTGCAGGTCTCTTATGAACTGGGCCAGTTCGAAAGCGGCCAGACCAACGCCGAACAAGGTCTGACCGTCGCTGCACAACGCTGCAAGACCTGGGGTTACAAAAACGCCGAGGTCACCGGCTCGGAGAAAAACATCTGCCGCACCATGGGCAAGTACAACTGCTTGCAAACCACCATTACCCAGGATTACCTCTGCCAGCGCTGATGGCATACACCCGGTTTTGACTGCCCCTCACAAAACCTGTGGGAGCCCGCCATGCTGGCGATGGCGGTGGATCAGCCAATGAAGATGTTGGCTGTGCCCGGCCAATCGCTAGCAGGGCTAGCTCTCACAGGATTCGCTTTGCCGGTCGCGCAGGGCTCGGAGGGTCGCGCGCAGCTCGGCCGGGCGGACCGGTTTGGACAGAATGGCAATGTCGCGATCGTGCAGCGCGGCCTGGATCTTTTCGATGTCGTGGCCGGTGATGATCATGGCCGGCACTGCCCAACCGCGCTGCCGGCGCACGTCGTCAATGCATTCGATGCCGGTGGCGTGGGTGCCGAGATCATAGTCGGCGACGATGATGTCGCAGTCGGTCAGCAAATCCCGCGCCGACAGCTCGGCCTGCACCACGCAACCCCAGCGCTCGAGCAACGCTGAAGTCGCCAGCAATACATTGCGATCATCCTCCACCAGACACACTTTCAACCCGGTCAGCAGACCGACCTGCCGGGCCTCGTCACGCGTGCCCGCCAACGCCGGTGGCGCAACGATGGGCAATCCGTTCAGGGCCACCGCCGTTCCCCGCCCAAGCCGCGAGCGCAAAGTCACACCCACACCCATCAACTCGCCCAGACGCTTGACGATCGCCAGCCCCAGGCCCACGCCTTCGACATCTTTGTCGCGCACTTGCCGCACCCGATAAAACTCCTCGAACACTTTGGCCAGATGCTCTTCGGCGATACCGTTGCCGCAGTCATAAATCGTGATCGCCAACCCCGCCCCGCGCCGCCGCACGCCGATCAGTACAGGCCGATGCGCACCGTATTTGAAGCAATTGGAAAGCACGTTCTGCACCATGGTCGCCAGCAACGCTGGATCGGTGCGCACCCAGTATTCACAGGGACGCAGGCGCAACTCTACCCCGGCCCAGCGCGCAGCTTCGGTGTTCTGGCGCACCAGATCCACCAGCCACTCGCCCAGATTCACGGCTTGCAGCTTCGGCGCTATCCGCCCGTTATCGAGGGTGTAGAGATCCAGAATCGAACGAAATAACTGCGACACGTTCAGCAGCGAGCGATCGATGCTGTCGACCAGACGCCGTTCTTCCTCGCCCAATCGCGACTCGCGCAAACACGCGGTAAATAAACCAATCGAGTGAATCGGCTGACGCAAATCATGACTGGCCTGCGCCAGAAACCGCGACTTTTCAAGATTCGCCGCCACAGCCTCTTCCGACGCCTTGCGCGTGCGCTCCAGCAACAGATGCGCATAAAACGGGATCACCGTGCTGGTGATCATTAGCATCAACACCATGTACGGCTGCGCCTGCCAGACCGGCGTCAGGCGATACACACACAACAGCGCCAGCAACGCCAGTGCCGTGGCAATCGCCAGGTATCGTGAGCCATAGCGCATGCCGTTGCCCAGGTTGACCCAGATGATCACCGCATACAGCGGCAATGCCGCCTCGCCGCCGACCACCAGCCCGAAACAGGTCCCGGTGTAATCATGAACCATCGCGAAAATCCGCCGCGCCGGATAATGCCCGGGCCAGCGCGCAATGGCCTGACGAAACACAATTGAAGCCAATAAAAACAGGGTGATGTAGGTGACAACAGGCAGATAGGTATCGAAGCGCTGCCCCGGCACAAACCCCATGATGACCATGTAGACCACGGCAATCGCGGCGATGATAATGCGCAGATTGGCTTGGTCGAGCTCGGTATTTTTCTCGAACTTCATCGTAAAACGTCCTTGTGCGGCAATCGTCAGATTCCGAATCAACCTGCAGGCAACGTTCGCTTGGGGTGCTAATGTGCAACCCCTGAGCAACGCCTGACCCAGGGAGGGTCACGCCATGACCTGCCGAATTATCATAGCCGACGATCACCCGCTGTTTCGCGAGGCGATGTTGCGCACGGTGCAGCGCCTCCTGCCCGACGCCGTGCTCGAAGAAGCCGGCGATCTCGCTGCGGTGCTGGCCTTGCTGCCATTGGGTGATGAACCGGATACGCTGATTCTCGATCTGCGCTTTCCCGGGCTGACCTGCGTCAGCCAGCTCGCCGAACTGCGCCGGCGCCTGCCGCGTACCACACTGATTGCGGTATCGATGGTTGATGATGAATCGCTGATCAATGAAGTGATGGCTGCCGGCATCGACGGTTTCGTCGGCAAGAACATCGCCCCCGATGAAATTGGGCAGGCGATTCTGGCGATTCGCCAAGGCGAGGTGCTGGTGAAATTCGCGCCGTCAGGGTTGTTGCCGCTGGAAACCGCAACCGCCCTCACCCCGCGCCAGCAAGAGGTGCTGCGGCTGATCGCCCAAGGCAAGACCAACAAAGAAATCGCCCGCGAACTGGATATTTCGCCGTTCACGGTGCGTATTCATGTGTCTTCTTTGTTGCGTACGCTGAACGTGCCCTCGCGGGCGGCAGCGGTGAAATACGCAGGTACGTTGTAGGAGCTGCCGAAGGCTCGGGCCGCGTTCGGACGATCTTTTGATCTTGTCTTTAAAACACAGTCAAAAGATCGCAGCCTGCGGCAGCTCCTACAACACCATCATGTTATGGATCAACCTGCGCCATCAGATCCGGCACCGATTCCGGGCGTTTCGCATAACGCTGGGCCAGCACCGCGCAGACCATCAACTGGATCTGGTGAAACAGCATCAGCGGCAGAATCAGCACGCCGATGGTGCTGCCGGCAAATAGCACCTGCGCCATTGGCACGCCGGTGGCCAGACTCTTTTTCGAACCGCAGAACAGAATGGTGATGCGGTCTTCCTGACTGAACCCGAAGGCCTTGCCCAACAAGGTTGAGGCGAGTAGCACCAGCGCCAGCAGGATGCAGCACACCACCACCAGACCGAGCAGATCGACGACTGGAATCTGATGCCAGATGCCTTCGTTGACCGCCTCGCTGAACGCACCGTAGACCACCAACAGAATCGAACCCTGGTCGACGAACTTCAGCCAGTTCTTGTTGCGCCCGACCCACGCGCCGATCCAGCGACGGGCAATCTGCCCGGCAATGAACGGCAGGAGCAATTGCACGCTGATCTTCAGGATCGCATCGAGGGTCGAGCCGCCGTCACCGTGAACGTTGAGCAACAACGTCACCAGCAACGGCGTGAGGAAAATCCCGAACAGGCTCGAGGCCGCTGCGCTGCAAATTGCGGCCGGAATGTTGCCTCGCGCCAACGAAGTGAAGGCAATCGCCGATTGCACCGTGGCCGGCAAAGCGCAGAGGTAAAGCATGCCCATGTACAGCTTGTCGCCGATCAACGGCGACAGCAGCGGCTTGAGCGCCAGACCCAGAAGCGGGAACAGCACAAAGGTCAGGCCGAACACCAGCAAGTGCAGACGCCAGTGACCGGCGCCGGCGATGATCGATTCGCGGGACAGCTTGGCGCCATGCAGGAAAAACAGCAGCGCGATGGCAATGTTGGTCAGCCAGCCGAAGCCGACGGCGACCTGACCGCTGGCCGGCAGGAAACTGGCGAGCAGCACGACGCCGATCAGGGTCAGGGTGAAGTTGTCGGGGAGGAATCTTGGGCGCGTCATGGTTTACTCATCCGGGGGTTGCCAGTACGTGATTGCGACTCTAACGTGACTGCAAATTACCGACTAACGCCGAAGATCCTCCAGATGCCGCCAAAAGGACACGACAAAAGCGTCAGACGCAGCATTCCCGGGCTGCCCAGCCTACCGCGTCCGCTGTACGGACGCACCGAATCGCTGCCTAATCGTGCGTTGACCCGTCGCCACAGTCACCCGTGGGTGCAATTGTCCTACGCGATCCAAGGCGTGCTGGAAGTGCAGACCAGCGCCGGGCGCTTCGTCGCGCCACCCGAGCGTGCAGTGTGGATTCCGGCGGGCGTGCCGCATCGGGTGTTCAGCTCGCCGCACACCGAGATGCGCAGTCTGTACATCGATTGCAACGTCGCCGGTTGGGCGATTGAGCGTTGCCATGTGCTGGGCGTCAGCGATTTGCTTCGGGAGTTGATCCGCGCCTTCAGTCAGGTGCCGGTGGAATATGACCAGAGCGGTGCACACGGGCGGATGGCGCAGGTGATCCTCGACCAGTTGGCCGAAGCCCCGCAAATCGACCTGATGCTGCCGCTGCCGCAAGACGCGCGTCTGAAGCAGATCTACCAGAGTCTGGAGCACCATCCGGAACAGCAGACTACGCTCAGCCACTGGAGCGAAAAATTCGGCGTCACCGAGAAAACCCTGACCCGTCTGTTTCTGCGTGACACCGGGCTGACCTTTCGCGCCTGGCGTCAACGCTTGCGCCTGCTCGGTGCGCTGACACCGCTGGAGCGCGGTGAACGCGTCACCGACGTGGCGTTGGCATGCGGATATGACTCGACTTCGGCGTTCATTTCAGCGTTCCGTCAACAGTTCGGAGAGACACCGGGAGAGTTTTTCCGCTGAATAACCCGATAATTATCGAACTTGCACATGCCTTTGCTCAAAGTTCAGGGTAGAGTTACGCCCATTGAAAATCTTTCGCACGTTCCACAATGAAAACCTTTTTGAGAACCTGACGGCGGTAATGACATGATCGAAGTCACTGAAGTTTCCATTGCCCAATTGCGCGCTGCGCTGGTCTCCGGCCAGACCACTTCGGTCGAGCTGGTGCAGGCTTATCTGGCGCGAATCGATGCCTACGACGGTGCTGACACCGCCACCGCGCTCAACGCCGTGGTGGTGCGCAACCCTGATGCGCTGAAAGAAGCGCAAGCTGCTGACGAGCGTCGCGCCAAGGGCGAAACCCTCGGCCCGCTCGATGGCATTCCTTACACCGCCAAGGACAGCTACCTGGTCAAAGGCCTGACGGCAGCCTCCGGAAGCCCGGCATTTGTCGATCTTGTCGCCCACCGTGATGCGTTCACCATCGAGCGACTGCGCGCGGCCGGGGCGATCTGCCTGGGCAAGACCAATATGCCGCCGATGGCCAATGGTGGCATGCAGCGCGGCGTCTATGGTCGCGCCGAAAGTCCGTATAACGCCGAGTACCTGACGGCGCCATTCGCCTCCGGCTCGTCCAACGGCGCCGGCACCGCCACTGCCGCCAGTTTCGCCGCGTTCGGTCTGGCTGAAGAAACCTGGTCGAGCGGACGCGGTCCGGCGTCGAACAACGGCTTGTGCGCCTACACGCCGTCGCGCGGAGTGATTTCGGTGCGCGGCAACTGGCCGCTGACCCCGACCATGGACGTCGTCGTGCCGTACGCGCGCACCATGGCCGACTTGCTCGAAGTGCTCGACGTCGTGGTCGCCGAAGACACTGACAGCCGTGGCGATCTGTGGCGCCTGCAACCGTGGGTGCCGATCCCGAGCGTCATGTCGGTGCGCCCTGCTTCCTATGCCGAACTGGCGGTGAAGGCCGACGCCTTGGCCGGCAAGCGTCTAGGCGTGCCGAAGATGTACATCAATGCCGACCCCGAGGCCGGCACCAGCGCAGAACCGGGCATCGGCGGCCCGACCGGGCAACGCATCAACACCCGCGAGTCGATGATCGACCTGTGGAAGCAGGCACGCGCCGCGCTGGAAGCGGCCGGCGCCGAAGTCATCGAAGTCGATTTTCCGCTGGTGTCCAACTGCGAAGGCGACCGCCCGGGCGCGCCGACCGTGTTCAATCGCGGCATCGTCTCCAAAGAGTTTTTGCACCACGAACTGTGGGATCTGTCGGCCTGGGCGTTTGACGACTTCCTGCGCGCCAACGGCGACCCAAAGCTCAATCGTCTGGTCGATGTCGATGGGCCGAAAATCTTCCCCCACGACCCAGGCACGCTGCCGAACCGTGAAGGCGATCTGGCCGCCGGCATGGACGAATACGTGCGCATGGCCGAGCGCGGCATCACGCCGTGGGATCAGATTCCGACGCTGCCGGACGGTCTGCGTGGCCTGGAGAAAACCCGCAAGCTCGATCTCGAAGACTGGATGGATGCGCTGAAACTCGACGCGGTGCTGTTCCCGACCGTGGCCGACGTCGGCCCGGCGGATGCCGATGTCAATCCGCAATCGGCCGACATCGCCTGGAGCAACGGCGTCTGGGTCGCCAACGGCAACCTCGCGATTCGTCACCTCGGCGTGCCGACCGTGACCGTGCCGATGGGCGTCATGGCTGACATCGGCATGCCGGCCGGCTTGACCTTTGCCGGTCGCGCCTATGACGATTCGACGCTGCTGCGCCTGGCCTCGGCGTTTGAATCGACGGGGTCCAAACGTCTGGTGCCACCGCGCACGCCGCCGCTGTCCTGAAACAAAACGGGGTCGAGACTGTTCAGTCCCGACCCCGCTTGCCGTTATCGATCCGCCAACTCTTCCAGCAGATCGGCTGACGGCACGAAATACAGGCCTCCGGTGACGGCGGTGCTGAAATCCAGCAACTTGTCGTAATTGCCCAGCGGTTTGCCGACGAACATGTTTTCCAGCATCTGCTCCATCGGTTCCGGTGAGCGCGGATAGCCGATGAAGAACGTGCCGAACTCCCCCGCTCCCGGCCGACCAAACGGCATGTTGTCGCGCAGGATCTTCACTTCCTCGCCCGCCGCATTGGAAATTGTGGTCAGCGCACTGTGGGAATTGCTCGGTTTGACGTCTTCCCCCAATTCGATATCCGACAGTTTTGTGCGACCGATCACTCGCTCCTGAGCCTCGACACTCAAACCGTTCCACGCCGTCATGTTGTGCAGGTACTTCTGCACCAACACGTAACTGCCGCCGCTGAAGTCCCGATCTTCGTCACCGACGATGGTGAAATTCACCGCTTTGCGACCGACCGGATTTTCCGTGCCGTCGACAAAACCGATGATGCTGCGCATGTCGAAATAGCGGAAACCCTGAACCTCGTCGACCACCGTCACGGCATCGCCGAGCACCGCCATGATCTGCGTGGCGAGTTCAAAACACAGGTCCATTTGATCGGCGCGGATGTGCAGCAACAGGTCACCCGGCGTGGCCGGTGCATGACGCCCTTCAACGCCGAACTCACGAAAAGCGTGCAATGACGCCGGCCGCGGACTGCCGAACAAGCGATCCCAGCCATTCGACGAGAACCCGCAGATACACGTCAGGTTGCCCGCTGGGACACGCTTGCCGACCGATCGCACCAGCCCGGCAACATCACCGCACCAGCCCTTCACTGTTTCCGCCGCATCGGCGCCCGGTTTAAGCGTTGCGACGATGAAAATCGCGCTGCTGGTGATCGGGCTGCCGACGGCTTGAGGTTCCAAAGGGTCGTTGCTCATCGCTGAAATGGCCGCTCTACAAGAGATGGATGAGAAGGTTCGGGACGCGATTACCGCCTGACACTTCGTTTTTTTCGAACTGTTGCGCAGAAATAAACGATTTTTCTTTGCCGCAACGTCGTCGCTAGCATGACCTCGTCTGACTCTAAACCAATAAGACAGGGAGCGTGACATGCCCGCCACGAACATCAATATCGGCGAGCCCTGGATGTGGGGCGCCTTCATCGTTTTCGTTCTTGCCATGCTGGCATTGGACCTGTTTGTTTTCGGCGGGCGCAAGGCGCATCGCGTGTCAGTGCGCGAAGCCCTGTCGTGGGTCATTGCCTGGTGCCTGCTGGCCCTGAGCTTCGCCGGTTTGCTCTGGTGGTATCTGCACGGTGAGTTCGGCGCTGACATCGCCCGGCAGAAAACCCTCGAATTCCTCACCGGCTATTTGATCGAGCAATCGCTGTCGATCGACAACATGTTCGTCTTCGTGATGATCTTCAGCTACTTCGCTGTGCCGCCTGAGTTGCAGCGCCGCGTGCTGTTGTACGGCGTGCTCGGGGCGATCGTGATGCGCGCGGTGATGATCTTCGCCGGTGTCTGGCTGGTGTCGCAGTTCGAATGGCTGCTGTACGCCTTCGGCGTATTCCTGATCATCACCGGGATAAAGATGCTGGTGTTCGCCGAGCAGCAGCCGGATCTCGACAACAATCCCTTGCTGCGCTGGGTGCGTGGGCATATGCGCATCACCAGTGGTTTTCACGGCGAGCGGTTTTTCATCCTGCAGAACGGCGTGCGCTGGGCGACTCCGATGTTTCTGGTGCTGGTGCTGATCGAGGCCAGCGACTTGATGTTCGCAGTCGACAGCATCCCGGCGATCTTCGCCGTCACCACCGATCCGTTCATCGTGTTCACCTCGAACATCTTCGCGATCTTGGGATTACGCGCGCTGTACTTCCTGTTGGCGGACATGGCCGACCGCTTTCATTTGCTCAAGTATGGGTTGGCGATTGTGCTGGTGTTTATCGGCGGCAAAATGGTGCTGATGCCGTGGCTGCACATGCCGGTGGAGTGGTCGCTGGCGGTGGTGGGTGCGGTGATTTTCGGGTCAGTGCTGCTGAGCCTGGTTATCACCCGAGGGGCCGAACGCAGCACCGAATGACACCCCAAAAAACACTGTAGGAGTGAGCCTGCTCGCGATAGCGGCTTGTCAGACAAGGCGATATTGACTGACCGACCGCTATCGCGAGCAGGCTCACTCCTACAGGGGATCGGTGTTACTTATCAGATTTGATGTTGGTCCAGACGCGGGTACGCACGCGTTCGAGCTTCTGCGGCAATGGCTGCACGACATAGAGGTTTTTCAGCGCTTCCGGGGTCGGTGTCAGGTTCGGGTTGTCCGTGATCTCTTTGTTGATCAGCGGTATCGAATCCTTGTTTGCATTCGGGTAGCCGAGGAAGTCGCTGATCGGCGCAATGACTTTCGGATCGAGCAAGGTGTTGAGGAATTCGTGGGCCTCTTCGACATTCTTCGCACTCTTCGGAATCGCGAAAGTGTCGAACCAGATCGGCGCGCCTTCCTTCGGCAAGCGCCAGTCGACCACCACGCCATTGTTCGCCTCTTTGGCACGGTTGCCGAACTGATAGAAGCTGCCGGAGTAACCGATGGCCACGCAGATGTCGCCGTTGGCGATGTCGGTCATGTATTTGGCCGAGTTGAAGTAGGTCACGTAGGGGCGAACCTTGAGCATCAGCTCTTTGGCTTTTTCATAGTCGGCGGGGTTTTGGCTGTTCGGGTCGAGGCCGAGGTAATGCAGAGCCAACGGCAGAATTTCGGTCGGCGAATCAAGCATCGCTACACCGCAGGATTTGAGCTTTTCCATGTTCTCGGGTTTGAACACCAGATCCCAACTGTCCACCGGCGCGTTGTCACCCAATGCGGCCTTGACCTTGGCCGGGTTGAAGCCGATCAGCACCGTGCCGACCATGTAAGGCACGCCGTACTGGTTGCCGGGATCGTTCTTGCCGAGCAGTTTCAACAGCTCCGGATCCTGGTGGCTCCAGTTCGGCAGTTTCGACTTGTCGAGTTTCTGGAACACGCCCGCCTTGATCTGCGTTTCGAGGAACTGGTTGGACGGCACGACCAAGTCATAACCGGAGTTGCCGGTGAGCAGTTTGGCTTCCAGGGATTCGTTGGTATCGAAGGTGTCCCAGGTCACTTTGATGCCGCTTTTTGCCGCGAAATCCTTGGGCACGGAGGGCAGGATGTAATCCGCCCAGTTGTACACGCGCAGTTCGCGCTGCTCGGCCTGGACGGCGCTGGCCAACAGCGTCAGCCCACACACGGTGGCACCCAGAATGCGTTTCATCGTGACCATGGTTGTTTCCCCAAAATGCGGCGTGAGTTCGATGGTTTTTATGTTCTGTACACGGCAGCGGCTTGAAAGGTAGCCAAGGGCAAAAATAGTCCAGCGTTTAATTGTGGTTTTGATTCTTGCTGACAGCGTAGCCGGTTCACAGTGGGTGATTGGCCAAAAGGGGATCGATGTGGCCAATATGAATGACCGCTGGGATGCGGACAAAACAATGCCCGGCACATGGCCGGGCATTATTGTTTACGCGGACTGCGTCAATCGGTGTAACCCAACTTCGCCGCCCTGCTCTGCTGAGCCTGGCCGCGTGTCGCCAGGCAGTAATACAGCGGAACAGTGACCACCAGGCCGACCAGCCACGACAGATCCGCGCCATCAACCAGATTGGCGTAAGGCCCGACGTACAGCGACGTATTGGCGAACGGCAATTGCACGATGATGCCGATGAAATAGGCGATGATCGCGTGCAGGTTGAAGCGTCCGTAGATCCCGCCATCGGCGCGGAAGATCGACGTAATGTCGTAGCAACCGCGCTTGATCAGATAGAAGTCGATCAGGTTGATCGACGCCCACGGCACCAGCACCAAGAGCAGCGCCAGAATCAGCCCGATGAACTCGGAAATGAAATCCGCCGAGGCCCCGAGCGCCACCACGCAGCAGCCCGCCAGCACCACACTCGACAGCACCACACGTACCTTGATGCTCGGCGTCCATTGGCTGGCGAAGGTCTGGATCGAGGTGATGATCGACAGCACCGCGCCGTACAGATTGAGCGCGTTGTGGCTGATGATGTTGAGCAGGAACAGCACCATCAGAATCGGCCCCAGCCAACCGGTGGACTGCTTGACCGCAACCATCGCTTCAGTGCCTTCCGGCGTTGCCAGCACAGCCACCGCGCCGAAGGTGAACGACAGAATGGTGCCGAGCGTCGCGCCCAGATAGGTCGCCCAGAACGGCTTGGCGATGCCGATGTCGGCCGGCAGGTAACGCGAGTAGTCGGACACGTACGGCGAGAAGCTGATCTGCCAGATGATCCCCAGCGACACCGTCGCCAGCCAGCCGGACAGGTTGAAACTGCCGCGAGTGAAGAAGTCCGCCGGCAAATCATGGGCGAAGATGTAGATGAAACCCGCCAGCAGCGCGCTGCCCATCACCCAGGTGCCGATACGGTTCAGCGTATGGATGAAGTTGTAGCCGATCACACCGATGGCCGTGGCCGCCAACGCACCGATCAGGATGCTCAACGGCGCCGGCACCGACGGCGCAATGCCGACGATGGATTTGCCGGCAAGGACGATGTTGGAAATGAAGAAACCGATGTAGATGATCGCCGCGAAAAACACGATCAACAGCGCGCCGTAGCGCCCGAACTGGCCGCGACTCTGGACCATCTGCGGAATGCCCATGCGCGGACCTTGCGCTGAGGCCAGCGCAATCACCACGCCGCCGATCATGTGCCCGAGCGCAATTGCCAGCAGCCCCCAGAGCAAATCGAGATGGAACACCTGAACCACCATGGCGCCGGTGACGATGGGCAGTGGCGCAATGTTGGTGCTGAACCAAAGGGTGAACAGGTCGCGGGCCTTCCCGTGGCGTTCCGCGAGTGGGACATAGTCGACCGTATGGTTCTCGATCAACGGATCTTGCCGGGACATCTGGGACATATGCATGAACTCGAGTTTGTCTGTTCTTATCGTTGTATGAAGCCAAACCGGGGGGACTCTATGGCCGCCCCTCAGATGCCGACCATATTATGGTATTCCAAACTTTGCACAAGACTGATCCGCTGATTTGAACGCGATCTGCGCTGATATCCTCGCTGATCCTGCCCTTCGCTGACTAGCCGAAAGCCCCGTAAACATTGACTTTCCGACGAAAGAAGCACGTTTATCGGTTCACCTGAAAATCCCTTGCAAAGAATGTATTACGGTATACCATCAGACCTACAAACACATAAAAACCGCGTCACAACACCCGAGGACTACCCAATGATCGATGCTGCCATCTACAAACAAGTCATGGGCTCGTTCCCGTCCGGCGTCACTGTTATCACCACGCTGGATGACGACGGCCAGATCATCGGCCTGACCGCCAGCGCGTTCAGTTCGCTGTCGATGGACCCGGCGCTGGTGCTGTTCTGCCCCAACTACAGCTCCGATTCCTATCCGGTCTTGATCAAGAACAAACGCTTCGCCATCCATGTTCTCTCCGGCGGACAGCAAAGCGAAGCCTACGCCTTCGCCCGTAAAGGCAAGGACAAGGCGCAGGGTATCGAGTGGACGTTGAGCGAGTTGGGCAACCCTATTCTGGCCAATGCCACGGCGGTGATCGAGTGCGAGTTGTGGCGCGAATACGAAGGTGGCGACCACGCGATCATGGTCGGCGCGGTGAAGAATCTGATCGTGCCGGAGCAAGTGTCCGCACCGTTGGTGTATTGCCACGGGAAGATGGGTGCGTTGCCTGCGGTGGCTTGATTCCTCAATCAACACATAACCCTGTGGGAGCTGGCTTGCCAGCGATAGCGTCAGTTCAGTCAGCATCAATATTGACAGTAATGACGCCATCGCTGGCAAGCCAGCTCCCACAGGTTTTTATGTGACCCGGTAATGAATATCAGGTCCGGAAACGACTCACCAACTGATTCAACGTCTGCGACAACGCCGTCAGATTCTGCGCATCCTGGCGCGTCGAATCCGCCAGACTCGCCACCAACTGCGCATCCCCGTGAATCTGGCTGATATGCCGATTGATGTCCTCGGCGACCTGATGCTGTTCTTCCGCCGCCGTGGCGATCTGCGTGTTCATGTCGCGGATCACGTCCACGGACTCACGTATCAATCCAAAACTCGCACGCGCCTCGTTGATCGACAGCACAGTGTCCTGCGACACCTCAAGGCTGGCGTGCATTTGCTTGCCCATTTGATGAGTGCGTCGTGCCAGGTTACCGAGCAAAGCGTCGATCTCGCCGGTCGAGTCTGCGGTTCTCTTGGCCAGCGCGCGCACTTCGTCGGCGACCACGGCAAAACCGCGTCCCTGCTCCCCTGCCCGCGCCGCTTCGATTGCCGCGTTCAACGCCAGTAGATTGGTCTGTTCGGCGATGGAGCGGATGGTGCCGAGGATCGACTGAATGTCGTTGCTGTCCTGCTCCAATTGCTGCATCGACTCGGCGCTGTGGCCGATCTCCTGGCTCAGGCGCCCGACGTTGTTCACCGCCGCGTCGATCTGCTGTTGCCCGGCGTGAGCCTGGCGCTGGCCGTTGTCGGCAGAGTCCGCCGCCTGGCTGCACGAACGCGCGACTTCGTTGGAGGTGGCGACCATTTCGTGGAACGCCGTTGAGACCATGTCCACCGCTTCGCGCTGCCGTGAGGCGACTTCAGCCATTTCCGCCGAAACCTCGGTGGCGCTGCCAGAGCTGCTGTGAATCTGCCCGGCCGCCTGACCGATGCGCTGGATTAACGTGCGGATCGCCTCGAGAAACTGGTTGAACCAGCCAGCCAGTTGCGCGGTTTCATCCTGCCCGCGTACATCCAGTCTCGCGGTCAGATCGCCCTCACCCTGTGCAATGCCTTCCAGACCACTGGCCACGCCACGAATCGGCTTGACCATCAACCCGGCAAACCACGCACCGGCCATGGCGAACAGCAGCGCGCAGGCAACAGCGATGGCGCCGATGATCCAGGTCAGCCGCGTGGCGCCGGCCATGACTTCACTGGCCTTGACCACACCGACGAAGCGCCAGCCCAGCGACTCCGACGGCCAGACCAGCGCCATGTAGCGCTCGCCGGCCAATTCGACTTCCACCAGACCTTTGCCCGCCTCGGCCAGTTGTTTGTAGCCCTCGCCCAGATCGGTGAGTTGCTTGAAGTTGTGCGCCGGATCGCTCGGGTCAACCAACACTGTGTTGTTGGCTTCCATCAGCATCAGATAACCGCTGTCCCCGAGGCGGATCTGCTTGACCAGATCGGTCAGTTGCTTGAGCGACACATCGATATTCACAACCCCGGCGTTGCTGCCCAACTGATTGTTGAAACTGCGCACAGTACTCACCAGCACCACATCGTCCGCTGCCCAGTAATAGGCATCGGTGCGCAGCGTCTTGCCGGGATTGGCCATCGCGGTTTTGTACCAGGGCCGCGTGCGCGGATCGTAACTCGCCAGTTTCGGGTCGCCCGGCCAGAACAGGTAACCGCCCTGCTCGGTGCCCAACGAGAGATAGGTGTAAGCCGGATGGGCCTTGGCCAGCCCGGCGAACAACGCGAACACCTGCTGATCCTGCGGCCCCATCGGGATCTGCGCGGCGTCACTGCTCAGGTAGCGTTTAAGGCTGCCATCAATGCCCTGCAACTGCGGATGCTCAGCCAGATAGGCGACGTTCTGGCTGATGCCCTCGAAGAACAACTGCATGGCGTTCTCGACCTGGCGCACCTCCCTTCCGGTGCTGTCGATAAAGTTGTCCCGCGCCCCGTCGCGCACATTGAGGATGATCAGCACGGCCACCAGCAACACCGGCAGGCTGGCGATCACCGCGAACGCCAGAGTCAATTTTTGTTTTATGTTCATGTTTACTGCGCCTTCCTTGTTCGAAGTGTCGGTCAGAAATATTTTGCGGATATTCCGTATTATGGTATACCAATATTCAATCAACCGACCAGCCGTCCTCGAAGGCGTGCTTGAATGGTGAGAAGACTTGCGAGCGTTCAGCGCTCACGCCAGTGACACAGGCCCGCAAACGACCGGCCATCAACAAAAGATCCGAGGTAGCGTCATGAAATTTTCCCTGTTCGTACACATGGAACGCTGGGACGAAAGCGTCAGCCACCGCCAACTGTTCGAAGACCTGACCGAACTGACCTTGATGGCCGAGGCCGGTGGTTTCAGCACCGTGTGGATTGGCGAACACCACGCCATGGAATACACCATCTCGCCGAGCCCAATGCCGCTGCTGGCCTACCTCGCGGCCAAAACCACGACCATCCACCTCGGCGCCGGCACCATCATCGCGCCGTTCTGGCACCCGTTGCGGGTCGCCGGTGAATGCGCCTTGCTCGACGTCATCAGCAACGGCCGCATGGAAGTCGGCCTGGCCCGTGGCGCTTATCAGGTTGAATTCGACCGCATGGCCGGCGGCATGCCTGCCTCATCCGGCGGCCAGGCGCTGCGCGAAATGGTTCCGGTGGTCCGCGCCCTGTGGCAAGGCGACTACGCCCACGACGGCGACATCTGGAAATTCCCCACTTCGACCAGCGTGCCGAAGCCGATTCAAAAACCGAATCCGCCGATGTGGATCGCCGCCCGCGACCCGGACTCGCACAACTTCGCCGTGGCCAACGGCTGCAACGTCATGGTCACGCCGCTGATGAAAGGCGACGAAGAAGTCCTCGATCTGAAGAACAAGTTCCAGACAGCGCTGGACAACAACCCAGACGTGCCACGTCCGCAACTGATGGTGCTGCGCCACACCCACGTGCACACCGCTGATAACCCTGACGGCTGGAAAGTCGGCGCCAAAGCGATCTCGCGTTTCTACCGCACCTTCGATGCGTGGTTTGGCAACAAGGCAACGCCGGTCAACGGCTTCCTCGACCCAAGTCCGGAAGAGAAGTTTGCCGGACGTCCGGAGTTTGAACTGGAAAGCCTGCACAAGACCGCCATGATCGGCACGCCGGAAGAAATCATTCCGCGGATCAAGTACTACCAGGAACTGGGGGTGGATGAGTTCAGTTTCTGGTGCGATAACAGCTTGCCGCATGCGGAGAAGAAGAAATCGCTGGAATTGTTTATCAAGCATGTGGTGCCGGCGTTTCGGTGAGCCCTTGGGATTGAGTGAATGAAAAACGCCCCGGTTAATTTGGGGCGTTTTTTTGTTTTAGTCGAAATCGATTAAATCCAGGGTCGCTTGCAGCTTCACCGGTCAGGCATCACCGCCAAAAAAGTACTTGTTGCCTCCTGCATCCTTCAGATCATCTGTAGTGCCCTTCGCCGCATCCTGTCTGAGCTCAGCCCTTCCTCATCCATTCATCCACCTATCAATCAAACAACTTACACACCACCCCAGAACATCCCATAGCAAGGAAGCCTTTGTGAGGATCATCAAACTCACCAACTTTTTTAACTAACAACCCCTCCTTTTCAAATACATCATATAAAAATCTTGAATCCTCAACTGTATTACCAGTCCATCCCGTACCCAATGTTATTTCTTCCAAATGATTTTTAGGCAAGGCGACTAAATATGAACATCTCTCATTCAGAACAGCGTTCAATATCAATCTATCTGCCACACCTGATACACACAGCATGCCAAAAAACTTCAATTTCCCATCACATTCGACGACAACCTCTTTCGCTTGAGTCCCACCAATCAGGTTGACTCCTCGCGATTTCAACCCCCCCCACAAACCCCGATACCTGACTACTCTGGTATCTGGCTGCCAAGTTGAATTACCTATGAATGCATAAAGGCCATACCCAGATAGTTTTTTGTCGATTTCTTTTCGAATATAACTCAGTACTAAAATCGAGAAATCATGCGAAGAACACGGAATTAAAAAACTCGCCGCCGAAATCACCAAATCGCCACTCTCATTAGCTCGCGGTAGATTAATCACGTCATTAGAGGCAGCAACATCAGGCACTCTTAAAATATTAATTTCAGTAGTCATAATGGTTTCCTGCTTCATCATTAAAATGAGAACCCCGATTTTGCGGATCTCCCTCACCATAATCATGGCCTCCCGCATCATCGCGAATTCTCACCGTACGAACCCCACCTCCTGAAGCAGGAACATCAAATTCGTAGATTGTCCCAGGCTGAGGGTTGCCCCGTTTGTCAACACTTGGCAGCACCCGGCTAGGTTGTTGACTTGTCGGGATACCTGATTGGCGTTTCGCTTCGTTAAACGCTCCCCCTCGACCAGCCCCCTGAGGACTCAAATTCTCAGGAATTGTACCCTTCGCATCGATTCTACCTGGTAAGAAAATTGCGCCGACCTTGACCAGTTCTGCACCAACTTTCGTGAAGAACCCGCTGTCTTGGGAGTTCACTACACCAGCCATGCCCGCGGTAGAGCTCAAATTTCTCGATTGGACATCACCAACCCAAGCGGCCTCTGCGCCCCGTCCTTCAACCCTTAATTTCTTGACTAGCTCTGAAAATTTTTGATCATCATCAGCGAGATCATGTGCGATTTGGCGGCACGTATCAGGTGTTTTCTCACATACCCCACTGATTTCCATTTCTCGCATTTTATCGAGCGCTTCATATTTATCCCTGACAGCAAGCTTTTCCTTCTCCGTGGTTTTGCTGTCCATTTCAGCGAGCATCTCTTTCACCTCACGGTGGTAGAGATAGTTGTAGGTTGTGGCACTCCCGGCGATGCTGGCTCCCAACTGTGAATCGCCGTCCACTAGGGCTGCAGCGAGAACGCCCGTCAACTGGGACAGCATCACCTGCATTTGGTCATTGCCGCCAGCGAAGTCGATGAGCACATTCATCGCGGCTTCGTTCAGCCCGGCCGCAGCAGCGCCCGTAGCAAAATCCCCGCCCATGACTTGGGAGATCAAACCACCCATCAACGCATGCGCTACTACCTTTTCAATACTGCCTTCCGGAAACTTGATTGTGTTGTCGCCAACAAAATTGAATCCCGTCGCCATGGCGACATTGCCCGCTTCTCCCAGCAACGCAGATCCGAAGTTATCAGCAAAACTACCGCCGCCGATGGTCGTGGAGATGCCACTGGAAATGACAGCACGTCCTGTAGTGCGGATCGCGACATCGGTAAAGTTGCTGCTGGTTAAAATGCTCGCTGTTTTGCTGTTCCCAGCCGCAAACCAGTTGGCATCCGCGTAATCGAGCATGCCCGCCGTGAATCCCGCGATGGCTGCACCCTTCAGGCTGTCGGCACTGAATGTTTCTTTGAAGGCAGCACCCAGATTGCCTTTGTTACTGATGGTGCTGGTTACAGCCGTCGTCGCCAGACTGGTAGCAACGACGCCGGTGAAGCCTCCACTGACCAGAGCCAACCCACCCGGCCCCATTACGAACGACATCATGATCGCGATAGCGATTTGTGCTGCCGGACCAACGCCCGAATTCTCATACTTGAACGACTCGTGAATCTCCTTCACGCGCCGCCAATCCACATCCCCCCGTGCCTCGGCGTCCTTCAACCACGCCAGTTGCGGGTCGGCCTTGACCATCGTGTCGATTGTCTGGCTCACGGACTCCTGATTGACATCCTTGATATCAATCTTCAGCCCGTCGACCGCTTTGATGATGATGTTGCCCTTGGCGATCATCTGCGTCTGACGCAGGGTTTCGTCGGTGTTGCCGCGACCTTTCGCTGAGACCCACGCGGCGTTGTTGTTGGTTTTGGTATGGCTCTCATCGTGCAGATCTTTCACCCCTTCGAAGGTGATGGAGCCGCCGCTGTCGAGGACGATGTCCTTGCCGCTGTCGAGCTTGGCGACCTGGTAGCGTTGATCGCCCTTGCTGACCAGTGAGAGGTTGCCGCCGGTTTTGATTTCGCTGCCGACGTAGGTGGTGTCGGTGACTTCGTCGCGTTGCAGTTTCAGGTTGCCGAAACCACCCTTCTCCTTCATGTCGTAAAGGGTGTAATCCTTGTTCTGCGCCGCCAGCAGGTTCAGGTTGTTGCCGGCATAGACGTAGGCTTCGTTGCCTGCGCTGATCTTGCTCGCGACCAGTGTGGTGTCGCGGCCAGAGTTGGTTTTTACGTCGCCGCCAGCGATGAATTCAGCGGCTTTCTGGACGGTGTGGTTGTCTTCTTCATGGACGCGTTTCTTGCCGTCCTTGCTGTGGGTTTCGACGTTGTTTTCGTCGCCGGCCGAGGTCATGAAGATGTCGCGCTTGGCGTCGGCGGTGAGGTTGCCTTTGGCTTCGGCGGTGCTGGCGACGACGTTGATGTCGCGACCGGCATCAAGCTTCAGGTTGCCACCGGTTTTCACCGTCGAGGACAGATTGTCCACGGTGGTGGTAATGATTGAGCGATGGCCGCCATCGAACGATTCGTGCAGTTCGTTTTCTTCGCGCGTCGCCAACAGGTTGATGTCGCGGGCCGCGCTCAGGCTGGCGTCGCCGCCGCTGCTGATGGATGACGAGTTGACCAGATCGTTGCCCGATTTGATGGTCAGGCTGTCCCGTGCGCTGATGTTGCCGCCGTCATCGACGAGGGTGCGCATGCCGTTGCCGTCGCGCACGGCAATGGCGGTGCGATCGTTGACGATGTCGCCTTTGAGGCTGGTCAGTTCGACTTGGTTGCCACGGATTTCGCCGGCCAGTGCGTTGCGAATGCTGTCGGTGGCCATGAGTTTGATGCGCTCATTGGCTTCGACCAGGCCGCCCTGATAGAGGCTGCCCTTCACATCGACAGAGACGTCTTTGCTCGCACTCAGGGTGCCGACGTTGACCAGGTCATTACCGGCGATCAGCTCCAGGTCGCGGCCCTGAATCAGGCTGCCGCCGCGCACGTTGCGCGATTCGGCCTGGGCCAGATACAGCACCGGCACCAGCACTTTCTGGCCGTCGACGATGCGTTCTTCCATCCACACGATGTCGTGGGTCAGTGCGGCGACCTGTTCCGAGGTCAGGCTGACGCCGACCGACAGGTTCAGTTCGTTCTTGCTGGCGAGCGCGTTATCCATCAGGTAACGGAATTGCTCGTAGTCATTCTCCAGGCCGCCGGCAAGGAAACGCTGACCGGTCTGGGCCATGACGGCGTCGCTGATCAGGCGCGATTCATAGCGGCCATCGCCGAGGCGGCGTGCGGTTTCATCGGCGCTGAAATTGAGTTTGCCGAGCAGGTAGTCGGAACTCATGAACGGCGCGGTCTGGGTCAGCTCCGGGTTGGTCTCGATCAGGTAGCGGCTCTGCGGATTGCTGCTCTGCACGAACATGCCGTACGGGCCTTTCGGCAAACGGAACGTCGAGGACGCCGTTGGATCGACCGCCGCAAACGGCACGCCTTTGAAGTCCACGGGTACGAAGCTGATCTGCTTCACGCCATCGGCGTCGATGTGTTCGATACGGGTGACGGATTTCGGCGTCTGCGCGCTGGCGTCGGTGCTGTGCTTACCGAGGTTGATGTTGATGCCACCAACCGCGTCGGTCTGGTCGCTGGACAAGGCGCCGGTCAGTTGACCATAGGTGTTGTCGTACAGCGTGCCGTTCTGGATGCTGTTGGCGACGTCGAGTTTGACCTTGCCGCCGGCCTGCATCACGGCCGAGTAGACGGTGTTGCCGTTTTCATTCCAGGTGGTGACGTCACTGGTCTGGGCAAAGCGTGAGTCGCTGGAGCGACTGACCAGTTCGTCAAACCGCGCCTGATCGAAATTCCCCGCCGCCGTCGCTGCGTTGAACGCCGGGATATCGATGAACTCCATCTGATCCCACAGGCTGTTGGCGATGTGTTCCGGCGTACCGATCTGTACCACGCGGTGGCCCGAGCGCGACTCCGCGCCCTGGTTCAGCAAGCTGTCGGCGGTCACCGTCAAATCACCGTTGGCGGCCAACAGGCTGTAACGGTTTTCCACCCGGTTGGCGTGGATGTTGAGGTTCTTCCCGGCGACGAAGCGTGCCGCGCGTGAGTCCTTGACCACCTGATCATTGAAGTCAGTGGTGATGGTGATGTAGCCGCGCTTCCAGCCGTCACCGCCACCGCAGTGCTGACCGCATACCCAGCTCAGGCTGCCGGACGACTGCCCCGAGGTCAGCTCGAATTCGGCCTTGGCGTTTTCCACCGAGACCGCGTTGATGTCGATGTCACCCTCGCCTTCGACGGTGCCCGACAAGTTGCTGAACACTGCAGCGCGACCACCACCGACGGCGTCGAAGCTCAGGTTGCCGCGACTGTAGATGTCGCCGTAGAAGTTGTTCAGGCTGTTGCCGTGCAGCTTCATCGTGCCGCCGCTGAACAGCAGCGTATCGGCACCGTTGTAAATGCCGTTGGCGGCGGTGAATTCGAGATTGCCTTGGGCACCGAGGGTGCCTTTGTTGTTGATCTGCGCCGCCGTCACCGTGAGGTTCTGGTTGGCGATCAAGCGGCCAAGGTTATCCAGCGTGCCGCGCAGGGTCATGACGGTATCGCCACCGCTGACCAGTCGACCGTCCTGTTGAATCACGTCGTTGGCGTTGATCGTAAGTTTCTGCTGCGCCGAGACTTTACCGCTGTTGAGCAGATTTCCGCCCAGGTTCAGGGTCAGGTCACCGTCGCTCGCCAATTGCCCGGCGTTGCTCAGGTTGGCGACATTGAGGTTCAGCGTCGACGCACTGGCGATGCGGTCGCCGGCGTTGAGCGTCAGGTCCTGCGCACTGGTATAAGTCAGCCCGCCGTTCAGTTGCCAAGTGCCGACGCCGTTGACCGCGCCGACATCCCACACGCCCTTGCCCAGACCGGTGAGGCTGCCCTGGGTGCCGGTCAGTTGAGTCAGGTCCAGATCGAACAAACCCTGCGCCGCGTGGCGCACGTTGCCGCTGAGGTTATTCAGTTGCGCGCCGGACAGCACCAAATCCTGGCTGCCGATTTCGATGATGCCGCTCTGGTTGTTGAGGTTGCCGGTCAGTTTGATTTGACTGGAGGCGCCCCCCAGTGCGCGGACTTGGCCGCCAGCGCTGTTATCCAGGCCGCTGGCCGTCAGCTTGAGACTGGTGGCCGATTCGATCAGGCCGCCCTGATTGAGAATCTGCCCAACCGCGTCGAGGCCCAGTTGATTGCCACTGATCTCGCCGCCGGTGTTGTCCAGACTGGTGCCGTTGAAGATCACCTGATCCTTGCCGAACAGTTTGCCGGCGCGGTTGGTCAGGCGGGTTACGGTCAGCGTCAAGTCATCGATCAGGCTGGAAATCAGCCCGGCCTTGCCGTTGACTGCGCTGTTGTCGAGGTCGGCGCTGGTGATGTTCAACGAGTCGGCTTGCAGGGTGCCGCCCTGGTTCTGCAGGCTGCCGGTGCCCAGTGCCAGTTCGGCGTGACTGCCGTTGGCGAGGATGATGCCTTGCTGGTTGAGCAGGGTTTTGCCGGTGATTTTCAGGCCGTCGCTGCCGGCGATGATTTGCCCGCCTGCGTTGTTGTTGATCGCCGCGCTGGTGATGTCCAGACGCTTGCCTTGCAGGGTGCCGCCACGGTTGTCCAGCGAGGTCAGTTGATCGAGCAGCAGGCGCTGATCGCCAGCATCGACCACACCGGTCACGTTGCTGAAGACACCTGCAATGTTGAGCACAACATCACCGCCATTGCCGACGATACCGCCCTTGTCGTTGTTGCTCAGTTGCGTGGCGTGGATGTCGATGGTGTTGCCGAGCAGGACGCCAGCGCTGTTATCGACGACAGCGCTTTCGATGTGCAGGTCGGCCTCGCTCTGGATCCGGCCCTTGTGGTTGAGCAGTTGCGATTGGCCCGGCGCAGTTTGCGTGAGGATCAATCGCGCGCCATCGGCACCCGCCGCCAACAGGCCGCTGTCACTGTTATCGAGGCTCGCGGCGTGCAGCTCTAGACCGTCGGCGATCATGCGCCCGCCGCGGTTGTCGACGTGGCCGTCCTTCGCCACTAGCAACAGTTGTTTCGCGGCGACCACCCCGCCACGGTTGTCGACCGAACCGGCCTGAATCTCGACGTCCGCCTGACTGGATTGCAGCCGCCCCAAAGCGTTGTTCAGGTGCTGCTGCACCACCAGCGTGAGCTGGCCGGTTTCGGCGCTGATCGCGCCGTCGTTGTTGCCGGTGAGATTGCGCAGGTTGGCCTCGACCACGCCACCCAACAGTTTGCCGCTAGCGTTTTGCACATCCTGCGCGGTCAGGTTGAGGCGATCGGTGCCTTGAATCAGACCTTGGCTGTTGTCCAGGTCTGCGCTGGTGACCACCGTTTCGGCGGAGGAAATCGTGCCTTGAGTGTTGTCGAGCGTGTCGACGCTGGTCACCTCAAGGGTTTTACCGGTCAGGCTGGCGTTGCGATTGTTGATGCTCTGTGCGGCCACCGTCAGGCGATCCGAGGCTTGCAGCTTGCCGTCGTGGTTATCCAGGTCCTGCGTCAGCGTCAGTTCGGCCGTACCGTTTTCGGCACTGATGACACCTTTGTCGCTGTTATCGAGGCGCGCCGCTGTGACCTTGATCTGGTCAGCGGCCAGCGTACCGCCCTGATTGAGCAATTCGCCGCCAGACACCGCCAGCGTGGTTTTCGCCTGAAGCTTGCCTTTGCCGTTGTCCAGACGCTCACGGGCGAGCACCTTGGCGTCGCTCTGGCTGGCGCCGATCAGGCCGCTGCTGTTGTCGAGTTGGCGGGCGTCGATGTCCAGGCGCCCGGCGATGATTTTGCCGTCGCTGTTTTTCACTTCTCGGGCATTGAGCTTGAGGCTGCCGCCGGCGATTTCGATGCGGCCGTGACGGTTGTCCAGACTGTCGACCACCAGGGTCGCCGCTTGCCCATCGGCAAAGCGGATCAGACCATTCAGGTTGACGATGGCCGGTGCACTCAAGGCCAGGCGGGTCTCACCGTAAAGGCGTGCATTCACGCCTTTGTTGACCAAACGCCCAGCGTTGAGCGTGACGGTTTTTGCCTGGACGATGCCGTTCTGATTGTCGAACACGGTCGCGGCAGTGGCGTTCAGGTTTCGACTGGCCAAGACACTGCCAGTGTTGCTCACGGCGGCGCTGTTGATGGACAGATCACCGGTGGCATTGCGACTGTTGTCGGCATTCACCCCGGCTTCAATCACACCATTGTTGGTCAGCTTGCCGCCGCTGCTCAGGCTGACGCCGTCGCGGGCGGCCAGGCTTTGGCGGTTGATCAGTTGCTCGGCGGTTTGCACGTTCAGTTGCGTGCCGGCGTACACCGGCCCTTGAGCATCGAGGCTTTTAGCGTTGATGGCGACGGCGTTGCTCGCCGTGACCTTGGCCATGCTCAACTGGCCATTGAGGTCGATCTGGATGTCACCGGCGCTGGCCGCGAGATCACCCGCCAGTTTCACGCCGACGCCCTGCTCGGTGCCCACCAGTTTGATCGCACCGGCATACATGCCGCCGAGCGCCGAGGAGTCGATGGCCAGTTGTGGTTTGGCGCTGCCATCGTCGGCGCGTGCGGTCGCGGCGAGGGTGTCGGCGTTTACGTCGTTGCGGCCGGTGGTGATGTTGAGGTTCTTGGCGTGGATCTGCGCGTTGATCTGCGCACTGCGGGTGATGATGTCGAAGCTGTCGACGCTGCTCGCATCGAGGCCGACGCCATCGATGGAGATGCTGCCCTGATCCACCTGAAAATGATCCAGTCGACCGTTGTCGAGCACCGGTTTACCAGTGGTCAGCGTGACGCGTGGGGTGTTGATGAAGCCGCAGCCGTTGCAACTGATGCCATAAGGGTTGGCCACGATCACCCGTGCCGACTGCCCTGCCACTTCGGTGTAACCGCGCAACTGGCTCGGGCTGCCGCCGTTGACTTCGTTGAGGATGGCTTGTGCCGCCGCACCACGCAGGTTCGGGTTGCCGAGAATGATCCCGCCCAGTTGCGTCAGCTGCGTGCGCGCCGTGGCGTTGTTGAGGATGACGCCCTGCGCGCCGACGTTGTAATCGTGAAACTGGTTATGCGACAGCCCACTGCCGTTGGGTGCGGCGATGTTGACGATCGGCACGCCATTGCCCGCGTTATCAAGGCTGGTGCCCGGCGCATTGACGACGATGCCATCGGCCTGCGCCCACATCGGTTGCCAGAACATGACGTTGGCCAGCAGGAACGCGAGGCCGCGTTTAGGCATGCCCCAGAAGCGTTCGCGCGGTTTGACGGCCGCAGAAGGTTGGCCGGCCAAAAAGGTCAGGTGGCGAATGTCCATATCAGAATCTCGGGGCAGGCAAAAATTAAATGAAGAAATCCAGGCGGAAATAGATCGGTGCTTCGCGCTCGGTCAGCGCGTCCGGTCGTTCCAGGGAATGGGCAAACGTCACGCTGGCGGCGACGTACTGACCACGGGCGAACAACTCCACGGAGTTGCTCGACATGCGCCCGTGCTGATCAGCGTTGTAACGATCGCCACGAATCACGCCTTGGTCGTAACCGAGGCTGGTGCCGTATTCGGCAAACACCGGTTGCAGCCACTCGGCAGTCACCGGACGGCTCCAGCGCAAATCGTTGCGCCAGTAACCGCCGCTGTCGCCGGACAGCGACTGGTCCTTGTAGCCACGAATCGACGACGAACCGCCGAGGCTGGTGCGCTGCGGGCTGAACAGCAAGTCTTCACTGCGCTGACCGGTCATCAAACTGCTGAACGTGAACGACTCGCCCCACACTTTGAAAGGCTGCAAGTAGCTCAGGGTCGCGGTGTATTTGCGGTAGCGCGCGTCCGGTTCGCCGGGGCCCGGATCGTGACTGCCCTGCGCGTCGAAGGCGCCGATGCCTTCCTGCATGCCGGCGTCAAAGTTGACGAACGCACTGCCGACCCGACGACCATGGTTGAAGCCGAACTGCGCTTCGCTGATGCGGTTGCTGCTCAGTGTGAGTTTGCTGTCTTCAATGAAACTGTTGGTGCGCAGGTACGACAATCCGGCGTTGAGCGAGGTTTTGCTCAGGGCGTCGCGATGGATCACGCGCTCGGCGCGCAGTTGGTGGTTTTCGCTGTCGCCGGTCTGTTTGAAGTTGAAACCGCTGGCAGAGATCAGCGAGCGATACTCGCTCTGACTGTAGGTATAACTGAAATTCCACCAGCCCCACGGCATGCTGTAGTTGAGCATGGCGTTGTTCGAGGTGTGCTGGTGATCGGTCATCGCATCGTGACCGCCACGCAGGTTCAACTGATCGGCAAGCCCCAACGGACTGTCCCAATCGAACGACGTGCCCCATTGCTGCTCACCGGTGCTGCGCTGGCCGTCGTTGTTACGCGACAGCCCGGCCCGCCACGGTTTCTGCGGCGTATTGTTGACCAGCACTTCGCTGCCGCCGACATTCTTGCCCGGTGACAGCTCCATTTTGGCCTGATTGGACGGCAGTCGATTGAGCTGGTCGACCATCTGCTCGATCTCGCGCAGGTTGATCAGATCCCCCGCCTTGCCGGGAAAAGCCATCGCCAGTTCGCGCTCGGAAATCTTGCTGTTCTCGGCGCCCTTCAAGCCTTCGAGCTTGCCTTCGACTACCAGCACTTTCAGGTGCCCGCCGGACAGATCCTGTTGCGGCAAATAAGCGCGACTGGTGACCAATCCCTTTTCGATGTAGTGATCGGTGATGACTTTCAGCAGCTCGTTGAGCTGCGGCACGCCGAGACATTCGCCGATGTAGGGTTTGAGCAAACGGGTTTTCTCACGCTCCGACAGGCTGTCGGCGCCTTTGAGTTCGATGTCTTTGATCGGAAAGCAACGAGTATCTGTGGGCGCTGCCGGCTGTTCCGGCCGGGCATCCTTGCCAGGCAATTCCTTGAGCTCATCGAGACGCCGTTGCTGCTCTTCGAGCAGGCGGTTCTGGCGTTCGCGGATCAGGTCGGTGTCACCGGGAGTGGGTGCAGCAGCAGCGATTTGAAGTGGAGAAAGGCACAGCAAAGCCAGGCACAACCTCGCCGCAAGGGCGGGTGAGGACATGATCGCTCCCTCGAAACATAAAGTAACATCAAAATAGTGGCGCGATATTAGATGGCCATCATTTTGACGTCAAACAAACGTTTCGTTGTTTTGTCGAATTTGTATCAGGAAATCAACAAAACTTGCCGTGGGAGCCTCTCTCAGGGCCTTCACCGAATTACCTGCCAAACCAGCACCTGCATACAAGTGACGTCAGCCGTTTGCGTGGATAGTGAGAACGGCCATTTCGGCCTTCACTGATGCCCCCTGACGCAAGGAGTTTGCATGAGCACGTTCACCACCCAAGACGGCACCGAGATCTATTTCAAGGACTGGGGCAGCGGCAAGCCCGTGCTGTTCAGCCATGGCTGGCCGCTGGATGCCGACATGTGGGAATACCAGATGGAATATCTGAGCAGCCGTGGCTACCGCACGATTGCCTTCGACCGCCGTGGTTTCGGTCGCTCCGATCAGCCGTGGACCGGTTATGACTACGACACCTTCGCTGACGACATCGCGCAACTGATCAACCATCTAGACCTGCGCGACGTGACGCTGGTGGGCTTCTCCATGGGCGGCGGCGATGTCAGCCGCTATATCGCCCGCCATGGCAGCGAGCGCGTGGCCGGGCTGGTACTACTCGGCGCGGTGACGCCGCTTTTCGGCAAGAAAGCCGACTTCCCGCAAGGCGTCGACACCTCGGTGTTCGACGGCATCAAGGCTGGTTTGCTGAAGGATCGTGCGCAATTCATCGCCGATTTCGCCGCACCGTTCTACGGCACCAACCAGGGCCAGACGGTCTCCGACGGCGTGCTCACGCAAACCCTCAACGTCGCGCTGCTGGCGTCACTCAAAGGCACCGTGGATTGCGTCACCGCGTTCTCGGAAACCGACTTCCGCCCGGACATGGCCAAGATCGACGTGCCGACCCTGGTTATTCATGGTGACGGCGATCAGATCGTGCCGTTCGAAACCACGGGCAAGCTGGCAGCGGCGCAAATCAAAGGCGCCGAGCTGAAGGTTTACGCCGGTGCACCGCATGGGTTTGCAGTGACCCATGCGCAGGCGTTGAACGAAGATTTGCTGGCATTCCTCAAGCGATAACCTCGCGCACTCAGGCCGGCCGCTGAACCTGTGGCAAGGGAGCCATCTCCCTTGCCACAAAATGCTCATGCTTCAAGCGCCATCCGCACCCGAACGCTGTCACTAAAGCCCCGTATTCAAAGGCTCCCAGCCCTCTGCATCAGAATTTTATCTTCACATCCCAGCTTAATAATATTTTACCGATACCCCCCCTCTCCCTAGTCTGGCCTCAAGCAAAACGGACAAGCCAACAGCGGCCCGAATCCCACTGCCTTGCTAGGAAGGATGTAGAGATGACCACTGCAATAATAAAAACAGACACGCTGATCGTGGGTGCCGGCCAAGCGGGCGTGGCGATGAGCGAGCACCTGAGCAAACTCGGTGTGCCGCACCTGGTGCTGGAGCGCAATCGCATCGCCGAGCGCTGGCGCACCGGGCGTTGGGACTCGCTGGTCGCCAACGGCCCGGCGTGGCACGACCGCTTCCCGGGTCTGGAATTCGATGACGTCGACCCCGACGGTTTCGCCCCGAAAGAACGCGTGGCCGACTACTTCGAAGCCTATGCGAAGAAATTCAATGCGCCGGTCCGCACCGGCGTTGAAGTGAAAAGCGTGGTGCGCAATGTCGGCCGTCCGGGTTTCACCGTCGAGACCTCCGAAGGCGTGATCGAAGCCAGCCGCGTAGTCGCCGCCACCGGTCCGTTCCAGAAACCAGTGATCCCGGCGATTGCCCCGCAAGATGAACGTCTGCTGCAGATCCATTCCGCCGACTATCGCAACCCGCAGCAACTGCCGGAGGGCGCGGTGCTGGTGGTTGGTGCGGGTTCGTCGGGCGTACAGATCGCCGATGAACTGCACCGCTCCGGCAAACGCGTTTACCTGTCCGTCGGCGCCCATGACCGCCCGCCTCGCGCTTACCGTAACCGTGATTTCTGCTGGTGGCTGGGCGTGCTCGGCGAGTGGGATCAAGCGGCGATGAAACCCGGCCGCGAGCACGTGACCATCGCCGTCAGCGGCGCCCATGGCGGGCGCACTATCGATTTCCGGGGTCTGGCCCATCGCGGCATGACCCTGGTCGGCGTCACCGAGTCGTTCAACAACGGCGTGGTGACCTTCAAGCAGGACCTGGTCGGCAACCTCAACCGTGGCGATGAAAACTATCTGGCGCTGCTGGATGCCGCCGATGCCTACATCGAGCGCAACGGCCTCGACCTGCCGGAAGAACCGGAGGCCCGCGAAACGTATCCAGAGCCTGAGTGCGTGAAAAACCCATTGGCCGATCTGAATCTGGCCGAGGCTGGCATCACCTCAATCATCTGGGCCACCGGGTTTGCCGTGGATTACTCCTGGCTGCAAGTCGCCGCGTTCGACGACAAGGGCAAGCCTGTGCATCAGCGCGGTGTGTCGAGTGAGCCGGGCGTGTATTTCCTGGGTTTGCCGTGGCAGTCGCGTCGCGGCTCGTCGTTCATCTGGGGCGTGTGGCACGACGCCAAGCACGTCGCCGATCACATCGCCACCCAGCGCAAGTATCTGGACTACCGCGATGCCGAGCAGCGTGAAGCCGAGCTGCACACGCCGACAAACAACAAAGTCGCCGACACCATCGACGCCTGATTTCCCTCTTTCGCTCCGGCGCCGATTGCGCCGGGCAACCCTGAATCTGGAGCTGCACATGAGCAAGCCAACCCACACGCGCATCCGTATGTTCAACACCAAAGACACCTACCCGAACCAGACCCTGGACAATGACCTCTGCCAGGCGGTGCGTGCCGGCAATACCGTGTATGTCCGTGGTCAGGTCGGTACCGATTTCGATGGCAACCTGGTCGGTCTGGGTGATCCGCGTGCGCAGGCTGAACAGGCCATGCGCAACGTCAAGCAACTGCTCGAAGAAGCCGGCAGCGACATGAGCCACATCGTCAAGACCACCACCTACCTGATCGACCCGCGTTATCGCGAGGCGGTGTATGGCGAAGTCGGCAAGTGGCTCAAGGGCGTGTTCCCGATTTCCACCGGGCTGGTGGTGTCGGCGCTGGGGCAGCCGCAGTGGTTGATGGAGATTGATGTGATTGCGGTGATTCCTGAGTAAGGCATCACACTGAGTTGTGGCCTTCGCTGGCAAGCCAGCTCCCACAGGTATCGGGTTGATCACAAAATTTTCAAACAACTCCAAACCCTGTGGGAGCTGGCTTGCCAGCGATGAGACCCCCAAGGACAACATCTTCCTAGAAAGGAGTAAGCAGATGACCTTTTCAATCGCAGCCCGCTGCGCCGAAACCGGCCAGTTCGGTATCGCCATCAGTTCTTCCAGCATCGCCGTCGGCGCGCGCTGCCCATGGCTGCTGCCGGGCGTGGGCGCAGTGTCGAGCCAGAACATCACCCTGCCGTCCCTCGGCCCGGAAGTCCTCGCCCTGATGGAGCAAGGTCTGGCGCCGGACGATGCGCTGGACAAAGTTCTCACCCGCAACGGCTACAGCCAGTACCGCCAGATCACCGCGATCAACCACCTCGGCCAGACTGCGCACTTCAGCGGTTCGCAGACCCTCGGCGTGCACAACGCGGTCTCCGGCGAACAATGCGTCGCCGCCGGCAATATGCTCGCCGGGCGCTCGGTGATCGAGGCGATGGTCAGCGCCTTTGAAGACGGCGAAGGGCAACTCGCCGACCGTCTGCTCAAAGCCCTGCACGCCGCCCAGGCACTTGGCGGTGAAGCAGGCCCGGTGCATTCGGCTGCTGTCGTCGTGGTCGGCGAACAGACCTGGCCGATCGTCAACTTGCGCGTGGACTGGGCCGATGAAGACCCGATCGGTCAGCTGCAAAAGCTCTGGGATGCCTATCAGCCGCAGCTTCAGGACTACATCGACCGCGCCCTCGACCCCGCCAAAGCGCCGGGTTATGGCGTCGCCGGTGATGATCGATGAACAGCGTCAAGTTGCTCAAGGCGCTGGTGGGGTTCGACACCACCAGCCGTGAATCCAACTTGCAGCTGATCGAATTCGTCCGTGATTACCTCGAAGGTTTCGACGTGCCGTGCGCGCTGATCTACAACGATGAGCGCAGCAAAGCCAACCTGTTCGCCACGATTGGCCCGTCAGATCAGCCGGGCATCGTGCTGTCCGGGCACACCGATGTGGTGCCGGTCGATGGCCAGCCGTGGACGCTGCCACCGTTTGAACTGACTGAGCGCGACGGCAAATTGTTCGGCCGTGGCACGGCGGACATGAAGGGCTACATCGCCTGCGTGCTCGCCCTGGTGCCGGCGCTGACGCAGGCGTCTTTACGCATCCCGGTGCACATCGCGTTGTCCTATGACGAAGAAGTCGGCTGCCTCGGTGTGCGTTCGTTGCTCAAGGTGCTGGAGCAACGTCCGGTCAAACCGCTGTTGTGCATCATCGGCGAGCCGACCGAACTGAAACCGGTGCTCGGTCACAAAGGCAAACTGGCGATGCGCTGCGATGTGCATGGCCATCCGTGCCATTCCGCGTATGCGCCGCT
This sequence comes from Pseudomonas sp. PB106, assembly GCF_009764645.1. Classification (GTDB taxonomy): domain Bacteria; phylum Pseudomonadota; class Gammaproteobacteria; order Pseudomonadales; family Pseudomonadaceae; genus Aquipseudomonas. The sequence continues at coordinate 69,019 of NZ_RWIM01000111.1, forward strand.
CGGCGTCAACGCCATCGAATACGCCGCCGAACTCATCGGCGAACTGGGCCGTCTCGGCCAGCAACTGAAAGCGCCGGAGCTTCACGACGGCCGTTTCGACCCGCCCTACAGCACCGTGCAAACCGGGGTGATCAGCGGCGGCAAAGCCTTGAACATCGTGCCCGCCGATTGCCGTTTCGATTTCGAGATTCGCGCCCTGCCCTCGCAGGATCCAGCGTTGGTTGCTGAGGCATTGAAGAACTATGCCGAGCGCGAAGTGCTGCCGCGTATGCGTGCAGTCAGTGCGCAAAGCGACATCCGTTTCAGCGAATTGTCGGCCTATCCAGGGCTGGTCACCGATGCGCAGAGCCAGGCCGCCGAGTTGATTGCGGCGTTCTGCGGCTCAACGGAGTTCGGCACGGTAGCGTTCGGCACCGAAGGCGGACTGTTTGATGCGGTGGGCATTCCTACCGTGGTCTGCGGCCCCGGCAGCATGGATCAGGGCCACAAACCCGATGAGTTCGTGAGCCTTGATCAGCTAAAGGCTTGCGATGACATGCTCCAGCGTGTGCTGACGTTTATCCGCGCTTGAAACCCGGTTCGACTGTACTCAAGCGTACAGTCGAGCCAACTCCTCTCGGCAATGGTCGACGAACAACTGCACCGGTTTGGTCAGTTGCACGCGCCGCAGCCACGCGGCCGACAATCCCGATCCAGTCACGCTTTCCGCCAGCGGCACACAGACGACTTGCTGGCCGTCGTAGGTGTAATCGCTGAACGGCTTGGTCACCAGAATCGAAAAGCCGAAACCATTGCCGACCATCCCGCGCACCATCTCGATCGACGGTGAGCTGAAGACGATGTTCGGCGTCAGTCCGCGTTCCTCGAAGATGCTCACGAAGTAGGTTCGACTCGGCACCACGTCGAGCAAAATCATCGGCTCCAGCACCAGATCATGCAGCGAAACCCTGGCCTGTTGGGCGAAGCGATGGTTGGCCGGGAGCAAAGCGTATGGCTGCTGCGGCGGCATCAGTGGCGTGGTTTCGATGGTGCTGTCGAGGTCGTGCTCGAACATCATCGCCACGTCGATGCTGCCGGCGGTCAGGGCCTGTACCAGTTCTTGCTGCTCGCCGTCGCGAATACGGATTTCCACGCCGGGCCAACGCGCCTTGAAACCGGCGATCAGCCGCGGCAAGTAAAGCGGCGCGACCGTTTCGAAGCAGCCGATATCGATCTGCCCGGCGACCACGTCATTGTCGGCCAGGGCGTTCTGTTCGAATTCGTGGGCAACGCGCAACAACTCCAGCGCCTTGCGATAAAAGCGCGAGCCACTGGGCGTCAACGAAACGCCTTGAGCGTGATGGCGGATAAACAACTGCACACCGAAACTTTCTTCCAGGTGCTTGATTGCCGTGGAGACCGACGGCTGCGCGATGTAGAGCTTGCGCGAGGCTTCGGCGACGCTGCCGCAGTCGGCGGTGGTGACGAAGTATTTGAGCTGGCGCAGGTTGTAGGCAGCCATGGGAATCTCCAGAAGATCAAAGGATCGCAGCCTTCGGCAGCTCCTACAAAAAGCCGTGTGAATCCAGATAAGAGAGAAGCCTGAACATACCGGAGCGGCGCGTAACCCGGAGCATATTTTTTTTAAGGTCTGTAGCAACAAACTTACTAATTTATCTATGCCGATGCTTTGCACATGATCACTTCAACAAGAAATGCGCCGCCCGTGCCGGCGCTTGCCGAAGTACGTCCACGTACTCATCCTTGCCTTGGAGTTCGTCATGGCTACCCCTGCAGCATCCTCCGCTCCGCTGATTGAAAAACACACGATAGGATACGTGCCCCCCGAAGATCGCCACGGCAAGGTCAGGGATCTGTTCACGCTCTGGTTCGGCGGCAACATCGCGCCGTTACCCATCGTCACCGGTGCGCTGGGCGTGCAGTTGTTTCACTTGAATCTGGTCTGGGGCATCGTCGCGATTCTCGTGGGCCATCTGGTCGGCGGCGTGCTGATGGCGCTGCACTCGGCGCAAGGCCCGCAGATGGGCATCCCGCAAATGATCCAGAGCCGCGCCCAGTTCGGCTCCCTCGGTGCGCTGCTGGTGGTGTTGATTGCCGGCGTCCTGTACATCGGCTTCTTCGCCTCCAACATCGTCCTCGCCGGCAAGTCATTGCACGGTGTGGTCGACAGCGTTCCGGTGCCGGTCGGCATTGTCATCGGCGCCGTGGGTTCAGGGATCATCGGCATCATCGGCTACCGCTTCATCCACGTGCTCAACCGCATCGGCACCTGGGTGTTGGGGATCGGCATCGTCGTCGGTTTCGGCTATATCTTCACGCATATTCAAACCGACGACTTCCTCACCCGAGGCAGCTTCAACCTGTCCGGCTGGCTCGCCACCGTGTCGTTGGCGGCGTTGTGGCAGATCGCGTTTGCGCCTTACGTTTCCGACTATTCGCGGTACTTGCCGGCGGACGTGAAAGTCTCGTCGACGTTCTGGACGACCTATCTGGGATCGGCGCTGGGCTCGAGCCTGGCGTTCATTTTCGGTGCCGTTGCCGTGCTCGCCACGCCCGTCGGCATGGACACCATGGACGCGGTGAAAATGGCCACTGGCTCCATCGGCCCGCTGATGCTGGTGCTGTTCCTGCTGAGCGTCATCAGCCACAACGCCCTCAACCTCTACGGCGCAGTGCTGTCGCTGATCACTCTGGTGCAGACCTTCGCCTACCGCTGGATCCCTACCGCCAAGAGCCGCGCAGTCATCTCGACCATCGTCTTGCTGGCCTGCTGCTTCGCCGCCGTCGGCGCTTCGAAAGACTTCATCGGCCACTTCGTCGACATGGTCCTGGTGCTGCTGGTGGTGCTGGTGCCGTGGACGGCGATCAACCTGATCGACTTCTACGCGATCCACAAAGGCCAGTACGACATCCAGTCGATCTTCCAGGTCGACGGCGGCATCTACGGGCGCTACAACCCGCAAGCCTTGCTGGCCTACGCGATCGGCATCGCCGTGCAGATCCCGTTCATGAACACGCCGCTGTACGTCGGCCCGGTGTCGGCACACATCAACGGCGCGGACCTGTCATGGCTGGTGGGCTTGCTGGTGACCTCGCCGCTGTACTTCTGGCTGGCGAATCGGGATACGTCCTATCGTCGGCGGATGATGGGCGGGAAGTTGGCGAGCAGTTTGTAATTCTCATCTGCTGAACGCATTAAGGGCCGGAGCGCTGTGCAGCGATCCGGCCCTTTTCGTTGCCGTCAGATAAAGCGCTGGCGATGCTCCTCGATGAATTGCGCCGGTGTCTGCAATGGCTGACCGATGATCGCGGCACCCGTGTCGTCTAGCCCTTCAAGACGCTTCTCGCGCTGGTCGATTTTCACCGCGTTGAAGTGCACGGCAAACGCTGGATCGCCATCGACGCCAAGCAACCGTACAAACTCTTCGACTTCTACCTGTTCGAAACGCACTTCCTTGCCCAGCGTGCTGCCCAACAGAGCGGCGAGTTCACGGTGGCTGTATTCGATCGGGCCGTGCAGTGCATACGCTTGACCGCCATGTCCCTCGGGTTTGAGCAGAATATTAGCCACCACCAACGCGATATCACTGGCCGCCATGGGCGCAAAACGGCTGTCGGCGTCGAACGGTGTCAGGTAGCGTCCGTCGCGAATAAAGTCGGCAATGTAGAGCATCCATTGGGCGAAGAACGTCACGCGCAGATGCGTGGATGGAATGCCCGACCAAGTGAAAATCTGTTCCGACATCCAATGGTTCAACGTCGCCTGACTGCGTGCATCCGGCCGCGATTGTTTGTGCGACATGTTGACGATGTGCTTAACGCCCTGCTCCTTCGCCGCCTGCGCAAACAACGCGGCTGCTTCGACCAGACCGTCGCTCAGCGGATAGCAAAAGTAGGCGCCGCCCACGCCTTCCATGGCCGGGCGCAACGACTTGAGGTCGCGCAAGTTACCGACGTGAATCTCGGCGCCCATGTCCTTGAGCTTTTGCGAGCGCTCATCTTCGCGACGCACCAGCGCTTTGACCCGGTGACCGCGCTCGAGCAGGGCTTTGACGGTTGGCGCGCCAGTGTCGCCGGTAGAACCTGTGACCAAAAACGTACTCATCGTATTTCTCCAGTTCAACATTATGAAAATCAGGGTTGTTAAGGACGCAGACGGCTGGCCGGCACCACAGTCTCGACGAGCCCCGTGGCGACGTCGTAGACCAGACCGCTGACACTGAAACTGGCAGGCAGTTGTGGGTTGGCTTTCAACGCTGCAACATCGATGGCCACGGCCTGACGCGGGTCGGCTATCGCCAGTGACGGCAATTGTTCCGGGACCACGCCCATGTACTGCGCGAGCAATGAAGGGTCGTGGTGCAAGCACCCGCGAATGCCGCAATCGGTATGCTGCAGGATGATCAACTGCCAGCCTTCACCGAGCGGCGCACCGCCGGCCTGAGAAACCCGGCCCAGAATCGCCAGGGTTTCGAACAATGCCGGGGTGACTCGGCCACCGACATTGCGGATCACCGCCGCTTCGCCGGGCTGCAGGCCGAGTACATCCACCGGGTCAACGCGCGGATCGACGCAACCGAGGATCAGCGCTCGCTGGGAAGGAATAATCTTCAGCGCCGCCGAGAAGCCATTGGCGGCGAACGCGGCATTGCGTTCGAGCAGGGTTTGCAGGAAGTCCATGGCACACCTCGATCAAGAATGGGCAATCAGCCGCGCTGTGGCAGACGCGTGGACATCAGCGCCTGAAGCTTTTGTGGGTCAGCGGTAAAGGCTTGATGGATGTTGCGCGACTGGGCGCCGGCGATGACTTCATCGTTGATGCCCGCTTCGATCGCATCCAACGCATCTATCACCACTTCGAGCGGGCTCAGGCGTGGTTCCGGGAGCTTCGCGCCCATCGCCGTTTCGGTCTGCACCGCCAGCACGCCGACCACTTGAGTGCCCTGCGCGCCGAGTTCGGCACGCAGGCTGCGGGTCAACGACAGGCCAGCGGCTTTCGAGGCGGAGTACGTTGCTGCCATCGGCAGGCTAACCAGCGAGAGCATCGACAACATGTTCAACACCGCGCCACCCGAGGCCGCCAGCACCGGTGCAAACGCCCGAGTCAGGGCCAATGGGCCGAAGTAATTCACTTCCATTTCCAAGCGGGCGTCCTGCATGTCCGGCGCGCTGATGGCGCCGTCGAACGCGGCGTAGCCGGCGTTGTTGATCAGCAGCGTGACATCGGCGGCGACGCTGGCAGCGGCAGCGACTTGATCCGGATCCGTCACGTCCAGCGGCAGTGGCACCAGACGGCGATCGCCACTTTTGAGCAGGTCGGCCAGCGAAGCGGTATCGCGAACAGCCACGTAGACCTTGGCCGCGCCACGCTTGAGCAGTTCTTCAGCGAATGTGCGACCGATGCCACGGTTGGCACCGGTGACCAAGGCAATGGAATGGGCGATTTGCATGATGTGTTCCTCGAAAGTCGATAAGGGCAAGTTGCGGAGTTGGCGGCCGTGCCGCGTTTCCGATGTGGCCAATATCAACGCTTCGACTCATGCTCGGTAGCCCGTGAATTGGGCTAAGATTTATCTCGATCCAGCATTAATCCTCCGCGCGCACGGGAGCCGGCATGCCACTCAAAGACCTTCACAGCCTGCGGCTCTACACTCGCGTCGCACGTCTGGGCAGCTTCTCCGCCGCCGCGCGCGAAGCGGGCCTGACGCAATCACAGGTGTCGCGAATGATTGCCGAGCTGGAGGCCAGCCTCGGCGCCCGGCTGTTATCGCGCACCACGCGCGCAGTGGTGCCGACCGAAGCGGGCCTGGAGTTTCTGGCGCGGATGGAACCGATCCTCGCGGCTGTCGATGACGCCGAGAACAGCGTGCGCGAAACCGGTGAATTGCGCGGATTGCTGCGCATCGGCATGCCCTCGACGATGGCCATTCGCGTGGTCATTCCGCGCTTGTCGGCCTTCACCGAACGGCACCCGCAACTGCACCTGGAACTGATGCTCGAAGATCAATGGCAAGACATGGTCAAGGAAGCGGTCGATGTCGGGATTCGGGTCGGCAAGTTGCCGGATCTGGCCGGCACCGCGAAGCTGATTGGCAGCCTGCAGCGGATCGTCGTGGCGTCTGCCGCTTATCTCGCGCAGTACACCACGCCGTCGAGGCCCGAGGATCTTGAACAGCACCGAATCATCGGTGGGCCTGCGGCAGCACATGCATCATCGTGGCAATTCGAACGTGATGGCGAGAGCACATCCGTCAGTCTGACCGCGCAGATTTCGGTCAACGATACTGCCGGAGCATTGGCGGCGGCCGTTGGCGGACTGGGCGTCACTTCGACCACGTCATGGGCTTGCGCGCAGGAGCTGCGGGACGGCACGCTGGTACAGATTCTGCCGGCGTGGAAAATGGCCGACCTGCCGGTTCACGCCTACTTTCCCATGGGCCGCGCGACACGTCTGGCGGCACGCGCGTTCGCTGATTTTCTCGCCAGTGCGCTTGAACAACCACCCACCCTTTCAGAGCAATGACATGCTGCGAATACTCGGTAAGGCCTCATCGTTCAACGTGCGAAAAGTGCTGTGGACGTGTGCTGAATTGCAGATTCCTTTTGAGCGTGAAGACTGGGGTTCGGGGTTTCAGCCAACGAATACGCCGGAGTTTCTCACACTGAACCCGTGCGCCATGGTGCCGGTGATTCAGGACGGCGATTTCACGTTGTGGGAATCGAATACGATCATTCGTTATCTGGCCTCGCGCTATGGCGGCGCGCCGCTTTATCCGGCTGAGCCGATGGCCCGGGCGCGGGTCGATCAGTGGATTGACTGGCAGGCTGCGGAGTTGAATCGCTCGTGGTCGTATCCGCTGATGTCGCTGGTGCGCAAGTCACCTGATTATCAGGACAGCGCTGCGCTGGCAGCGGGTTGCCGGGATTGGTCGAAGAACATGGAGATTCTCGATCGGCAACTGGAATCAACTGGCGCCTATGTCAGCGGCAACGCGTTTTCACTGGCAGACATCCCGATCGGACTCTCGGTAAACCGCTGGTTCGAAACACCGCTCAAGCATCCGCACTTGCCTGCCGTCAGCGCCTATTACGACCGCCTGAGTCAACGCGAAGGCTATCGTCTGTATGGCAGAAACGGTACGCCATAACGCAAAAAACCGCTGATCCCGGAATCAGCGGTTTTTTATTTGCCGTAAGAAACTATCAGGCCGGAACACCCAGAATGATGTGCGAAGCCTTGATCACAGCTGTGGCGCTGACGCCTTTGGCCAGACCCAGCTCGGCGACGGCATCGCGGGTCACGATCGAGTAGACCTTGGAACCGCCGGCCAGCTCGATGACCACTTCAGCATTGACCGCGCCATCCGTCACGCTCAGCACCTTACCTTCCAGGCAGTTGCGCGCGGACAGGCGGATGTCGCTGGATTCGGTCATCAGCATCACCCATGGCGCCTTGATCAGCGCGACGGCTTCTTTGCCGACGGCAATGCCGAGGTTCTTGATGCTTTCCATGGTCACCACGGCAACCAACTGCTCACCGCCAGCCAGTGTCAGAACCACCTCGGCGTTAACCGCGCCGGCCTGAACATTGCTGACTTTGCCTTTGAATACGTTGCGTGCGCTGACTTTCATGAGGGACGTCCTGTTTTTTGACTTTAGAGTTAGGAAACAGCGTGCATCATCGAAGCTCGCGCTATATAAAAACAACTACAGCGATGCGCTCTGTTGTCACGCCCCCTACATAAAAGCACGCCCCGGAAAACCAGCACGACTCAGATCAGTAGATCTTCATAGAACGCGCCGAACGGCCGCGTCGGATGGGCGATCTGGATTTCCAGAATCCACACGCCGGCGTTCGGTGCCTGTTCAAAATCGCCAAGATCGCCGCCCCGGTGAATCGCATGAGGAAAATCGCTGACCCGATGGCCCTTGATATTCAGGTTCAGCAGCCAGCCCATCGCTTCAGCCTGATCAGTCGCGTAGCGATACAGTTCGACCCCGGAAACACCCTCGCGCCAGAAAGCTTCGACACGCTCGAACAGTTCCTTGGCCGCTGCCGCACAGGCCCTCATTTGCGGATCAGAGCCGGTGGTGTAAGTCGCGCCCGCATCCCCTTCGTGCCCCTGCCAGACCACGCCCATGTCAATGAAGAAAATGTCGTCCTCACCCAACACCGGATCGCCGTCGGACCGCTGTTTGAAGGTCTTCAAGGTGTTGGCGCCGAAGCGGATCAGCAGCGGATGCCAGATTCGATCCATGCTCAGTTCGGCGAGGATTTCCTTGCCACGCGCAGTAGCTTCGGATTCAAGCATGCCGGGCTTGATCACCTCGGCAATGGCGTCGACGGCTTTCCAGGTCAACTGTTGAGCGTGACGCATCGTTTCCAGCACAAAACGTTCGCCGACTGCTTCTTTACCGCTCAGGGCTATGGTCATTTCCTTGTTCCTCATCACCGCGCTGTATAGTTTTTTATATTGCGAAACGACGATCAAGATACAGCGGCGACACAACGTGTCAATTACTCCTCCGCCCGCACCACCCCGCGCTCTTCAAGCAATCTCACAAACATCCCCAAACTGCGCGACACCGTACCGCGCCGCCACACCAGCCACGTAGTCAGGTAGCGAAAATCCGTCGCCAACGGCCAGACGCTGACGGTCGCGCTGCCCGGCATGCTTTGCAGCATCTTGCGTGGCATCAGTGCCAGACCGGCACCCGCACTGACGCAGGCGAGCATGCCGTGGTAGGACTCCATTTCAAAGATCTTGCCGGGCACGGCAGCGTCGGTGCTGAACCATTTTTCAAAGTGATGGCGATAGGAGCAGTTGGAGCGGAAGGCGTAGATGTTTTCGCCATTCACGTCGGCCGCGCGCTGCACCGGTGGGTGATTGAGCGGTGCGATGATGACCATTTCCTCTTCGAAGGCCGGCACGCCTTCCAGCGTCGGGTGCAGCACCGGGCCGTCAACGAACGCCGCTGCGAGCCGCCCGGACAACACGCCGTCGATCATCGTCCCCGAGGGTCCGGTGGACAGGTCGAGATCGACTTTCGGGTGCAACTGGTTATACGCCGCGAGCAATTCGGGGATGCGCACCGCCGCCGTACTTTCCAGCGAACCCAAAGGAAACGCGCCCTGCGGTTCTTCACCTGCCACGGTCGCCCGAGCTTCCTGTACCAGATCGAGAATCCGTCGCGCGTATTCGAGAAAACTCCACCCGGCCGGCGACAGACGCAAACGGCTTTTCTCGCGAATAAACAGTTCAACGCCGAGATCCTGCTCCAGCTGCTTGATCCGCGTGGTCAGGTTCGACGGTACGCGATGAATCTGCGCGGCGGCGGCGCTGATGCTGCCGTGTTCGGCAACGGCTTTGAAGATTTCCAGCTGCACCAGATCCACAGTCATTCTCCAATCGTGAAAGAAACGATCATTATTATTCAGTTTCCAGAAAACAAACACCAGCCTACTCTGGACTCATCCGACGAACATGCAGGACACAGCCATGAGCCAGATTTCCAGCCAAACCCATGCCATCTCGATCAACCCGACCACCGGCGAACAGATCGGCCACTACGCTTTTGAATCCGCTGCCGCGCTTGATGCAGCACTGACCCGCGCCGCTTATGGTTTCGGCAAGTGGAAGCGCAAGCCGCTGCAAGATCGCTCGCGTCTGCTGACCGCGCTTGCCGGCGCGCTGCGTGAAACCGCTGAAGCCATGGCCACCATGATCACTCAGGAAATGGGCAAGCCGATTGCTCAGGCCCGTGGCGAAATCGAAAAATGCGCCAAGCTGTGCGAGTGGTACGCCGAACACGGCCCGACCATGCTCGACGCCGAAGCGACTCAGGTCGAAGGCGGCAAGGCGCGTATCGAATACCGTCCGCTGGGTCCGATCCTCGCCGTGATGCCGTGGAACTTCCCGATCTGGCAAGTGCTGCGTGGCGCCGTTCCTGCGCTGATCGCCGGCAACACCTACGTGCTCAAACATGCGCCGAACGTGATGGGCAGCGCCTATCTGCTGCGCGACGCTTTCACCCGCGCCGGTTTTGCCGACGGTGTGTTTGAAGTGATCAACGTCACCCCGGAAGGCGTTTCCACCGCGATCGCTGACCCGCGCATCGCTGCAGTGACCCTGACCGGCAGCGTCCGCGCCGGTATGGCGATTGGCGCTCAGGCCGGTGCTGCACTGAAGAAATGCGTACTGGAACTGGGCGGTTCCGACCCGTTCATCGTGCTCAACGACGCCGATATCGACGAAGCCGTGCAAGCCGCGGTGATCGGCCGTTATCAGAACTCCGGCCAGGTTTGCGCTGCGGCCAAGCGTCTGATCATCGAAGAAGGCGTGGTTGAAGAATTCACCCGCAAATTCGTCGAAGCCACACGCAAACTGAAGGTTGGCGATCCGCTGGCCGCCGACACTTACATCGGCCCTATGGCGCGGTTTGACCTGCGCGATGAACTCGACCAGCAAGTGCGCGACACCCTCGAGGAAGGCGCGACCCTGCTGCTCGGTGGCGGCAAAGCCGAAGGTGCCGGCAACTATTACGAGCCAACCGTACTGGCCGACGTGACCGACCGCATGACCTCGTTCAAACAGGAATTGTTCGGCCCGGTTGCGTCGATCATCACCGCCCGCGATTGCGCGCACGCCGTGGCCTTGGCCAACGACAGCGAGTTCGGCCTGACCGCGACGATTTACACCGCCAACGTGCAACTGGCCCAGCAACTGACCAGCGAACTGGACACCGGCGGCGTGTTCATCAATGGCTACTCCGCCAGCGATCCGCGTGTGACCTTTGGTGGCGTGAAGAAAAGCGGTTTCGGACGCGAACTGTCGCACTTCGGCGTACGTGAATTCTGCAACGCGCAAACCGTGTGGCTGGATCGCAAGTAACCCAGACACAAGACACCCTTTGTAGGAGTGAGCCTGCTCGCGATTGCGGCGTGTCAGCCAACAAGTCTGTAGCTGACCCACCGTATTCGCGAGCAAGCTCGCTCCCACAAGGGTGCACCACGTCAAATCAACTGATTGAACCCATCCAATGTGGGAGCGAGCTTGCTCGCGAAGGCGGTAAGTCAGGCGGCTTGATTGCCACTGACCCACCGCTTTCGCAAGAAGGCTCGCTCCAACAATCGGCCGCTTACAGGTATTTCAGCCAAGCAATGTCGCGGCGGCGGGCCTTCAACGCCGAGAACCAGCGCACGGACGGATACAGGGCAATCGCTAGAACGATTGCGCCGAGCCAAATCGCGGCAACCGACGAGAACCCGAAATAGCTGCCCTGATTCAGGCCAAACAGTGCCACGCCGATCAGGTACAACACTTTCAACGCATACAAATGCAGCAGATAGAAAAACATCGGCGCCGACCCGAACACCGTCAGCCAGCGAATCCAGCGTCGATCCTGTACCCGCTCAAACGCCCACAACAGCAACAGCCCGGTGCTTACCGTGAGTGCGATAAACAGCAATGACGGCGGGTACTTGGTGATGTTGAAAAAACTCATCACGGTCTGCAGCATCGAGTCGCCAACGGCCCACGGCTTCTCGCCGTAACCGTTGAGCAGCCGCAGCGCGACGAACCCCACAAGCCCCGCAACACCGCCGATCAACAGACGCCGTTGCCGTATGCCTGCTTCAACGCTGCGGGCAAACCACGGTCCCAACGCATAACCCAGACCGATCACACCGATCCACGGCAGCAACGGATAAGACGTGCGCAGTCGCAGATTCTCGCTGACTTCAATCCAGCCACGATCATGCAAAATCGCCCACGGCACATGCAGCGCAGACTCGACCGGGAAGTGCAAGCCATCGAGCAAGTTGTGTCCGGCGATGATCAATAAACTCAACGTCAGCAACAGCCAGCGCGGCAACCAGACCAGCAACGACAGTGCGATCATGCTCAGGCCGATCGCCCAGATCACTTGCAGATAAATCACGCTCGGTGGCAGCTGGAAGGTCCAGGCGAAGTTGACCAGGGTGAACTCAAGCGCCACCAGAAACAGTCCGCGCTTGAACAGAAACGCACTGACATCAGTCTTGCCTGCGTACTTTTCGCCAAACAGCCATGCCGACAACCCGGTCAGCAAGACAAACACCGGTGCACACAAGTGCGCCAGGGTGCGGCTGAAAAACAGTCCCGGCTCGGTGCTGGCGATGTCCATCGGGTCGCTGACTTGACGGTGCAGCAGAAAGGTTTCGCGCACGTGGTCCAGCAGCATGAACAGGATGACCAGGCCCCTGAGGGCATCAATGGACAGTAACCGGCCAGTCACCGGGGCAGAACGGGGAAGCACAATCGTCATGAGCGTTTCGCAATCGAAGGGATAACAGTGGGCGCCGGCTACGGCTACCCTGAAAATTTGCGTTACCTTATAACACTAAAAAGCAAAAACCCAAGCTCAATCGATAGTGATTCTCAGGAAACCAAGCGGATTACGTCGCGCAAGTTGCCCTCTCGCTTCAGGCTTCTATAGTGATCAGGTCCCCTGCCCTCTGCGGCCTGTTGTCGAGCGTTGTCCATGGTCAACACCGAAAGCCTGATCATCTGCGAGCACTGCGATTGCGTTTACGAGAAAGTCACGCTCGCCAAACACCAGAAAACCTCGTGCGTACGCTGCGGTGGCGTGCTCCAGCGCTTCAATGGTTTGACCGTTGAGCAGCGTCTGGCGCTGACGTTCACGGCCGCGGTGCTGTGGCTGTTCGCCAATTTCTATCCGGTGATGAGCATCAGCATGAAAGGCCTGAAAAACAGCGCGACGCTGTGGGACTCAGTGCTGGCGCTGAGCCAGGGGCCGATTACCTTCATCGCCATGGTCGCGGCCATTGCGATCATCATTGCCCCGGCGTTCCAACTGGTTTTGTTGACCTGGGTGCTGAGCTTCGCCCTCGGCGGACAGCGCGCACCGGGCTTCAAACTGTGCATGCGCTGGCTGGAAACCCTGCGCCCGTGGAGCATGCTGGAAGTGTGTTTGCTCGGGGCCATGGTGGCGGTGTTCAAACTCGCCGGACTGCTCGACGTGTTGCCCGGCATCGGCCTGTTTGCCTTGGCCGCGCTGAGTTTGATGATGATCCGAATTGCCGGTCGCGACATCCGCGACCTCTGGGACATTCTATGAAGCGACCACCGACTGCCAGCGAGCTCAATCTGTGCCTGTGCCACAGCTGCGGGCTGGCCTGCGACATGAGCGACGAGCCGCACCAATGCCCGCGTTGCGACGCGCCGCTGCATCGGCGCAAGACCAACTCGCTGACCCGCACCTGGGCCTACATGCTCGCTGCGCTGGCGTTTTACGTGCCGGCCAATCTGCTGCCAGTGATGAACACCACCATGCTCGGCAGCGGCGCCGACAGCACGATCATGAGCGGTGTGCTGGAGTTCTGGGAGGCCGGCGCGTGGGACATCGCCCTGATCATTTTCATCGCCAGCATCGCCGTGCCGGGGATCAAGTTCGTCGCCCTGACCCTGCTGCTGGTGACCGTGCAGCGTGACAGCGCCTGGGCGCGAAAAGAGCGCTCGAAGCTATACCGCTTCGTCGAGCTGATCGGCTATTGGTCGATGCTCGACGTGCTGGTGGTCGCATTGGTCGCGGCGCTGGTGAAATTCCAGGCGCTGGGCGATATCGAGCCACGACCGGGCATTCTGTTTTTCGGCCTGGTCGTGGTGTTTACCATGCTCGCGGCAATGAGCTTCGATTCACGGCTGATCTGGGACAAGGACAGCGACGAATCCCTCAGCGACGCTGAACCTCAAGCAGCACCTGCAACGGATGGCGCAGCGCCTGATCCGATTGGCGCTTGACCTGGCTGCGGCAGGAATAGCCTGTCGCCAGCGCTTCGCCCTGCTCTGCCGGCGCGTCGACCTGACGTGCCCAGGACTGTTCGTAGATCACCGCTGACGTCTCGCGATTGCGCGCTTCATGGCCGTAGGTGCCGGACATGCCGCAGCAACCGGTGGCCTGCGTGGCGAGTTTCAAACCGGCACGCTCGAAGACCTGCTCCCATTGGCGGGTCGCGGCCGGGGCGTTGGTCTTCTCGGTGCAGTGCGCGAGCAAACGGAACGACGCGGTTGCATCCTGCGACGCCTGCTCTGGCATCACCTTGAGCAACCACTCCTGCACCAGCGCCACTTCCGGGCATTGCTCCATCCCCGGCACTTTCAGGTATTCCTGGCGATACACCAGCGTCATCGCCGGATCGAGACCCAGCAGCGGCACACCGACCTCGGCCAATTCGCGCAACTGCCGCGCATTGCGCAACGCCGCGCGGTTGAACGCCGAAAGGAAGCCCTGCACATGCAAAGGCTTGCCGTTGGCACTGAACGGCGCCAGATAAACCTGATAACCGAGACGCGAAATCAGCTCGACCAGATCGGCCAACAGCGGCGCTTCGAAGTAACGCGTGAACGCGTCCTGAACGATCACCACGCTGCGCTCGCGTTGCGCCGGAGTCAGCGCAGACAACGTCGAAACCGTTGCCGGCTGCACCTGCCAGCGACGCATCGCGGCGTGGAAATCGAAGCGGCTGAGCAACGGCACATCGACCATGCCGCCGACACGTTCCAGCAATCCACGCACAATCGAAGCGCCCATCAAACCGTTGTAAAGCGCCGGAATCCGCGCCATGTACGGAATGCTGTATTCCAGCGAGGCGATCAGATAGTCCCGCGCCGGGCGCAGATAACGGCCGTGATACAGCTCAAGAAACCGCGAACGAAACTCCGGCACATTGACCTTCACCGGGCACTGCCCCGCGCAGGATTTGCATGCCAGGCAACCGGCCATGGCGTCGTAGACTTCGTGGGAAAAATCCTCGGACTGCTGACGAGTGTTACGCCAGCGCTGCCACAACGAGCTGAAAAACGCCGGTTTGCGGATCGCATCGGACAACACATCGACACCCGCCTCACCCTGCAAGCGCAGCCATTCACGAATCAGCGAGGCACGGCCCTTGGGCGACTGCGAACGTTCGCGGGTGGCTTTCCACGACGGGCACATCGCGTCATCCGGGTCAAAGTTGTAGCAGGCGCCGTTGCCATTGCAGTGCATGGCCGCGCCGTAGTTCTGCCAGACTTTTTCGTCGATCTGGCGGTCGAGTTCACCGCGCAGGGTGACTTCGTCGATCTTCAGCAACGCCGCGCCGCTGTTGGCCGGGGTGGCGATCTTGCCCGGGTTGAACTGATTAAACGGGTCGAACGCGGCTTTCAACGTTTGCAGCGCGGGATACAACTCACCGAAAAACGCCGGCGCGTATTCCGAGCGCAGGCCCTTACCGTGTTCGCCCCACAGCAAGCCGCCGTAACGTTGGGTCAGCGCCGCAACGCCATCGGACACCGGGCGCACCAGCGCGGCTTGTTGCGGATCTTTCATGTCGAGAATCGGCCGTACGTGCAGCACGCCGGCATCAACGTGACCGAACATGCCGTACTGCAAGCCGTGGCTGTCGAGCAGGTCGCGCAACTCGGCGATGTACTCGGCCAGATGCTGCGGCGGCACCGCCGTGTCTTCGACAAACGGTTGCGGTCGCGCTTCACCGGCGACATTGCCGAGCAAGCCCACCGCGCGTTTGCGCATGCCGTAGACCCTGTTCACCGCCGCGTGCCCGACCGCCAGCGTGTGGCCCAAACGCTCGACCGTGCGATCACTGCTCAAGTGCTCGACAAACCCCTCGACCCGGCGTTGCAACTCTTCAGGATCGTCGCCGCAGAATTCGACGAGGTTGATCCCCAGCGTCGGCCGCTCGGCGCTTTGCGGAAAATATTCGGCGACGCCGTGCCAGACGATGTCCTGCATCGCCAGCAGCAAGACTTTCGAGTCGACGGTTTCAATCGATAACGGCTTGAGTGCCATCAAGGCGCGGGCATCGCGCAGTGCGTCCATGAACCCGGCGTAGCGGATGTTGACCAGCATCGTGTGCTTGGGAATCGGCAGCACGTTCAGGCGTGCCTCGACGACAAAACCCAGCGAACCTTCGGCACCGCAGAGCACGCTGTTGAGGTTGAAACGCTGGTCGGCCTCGCGCAGGTGCGCTAGGTCATAACCGGTCAGGCAACGGTTGAGATCAGGGAAGCGCTCCTTGATCAGCTCGCCCTGCTCATCAATGATCTGCCGCGCACAACGATAGACCTCACCGACGCGATCTTCACGGGCACAGAGTGCTTCCAGCTCGCGTTCCTCCAGCGGCTGGCCGTGCAGACGCTCGCCGCCGCGCAGGATCATTTCGAGTTCGAGCACATGGTCGCGGGTCTTGCCGTAGGTGCAACTGCCTTGGCCGCTGGCGTCGGTGTTGATCATGCCGCCCACGGTGGCGCGGTTGGAGGTCGACAGCTCTGGGGCGAAAAACAGCCCGGCAGACTTCAGCGCGGCGTTGAGCTGATCCTTGACCACCCCGGCCTGGACCCGCACCCAGCGTTCCTCGACGTTGATTTCGAGGATGCGGTTCATGTGTCGTGACAGGTCAACGACGATGCCATCGGTCAGCGATTGGCCGTTGGTGCCAGTGCCGCCGCCGCGCGGGGTGATCACCACTTGCTGGTAGGCCGGCTCGGCAATCAGCCGCGCCACCCGCGCCACGTCCTCGGCATCCAGCGGAAACACCGCCGCCTGCGGCAGGCGCTGATAGATCGAGTTGTCGGTCGCCAGCACCACGCGACTGGCGTAATCGGCGCTGATTTCACCGCGAAAGCCGCTGTTCTTCAGGGCGTTGAGGAATTGTTGGTAATCGCTGGTCAGGGCTTTGGCGGGGGACAGCTGGGCAATCATCGGTCAGGGCATCTCGGTCAAAATAGGGCCGTGTGGCGGTGAACAGTTGTACGCAACGAATGATTGCGTCAGGCTCCGCCATCTAATGCCGCCCATGTTCATTGTTGCCGGGCATTGGGACAACCGTAAAATCCACCCACTATCCATGACTTTTACGAATGAATCCGCGCACGCTCACACCCTCCATGTCGTTATTGCTGGCCTTCGAGGCCGCTGCGCGCCACGAAAGCTATACCCGCGCCGCCCATGAACTGTCGCTGACGCAAAGTGCAGTCAGCCGTCAGGTGCAGATTCTCGAGAAAATGCTCGGCATGCGTTTGTTCAGCCGCGAAGGCCGGCAAGTGGTGCTGACCGATGTCGGGCGCATGTATCAGCGCGAACTGGCGGAGGCGCTGGGGCAGATTCGCAGTGCAACCTTGCAGGCCATGGCGTTTGGCTCCGGCATTCACAGTTTGCGCCTGGCGACGCTGCCGACGTTTGGCTCGAAATGGCTGTTGCCGCGCCTCAAGGATTTCTACACCGCGCACCCGGGCATGACCGTGCACTTGCATTCGCGCATCGAAGCCATCGACTTCGATACCAGCGAAATCGATGCGGCGATTTGTGTGGGCGGCGGCGAATGGCCAGGGCTGAGCGCCCTGCCCTTGCACACTGAAGAACTGGTGGTGATCGCCAGTGCGCAGTTGTCCGCTGCCGAGCGCGATGACGCCCTAGCGCACATCGCTGGACAACTGCTGCTCAATGTCAGCAGCAATGCGCAGGCGTGGACGGAATGGTTCAGCCATCACGGCTTGCCCCACCGCAGCATGCGCATCGGCCCGAGCTTCGAGATGACCTCGCACTTGATTCAGGCAGTGCGGGCGAATATTGGTGTGGGGTTGGTGCCGCGGATTTTGGTTGAGGACGAGTTGTTGAGCGGTGAGTTGCTGCAACTGGGCGAGCCAATTATCAGCCGGCGCAGCTATTACCTGGTGTATCCGCCGCGCAATGAGAATTTGCCGTCGCTGAAAGCGTTTCGGGATTGGTTGGTGCATACACTCTGAGGGAATGAGTCGCCCCCTTCGCGAGCAAGCTCGCTCCCACACGTTGGAATGCATTTCCCCTGTGGGAGCGAGCTTGCTCGCGAAGAGGCCAGCGAGAACGACATCAAAACCTCGGTTTGACCGCTTTCCAATCCGGCTTATACCGCTGCATCTGCCGCACATCATCACGCTGTCGAATCCCGCACGTCAGGTACTGATCATGCAGCTTGCCCAACTGATCCTGATCCAGCTCCAGCCCAAGCCCCGGCGCCCGCGTGACCTTCACGCAGCCATCGACAATCGGCAACTTGCCGCCCTTGATCACTTCTTCATCCGGCTCCTGCCACGGATAATGCGTGTCGCAGGCGTAATCCAGATTCGGCACGGCCGCCGCCACATGCGCCATCGCCATCAGGCTGATGCCCAGGTGTGAATTGGAATGCATCGACACCCCGACGCCGAACACATCGCACATCTTCGCCAGCGTCTGCGTGTCGCGCAGGCCGCCCCAGTAATGGTGGTCGGCGAGGACGATCTGTACGCTGTTCTGCGCGATGCTGCGGCGGAATTCTTCGAAATCGGTGACCACCATATTGGTCGCCAGCGGCAATCCAGTGCGTTTGTGCAGTTCGGCCATGCCGTCGAGGCCTGGGGTCGGGTCTTCGTAATACTGCAGATCATCGCCGAGCAATTCGGCCATGCGAATCGAGGTTTCCAGCGACCAGTTACCGTTCGGATCGATACGCAGCGGGTAGCCAGGGAAGGCTTTTTTCAACGCTTTGATGCACGCCACTTCATGCTCCGGCGGCAACGTGCCGGCCTTGAGCTTGATGCTCTTGAATCCATAGGCCTCGATCATCCGCGCGGCCTGGGCAACGATCTGCTGCTCGTTGAGTGCCTCGCCCCAGTTGTCAGGCTTGTACGGCGTATCGACATGCTGCGCATACTTGAAGAACAGATAGGCGCTGAACGGCACTTCATCGCGAATCGCGCCGCCAAGAAGGTCCACCAACGGCACATTCAGGTAATGCGCCTGCAAGTCGAGAAAGGCCACTTCGAAGGCCGAATAGGCATTGCTCACCGCCTTGCTGGCGTGGGACCCGGGCGCCAGTTCGGCACCGGCAATGCTTGCCGGTTTGTTGGCCGCAACGGTGGCCTGCACGATGGCGCGCAGTTGGTTGAGGTTGAACGGATCGAGGCCGATCAGCTGTGACTGCAACTGTTGCTGGATCGCCAGCGCCGGGGCATCGCCATAGCTTTCGCCGAGGCCGATGTAACCGTTGTCGCTTTCGATCTCGATGATCGAGCGCAGGGCGAAGGGTTCGTGGATACCGCTGGCGTTGAGCAACGGCGGATCACGGAAGGCAATCGGGGTCACGGTGACACGGGTGATTTTCAAGATAACGCTCCTGACAGATCAACAATCAATTCAATGGCTCGCGGCCGGGCTGGCCGTCGTAACAACGGCGGTTTCGTCATGGGGCTTTGCCGGGGTTTTGCCTTTGGCGCCCGGCGCTGTGCGGGCGAAGAAAATCACCACCGCAGCGATCAGTGACGTCGCCGCCAACCCATACAGGCCGCCCTCGATGGAGCCGGTGCTTTGTTCAAGAAAGCCGAATGCAGTCGGCGCAACGAAGCCGCCGAGGTTGCCGATGGAGTTGATCAGCGCGATCACCGCAGCAGCGATGCGCGCATCCAGATAGCTTTGCGGAATCGGCCAGAACAGTGCCGAGGCAGCCTTGAAACCGATTGCGGCGAAGCAAATGGCGACGAAGGCGAAGATCGGCCCGCCAGTGGTCGACATGAACATGCCGATGGCCGCGATTACCAACGTCAGCGCCACCCAGGCCTGCTGGAATTTCCACTTGCCAGCCATCGCCGCGAAACCGTACATGGCGACAATCGAAATGATCCACGGAATCGAGTTGAGCAGGCCGACCTGGAAGTCGCCGAGGTTGCCCATCTTCTTGATCATGCTCGGCAACCAGAACGTTGCGCCGTAGATGGTCAGGGCAATGGAGAAATAGATGAAGCAGAACAGCGCGATCTGCCGATCGGCCAACAGCTTGAACATCGACGGCTTGGCCACTTGCACCGCTTCACGGGCACGCTGTTCTCCAGCAATCGCCGCCACCAGCGCTTCACGCTCCTCTTCGGTCAGCCACTTGGCCTGACGCGGATGCGATTGCAGCCAGAACCAGACGAACGCGCAGAGCACCACGGATGCTGCGCCTTCGATCAGGAACATCCATTGCCAGCCGTGCAGACCCAGGCCGCTGATGTGCAGCAGCGCACCGGAGACCGGACCGGAGATCACCGAGGCAATCGCCGAACCGCTGAGGAACACCGCCATGGTCTTGCCGCGCTCGGAGGCCGGCAGCCATTGGGTAAAGTAGTAAATGATCCCCGGAAAGAACCCCGCCTCGGCTGCGCCGAGAATAAAGCGCAGCACGTAGAAACTGGTTTCTCCTTTAACGAACGCCATAGCCATGGCCGCGGCGCCCCAAGTGAACATGATCCGCGTCAGCCAGACCCGCGCGCCGTAGCGCTGCAGGAGCATGTTGGAGGGCACTTCGAACAGCGCGTAGCCAATGAAGAACAAGCCAGCGCCGAGCCCGTAGGCCGCAGCACCGATGCCCAGATCGGTTTCCAAATGGCTGCGCACAAAACCGATGTTGACCCGATCGATGTAGTTGACGATGAACATCACCACGAACAGCGGCAGCACGTGGCGCTTGACCTTGGCGGCGGCACGGGCGAGAACCGTGACATCCAGCGGACTCTGGAGGGTTTTCAAAGGCGACTCCCGATCTTGTTTTTTTAGGGATGGCTTAAAGCGATGGACCGATCATGGACGGCGATCATTGATCCCGTCTAATCTAACTTGGCATTCGATTGATACCTGGATTAGATCAATGTTCGAACTGACCCAACTGCGCTGCTTTACCACCGTCGCCACCGAGCTCAACTTCCGTCGCGCCGCCGAACGACTGAACATGACGCAGCCGCCGCTGAGCCGACAGATTCAGCTGCTCGAACATCACCTCGGCGTCGAATTGTTCACGCGCAGCACCCGCAGCGTCGCGCTCACCGCTGCGGGCCGGGCTTTCTTCATCGAAGCACAGAACCTGCTGGAGCGCGCCCAGCAAGCAGCCGTCACCGCCCGACGGTTCGCCGAGGGCGATATCGGTTCGGTGAACATCAGTTTTGTCGGCAGCGCGGTGTATGAGTTTTTGCCCAAGGTCATTGCCGAGGCACGCTTGAAACAGCCACAGGTGAAGATCGATCTGTCCGAGATGAATACCTACCAGCAACACGAAGCCCTGCGTGCCCGGCGGATTGATCTGGGCATCGCCCGCGCGCCATTACTGGAGCCGGGTTACGCCACCGAATGCCTGGTGCGCGAGCCGTTTGTGCTGGCGGTGCCCAGCGCTCATCCATTGGCGAGCGCGGCTGAAGTATCGGTCAGCGACCTGGATAAGCAGCCATTTCTGATGTACTCCCACGCGGCTTATCCGCCGTTCAACGAACTGCTGACCGGCATGCTGCGCTCGGCCCGGGTCGCGCCAGATTATGTGCAGTGGCTGGGGTCGTCTTTGACGATTCTGGCCTTGGTCAACGCCGGCATGGGCCTGGCGCTGGTGCCGCGCTGCGCCACCAGTGTGGTGTTCAAGAATGTGGTATTTCGCGATATCGATCTGGGCGAAGGGGTGCAGAGCGAGCTGCACCTGATCTGGCGGGAGAACAACGACAACCCGGCGTTTGCGATGTTGCTGGAAGCGATTCGCCGGGCGGTGGCTGAGGGTTGGGGTTAAGAGACTGGCAGCGCTAATCAGCGCTTTGGCGGTGGAGGCGCACTGGGTCCTTTAACCAACGTTTTTGCCAGCTGCTTACCGTCCGGGCCGACAAAGAGGCGCGCAATGTGAGGTGGAATAGGTTTTGGCTCTTTTGCACTCATGATAAAACCTCCTCGACGAAACTGAATTCGACCCACTGAACTTTCGAAGAATCTATCACCAATAATTCGGCGCCAAAAGGGAGCGCCAGGCCATCATCGCCAAGCCAGCGTGGATTCAACACGATGAACTGCCCTTCCATAGGGCCGGAGGGCCACTCCAAAGGCCAGCCAAACAATCGCCGCTCATCACTCAGATGCAAAGTGACAAGGCGATCGTGCCTCTCAAAAGCGCTGTACCACTCGTTGGGATGAGAGTTTTTACGTGTCAGATTTCGCTTGCGTAGCAACGCATGCAGCCTCCCGTTTGAAGCCAAATAGCAGAAAAGCCCGGCGAGACATACTGAAACAATAAATGCCCACAATGCCTCCGCCCGAGCATCCCATTTCCCTAAAGAAAACCCTATCGAACCCACCCACAGACAAATTGCCCCAATCCCCAAAACCGCGCCCTGAATCACAAACGTAAAAATCAGCGCCTGCACAATCTGCCCAAACGTATCGGGCCGTTTGAACGCCGTCAGCGAGTAAAAAATCCACGCTGACAAGAATCCGGGAATCAGATACTGCAACAGCGGAATAACTTCTTTGACCAGATCATCCATGATCCGAGGCTCCTTGAACGCTTACTGACCTCGATTGAACACCAGCACCTGAAGCCTAGTGCACATAGAAAAAACGTCTGCACCCAACTGTCACCACTCATTACGCAACGCTCCGCGCGTCCCGGGATGCCCACTGGGCAATGAGCCGGCCGGACAAAAAAATCCCGCTCAGTGAGCGGGATTTGTTCATCAAGGCGTTCTTACGCGACCACTGGAATCATCGGGTCAGCCGCCGCCAATGCGCTCACGCGATCAGCCGCCGGCGGGTAGATCCACTGGGTGTTGATCTGGGTCTTCAGGGTTTTGCCATCTTGTTTAACCAGTTTCACCTGACGATCCCAGCCCTCGGTATACACCGCGCCCCAGGCACCAAGGTCCAGGCACGTCACGTATTTTGGCTGGCTGTAAGGCGTCGGATCGACCCCGAGAATCTGCGCCGCGACGTTATTACCGGCATGACGGCCCAGCGAAATCGCATGCTGGCAGGTCATCAACGCGTAGTTGCCGATGTCGTCGGTGGCAGCGTACGCCACGTCACCAGTGGCGAAAATATCGTTCTGACCGATGACTTTCAGGTTGGCGTCCACATGCAGACGACCCTGTTTGTCGCGCTCGGCGGGGATCTGTTCAGTCAACGAACTGGCCCGTACGCCAGTGGTCCAGACGACGGTTTTCGCCTCGATGTGCTGACCGTCCGAGAGCGTCACGCCGTCAGCATCGACCGACTGCACCGACACACCCAAACGCCATTCAACGCCCAACTCTTCGCTGGCTGCGACGATGGATTGGCTGATCTCTTCGCCCATAGAGGCACCGATTTTTTGCCCGCGGTCAACGATGATCACCTGGATATCGGCATGTTCGCCAAGAATCTCGCGCAAGCGGCCGGGCATTTCAGTTGCCGTTTCAATCCCGGTAAAACCACCGCCCGCCACTACGACGGTGTTACGCGCCGGGCTGTCGGGAAGTTTTTTCAACGCTTTCAGATGGGTTTCGAGATGGATCGCCGCTTCGATCTGGTCAACGTCAAACGCGTACTGAGTGACACCCTGCGTGTCGGATTGCGCCAGACCGCTGCCGGTCGCCAGCACCAGCTTGTCGTAGTTGAAGACTTGCTTTGTTCCGGAGCCGTCGGTGTAACTCACGGTTTTAGCCGCCACATCGATGGTCTCGGCAGCGCCCTTGATGAAATGAACGCCGACTGCTTCGAACAGATCACCCAGCGGCGCTGCCAGTTGATGAGCATTCGGCTCATAGAAACGCGGGCGTACACGCAACTCGGCCTGAGGCGCCAGGACGGTTACATCGACATTGTCACGCCCATGGATATCCACCAGACGCGTGGCGCTCAGCGCCGTCCACATGCCACCAAAGCCTGCGCCAATTACCAGAATGTGCTGTTTCATCGTTGTCTCCAGGCTCGTGCCCAAGTGCTGAAATAGAGAGTCAGTGGTACTCGCCGCTCGCGAGTCGCTGCTTGTCGTGGCTGTAATTTTTCGAATGGCACAAGGGGGTGCTCATCGAATAGCGCCGACTGTATTGGTCGTACATATTGGCGACAAGTCAGTTTTTTTGATCTTATAGATCTAAAATATAGATATTATTGGAGGGGCAGATAAACGGCATAACGCCATTAAACAGGCATATTCCGTCACTAAATAAGTAGATATCGGCAGTTTCATCGCATTGCCGACGGTTGATCAGCCTGTTAACATTTACGACAAATCAAGTCGGACTTACTTATGTCTTTATACAGCGCAGGCGTCGAATATGGCATTCATTGCCTGGCCTTTCTGGTCACCAGCAACGGCGATACCCGCGAGGCCAGCGTGCGCGATCTCGCTGAATTGCAAGGCGTGCCCCTCGAATATCTGGCAAAGATCTTCACCAAACTGGCCAAAGGTAAACTGGTGGTTGCCAGCGAGGGCGTGCGCGGCGGTTTCAGCCTGGCCCGACCGGCGGACGAGATCACCTTGCTCGACATCGTCAAAGCCATTGACGGCCGCAAGAACATTTTCGAGTGCCGGGACATTCGTGGGCGTTGCGCTCTATTCGAAGGCAACCCGCCGCAATGGGCGATCGAAGACACCTGCTCGATCCACAGCGCCATGATGACCGCGCAAAAACGCATGGAAGAAGCCCTCGCCCAACAGACCATTCTCGACATCGCGAGAAAGGTCGGGCGCAAGGCACCTAAAGAATTCGGCCAGCAAGTGGAAGACTGGATTCAGGATCGTCGGGAGAAAAAGGGCAATGTCGGGACTATCCCGCTGACCACGCTTTCAGACTGATCTGCAGCCTGCGACAGGCAAAAAAAAGCAGAAACCGTTGATCCGGTTTCTGCTTTTTTAACGCAAGAGTGGTTACAGGCAATCGCGAACCGATTTGCGCAACGACCCGGACTTGGCCCATGGCGGCCCCTGATACAACGACACCCGGCTGCCGTCCTTGTATTTAACGATGTCGAGGATTTCATCGGCAGTGATGATGCTTGGCGCAGTAATGCGATAGCCGTTGGAAATGGACGTCTGCGTCGTTTTGGCGACATCCTGCTGCCACAACGGTAATACACACGCGGCATAGTCTTTAGGTGTCTTGTCACTGGTCTTGCTGACATTCGGCTCACCCGGCACCAACGAAGCCGGCAATGAGCAACCTGCCAACATGGCCAACGCCAACCCCCCGATCCATATCCGCATCTGTATTGCCCTGCTCTGAAAAAAAGCGAATGTAACGCGTAACCGGGTGGACATCCATCGTAGCAATCAGCCCTTGACGGGGTTTGGACAATTTTTTACATCCGTTCAGTCTGCTGACGGGCGCGCCCTGCCCCGGTGACGAAAAATGCGACTACTCTTTTCTACCGAGAATGTCCTGGAGGTGATCATGCGGCTCAACGAATACGAACACGAACTTCAACGCGATCTGCAAAGTGTTGCTTCGGATTTGAGATGGTCGGCTGTCGACCTCAAACGTATCGCCGAGCAACTGCGCAAATCCGGCAACGAAGCCGACGCACAAACGGTACTGAGATCCTGCGAGGTTTTGCAAAGCGATGAGGAACGCCTGCAACTGTATGCCAAGGAAGTGAAGGCACGCGCTATCAGCCGAACCAAAGTCCACTGAAACCTGCCCGTCCTTTTCCCGCAAACAAAAGCCCCGACAAATGCCGGGGCTCACTTATCACCACTCATCACGTGGCCGTGTGACTTTGTCCGCGTAAGGAGCGTTTTTTGTAGCCGGGAAGCGCCGCGGCATAGGCCAACGCCTCTTCCCTGCTGCCAAACGACGCCAGTCGATCGCCCTGGGTACAAACCCGCCACGGGCCGTTGTTTACGCTGAGTACGTCGTAGCCGTTCATGTGCATTTTGTTCATCACAGGAATGCTCATGGGTACCTCCTTTTCGCTAGCGGTGGGTTCAGCTTCACGCTTTTACCTTACACCTTGTGTTGAACGAGGTGCCAACCGAGCGTCGCGACATCCGCAGGACCGGCACTTTTCATTCAGGCAAACGCTCAAACTAACGGAACCTCTGCTTGCTGGACCGGCTCGAATATTGCAGTTTCATTTCAGTTTTATGACAGGCGACACATAGGTAACAGATGAAAGAACGCGCCACCGTTATTTGCGAACAGGATCGCCACATCCTCCTGGTACGCAAACCCCGCAGCCAATGGACATTGCCTGGCGGCAAGGTTGAGCCAGGCGAAACCCGGGCGGACGCTGCCGTGCGCGAGTTGCAGGAAGAGACCGGGCTGAACGCCGAAGAGGTGTTGTACTTGATGGAGTTGCAGAGCGGCACCACACGGCACCACGTCTACGAAGCCTCAGTGCTGAATATCGATGAGGCCAGGCCGCAAAACGAGATCATCGATTGCATCTGGCATCCACTCGATTCGGTGCAGAACCTGAGCACCAGTGCGGCGACGCTGCGCATTGTGAAAGCATTTCAACGGCGTTTATAAAAACTCAGCCGGCGAATGCTCGGCGACCGGCACTCATCTCGGTGCGTAGCTCACCAATGAAGTTGGAGATGTCACGGATTGTGACGAGGTGTTCCGGGGAAACACCGTTGAGGAACAAATCCACTCGCCCGCTTTCTGGCTCATACACCTTGATTTGCAGAAGTCCCTGCGCCGAAGGGGTGCAATCACATTTAAGCGCAGGGAAGCCGGACTCGACGATGCGGCAAATGTCGGTAATGGCAAGCATGGGCGAACGCCTCACAGGCGAATCGATTTGATCGGTAGAGCATAGATGAGCGGTTTGTGTCTTGCCCGACACCAATATGCCAACCCGATCACATTTCCTTTGCGACCGCTCAATGAGCGTCGCCATCCCAGATCCAGTTCCAGATGCCCGGCAAGTTCACCGGTTCCGAGCTCTTTTCAACGGAGCGCGCCAGCGCAGCCTCCTGCAACGTGGCGTGATCATCATAAAACGGCTTGTCCGCCAGTTTCACACCCGTGGCCGCTGCACTGTCGAGCAGGATTTGCAGGTATTCGCGCGTATGTCGTGCGGTGTAGCGATTGAGGTCATGAAACGTCACCACCAGCGGAATCACCCCATCCACAGTAGGAAACTCTCCTAAAGCGATGCGTTCACGGACCTCCGACAATTGCCGCAGCATATTGGCCCGACGTCGAGGGCTGGCATTGAAGCCCCAGATTTTTCCGTCATTGGCACTCAAGTCCGTCAGCAAAACATGCAAGCCGTGCTGTTGATAGGCGGCGAATGTGCGTTTGTCGTAGTTCCAGAATGGCGGACGCAACAGTGTCGGTGGCGTGCCGGTAATGCTCGCGATATCAGCGGTGCCGTTGGTCAGCGACTCTTCCAGCTCCTGAGGATCAAGCGAACGGTGATTGGTGTGCCAATGGGTCGCGGTGTGGAACGCGAGGATATGTCCTTCGGCAGACTCGCGCCGCATGATGCCGCGACCGATCTCGCTATTGCCCGCCCGAGGTGCGCGGGTCTGGACGAAAAACACCGCTTTGATGCCGGGCTGCACCGGATTGTCTTTGAGGCTATCGAGGACTGTTGCTGACGGATTCCAGAAACTGGAGGCGCTTGGGCCGTCATCGAAGGTCAGCAGAAAGCGCACTGGCGCCTGAGCCTTGAGGCGAGTTTCGGTTTGCGCCGTCATTTCGATGGGCGCCGCAATGCAGCCGGCCAGCCCGAAAGCGATGGCCACTGCACCGATGAGTTTGAATACAGATGTCATGTTTTGCCTTGAGCCCGAGCGTGCCGGTCATGTTGTCGATAGGCAAAACTCCCTCGCCTTGATCCATCCCTGCGCTCCGATCCGCGAGCCGGGGTTGGATAAGGTACACAGTGTTTGGTTCCGGTGCTCGCTCAGTTCGCCAAGGCTTGCTGGAATGACGTGTCGATGATCCCTGCGGTGCTCAGCGCTGTTGGCAATGCCTTCACTTTAAACAGGAAATCGGCGGTGCTTTGCAGATCCTCGGCGGCCTGCTGATCCACCGGCCCGATGCTCATGTGCGCCTGACGCAACCAGTGCCGCGACACCTGCTGATCAAGATTGGCCTTCTTCGCCCACAGGTCGGCGTACTCGTCGGTGTGACTGTCCACCCAGGCCCGCGCCTGCTTCAAACGCCCGAGAAAATCGGCGATGGCTTCGCGCTTGCTGTCGATCGACGGTGTCGAGGCGGCAATCGCGCTGAGCCCCGGCATAAGGTTTTTCGCGGTCAGGATCGGCCGCGCACCCGAGAATACGATTTGCTGGGAAATGTACGGCTCCCACACCGGAAACGCGTCGATGCTGCCCTGTGGCAACGCGGCGGCCGCGTCGATTGGCATCAATTTGACGAAGTCGACGTAATTTTCCGGCAGACCGCCCTGCTCCAACGCCCGCAAGGTCAATTGCTGACTCCAGGCGCCTGGCCAATAGGCGACTTTCTTGCCCTTCAAATCAGCGATGGTTTTTACCGGAGAATCCTTGGGCACCAGCAGCGCAATCGTGTCCGGATTCTGCCGCGACACGCCGATGAGTTTCACCGGCGCCTGTTTTGCGGCAAGAAACAGAAACCCGGAATCGCCGAGGAAGCCCAAGTCCAGCGCACCGGTTTGCAGCGCTTCGGCGAGCGGTGCTGCGGCCTGAAAGTGTTTCCAGTCGACCGTGTAAGGCGCGTCCTTCAACACACCAGATGCCTCTATCGACGCACGGATGTTGTAGTAATTCTGATCGCCAATATGCAGGACAACAGGTTCGGCGGCGTAGGAAAGTGGCGATATAAACAGCGCGGCGGCGAGCGCCTTGCGAACAAAACGGAAGAGCTTCATGGCGAGTCCTGCAGAAGGGATTGCATAGACCATAACGCTCTTAATATTCAGTTTTGAAATTCTAATAATGCATAAGCTCATCACCGCCGACGCGCACTGTTTGCCCCGCAACAGTGACTCGCCACACTGTTGCTCACGCAACAGCGAAAATCCCCTTCAACACACTTGAAGTCCCACGAACCGGTGCTTTTTTCCACATGGCACAGAGCCTGCAATATTCCATTCATGCAGGAAGCATTCGAAAAAACATCTTTTTGGACATAAGAAACCTGTGCCTTTGCCGGAGCGCCCCCATGACCTCGTTCTTCCCGTTACTTCGCTTGAAAACCCTGTTGGCCGCTGGCGCAATGGCTCTGAGCCTGCAATCCCTCGCCCAAGCCGCTGAAACCGTCCCGACGGAAGTCCATCTCGATTACGCCTATTACTCGCCGGTGAGCCTGGTGCTCAAGCACTTCGGTTTCCTCGAAAAGGCCCTGCCGCAAACCAAAGTCAGTTGGGTCTTGAGTCAGGGCAGTAACCGCTCGCTGGAATACCTCAACAGCGGCGGCGTCGATTTCGCCTCCAGCGCCAGCCTTGCTGCCGTGCTCAGTCGTGCCAATGGCAGTCCGATCAAGTCGGTCTACGTTTACAGCCGCGCCGAATGGACGGCGCTGGTGGTGCGCAAAGACTCGCCGTACCAGTCGGTCGCCGACCTTAAAGGCAAGAAAATCGCCGCCACCAAAGGCACCGACCCATACCTGTTCACCTTGCGCAGCCTGCAACAGGCTGGGTTGAAAAAGGACGACGTGGAGCTGGTCCATCTGCAACACCCGGACGGTCGCACCGCGCTGGAAAAGGGTGACGTCGACGCCTGGGCCGGGCTCGATCCGCACATGGCCGCCAGCCAGGTGCAGGCCGGCTCGCGTCTGCTGTATCGCAACCCGGCGTTCAATAGCTACGGCGTCGTCAGCGTCACCGAGCAATACGCCAAGGCGCATCCGCAGACCATCGACACCGTGATCAAGGCCTACGAGCAGGCACGTGAATGGTCGTTGAAAAATCCTGAAGAGTTCGCCGCACTGCTCGCCAAGGAATCCGGCCTGCCGCTGGATGTGGCCAAGCTGCAATTGTCGCGCACCGACCTGAGCAGCCCACAATTGACCCCCAATGACGTGCTGGCTTCGAAGGCTGCAGCACCGATTCTGGTCTCCGAAGAACTGGTGCGCCGTGGCGTCAATGTCGATCAAGTCATCGACCAGTTGCTCGACGGCGGTACTCAACAAGCGGTCGCCCGCCAGTAAATAATCAGCCTCACAACACATCCGCGCCTGTCGCGGATTTGTCGTGTGCGGAGCTCAACCATGACCACACACAGTAAAAATTTACCGGCGCAACTCGCCTTCTCGCGGCGGCGCCCAGCCTTTTTCAACCCGGCATGGCTACGCCGTTGCAAAGGTTTGGCGTTGCCGCTGCTGATCGTCATCGTCCTGGAAATAATCGTACGCATCGGCTGGCTACCGTCCTACCAAATGCCGGCGCCAAGCGAAGTCGCTTTGACCCTCACCGACCTTGCCGAAGGCGCGTTGTGGAAACACATCGGCGCCAGTCTGATTCGCGTGCTGCTGGGATTCGCCATCGGCGCCGGTCTTGCGCTGGTATTTGCTGCCTGGGTCGGATTGAGTCGCGAAGCCGAAGCCTATCTGGAACCGATGTTTGCCGCATTGCGGTCGATTCCGAGCCTCGCTTGGGTGCCGTTATTACTTCTGTGGCTGGGCATCGACGAGACCTCGAAAATCGTCTTGATCGCCATCGGCGCGTTCTTTCCGGTGTACGTCAACGTCGTCGCAGCGATCCGTAATATTGATCGCAAACTAGTGGAAGTCGGCCGTATTTACGGCTTCAGTCGCTGGCAACTGACCCGGCGTATCCTGCTGCCCGCCGCCCTACCCGGCCTGTTCACCGGATTGCGCAGTGGCATGAGCCTGGCGTGGATGTTTCTGGTCGCCGCCGAGTTGATCGCCGCCACCAAAGGGCTTGGCTATCTGCTCAGCGACGGTCGCGAAACCTCACGACCCGATATCGTGTTGGCCGCGATCATCGTGCTCGCCTTGCTGGGAAAACTCAGCGACGGTGTGCTGGCCATGATTGAGCGTCGCTGGCTGAATTGGCGCGATACGTTTACCGGTGAGGACGCCAAGGATTGAATGGTCGCCAGCGACTAAGCTGAAATTTCCTACCGGAGATTCAGCCATGTGCGGAAGACTCACGCAGTACCGAGGCATCCACGACTTTGTGGCCGTGTTGAGCATCCCCGATGCACTGATCAACCACGTTGGCGATGCGCCACTCAATCGCTACAACGCTGCGCCGACCACTACGCTGGCCGTTCTTCATCAACATGAGCAACGCATGTATGCCGATAACCTGCGCTGGGGCTGGCGTCCGCACTGGGCCAAGGATCGTCCGCCACCGATCAACGCGCGTGTGGAGAAAGTCGCCCATGGCCCGTTCTTCCGGGCGATCTGGCGTAATCGGCTGATCGTGCCCGTCGATAATTGGTTTGAATGGGTCGATGCCGGCGACAAAAACAAGCAACCCTGGTTGATCCGTCGCGCAGACCACGAACCGGTTTTCTGCGCGGCGATCGGACAATTTCCCACACCGGGAACCGACGCTCGCGAGGACGATGGTTTCGTCATCATCACCGCCGAAAGCGTCGGCGGGATGCTGGACATTCATGATCGCCGACCAGTGGTACTGCGCCCGGATTTAGTGCGCGAGTGGCTCGATCCGGCCACGCCAGTGGAACGCGCCGAGCAGATGCTGCTCTTCGAGGGTGAACCCAGTGAAGCGTTCGAATGGTACAAAGTCGGCAAAGCCGTCGGCAACGTACGCAATCAGGGTGCCGAACTGATTGAAAAGGTCGCCTAAATAATTCGCGTGCCGGCGCGTTATCAAAATACCGCCTCTCGGGCTAAATCCGGGGCGTTACAACGAGTGTTTCATTTACGAAACAGTAATATTGAAACAGTCGTTCGTATGAACTAACCGCCTGTCAGACATTTCAACCGTCATACATACATTTACATGCACTACGGCTAGCATGCGCGCCGCCTTTCCGATT
Source organism: Pseudomonas sp. PB106 (assembly GCF_009764645.1). GTDB lineage: Bacteria > Pseudomonadota > Gammaproteobacteria > Pseudomonadales > Pseudomonadaceae > Aquipseudomonas. The sequence goes on from NZ_RWIM01000111.1 coordinate 100,766, forward strand.
GGTATACCAGTTGACCAAAGAGTCAAAAAATCAGGAATTCCCTATAACTTTACAAGCCCTTGCAGAGAATTAAGTTGCGCGACGATTTTGCAATCAAACAGGTCAGCGGCCTGGAGTGTATTTATCTGTCCATGACAGAACGCTTTGAACTCGACTGTTTTATCGGCCACTACATCAAGACCCGAAACCTGCGGACCGTTCCCGATATCGAACGCATCCTGCGCACCACCCTCGACGGATATCCCGGACACCCGCCGGTGATGGTGAACGAGCTCAATGCGTGGATCGATCGAACGTTGGGATACCGGGCATCACACCCCGATTTCACGCAGATGGAAGATCTTTGAAACCACAAAAAAGCCCCGCACGTGCGGGGCTTTTGCGTCGAAACCACTCAAATCTTGCTATCAGGACCTGAAAGCTCTCTGCCATCATCGTGCTTCCAGGTCTGTTCCTTGCGCTTCTCGCGCTCGATTTCTTCTTCAGTCGGCTCATCGGTCTCGTCGTCCGTTTCCGGATGCTTTTGCTCTGTCGCCATGTTCACCTCCCCTCACAAGTAGACGATTCGTTTTAAAGCGTAGAACAATTTCCATCAGGCAACTTACAACCACCAGCGCAGCAAAAAGAAGAAGGCCATGCTCAACAACATGCTGAGCAACGTATTGCGCGTGACGACTACCAAGCCAATAGCCACCAGCGAACTAAGCAGGTAGGGATTGTCCCACTGCAGATTCAGTTGTTTGTCCGGCATGAATACGATCGGCCCGCAGATCGCCGTGAGCATTCCCGGCACAGCAAAACCGAGAAACTGCCGCGCATTGCTGCTCAAACGCACGGGTAAGCGCGGCTCTAGAAACACGTAGCGGTTGAGAAATACCAGAATTCCCATCCCGAAAATCACCGCCCAGACCATCATGCGTGCTCCCGATACAGCTTGTTGCAGATGAACCCTGCGGTCATGCCCGCCAATCCCGACAGCACCAGCGCCGAGCCCCATTGCCAATAACTGAACAGCACCGAGCAGAACAGCGACACGGCCACGCAGACCACCGTCGGCACATTGCGCACCACGGGTGTGATCAGTGCAATGAAGGTCGCGGCAATCGAGAAATCCAGGCCCAGGTGTTCCAGCCCTGGAATGCTGCTGCCGAGGACAATGCCGGCGAGAGTGAACAGGTTCCAGGCGACATAGAACGTCAAACCGACGCCCAATGCGTACCATCGATTGAACTGCTGCCGGTCATGCTGACTGGTCAACGCGAACAGCTCGTCAGTGAGCAGAAAGCCCAGGCCAAGCCGCCAACGGCCCGGCAACGGTGAAATCACCGAACGCATGCTCATGCCGTACAACAAATGCTGCGACGTCAGCAGCACCGTGGTCAGCAGAATCGAAAAAATCCCCGCGCCGCCCTTGAGCATGCCAATCGCGACCAGTTGTGCGGCACCCGCAAACACAATGCTCGACAGGCCCTGCCCTTGCAGCGGCGTAAGGTTGGCTTCAATCGCCATGGAGCCGGCGAGCAGCCCCCACGGCGCAGTCGCCAGAGACAGCGGCATGATCGCCGCAGCACCGCGCAGGAACGCACTGCGGGGCAAGAGTGAATCAGACATAACGCTCTTCAATTAACGAAACGGCCAAAGACTGTGCCAGTAAAATCAGTTTTGTGGCTTGAACAATCTTGCGCACTTGTGGGAAATCGGCCTGATGCAACCGTTCATCGGCCAGCCGCTTGCAACGCCACGGTGCCAGCAACATGCTGGCGCAGCATTTTCCTCCTCGAGACATTCCCGTTGAGACCCTGCCTGCCATGACCGCCATCGACAATGACGTGTACAAAACCCTGCTGGAATCGACCAAAGCCATCCCGTGGCGAATCGACTGGAAAAGCATGACTTTCAGCTACATCGGCCCGCAGATCGAAACCTTGCTTGGCTGGAAGCAGGACAGCTGGGTCGGGGTCAACGACTGGGTCGAGCGCATGCACCCGGATGACCGCGATTACGTCGTCGAATTCTGTGTTTCGCAATCGCGTGCCGGGGTCGATCACGAAGCCGACTATCGCGCGCTGACCAGTGCTGGCGAATACGTGTGGATCCGCGACGTCGTGCACGTGGTGCGCAAGGACGGTGAAGTCGAGGCGCTGGTGGGGTTCATGTTCGATATCAGCGAACGCAAGAAAACCGAGGAGCATCTGATCCGCCTGCAGAAGCAACTGGAAGAATATTCGTTTCAGGACGGCCTCACCGGCATCGCCAACCGACGCATGTTCGACACCGTGCTCGAACGCGAATGGACCCAGGCTCAGCGCAGTGGATTGCCGCTGTCGCTGCTGATTCTCGACATCGACTACTTCAAGCAATACAACGACCATTACGGCCACATCAAAGGCGACGAATGTCTGCGCCAAGTGGCCAAGACACTATCACTGGCAGCCAACCGGCCACGGGATTTCATCGCCAGAATCGGCGGTGAAGAGTTCGTTTGGCTGCTGCCGGAAACCGATGCCGAGTCGGCGCGCCTGGTGGCGCGCAAATGCCTGCATCTGATCCGTCAGCAGCAGATCGCTCATGCACATTCGCCGGTATCGCCCTGGATCAGCCTGAGCCTTGGCGTCGGCACCACCAAAGCAACGGTCGGCAGCGATCCGCTGGACTTCGTCGAGCAAGTCGACAAATTGCTCTATCAAGCCAAGCACAACGGACGCATGCGCGCCGAATTTGCCGATTTTCGCCCTGACCTTTGAGCCCGCGAGGGGCGTAACATAGCGTCATTCACAATCGCGTCAGGGAGACGACATGCTGTACCGAATCGCAGCCGACGGGCTGGTGCTGTTTCATTTGTCGTTTATTTTGTTCGTGCTGTTCGGCGGGCTGCTGGTGCTGAAATGGCCGCGAATCATGTGCCTGCATTTACCGGCTGCTGCCTGGGGCGTGGCGGTCGAAGTGCTGCACCTGACCTGTCCGCTGACCTATTGGGAAAACCTGATGCGCCACGCCGCCGGGCAAACCGAATACGCCGGTGGTTTCATCGAGCATTACGTCTGGCCGATCATCTATCCCGCCGGGCTCACCCCGCAGATTCAACTGGGAATGGGCAGCTTGGTGCTGGTCCTTAACCTTCTCGTTTACGGCCGACTGATCCGCTCATGGAGAGTTCGCCGAGCGGCTGCACATCTTTAATCACTCTCGACTACGGCCTTGAAGCGCTCATCAAAATCCGCCGCCAGATCCGCCAGCGTGATGCCACCCAATCGCGAAAGCAGCAGCGCCTGTGCTTCATCGAAGGTACGGGTGAGCGCAGCATTCACCGCCTGCTCGACCAGACACTCCGGGTGATCTGTCGATAGCCCAATGGAAAAAATCGACTGCGTGCCCAGCGCCAGGTGAACGTCCAGCAAGGTGATTTGTGCCAGCTGCTTGGCCAGCGCCCAACCGCCCTGATGGCCCTTCTCTGACGTGACAAAACCTTGTTCCTTAAGCAAACCCATGGTGCGCCGCACAACCACCGGGTTGGTCCCGAGCATGCCGGCGATGGTTTCTGAAGTGGCACGTTTTTCGTGGCGATCCATGTGAATCAGCACATGGAGCATGCGCGACAGGCGCGTGTCGTTTCTCATCGATGATCCCTTTCAGGCCCGAACAAAATGTCCGCCGAGTATCGCTCGCAATGTCTGAAGTTACGAGACTATTGACACGGATTTTTCTCGTAACTTACGCTGTGCCGTGAAATCACACAGTGGAGATTTGATCATGGTGTATGACGTCATCATCGTCGGCGGCAGCTATGCCGGACTGTCTGCCGGCCTGCAACTGGCGCGCGCTCGACGCAGTGTGCTGGTGCTGGATTCCGGCCGGCGGCGCAATCGATTTGCCGAAACTTCCCACGGTTTTCTTGGACAGGATGGACGTGCGCCGGGGGCGATTGCCGACGAGGCGCGAGACCAACTGCTGGCTTACCCAACGGTGCAGTGGCTGGAAGACACCGCCGTCGAGGCAACACGCACGGACGCAGGATTTGTTCTGGGCAGCGCCGCTGGCCAGCAGTTCAGTGGCAAACGAATGATCCTTGCCTCGGGTGTCATCGATGAATTACCGGACATCGACGGCCTCAGCCAGCGCTGGGGAAAAAGCGTTTTCCACTGCCCGTACTGTCATGGCTATGAACTCAATCAACGCGTGATCGGCGTGCTGGCGACCTCTCCGATGTCGATTCAGCACGCCCTATTGCTGCCGGATTGGGGCCCGACCACATTCTTCACCAACGGCGTATTCGAGCCTGACACGGAGCAATTGATGGAGCTGCAACGCCGGGGCGTAACGCTTGAAAGCCGCCGCGTCAGCCATGTCACAGGGGAGCGCGCCGACGTGGTGCTCAGCGATGGCCAGACCATCGCCGTCGCCGGCCTGTTCGCCATGCCGCGCACACGCATGGCCAGTCCGCTGGCAGAACAATTGGGATGTGTATTCGAGGACGGCCCGATGGGGCCATTCATACAGACTGACGCGACGCAACAGACCAGCATTTGCGGCGTGTTTGCCTGCGGGGATGCGGCATTGGCTGCGGGCTCAGTCGCGCTGGCGGTCGGCGATGGTGCCCGCGCCGGGGCCGGCACTCACCGATCGTTGATCTTTGCCTGAGAAAAACCAGCAGGCGCCTAGCGCGGCGCCTGCTTCAAGGTGTCCAGCCAGGCTGGATCGAATCGGGTCTGCTCGGTATCGAGGTCCAGCGCTTGCATCCGCACTTTGTGCGCTGCGACTTCCCGCCACAGTTGCCCATGATCGCTGGAGTTGCCGTCCAGTTCATGCATCTGCGTCAGGCCGAGATGATAGAAACGCAGCACTTTCATCGCTGTTGAATCGTTCTTTTCCACGGCTGCGGTCACCTGATGCATCACATTGGTGATGCTCATCAGGTTGCGTTTGAGCCGCCAGCTGTACACCGCCGGGGCCATCCAGCTCTGATTCCAGAAGCGCCCGCGCAATAACGCCGCTGTCAGCAGGAACGCCAGAAACACCCCGCCGACGTTAAACCGCAGGTTATCGCTGCCAGGTTCACCGAACAGCGCCACCGCCGCACTGGAAAACAGCATCGCCAGCACCAGAAACAGCACGGCGATGATGACCGTGCTGCGCCGGGTCTGCTGGCGGAAGGTGGCGGCGTCCATCGGTTGAATCTCGAACATTGCGAATGACTTCCTTGAGCAGCAAAAAAGGGCAACGGAAAAAACCGGCCGGGGCATTATCGCATCGGGCAGCGATTTAGCTATGCTGGGGCTCCTTTTCATCTTTTCAGCGTCCAAACGGGGACATGGCGGTACAGCGCAGATCGTGCCATCTTCATTCATGGATACACACTATTCGGATGCCATCGCCTAGTCTTGAGATGACATCGTTTTAAGGATCATTGCATGACCCAACGACACGTAATCAATGCCTCGGTCAGCCCGAAAGGCAGCCTGGAAACCCTTTCTCAACGTGAAGTCCAGCAACTGAGCGAAGCCGGATCCGGCAGCACCTACACCCTCTTCCGCCAGTGCGCCCTGGCCATCCTCAACACCGGCGCCCATGTCGATAACGCCAAGACCATTCTCGAAGCCTACAAGGACTTCGAAATCCGCATTCACCAACAGGATCGCGGCGTACGCCTAGAGCTGCTGAACGCTCCGGCCGACGCCTTCGTCGACGGCGAGATGATCGCCAGCACCCGCGAAATGCTCTTCAGCGCCTTGCGCGACATCGTCTACACCGAAAACGAACTCGACAGCCAACGCATCGACCTGACCACCTCGCAAGGCATCAGCGACTACGTCTTTCACCTGCTGCGCAACGCGCGCACCTTGCGTCCGGGCGTCGAGCCGAAAATCGTCGTGTGCTGGGGCGGCCACTCGATCAATACCGAAGAATACAAATACACCAAGAAAGTCGGCCACGAACTGGGCCTGCGCAGCCTCGACATCTGCACCGGTTGCGGCCCCGGCGTGATGAAAGGCCCGATGAAAGGCGCAACCATCGCCCACGCCAAACAGCGTATTCATGGCGGCCGCTACCTCGGCCTCACCGAGCCGGGCATCATCGCCGCCGAAGCGCCGAACCCGATCGTCAATGAGCTAGTGATTCTGCCGGACATTGAAAAGCGTCTGGAAGCCTTCGTCCGCGTTGGCCACGGCATCATCATCTTCCCGGGCGGTGCGGGTACGGCGGAAGAATTCCTCTATCTGCTCGGCATCCTCATGCACCCGGACAACGCCGGCCTGCCGTTCCCGGTGATCCTCACCGGGCCGAAACATGCCGCGCCGTATCTGGAGCAATTGGACGCGTTTGTTACCGCGACCCTCGGCGAAGCGGCCAAGCAGCATTACGAAATCATCATCGACGACCCGGCCGAAGTGGCCCGGCAGATGACTCAAGGGCTGAAAGCGGTGAAGCAGTTCCGCCGCGAGCGCAACGACGCGTTCCACTTCAACTGGCTGTTGAAAATCGACGAGGGCTTCCAGCGTCCGTTCGATCCGACCCACGAAAACATGGCCAACCTGAAACTGCACCGCGATCAGCCGCCGCACGAACTGGCGGCGAACCTGCGCCGGGCGTTTTCCGGCATCGTCGCCGGCAACGTCAAGGACAAAGGCATCCGCCTGATCGAAGAACACGGGCCGTATCAGATCCGTGGTGACGCCGCGATCATGCAACCGCTCGACGCGCTGCTCAAAGCCTTCGTCGCCCAGCACCGGATGAAGTTGCCGGGCGGTGCGGCGTATGTGCCTTGCTATCGAGTGGTGGCGTAATACTTTCAGCGACCACCTGACCTTGTAGGAGTGAGCCTGCTCGCGATAGCGGTATATCAGTCACCTTTTTATTGACTGAACCACCGCTATC
>NZ_RWIM01000112.1 GCF_009764645.1 Pseudomonas sp. PB106
ATAGCGGTGTGTCAGACACCTTAATGCTGACTGACACACCGCTATCGCGAGCAGGCTCACTCCTACAGTGGATTTGCATCGTCCTCAAAAAAGCCCCGACGGATCGGGGCTTTGCGGTGTTGCTTGAAGCTTACTCGCCGATGGCGGCCTTGTAAGCAGCAGCATCCAGCAGCTTGTCCAGCTCGGCCTTGTCGCTTGGCTTGAGCTTGAAGATCCACGCGCCGTACGGGTCGGAGTTCAGCAGTTCAGGCGAACCACCCAGCTCTTCGTTGACGGCAATCACTTCACCGCCGATCGGCGAATAGATGTCGGATGCGGCTTTCACCGACTCAACCACACCGGCCTGATCTTGTGCAGCGAAGACTTTGCCGACTTCGGTCAGCTCGACGAACACCACATCGCCCAGCGCTTCCTGCGCGTGATCGCTGATGCCCACGGTGACGGTGCCGTCGGCTTCCAGGCGAGCCCATTCATGACTTTCGGCGAAACGCAGTTCAGCGGGGATATTGCTCATCTTCGGTGTCCTCGGTAATCAGGTCAGCGGTCATGCCCGCCAAAAAAGGTTAGATCAAAGTTTTGCCATGGCGTACGAAGGTCGGTTTGACCACCCGTACCGGGTACCACTTGCCACGGATTTCCACTTCGGCGCGGTCGGCGGTGGCCATCGGAACACGCGCCAGGGCAATCGATTTGCTTAGCGTAGGGGAGAAACTACCACTGGTGATCTCTCCTTCGCCAACATCGGCGATACGAACCACTTGATGAGCGCGCAAAACACCGCGTTCCTCCAGCACCAGACCGACCAGTTTGTGCGCAACGCCGGCGGCTTTTTCCGCCGCAACGGCAGCGCGGCCGATGAACTGGCGCGAGGCCGGTTCCCAGGCGATGCTCCAGGCCATGTTCGAGGCTAGCGGCGAAACGTCCTGATGAATGTCCTGACCGTACAGGTTCATCCCGGCTTCCACCCGCAGGGTGTCGCGGGCACCGAGGCCGATCGGAGAAATGCCGGCGCCGACCAGATCGTTGAAGAACCCCGGTGCCTGATTGGCCGGCAGACAGATTTCCAGACCGTCTTCACCGGTGTAACCGGTACGGGCAATAAACCAGTCGCCGTCGGTGTAGCCTTCGAACGGTTTAAGGTGCTGAATCAGCGTGGCGCGGGACTGGGTCACCAGTTCGGCAATCTTGTGCCGGGCCTGCGGGCCTTGAATGGCGAGCATCGCCAGCTCGGTGCGTTCGTGCAGTTGCACGTCGTAATCGCCGCGCTGCGCGTTCATCCACGCTAGATCCTGATCACGGGTCGAGGCATTGACCACCAGACGATAAGCGTCGTCGAGACGGTAGACGATCATGTCATCGACGATGCCGCCGCGCTCATTGAGCATGGTGCTGTACAACGCACGGCCGGGGCGGTGCAGGCGGTCGACATCATTGGCCAGCAAATGCTGGAGCCAGGCTTTGGCCTGAGTGCCGGTGACATCGATCACGGTCATGTGAGAAACATCGAACACCCCGCAATCGCGGCGCACTTCGTGGTGTTCCTCGACCTGCGAGCCGTAATGCAGTGGCATGTCCCAACCGCCAAAATCGACCATCTTCGCGCCGAGGGCGAGATGCAGGTCATACAGAGGCGTACGCTGTCCCATGGGTTTCTCCTTCCGGGCGTGGCGAAGGTGCGGACAGTCGCTGTGCAGCGTGAAAGCCCTGTCATAGAAGGCTTTCAGCCAATGTCAGCGAACAGATCTGTCAGACGAACCGCACCGAATGCCGCGCATTGTAGCCGCATGATTCAGGACTCACTACTAAGTGTTTCGGTGCGCCGAGCGACGGATCAGGCCGATGACCGGTAGCAGTCCAACCAGAACCAGGGTCAGCGCCGGCAATGACGCCCGTGCCCACTCGCCTTCGCTGGTCATTTCAAAGATGCGTACGGCCAGCGTATCCCAGCCAAACGGGCGCATCAGCAGGGTCGCGGGCATTTCCTTGAGCACATCGACAAACACCAGCAATGCCGCGCTCAGCGTGCCGGGCAGCAGCAACGGCAGATACACTTTGAAAAACAGTCGCGGCCCACTGACACCCAGGCTACGTGCTGCTTCGGGTAAAGATGGCCGTATACGCGCCAGACTGTTTTCCAGCGGGCCATATGCGACCGCGATAAAGCGTACCAGATACGCCATCAACAAGGCCGCCAGACTGCCCAACAGCAACGGTTTGCCCGCGCCACCGAGCCAGCCTGAAAGCGGAATCACCAGCTCTCGATCGAGGTAGCTGAAGGCGAGCATGATCGACACCGCCAGCACCGAGCCCGGCAAGGCGTAACCAAGATTGGCCAGGCCTACCCCGGAGTTGATCGCCGGTGTCGGCGCCAACCGCCGGGCAAAGGCCAGCAGCAACGCAACACTGACAGTGATCAGCGCCGCCATGCCGCCCAGATACAAAGTGTGCAGGATCAGCCCCGCATAACGCTCATCCAGATCGAAACGGCCGCGCTGCCAGAACCAGACGATCAGTTGCAGCAGCGGAATGACAAAGGCACAGGCAAACACCAGACCGCACCAAGTCGTCGCCGCGAAGGCCTTGAACCCGTGCAAGTGATACAGGGCTTTTACCCTTGGCCGCTCGTTGCTAGCCCGATTCGCCCCGCGCGCACGACGTTCGCCATACAGCACCAGCATCACCACCAGCAGCAACAGACTGGCCAGTTGCGCTGCGCTCGGCAGGCTGAAGAAGCCGTACCAGGTTTTGTAGATGGCAGTGGTGAAGGTGTCGAAGTTGAACACCGACACCGCGCCGAAATCAGCAAGCGTTTCCATCAACGCCAACGCCACACCCGCACCGATGGCCGGCCGTGCCATCGGCAACGCGACACGCCAGAACGCTTGCCACGGTGATTGACCGAGCACCCGTGCGGCTTCCATCAGGCCTTTGCCCTGAGCGAGAAACGCGGTGCGCGCCAGCAGGTAAACGTAGGGATAGAAAACCAGCACCAGCACGATGATCACCCCGCCGGTGGAACGCACCCGGGGTAAGCGCAAGCCAGTACCGAACCATTCGCGCAGCAGGGTTTGCACGGGGCCGGCGAAGTCGAGCAGGCCGACAAAAACGAACGCCAGCACATAAGCCGGAATGGCGAAGGGCAACATCAGCGCCCAGTCGAGCCAGCGTCGGCCGGGGAATTCGCAGAGGCTGGTGAGCCAGGCGAGGCTGACGCCGAGCAGCGTCACACCGACACCGACACCGAGCACCAAGGTCAGCGTGTTGCCGAGCAGGCGCGGCATCTGGGTTTCCCACAGGTGCGACCAGATTTGTTGATCGATGGTCTGCCAGGACAGCAGCAGAACGCTCAGGGGCAGCAGCACCAGCGCGGCGATGGCGAAGACGATGGGGTACCAGCGGCGTTGGGCGGGGTGGGCCAAGGAAACAGTCTCGTTCAAATGATTGTGCCCACGCTCTGCGTGGGCACACATCCTGTGACGCTCTGCGTCACGCTGTTGGCGGCACGACGCAGAGCGTCGATGGATGCATTCCCACGCAGAGCGTGGGAACGATCAGTCTCGCGTGGCGCAGTATAAACGCCGGGTCAATTCCAACCCGCCCGATCCATCATGCGGATCGCCTCAGCCTGACGCTTACCCGCCACTTCCACCGGCAAGGTGTCAGCAACGAACTTGCCCCACGCCGCCACTTCTTCCGAAGGCGCGACCGCCGGGTTGGCCGGGAATTCCTGGTTCACGTCAGCAAAGATCTTCTGCGCTTCAGGTGTAGTCATCCACTCGACCAACGCCTTGGCCGCTTCCGGATGCGGCGCATGCTTGGTCAGGCCGATGCCCGACAGGTTGACGTGCACGCCGCGATCCGCCTGGTTCGGCCAGAACAGTTTCACCGGCAGCTCCGGTTTCTGCTTGTGCAGGCGACCGTAGTAGTAAGTGTTGACGATGCCAACGTCGCACTGGCCGGCGTTGATCGCTTCGAGCACAGCGACGTCATCAGAGAACACATCGGTGGACAGGTTGTTGACCCAACCCTTGAGGATTTCTTCGGTCTTGGCCGCACCGTGGACTTCGATCATGGTTGCGGTCAGCGACTGGTTGTAGACCTTCTTCGCCGTACGCAGGCACAGGCGCCCTTCCCAGTTCTTGTCAGCCAGCGCTTCGTAAGTGGTCAGTTCGCCCGGCTTCACCCGTTCAGTGGAGTAGGCGATGGTTCGCGCGCGCAGGCTGAGGCCAGTCCACGCATGGCTGGAAGAGCGGTATTGCTGCGGGATATTGGCGTCGATGGTTTTCGAAGTGAACGGCTGGAGGATGCCCATCTGCTCGGCCTGCCAGAGGTTGCCGGCGTCGACGGTGAGCAGGAGGTCGGCGGTGGCGTTTTCGCCTTCGGCCTTGATGCGCTGCATCAGCGGCGCTTCCTTGTCGGTGATGAATTTGATCTTCACCCCGGTCTTGGCGGTGTAGGCATCGAAGACCGGTTTGATCAGCTCATCGATGCGCGACGAGTAAACCACCACCTCATCAGCGGCCTGGGCCGTTGTGCTGCCGATCAGGGTCAGGGCCAGTGCGGTCAGAAGACGCTTGGGTGCCAACATGGGAGTGATCTCTCGGTCGGAAAATGTGGGCCAAATGATAAGGACTCACATTTACCACCTCAATCGAACTCTTTTTGAAGGAGTTACCAAATGTTGCATGATTGACCGCCACCCCTGTAGGAGCTGCCGAAGGCTGCGATCTTTTGATGTTGTTTTTTAAGATCAAAAGATCGCAGCCT
>NZ_RWIM01000113.1 GCF_009764645.1 Pseudomonas sp. PB106
AACCTGAAAACCTTGTGGGAAGGTTCTGCCTGCTGCACACAGATTTAAACAGCCTCAATTCATCGGGTGGATGGCTGGCTCCTACAATTAAACGGAGTGCAATCAGTTGGAGAATAGTCGGCTGACACACCGCTATCGCGAGCAGGCTCACTCCTACAGGGGATTTACGCAGTCCAGGGTGAATGGCGGATGACCTCAACGAAGTTCATCGGCTTGAACCCCGGCTCCTGATCCACCAGCACATCGGTCTTCACATTGCCAAACGTGGTCTGCGGACGATGGCGCAAGCCATCGGCGAACGCGCAGATGATGCACTCCTTGAAACCTTCCCCGCGCGGGTGCGCATGCACCACCGCTTCACGCTGCACAGTGCTGAACGCGGCGTAATCCATCCCCAGCACGTCCATTTCCACCCCAGCGGTTACCAGCGCCACGGTTGGCCGCAGATGCTTCGGCACGCCGGGCGTCGTGTGCAGGGCAATCGACAGCCAGACCTGTTCGATATCGTCATCGCTCAACCCGTACGGCTTGAGAAACGCTGCCGCCGCGTTGGCGCCGTCGACTTCAAAGCGTTCGTCATCGCTGCGATGGCCTTCGACCAGACCGAGGTCGTGGAACATCGCGCCGACGTAGAGCAACTCCGGATCGTAGGCCAGTTGCTGACGCTCGCCACTCAATGCGCCGAACAGGAATACCCGGCGCGAATGGTGGTAAAGCAGATCGGACTCGATGTCGCGGATGTGCTCGGTGGTGGCGCGGGCGAGGGCGCTGTCGGGGATTTTGATACCGGCGATGGTGCTACTCATAACGGTTTCCTCGTCGAAAACGCCGTCGTGGCGCTGATGGGGAAAGTCTGTTCCCGGCGCTGAAAACGAACAATCGGCGCATGGCTGCGATCCTTGCCAATCCACCTGCAAATCGTGCCAAGCTAAAAGATCGGACGATCTTTTGCTCTTGAAGGGGAATCAACAGCCATGAGTAAAACCGTCGCCATCGTGGTGTTCTCCGGCGTGCAGTCGCTCGACGTCAGCGGCCCGATGGATGTGTTCGCCGAGGCCAACCGCTTTCTGGCGCCCGAGGATCACTATCGGCTTGAGGTGATTGGTGTCGAACACGGCCCGATGGCCTGTTCCAATGGACTGAACTTGAATGCCCACCGGCATTTCAGTGAAGCCCTCGACGCCTATGACCTGCTGCTGGTCGCCGGTGGTCCGCAATTGCCCTTCATGAATTTCGGCAGCGCATTCGATACCTGGCTGCGTGAGGCCTGCGCCCGCGCCGAGCGCTTCGGTTCGATCTGCAACGGCGCGTTCATGCTGGCGCGGGCCGGATTGCTGGAGGGACGTACCGTCACCACGCACTGGAACGATGCCGAGGCGTTGGTGCAGTTGTGCCCGTCGACGCAGGTCGAAGCCGATCGGTTGTATGTCGAGGACGGCACGCTGTACACCTCGGCCGGGGTCACGGCGGGGATCGATCTGTCGCTGTATCTGCTGGCGCGGGATCACGGCGCTGAGGTGGCGTTGAGCGTGGCCAAACGTCTGGTGGTGTTCACTCAGCGTTCGGGCGGCCAGTCGCAGTTCAGCCCGTTCCTCACGCCGCACGCGGAGCCGACGTCGGCGGTGGCGATGGTGCAGTTGTATGTGCTGGCCAATCTCACCGGTGATCTGACGATCGCCGATCTGGCCAATGCGGCGAACATGAGTGCGCGTAATTTCTCGCGGGTGTTTGCTCGGGAATCGAAGGTGACGCCGGCGGAGTTCGTTGAGCGGGCGCGGGTGGACGCGGCGCGGGTCATGCTGGAAAGCACCACGGCGCCGTTGAAGACCGTGGCGTATCAGTGCGGGTTTCGCGATGCGCAGCATATGCGCGGGGTGTTTAACCGGCGGCTGGGCGTGACGCCACAGCAGTTTCGGCTGAATTTTGCGGTGATGGTTTGACCCTCACCCCAGCCCTCTCCCGGAGGGAGAGGGGGCCGATTCGGGGATATTGGGGAGATACGCCGACGTGATGTTGCTGTACCGAATCCATAATCGACTCGATCTCTCAGGCCGGTGCATAGCGAAAGACACCTCGGTCAGTCCCCTCTCCCTCCGGGAGAGGGCTAGGGTGAGGGGCTCTTAAGGTTTCGCCCGCATCGGCAACAGCTTCAACGTACCGTGCGTATTCGCCGTCACCTCTTCCTCGCTGAAATGCGCCTGCACGTACATCCCGTCGACGTACGCTTCAGCCTGATCGTCATAGTGACTGTCGAACGGCACACCACTCTGCCCAACCGGGTTGATCGTCAGCCCATGCGCCGGGTCAGCAAAATCCACCAGGCGCCGCGTCGACGGCCCATACGTCACCGGCCACGGCGCCGGGCCGAGCTTGGCGGAAAGATTGTTCGGCACTTCATGACTGCCGGGTGCCGCAAACGGCCCGACATTAAAAATCCGCTCCAGCGGTTTTTGCTGCCCCAACGGATGGCCATGGGTCAGCGTGTGCGCCGCGCCCCATTTCCACTCGGCAGGGTTGTCACCGAGGGTCAGCTTCAAGTGCTGCATGCTCGCTGCCCACGCCGCGCGCACGACATCGGCACGGGTCTCTTTGGCCGGCGTGTTGCGGTTGTCCCACCACGGTGAATCGGCGTTCGCCGCCAGCCGTGGCAGCGCTGAGTCGATCACCCGCGTCGACAGCAAGGTGTCGAAGAAATCATTGCCCAACTCGTCTCGCATCGCTGCATCGGCGAGGTCGTAGAGGAACTGGTTGAACACCGTGGCGCTGACCGAATTCAGCGGATAGTCGCCCGGCCACTGCGCCAGTTGCTCGACCAGTTTCAGCTGTGCCGGATCGCTGACCACCTCACGCAATACCGGCAGCAATGGCGCGAGCAGACGCGGGCCATAATCGGTGGCGGTGCCCAATTGCAGTTTCTGGTTGGCTTCGTTGCTCCACTTCACGTTCTTGTCGCTGAGCTGGCGATTGAGCTGTTGGCCGCGATCGGCGAGGTTGTAGTAACCGGGAATCTCCATGCCGGTCGGTGACAGCGGTTGGAAGTTGGCCGAGACGATGTAACCGCGCGGCGGGTTCTCTTCCTGCGGGTTGGCGCTGAACGGGTAGAAACCGTCCTTGTCCGCCTGATTGCTGCTGCCGTCGAGAATGAATTCCGGTCTGACCCCGGCCGGGCGCTTGGGCAGCAATGCCGAGGCCCACCAGGCGATATCACCCTTGGCGTTGGCGTAAACCAGATTCAGCCCCGGTGCCTGCACCTTGGCTGCGGCGGCCCGTGCCTTGGCCAAGGTGTCGGCGCGATTGAGCTGGTAGAAACCTTCGAGAATCGGGTTCGGCGTTTCCAGAAACGCCCACCACATTGCAATCGGGGTTTTGCCGGCAGCAGTGCCCAGCGCATCGTTGACGATCGGTCCGTGGGGCGATTGGCGCAGGGTCAGGGTCACCGGCGTTTGGCCCTTCACGTTGATCTGCTGTTGGGTGACGAGCATGTCGGTCCACTGGCCGCGATACCAGACCTGATTCGGGTTGTCCGGGTTGACCTTCTCGGCGATCAGATCCAGATCGTCGTTCTGAAACATGGTCAAGCTCCAGCCGAAATCGAGGTTGTGACCGAGAAACGCAAACGGCACCAGCGCCTGATGATGGCCGTACAACTCAAAGCCCGGCGCCGACAGTTGCGCTTCGTACCACACCGACGGCACCGAGAAACGAATGTGCGGGTCACCGGCCAGCAGCGGCTTGCCGCTCTGACTGCGGCTGCCGGCGATTACCCAGGCATTGCTGCCTTCGAACTGCGGCAAGCCGTTGTCGATCAGCGCCTGTTCGCTGAGGCGGGAGAGGGCATTGAGGTCTTTCCAGTCGCCGGCGGCGAGGCTCGGAATCGACTTGCCATGATCTTTGGCGAGCACGCCCTTGGTCTGCCAGTCGAGGTCGAAAACGTTGAGGTAATCGGCGCCGAGTTGATCGCGCACGTAGGTCAGCAACGGTTCGGTGCGAAACGCCGCCGCAAAGCTGTAAGCCATGTAACCGGCGACGCTGATGCTGTCCTCGGCAGTGAACGGCCGTTTGGGGATGCCCAGCACGTCGAACTCGATCGGCGCGGCGTGGGTGTCCTGATATTGGTTGATGCCATCCAGATAGGCTTGCAGACCCTTCCACGCCGGCGATTGCTTGTCGAGGCTGGCGACATAACTGGCGGCGCGCTCACGGATGCGCAGGCTGCGGAACAGCTTGTCGGTGTCGAGCAGTTTCGGCCCGAGCACTTCAGCCAATTCGCCACGGGCAAGACGGCGCATGGCTTCCATCTGGAACAGGCGATCCTGCGCATGCACGTAACCGAGGGCGCGATAGAGGTCGGTTTCGTTTTCGGCACGAATGTGCGGCACGCCGCGTTCGTCGTAGCGCACGGTCACCGAACCTTGCAGGTTGCGCAGCTCGACCTGGCCTTGGCGCGTTGGCTGTTTGCTGTAGACGTACCAGCCGACGCCGGCGAGCAGGACAACGATGAGCAAGGCGAGAACGGTGAACACGCGCTTCATGGTGACTCCTTGTACCTGCAGGATTGCCGCCCGTCGGGCTGCAAACAATTAGCACAGACCGTTGGGTCGGTGCAGCGCTGTCCTTGAAAAGTCCGGAATGCCTTACTTCGTTTCCACCGGCCACGGGCAATAACAGCCGACCGCCAGGGTGTGCGTGGCGTTGACCGGACGATCGTCCGTCAGAGCGTTGAGAATCGGTTCGATGAAGCTGTTGCTAGAGTTGCAGGTCAGGCCTTCGCTGTACGGGCCGAAGTAGGCCAGTTTGCCACTGCGATCCCAGATCGCCACGGCCGGGCTGGCGGGGACTTGTTCGGAGCCGGGCAATACGGTGATGGTTTTCAGGTTGCTGAGGGTCGCGGGCAACTGGCCGTGGCTGCCGGTTTTCTGCACCGCGAAAAACTCGACACCCTTGGCGCTGAACTGCTCGACCATCTCGTTCAGGTGCTGTTGATTGCCGACGTTGCAGGGGCAGGCCGGGTCCCAGAAGTGCACCAGACGAATCGGCCCGGGCCCGGCGAGATCGTCCGGCAGGCGCAGCGGATCGCCGGAAAACACCGCCGTGTGTTCGCTGAATGCGCGCAGGTAACGCCCCTGAAACCAGTCGTACGCCGCCCACAGCACCCCGGCGCAGATCAGCGCGAGCAGGCTGGCAAACAGTGCGGTGCGGTAGGGCGAACGCATGGTTTTCGATCCCGAAAAGGTGGGCTAGCTTGCCATGTCTGCCACGACAGATGAATATCGCAGGCCGATAAAGTCTGTTTACCGTTTTGGAATTCCCGCATGCCTGCCACTTTCGACCCCGATCAGATCCGCGCCAGCCTCAAGCCTTTGGCCGAGTGGCAGCCGTTGTCGGACGAAGCCAAGGCTTATCAGCGCTTTTATCAGACCGATTTTCCCGAGCGTGATGTGTGGCGTGGCATGGGCCGTTTCGAGGTCGATGGCTACGAACTGGTCAGCCATTGCTGGTGGCCGGAGAAGGTCAAGGCGACGCTGTTTTTGCTGCACGGCTATTACGATCACACCGGGCTCTATCGGCATGTGATTGAGTGGGCGCTGGATCAGGATTTTGCCGTGATCGCCTGCGACCTGCCGGGTCATGGCCTGTCGAGCGGGCCGCGCGCGAGCATTCGCGACTTCTCGGAATATCAGGACGTCCTGCAAGCCTTGTTCGCCGAAGCGCAGTCGATCGCGCTGCCGCAGCCGTGGCACTTGTTTGGGCAGAGCACCGGCGGCGCGATTGTGGTGGATCATTTGCTCAACCATGGCGAGAGCAGTCCGGCGCAGGGTCAGGTGATTTTGTTGTCGCCGCTGGTGCGACCTCGGGCGTGGGGTTGGTCGCAGTTAAGTTATTACGTGCTGAGGCCTTTTGTTCGAGGCATCGCTCGGCGTTTCAGCGAGAACTCGAATGACCCGGATTTTCTGCCGTTTCTGCTGAAAGATCCGTTACAGCCACGACGCCTGCCGACGAAATGGGTCGGGGCATTGTCGCGCTGGATCATCCGGGTCGAGCACGCGAAAAAAAGTCCGCGACGGCCACTGATCATTCAGGGCCAGGCGGACATGACGGTGGACTGGCAGCACAATTTGCAAGTGTTGAAGTGGAAGTTCGATCGACCGCAGATTCTGCTGCTGGCCGAGGCGCGGCATCATCTGGCGAATGAGACGGTGGAGATGCGTGAGGAGTATTTCGAGTTTCTGAGCAAGCGGATCAGGGGCCGGAATCTGTAGCGTTGGTGAGGGCCCTATCGCTGGCAAGCCAGCTCCCACAGGGTTAAGTGTCGATCACGAATATTGTGAACACCCAAGAAAACAGTGGGAGCTGGCTTGCCAGCGATGGCGGCCTATCAGGCTCTGAAGATTATTGCCCGACCGCCAACCCAGCCCGAATCGCCGCCAACGCCGCCTGGTAATAAGCCTTGCCCTCAGCCGATTCGGCAAACGTCGCAAACTCTTCCAGCTCTTCATCCGACAAATCGCGATAAACGTAGAGCAACGTGTTGTTCATGTCCGCGCCGATCTGATCCATCAAGCGCTGGCGCTGACCGTTCAACATGCCTTGCGCCTGACCGCCGCCGAGCAGCCCCGGAATCATCGAACTCAAACTGTCTGCCGCCACGCCAGCAATCGCCAGGCTCACTTCAGCCCCGGCTTCACGCGCCGGCAAGGCTTGGGCGAGGTGGCCGATGATCAGCAGGCGGCTGTCGCTGACCTGCATCTTCGGCAAACCCTTGGCGTTTTTCGCCAGTTGATCGCGGCGCGTTGCGAGCAATTCAGCGGCGACGATTTTCTTGCCCAATGGCGATTGAAAGAAGGTCAGCGCCGGTTTCGGATCGGCGAGGGTCTGCCGCAATTGGGCTTCGGCGCGTTGATCCACGGCCTGTGGGGCGAAGCGCTGGTTGCTGTTGTTCACCAGCGCCTGAAAGACTGCTGGCGGCAGGCTGTTCTGATAGCGCTGCTGCGCGGCGCTCAAGGCATCGTTGAAATGCGCGCGTTGTTCTGGCCAGCCGGCGACCTTGTACAGCTGATCGTGGCCGTCCGCCCAGGCGGGCAAAACACAGAACATCAACAGTGAAAAAAGCAAACGGCGCATAGGGACTCCTGTCAGCAGCGGACTATTCTCCGTGCGGTGCCGGTACTTGTCGAGAATTCGTAGCAAGCCGCCGCGTGGCTCTGTCGGATTTTTCGCCAGCGGCATACTATGCGCGCCATGCAAATATCCTCTGAACACCCACTGCTGTTACGCATTGTCGACGACCTGGCCGAGCACGGCTGGTCGCAGCAGAACATATTCCTGCCCGCCGGTTTGACCCGCGAGCTGGCCGCCGAGTGCCGTAAACGTGAGGCCGAAGGTGAGCTGGCGCCAGCGGCAGTGGGGCGTGGGCCGTTTTCAGAGATCCGCGAGGGCATTCGTGGCGACCACATCCAGTGGATTGATCCGGGCCAGGCGGAGGCCAGCGATCGTTATCTGGACCTGATGGAGAGTCTGCGCGAGGCGCTCAACCGTGGTCTGTTCCTTGGTCTTGAAGACTTCGAATGCCATTTCGCCCTATACCCGCCCGGCGCGTTTTATCGCCGACACGTTGACCGCTTTCGCGACGACGACAAGCGCATGGTCTCGGTGGTGGTCTATCTCAATGAGGCGTGGCTGCCGGAGGACGGTGGTCAGTTGCGCATGTACCTCAACGATGAACGCGTGCATGACGTGCAGCCTACCGGCGGTTGTCTGGTGGTGTTTCTTTCCGGCGAAGTGCCGCACGAAGTATTGCCGGCCCACCGCGAGCGCTTGTCGCTGACCGGTTGGTTCCGTCGCCGTGGCAACGAGCCGTTCTGACATGCACAAGATTCTGGTCAGCCGCTGCCTGTTGGGTCATCGCGTGCGTTACGACGGCGGCGCTAGCGGGCCGTTTGCTGTGCTTGAACAGTGGATTGCCGAAGGACGGGTGGTGCCGTTGTGTCCCGAGGTCGCAGGAGGATTGCCGACGCCACGGGCGGCGGCGGAGATTCCGGGCGGGCAGGGTGCTGAGGTGCTGGATGGCGTCGCTGCGGTGATCACCACTGATGGCGAGGATGTCAGTGCGCAGTTTCTCGATGGCGCACGGCAGGCGCTGGAGCTGGTGCAGAAGCACGGGATTCGGGTGGCTGTGCTGAAAGCCAACAGTCCTTCTTGCGGGAATTTGCTGACGTATGACGGGACGTTCAGCGGTGTGAAGGTCTCCGGCGAAGGCGTCACCGCTGCGCTGCTCAAGCGCCATGGTGTGCAGGTTTTCAGCGAACTCGAATTGCTGCAGGCGGCAGAAGCCTTGGCCCAACTCGACTAAAAACTCACCACAAATCCCGTGTAGGAGTGAGCCTGCTCGCGATCGCGGTGTGTCAGTTAACGGTTATGTCAACTGACCTGACGCCGTCGCGAGCAGGCTCACTCCTACAGGTTTTTGTGTTCACTTGGATTCGGTGAACCACTTCTCGGACAACGCCGCCAAGCGTCCATCCGCCTTGATCCGCTGCATCGCGCTCGCAAGGCTGGCCTGAAACGCTGGATTACCCTTCTGAAACGGTATGGCCAATTCCACCGGCGCGCTGGCCTTAGGCTTTGCCTCAGTCAACGTTTGCACCAGGACCATCGGCTGCGGCTGTTCATCCTTCTTCGCCAGCAACTGCGAATCGACCTTGCCATAAGGCGCGCTGAAGTCGAAACGATCCTTGAGTTCGGGTGTCAGTGCTATGTGATTGAGCGCGACGTCGTACTTGCCGCTTTCGACGCCCTGGAGCAAGTCAGCCTCATCTGTGACGATGAAGTCGGCGCGGACATCCAGCTCGTTGGCCAACAGTTGTCCAAGCTCAACCTCGAACCCCGTGAGTTTGTCGCCGTCATCCTTGTAATTGAAGGGCGGTGTATTAGCCTCAAGGGCTATGCGCAGCTCGCCACGGTCGTTGACGTCATCAATCAGTTCGGCGTGAGCCAAAGGGCTCAAAAGGGGTAGCAGACAGATCAGGCCAGGCAAAAAGCGCATGGTCACTCCTTTGAAATCATTAACGCGATGCTCTGAGTCAGGCTCGCTTTGCTATGGTTGTCGAGTGCCTTCGACAACGAATGGTCATGAAGTTGTCATGACCGTGCGGATTTTACGGAAAAACTGGAGAAGAAAATGAAAAGCTTTATGTCACGTGCAGCGTTGGCGGGTGTGCTGATGGGTGTTTCGGTGCTGGCCAGTGCGGCCACACCGGCGCCAAAAGGCGCCGAAGTGTTCATCGTTTCTCCCGAAGACGGGGCCACGGTTTCGCAAACCTTCACCGTCAAGTTCGGCACCAAGGACGTCGCGCTGGCACCGGCCGGTGACGTCACCAAGAACACCGGTCACCACCATTTGCTGATCGACGTCGACAAGATGCCAGCCGCTGGCGCGCCGATTCCGAATGATGCCAATCACATGCACTTCGGCAAGGCGCAGACCCAGGCCGATATCAAACTGGCCCCGGGCAAACACACCTTGCAGCTGGAACTTGGCGACAGCGGCCATATGCCGTTCGACCCACCAATCGTCTCGAAGAAAATCACCGTCAACGTCGAATAACCTTTTCGCCGTGCATGAAAAAGGGAGCCCGAAGGCTCCCTTTTTTGTCACTCAACGCTAAATCAGAACAACACGCGGCTACGGATAGTGCCGTTGATGTGCTGCAGCTTCTCTTGCGCCAGGTCCGAGTACTCGGCGTCGACGTCGATCACCACGTAGCCAACCTTCTCGTTGGTCTGCAGGAACTGACCGGAGATGTTGATGCCGTTTTCGGCGAAGACCTTGTTGATCTCGCTCATCACACCCGGAATGTTCTCGTGGATGTGCAGCAGGCGGTGCTTGCCAGGGTGAGCCGGCAGGGCCACTTCCGGGAAGTTCACCGACGAAACCGAAGTACCGTTGTCGCTGTACTTGACTAGTTTCTCTGCCACTTCCAGACCGATGTTGGCTTGCGCTTCGGCGGTCGAGCCACCGATGTGCGGGGTCAGGATCACGTTGTCGAGGCCACGCAGCGGGCTTTCGAACTCTTCGTCGTTGGAGCGTGGCTCCACCGGGAATACGTCGATGGCCGCGCCGATCAGGTGCTTGTCCTTGATCGCGTCCGCCAGGGCGTCCAGCTCGACCACGGTACCGCGCGCCGCGTTGATCAGGATGCCGCCCTTTTTGATGGCGCGGATTTCCTTCTCGCCGATCATCCACTGGGTCGCAGCGGTTTCCGGAACGTGCAGGGTGACGATGTCAGACATGCCCAGCAGCTCGGTCAGGCTCCCGATCTGGGTAGCGTTGCCCAGTGGCAGTTTGGTCACGGTGTCGTAGAAATACACCTGCATGCCCAGACCTTCAGCCAGAACCGACAGCTGCGTACCGATCGAGCCGTAGCCGACGATGCCAAGTTTCTTGCCACGGATCTCGAAGGAGTTGGCCGCGGATTTGATCCAGCCGCCACGGTGGCAGGAAGCGTTTTTCTCAGGGATGCCGCGCAGCAGCAGGATCGCTTCGGCCAGCACCAGCTCGGCTACGGAGCGGGTGTTGGAGTACGGCGCATTGAACACGGCGATACCGCGCTCGCGGGCAGCACTCAGGTCAACCTGGTTGGTGCCGATGCAGAAACAGCCGACCGCGACCAGCTTCTTCGCGTGATCGAAGATCTCTTCGGTCAGTTGGGTGCGCGAACGAATGCCGATGAAGTGAGCGTCAGCGATCTTTTCCTTGAGCTGGGCTTCCGGCAAGGAACCTGTCAGGTATTCGATGCTGGTGTAGCCCGCCGCCTTGAGGACGTCGACAGCCGATTGGTGGACGCCTTCGAGAAGAAGGAACTTGATCTTGCTCTTATCGAGAGAAGTCTTGCTCATCTGCGTAAACCTGTATCCCGGAGAAAAATGGCAGGAAATGGTCAACAGACGCTGACCCGGACGACAAGAAAGTCGTCTCCGCGGATCTGGCCTTGGGCACTGTCCTGCGGGGTCGATATGCTAGCATAGCCTCCCCGCTAAACACTCATTCCTGCGACGTGAAGCGTTCTCAGGATGACCATGAATTGTTCGAGAGTTCTGTCGATGACCAATCCTGACCTGATTGATGAACTGAAGACCCTGGTCGAGCCTGGCAAGGTCCTGACCGATGCCGACTCCCTGAATGCGTACGGCAAGGATTGGACCAAGCACTTCGCCCCGGCGCCCAGCGCCATTGTGTTTCCCAAGACCATCGAGCAGGTGCAGGCCGTGGTCCGCTGGGCCAATACGCACAAGGTCGCCCTGGTGCCATCGGGCGGGCGCACCGGGCTATCCGCCGCTGCGGTGGCCGCGAATGGCGAGGTGGTCGTCTCGTTCGACTACATGAATCAGATTCTCGATGTGAACCTCACCGACCGCACCGCCGTTTGTCAGCCGGGCGTAGTCACCGAGCATTTGCAGAACGTCGCCGAAGAAAAAGGCCTGTATTACCCGGTCGACTTCGCTTCCGCAGGTTCCAGCCAGATTGGCGGCAATATCGGCACCAATGCCGGCGGGATCAAAGTGATTCGCTACGGCATGACCCGTAACTGGGTGGCCGGCATGAAAGTCGTCACTGGCAAGGGCGACGTGCTCGAACTGAACAAAGACCTGATCAAGAACGCCACCGGTTACGACCTGCGTCAGCTGTTCATTGGCGCCGAAGGCACGCTGGGTTTCGTCGTCGAAGCGACCATGCGCCTCGATCGTGCGCCGAAAAACCTCACCGCGATGGTCCTTGGCACCGCCGATTTCGACTCGATCATGCCGGTGCTGCACGCCTTTCAGTGCAAGCTCGACCTGACCGCGTTCGAATTCTTCTCCGACAAGGCTCTGGCCAAAGTCATGGGCCGTGGCGACGTACCGGCGCCGTTCGAAACCGATTGCCCGTTCTATGCGCTGCTGGAGTTTGAAGCGACCACCGAAGAAGTGGCTAACAGCGCACTGGAAACCTTCGAACATTGCGTCGAGCAGGGCTGGGTGCTGGACGGCGTGATGAGCCAGAGCGAAACCCAGCTGCAGAACCTGTGGAAGTTGCGCGAGTACATCTCCGAGACCATCTCGCACTGGACGCCGTACAAGAACGACATCTCGGTCACCGTGTCGAAAGTGCCAGCGTTTCTAAAGGAAATCGACGCCATCGTCGGCGAACACTATCCGGACTTCGAAATCGTCTGGTTCGGCCACATCGGCGACGGCAACCTGCACTTGAACATCCTCAAGCCGGATAACCTGAGCAAGGATGAGTTCTTCGCCAAATGCGCGACCGTCAACAAGTGGGTGTTCGAAACCGTCGAGAAGTACAACGGTTCGATCTCCGCCGAGCACGGTGTCGGCATGACCAAGCGCGATTACTTGACCTACAGCCGCTCGCCGGTTGAGATCGAATACATGAAAGCGGTAAAAGCGGTGTTCGACCCGAACGGCATCATGAACCCGGGCAAGATTTTCGCGGTTTGATCTGTAATCTTTGATGAATCAATGAAGGCAGGAGTCGGTAAATGAGCTATCAGCACCAGTACGTCGACGGCACGCGCATCCACTTCCCGATCGGGAAAGTCGTGTGCATTGGCCGTAATTACGCCGAACACGCCAAGGAACTGGACAACCCGGTGCCTACCGAGCCGTTGCTGTTCATCAAGCCGGGCAGTTGTGTGGTTGAGCTGGAAGGCGGTTTCGCCATTCCGACCGAGCGCGGTTCGGTGCACTACGAAGCGGAAATCGCCGTGTTGATCGGCAAACCGTTGTCGACCAAGCCAAGCCGTGAAGAGGTGCTTGATGCGATCTCCGGTTTCGCCCCGGCGCTGGATTTGACCCTGCGCGACAAGCAGGCCGAGCTGAAAGCCAAGGGCCTGCCGTGGGAAATCGCCAAGTCGTTCGACGGCGCGGCAGTGATCGCTCCGTTCGTGGTCGGCAGCACTTTTGCTGATCTGACTGACATCGGCATTCGCCTGACCATCAACGGTGAAGTCCGTCAGGACGGCAACAGCAGCGCGATGCTCAACCCGATCGTGCCGATGATCCAGCACATGGCCGGCTGCTTTTCGCTGCAGGCCGGCGACGTGATCCTCACCGGCACGCCAGTGGGCGTCGGCCCGCTGAATGTTGGCGATGACATCGTCCTCGAACTGCCGGGCGCGAGCAGCTTCACCAGCAGCGTGCGCTGATTCAGCGCGATACCCCTGTAGGAGTGAGCCTGCTCGCGATAGCGGTCTATCAGTAACGATTATTTCGACTGACCGGACGCGATCGCGAGCAGGCTCACTCCTACAGGGTTTTGTGAACCTTCCCACAACGGTGCAGGGCAATCCCGCCATTTGCCGTTTTTTTCACATTCTGTCTGGATAATTCCCGCAATTCTGGCGTCTGAGCCGGCCTCTTTGTGCTATTACCCATAGCCTGAATTTCTGGAACGCGTCCCTCGATGTCCTCTCAAACTCAGCTCAAACCCGTCCGCCGCTCTCGTTTTGCTTTGCGTTGGTATGCCTGGCTGTTGCTGGCCATTGCTGCCGCTTATGGCCTGGCGTTCGCCATGCATTGGGATGACCGTGGCGTGCTCTGGGTGCTGGAGCGTTTCGAGAGCCCGACTGAGCAGAAAGAGAGCGTCTGGCTGCCGGACTATCGCGCGGTGATCGACGCGAAGTTGCTGCCAGGCATGGAAAAGGACGAGGCCTCCGACCTGTCCTATAACCCGCAGACCAAAACCCTGTTTTCGGTGATGGGCAAGAATCCGTTCCTCGCCGAGCTGAGCTTGCAAGGCGACGTCCTGCGCAAGATGCCGCTCAAGGGCTGGAGCAATCCGGAAGGTCTGACCGTCATGGAAAACGGCCTGATGGCGATTGTTGATGAGCGCGAGCACATGCTGTCGATCGTCAAGGTCGACGCCGACACTCGCGAGTTGAACATCGCGGACTTCCCGAAATACGACCTCGGCCCGTCGAAAGACCAGAACAAAGCCTTCGAAGCCATCACTTGGGACTCGCGCAATCAGCAACTGCTGCTGGGTGAGGAGCGACCACCGGCACTGTTCACCTGGAAAAGTGACGGCACCCAGACGCTGAAGGGCGACAAGCAGAAGCTGGACAGCGATGAGCTGGATATCCGCAATCTTTCGGCGCTGGCGATTGACCCGCGCACTGGCCATACATTGGTGCTCTCCGCTGATTCGCACCTGCTGCTGGAACTGGACGAGAAGGGCGAACAGGTCAGCTTCATGACCTTGCTTGGCGGTTTCAACGGCCTGAAGAAAACCATTCCGCGCGCCGAAGGCGTGACCATGGACGAGGCGGGCACGCTGTACATGGTCAGCGAACCGAACCTGTTTTATCGCTTCGAAAAGCAGAAGTAACTTTCCTCGCGGCAATTCCAGACAAGTCTGATTGTCCTGACAGGCAAGTGGCCATTAAGCTTCAGTTCAGACGGGCGTGATATTTCATCCGCCTGTTTTGACTCCGAGCCCGCCCGAATGCGTCGACTTGCCCGTCCCAAGCCCCTGTTTATCTTTCTGTCGGTAATTGCCCTGATCGCGTTGATTGCGATCGGCCAATACATGCGCCTGTTCGAGCGTGCCTGGTTCAATCTGCATACGTTGTGGCAGCCGCAGAGCACTGAGTCCATTGCCTTGGATCAGTACCGCGTGGAAATCGAAGCGCGGGTCATCGACGGTTTGAACGACGATGTTTCAGCACTGACTTTCGATCCGGTGCGCAAAAGCCTGTTCACCGTGACCAACAAGAATGCCGAACTGGTCGAGTTGTCGCTGGAGGGCAAGATCCTGCGGCGCATCGCCTTGATCGGTTTCGGCGACCCGGAGGCGGTCGAGTTCATCAGCGCCGACACCTACGTCATCACCGACGAACGCCAGCAGCGCTTGATCAAGATTCATCTGGAAAAAGACACGACATTCCTCGATGCGGCCGACGCCGAGCAGATGACCCTCGGTGTGCACATGGCCGGTAACAAGGGTTTTGAGGGGTTGGCGTACGATTCGGTGGGCAAGCGCCTGTTCGTTGCGAAAGAGCGCGATCCGATGCTGATCTACGAAGTGCACGGCTTTCCGCACTTCAATCCGGAAAAGTCCTACGCGGTGCACGTCATCAACAACCCCAAGCGCGATGCGGGGATGTTCGTGCGTGATCTGTCTAGTTTGCAGTACGACGAGCGCAGCGGGCATTTGCTGGCGCTGTCGGATGAGTCGCGGTTGATTCTGGAACTGGATGTCGATGGGCGCCCGTTGAGCACCATGTCCATCAGTGGTGGCCGCCAGGGTTTGAAGAAAACCGTGCCGCAGGCTGAGGGGATCGCGATGGATGATGACGGCACGCTGTATCTGGTGAGCGAACCGAATCTGTTCTACGTTTTCAAAAAACCTGCACAGCCCTAACCCACACTACAAAACTAATGTAGGAGTGAGCCTGCTCGCGATAGCGATGTGTCAGTCAACATCTATATCAACCGATACACCGCTATCGCGAGCAGGCTCACTCCTACAAGGGCGCTTCATTTACCCATAAATAGTGGGCAGTCTGGCTTACTCAGCCTTCAGGGTTTTCACGCCTTCAGGTGTACCCAGCAGCAACAAATCCGCCGGACGTGCGGCGAACAAGCCATTGGTGACCACGCCGACAATCGCATTGATCTGCGCTTCCAGCTCCACCGGGTTGGTGATCTGCAGATTGAACACGTCGAGAATGATGTTGCCGTTGTCGGTCAGCACGCCTTCGCGGTACACCGGGTCGCCGCCCAGTTTCACCAGTTGGCGGGCGACGTGGCTGCGGGCCATCGGGATCACTTCGACCGGCAGCGGGAACTCGCCCAGTACCGGCACCAGTTTGCTGGCGTCGGCGATGCAGATGAAAGTTTTGGCCACGGCGGCAACGATCTTCTCGCGGGTCAGGGCCGCGCCGCCGCCCTTGATCAGGTTCAGGTGTGCGTCGCTTTCGTCGGCGCCGTCGACATAGAACTCCAGATCGCTAACCGTGTTCAGCTCATACACCGGAATCCCGTGGCCTTTCAGGCGCGCGGCGGTGGCTTCCGAGCTGGCGACCGCGCCATCGAACGCGCCCTTGTGCTGCGCCAGTGCGTCGATGAAGCAGTTAGCGGTGGAGCCGGTGCCGACCCCGACGATGCTCTTGTCGTCGAGTTTCGGAAGGATGAAGTCGACGGCGGCCTGGGCCACTGCCTGTTTGAGTTGATCCTGGGTCATGCGGGCTCCGGAAGCGGGCAAGGTGAGAACGGAAAGGCCGGCATTATAGCCGCAAGCGCCGCTAAAACCTCTGGATTCGTGTGGTCGTGCGGGCAAAAGCCGGGTTAGACTCCTCGGTCCCGCTCAACCGCTCAGTGATGCTTTCCGATGCTCGAACAGTACGTCAAAAAGATCCTCACCTCGCGCGTTTATGACGTTGCCGTAGAAACCCCGCTGCAGAACGCCCGCCAGCTCTCCGAGCGGCTGGGCAATGACATTTGGCTCAAGCGCGAAGACTTGCAGCCGGTGTTCTCGTTCAAGATTCGCGGCGCCTACAACAAACTGACGCAACTGAGCGATGAAGAGCGCGCCCGTGGCGTGGTCACCGCGTCGGCAGGCAATCATGCGCAGGGCCTGGCCCTGGCGGCGAAAGTGTTGGGCGTTAAAGCCACCATCGTCATGCCCAAGACCACCCCCGAGATCAAAGTCGAAGGCGTGCGTTCGCGCGGCGGCAAAGTGGTGCTGCACGGTGATTCGTTCCCGGAAGCCTTGGCCTACTCGCTGAAACTGGTCGACGAAAAAGGCTACGTCTATATCCACCCGTATGACGATCCGCACACCATCGCCGGGCAGGGCACCGTGGCGATGGAGATTCTGCGCCAGCACCCGCAGCCGCTGGACGCGATTTTCGTCCCTGTCGGTGGCGGCGGTCTGATCGCCGGTATCGCTGCGTACGTGAAATACCTGCGCCCTGACATCAAAGTCATCGGCGTCGAGCCGGACGATTCCAACTGCCTGCAAGCGGCGATGGCCGCCGGTGAACGCGTCGTTCTGCCAACCGTGGGCATCTTCGCCGACGGCGTAGCGGTGGCGCAGATTGGCCAGCACACCTTCGACATCTGCAAAGACTATGTCGATGAAGTGATCACCGTCAGCACCGACGAGATCTGCGCGGCGATCAAGGATATCTACGACGATACCCGCTCGATCACCGAACCTGCCGGCGCGTTGGGCGTGGCCGGGATCAAAAAATACGTCGAACAGCGCGGCGTCAGCGGCCAGACCTTCGTCGCCATCGATTCCGGCGCCAACGTCAACTTCGACCGTCTGCGCCATGTCGCTGAACGCGCCGAGTTGGGTGAAGGCCGCGAAGCGATCATCGCCGTGACCATCCCTGAAAAGGCCGGCAGCTTCAAAGCGTTCTGCGAAGCCGTGGGCAAGCGCCAGATCACCGAATTCAACTACCGCTACAACACCGGCAGCGAAGCGCACATCTTCGTCGGCGTGCAGACCCACCCGGAAAACGACCCGCGCAGTGCGTTGCTGGCGAGCCTGACCGAGCAGGGTTTCCCGGTCATCGACCTGACCGACAACGAACTGGCCAAACTGCACATCCGTCATATGGTCGGCGGTCACGCGGCGCACGTGATTGATGAAGTGGTGTTCCGCTTCGAATTTCCGGAGCGTCCGGGTGCGCTGTTCAACTTCCTCAGCAAGTTGGGTGGGCGCTGGAACATCTCGATGTTCCATTACCGCAACCACGGCGCCGCCGATGGTCGTGTGGTCGCTGGCCTGCAAGTGCCGCACGATGAGCGTCACTTGGTGCCGGCAGCACTTGAGGAAATCGGCTACCCGTATTGGGACGAAAGCGACAACCCGGCCTATCAGCTGTTTCTTGGCTGAACGGCTACGCTGATGGGCAAGCCATAAGGAAATCTGACAATGGAAACGTTAACGGCCCTGAAAATGGCGCACGTGGTCGCAACCGTGGTCTTGCTGGCCAGCGCGCTGGGGCTGGCGATCTGGGTTTTTCTGGCAAAACGCAAAGGTGATGCGACGGCGGGCAGCCGCACGTTGCAGCGGCCACGGGTGTTTATCTGGCTGCTGATGGGTCTGGCGCTGCTGAGCATGCCGTTTACCGGCTGGTGGATGGTCCATCTGGTGGGCTGGCCGCTGGGGCAGACGTGGATTCTGGCGTCGAGCGTGCTCTACACCGTGGCGGCGCTGGCGTGGTTCTGGTTACTGGTGCGCTTGAATCGGTTGCGCAAGGCGCCGGGCGGGGTCGGCAAGTTCAGTTTTGCCTTGGCGTTGTTCAGTTTTGTGTGTTTTGTGGTAATTGCCGGGTTGATGGGTGCCAAACCTGTTTAAGGCTTGAGACCCAGTCGACCCAATCGCTGGCAAGCCAGCTCCCACAAGTTGTTTCTGGTGCTCACAGCATATGTGTTCACTGAAGATCCTTGTGGGAGCTGGCTTGCCAGCGATAGCGGTATCAGCCGCGCAACGAAATCACCGGCCAGCCACGCTTCTGGGCTTCGGCAAGGAGATTCGGATCCGGATCCACAGCCACCGGATTCGCCACTTGCTCCAGCAACGGCAGATCATTCATCGAATCGCTGTAGAAATAGCTGTCGTCCAGCGAATACCCGGTCTCTTCCAGCCAACGGTTCAGGCGCGTCACCTTGCCTTCGCGGAAACATGGAATATCCGTGCTGCGCCCGCTGTAACGGCCATCAACCATTTCACACTCGGTGGCGATCAGGGTTTCAACGCCCAGACGCACAGCAATCGGCGCGGTCACGAAGCGGTTGGTCGCGGTGATGATCACCAGTTTGTCGCCGGCGTCGCGGTGCTTTTTCAGCAGCTCCAGCGCTTTGGGCAGCATGATCGGCTCGATGCAGTCGCGCATGTAATCACTGTGCCATTGATCGAGCACGGCCATTTCAGTGCGGCCGAGGATCTCCAGGCAGAAGTTCAGGTACGCGGCGTTATCCAGTTTGCCGGCCAGGTAATCCTGATAGAACTCGTCGTTGC
Organism: Pseudomonas sp. PB106; assembly: GCF_009764645.1. Classification (GTDB taxonomy): domain Bacteria; phylum Pseudomonadota; class Gammaproteobacteria; order Pseudomonadales; family Pseudomonadaceae; genus Aquipseudomonas. The sequence goes on from NZ_RWIM01000113.1 coordinate 19,031, forward strand.
GCGCTTTGTACGCAATCGGATCGAGGAAGCCGCGTTCACACAGATAGTCGCCCCAGGCGTGATCGCTGTCGCCGCCCAGAAGGGTGTTGTCCAAATCGAAGAGTGCCAGGCGCATTGCAGTTACCCGCTGATAAGTCTGTAAAAAGGCGATAAGAATACGGTCTTTTCACAAGAGTGCACATAAGGTAGGAAGCTTCGTTGCCGCCTTATCAACCTTTGTGGAACAATGCGGCGACATGCGTTTGCGAGGTTGTTGCCGTGATCGACCCCGATGGTTTCCGCCCCAATGTCGGGATCATTCTGACGAATGACGCCGGCCAGGTGCTATGGGCTCGCCGTATCAATCAAGATGCCTGGCAGTTTCCGCAAGGGGGAATCAACCCTGAAGAGACGCCGGAAGACGCCTTGTACCGCGAGCTGAACGAAGAAGTTGGCCTGGAACGTGAAGATGTTGAAATACTGGCCTGTACCCGAGGCTGGTTGCGCTATCGTTTGCCGCAACGTCTGGTGCGTACCCACAGCCAACCGCTGTGCATCGGCCAGAAACAGAAATGGTTTCTCCTGCGCCTGATCTCCAACGAGCAGCGGGTGCGGATGGATTTGACCGGTAAACCGGAGTTCGATGGCTGGCGCTGGGTCAGCTATTGGTATCCGTTGGGCCAGGTGGTGACATTCAAGCGCGAGGTGTATCGCCGCGCCCTCAAAGAGCTTGCCCCGCGCCTTTTAGCGCGCGACTGACGACGGAGTTCGACCCCGAGCCATGCTCAATACGCTGCGCAAGATCGTCCAGGAAGTTAACTCCGCCAAGGATCTCAAGGCGGCGTTGGGGATTATTGTGTTGCGCGTCAAAGAGGCCATGGGCAGCCAGGTCTGCTCGGTCTACCTGCTTGATCCCGAGACCAACCGCTTCGTCCTGATGGCCACCGAGGGCTTGAACAAGCGCTCGATCGGCAAGGTCAGCATGGCACCCAACGAAGGTCTGGTCGGTCTGGTCGGCACGCGTGAAGAACCCCTGAACCTCGAAAACGCTGCGGATCACCCGCGCTACCGCTACTTCGCCGAAACCGGTGAAGAGCGTTACGCCTCGTTCCTCGGTGCACCGATCATTCACCACCGCCGCGTCGTCGGCGTGTTGGTCATCCAGCAAAAAGAGCGCCGCCAGTTCGACGAAGGTGAAGAAGCCTTCCTCGTGACGATGAGCGCGCAACTCGCCGGCGTTATCGCCCACGCCGAGGCCACCGGTTCGATCCGGGGTCTGGGTCGTCAGGGCAAAGGCATTCAGGAAGCCAAGTTCGTTGGTGTGCCGGGTTCGCCGGGCGCAGCCGTCGGTACTGCGGTGGTCATGCTGCCGCCGGCCGATCTCGACGTGGTGCCGGACAAGACCATCACCGATATCAACGCTGAGCTGGCGCTGTTCAAGACCGCCATCGAAGGCGTGCGCGCTGACATGCGCGCGTTGTCCGCCAAGCTTGCGACCCAGTTGCGCCCGGAAGAGCGTGCGCTGTTCGACGTCTACCTGATGATGCTCGACGATGCCTCGCTGGGCAGCGAAATCACCACCGTGATCAAGACCGGCCAGTGGGCCCAGGGCGCGCTGCGTCAGGTGGTCACGGAACACGTCAACCGTTTCGAACTGATGGACGACGCCTACCTGCGTGAGCGTGCGTCGGACGTCAAAGACCTCGGCCGCCGCCTGCTCGCCTATTTGCAGGAAGAGCGCCAGCAGAACCTGGTCTACCCGGAAAAAACCATTCTGGTCAGCGAAGAACTGACGCCGGCAATGCTCGGCGAGGTGCCTGAAGGCACGTTGGTCGGTCTGGTTTCGGTACTCGGTTCGGGTAACTCGCACGTGGCGATCCTTGCCCGGGCGATGGGCATTCCGACGGTAATGGGTCTGGTCGACCTGCCGTACGCCAAGGTCGACGGCATCGAAATGATCGTCGACGGCACACGCGGCGAGGTCTACACCAACCCGAGCGAAGTGCTGCGCAAGCAGTTCGCCGAAGTCGTCGAAGAAGAAAAACAACTGGCGCTGGGCCTCGACACCCTGCGCGACCTGCCGTGCGTGACCCTCGACGGTCACCGCATGCCGTTGTGGGTCAACACCGGTTTGCTCGCCGATGTAGCGCGGGCGCAGAAGCGTGGCGCCGAAGGTGTCGGCCTGTACCGCACCGAAGTGCCGTTCATGATCAACCAGCGCTTCCCGAGCGAGAAGGAACAACTGGCGATCTACCGCGAGCAGCTCGCCGCGTTTCACCCGCAACCGGTGACCATGCGCAGCCTCGACATCGGCGGTGACAAGTCGCTGTCGTACTTCCCGATCAAGGAAGACAACCCGTTCCTCGGCTGGCGCGGCATTCGCGTCACGCTCGATCACCCGGAAATCTTCCTGGTGCAGACCCGCGCGATGCTCAAGGCCAGCGAAGGCCTGAACAACCTGCGGATTCTGCTGCCGATGATCTCCGGCACCCACGAACTCGAAGAAGCCCTCCACCTGATTCACCGGGCCTGGGGCGAAGTGCGTGACGAAGGCACCGACGTGCCGATGCCGCCGATTGGCGTGATGATCGAGATCCCGGCAGCGGTGTACCAGACCAAGGAACTGGCGCGGATGGTCGACTTCCTGTCCGTCGGTTCCAACGACTTGACCCAGTACCTGCTGGCGGTCGACCGCAACAACCCGCGTGTTGCCGATCTTTACGATTACCTGCATCCGGCGGTGCTGCAAGCCCTGCAAACCGTGGTGCGCGATGCCCATGCCGAAGGCAAACCGGTGAGTATCTGCGGCGAGATGGCCGGTGATCCGGCAGCGGCGGTGCTGTTGATGGCGATGGGTTTCGACAGTTTGTCGATGAACGCCACCAACTTGCCGAAGGTGAAGTGGATGTTGCGTCAGGTGAACTTGAGCAAGGCCAAGGAGTTGTTGGCTGAGCTGATGACCATCGATAACCCGCAAGTTATCCACAGCTCGCTGCAATTGGCGCTGAAGAACCTAGGGTTGTCGAAGATGAATCCGCCGGCGGTCGTCAAAGCTCTCTAAAAGATCGCAGCCTGCGGCAGCTCCTACATGGAACGTGTATTCCCGTAGGAGCTGCCGCAGGCTGCGATCTTTAGATTCTGATATCCACCTCGCCCAAATGCCCGCCATACGGCCCAAAACTCCGTTCCACCATCCGCCGCGCTCCATCCGCCTGCACCACCAACGCCGTACTCGCCCGCGTCCCGTAACTCTGGCTGGCAATAAACACACTCGACAATAAAGCCTCAGTCGCCATCCCCACCCCGGTATCCGGCAATTCCGCTTCCGACGCGGTCTGCGCATCGCTTAGCAAATCGAGCAAGCGCTGCGGCTGCGGATCATCCAGCACCGCGCTTAACGCTGCCTTGGCCTTGAGCAACTTCGGCCACGGCGTATCCAGCCCGGCATTCGACAGCCCATAAACCCCAGGCTGCAACATCACCGGCTCCGACATCCGCGCATTGAAATGCCACAGCTCATGACTATTGCCGAGCAGCAGATTGAACCCGGCATATTCCGCCGCACGCCCGACGACATCGCTCAAATAATCATCAATCGACGCATCACCGGTCAGAAACCGCGCCACCAATTCCCCCCGTGACTTGCGCGCGGGCGGCTGCTGCGGATCACGAATATTGGTCAGCGCGGCAAAGCGGCCGTTGGCGCCAATCCCCAGCCAGGTGCCCCCAGCCTCCAGATCACGTCCGGCATGCACATGCGGCGCCTCTGGCCATTGCGCCAGCGGCAAACTGGGACGGGCGTAAAACTCGTCGCGGTTGGCCGCGACGATCAGCGGCTGGGCATGGTCCGGGCGCCAGGCGAAAACAATCAGGCACATAAGGTGGTCCTTGTGTGTTTTTTGTCCACTGTACGCATCCGGCGTCCGTGCATCCATCGCCAGTTCCGCGAGGGGTGTGCATCCGTTACCATGCCGCTCCGGTTTTGCGGATGCGGTCTGGGGAGACGGTCATGGAATTTCTGCTCTATCTGGCGCTGGGCGCCTGTGCGGGCGTGCTGGCCGGACTGTTTGGCGTCGGCGGCGGGATCATCATCGTGCCGGTGCTGGTGTTCAGTTTCACCCTGCAGGGCTTTGATCAGTCGATCCTGACCCATCTGGCGGTCGGTACGTCGCTGGCGACGATCATCTTCACTTCGGTCAATGCCGTGCGTGAACACCACCGTCGCGGCGCGGTGCGCTGGCCGATCTTCATGTGGATGGCCGTCGGCATTCTGTTGGGTGCCGGTTTCGGTGCGCTGACGGCAGAGGCGATCTCCGGCCCGCACCTGCAAAAGATCATCGGCGTGTTCGCCTTGATCATCTCGGTGCAACTGGCGCTGGACATCAAGCCCAAGGCCAGCCGAACCGTGCCGGGCAAATTCGGTCTGACCGTGGCCGGCAGCATCATCGGTTGGGCCTCGGCAATTTTCGGCGTCGGCGGCGGTTCGCTGACCGTGCCGTTCCTGACCTGGCGCAGTGTGCCGATGCAGCAAGCGGTGGCGACTTCGTCGGCCTGCGGTCTGCCGATCGCGCTGGTCAGTGCATTAAGTTTCATGATTCTCGGCTGGCACGATCCGTTGTTGCCGCCGCATAGTCTCGGTTTTGTGTATTTGCCGGCGTTGTTGGGCATCGCCCTGACCAGCATGATCTTCGCCCGCATTGGCGCACGTTTGGCGCATCGATTGTCGCCGCGTTTGCTGAAACGGCTGTTCGCCGCTTTGCTGTTCAGCGTGGGTCTGAGCTTTCTGCTTTAACCGCGTCGCAATCCTGGCTTAATCCTGAGGTGGCAGCGTCGCCCGGGAATTTTGGTTTCAACTCTAACGAGGAGTCGCAATGCTGCCTTACCCGCAGATCGACCCGGTGGCACTGGCCATCGGTCCGCTGAAAATCCACTGGTACGGTCTGATGTACCTGATCGGCATCGGCGGTGCGTGGCTGCTGGCGTCGCGCCGGCTCAACCGTTTCGACCCGACCTGGACCAAGGAGAAACTCTCCGACATGGTCTTCTGGATGTCGATGGGCGTGATCGTCGGCGGACGTCTGGGTTACGTGCTGTTCTACGATCTGAGCGCCTACCTGGCCAACCCGACGCTGATTTTCGAAGTGTGGAAGGGCGGCATGTCGTTCCACGGCGGCTTTATCGGGGTGATGCTGGCCGCGTTGTGGTTCGGCAAGCGCAACGGCAAGTCGTTCTTCCAACTGATGGACTTCGTCGCACCGATGGTGCCGATCGGTCTGGGTGCCGGGCGCATCGGCAACTTCATCAACGCCGAGTTGTGGGGCAAAGCCACCGACGTGCCGTGGGCCATGGTCTTCCCGCCATTCAGCGATCCAGCGCAACTGCCGCGTCACCCGTCGCAGCTGTATCAGTTCGCGCTCGAAGGCGTGGCGCTGTTCCTGATCCTGTGGATTTTCTCGCGCAAACCGCGCCCGACCATGGCCGTATCGGGCATGTTCGCGCTGTTCTACGGCATCTTCCGTTTCATCGTCGAATTCGTTCGCGTACCGGATGCGCAACTGGGCTACCTGGCCTGGAACTGGCTGACCATGGGCCAAGTGCTCTGCGTACCGATGATCGTCGGCGGGCTGTTCCTGATCTGGCTGGCCTATCGTCGCGCACCGGCAGCACCACTCGCGCCGACGGCTTAAACTACGAACCCCGGCGCGCGACGCCGGGGCTCAAAGGACACAGGTAACTCATGAAGCAATATCTCGAACTGGTCTCGCACGTCATCAAGAACGGCAGCAAACAGGCCAACCGCACCGGCATCAACACCATCAGCTTCCCGGGTGCGATGCTGCGTTTCGATCTGCAGGAAGGTTTTCCGGCGATCACCACGCGCAAAATGGCCTTCAAATCGGCCATTGGCGAGATGTGCGGTTTCCTTCGTGGCGTTAACAACGCCGCCGAATTCCGTGCGCTGGGCTGCAAGGTCTGGGACCAGAACGCCAACGAAAACGCGCAGTGGCTGGCCAACCCGTTCCGTCAGGGCGACGACGACCTCGGCGAAATCTACGGCGTGCAATGGCGCAAATGGCCGGCGTACAAGCAGATCCCGCTGAGCAACAGCGCCGCCATCGAGCAAACACTGAGCAACGGCTACAAGCAGATCGCTCAGGGCGAAGAAGACGGCCAGGCTTACGTGGTGCTGTACAAAGCCATCGACCAGGTTCGTCAGTGCGTCGACACGATCATCAAGGATCCGGGCAGCCGCCGCATCCTGTTCCACGGCTGGAACGTCGCTCAGCTCGATGAAATGGCCCTGCCGCCGTGCCATCTGCTGTATCAGTTCCACCCGAATGTCGAGACCAAGGAAATCTCCCTGACCCTCTACATCCGCTCCAACGATCTGGGTCTGGGCACGCCGTTCAACCTCACCGAAGGCGCCGCGCTGCTGAGCCTGATCGGTCGCCTGACCGGTTACACGCCGCGCTGGTTCACCTATTTCATCGGCGACGCGCACGTCTATGAAAACCATCTGGACATGCTCAACGAACAGCTCAAGCGCGAGCCGTTCGCCATGCCGAAGCTGAAGATCTCTGATCGTGTGCCGGATTTTGCCAAAACGGGCGTGTATCAGCCGGAGTGGCTGGAGCTGGTCGAGCCGAGCGATTTCTCGCTGGAAGGCTACGAGCACCACGCGCCAATGACCGCGCCGATGGCGGTCTGACAAGCAATACGCAATAGGATCGTTCCCACGCTCTGCGTGGGAATGAATCCCGTGACGCTCTGCGTCACTTTGGACGCGGAGCGTCCATGGCGGCATTCCCACGCGGAGCATGGGAACGAGCGTTATGCGGTGTTCTTTAGTGGCCGTGGCTGCGGCCTACATGGGAGTGTTCGACTTCCGTCGCGACAACCCCGCCACTCACTTCCAGCCGCTGCAAAATCCCGCATTGATCGGCCATCGGCCCTTCGCCACAGCGTTGGCGCAGGTCGAGCAGTTGCGTCTGCAACGCCAACAACCCATCGATCCGCGCCTTCACATGCTGGATATGCTCGTCGATCAGCGTATTCACGCTTTCACACTGGTCCTGCGGGCTATCACGCATGGCCAGCAGGCTGCGGATTTCTTCGAGGGTCATGTCGAGGGTGCGGCAGTTGCGGATGAAGGTCAGGCGTTCGGCGTGGGCCTGGGTGTAGACGCGGTAGTTACCGTCGCTGCGGGCCGGTTCCGGCAGCAGGTTTTCGCGCTCGTAGTAGCGGATGGTTTCCACGGCGCAGTCGGTCAGCTTGGCCAGTTCTCCGATCTTCATGACGGCAATCTCCAAAAGGGTGCTTGACCCTATAGTGGCTACAGGGTCTTTACTTGGCAACAGGCACCTTCATGGACGCGACCAATGAGCGATTCCCAGCACACCCACAAGCCCGGCGACGGGCACGAACACAGTCATAAATTGCAGCCTGTGCATCAGCATGCCCATGGCGGCGATTCTTGCTGCGGGTCGAAAGCCGCTGCGCCGGCACCGGTTCATTCGCACGAAGACGCCTGCTGCTCGTCGACAGCGGCCGCGCCTGCGTTGGTGCAGCTGAGCGAGAAAACCACTGCCGACGCGCGTCTGAGCAGTTTCCGCATCGAGGCGATGGACTGCCCGACCGAGCAGACGCTGATTCAGAATAAGCTCGGCAAACTCGCCGGTGTGCAGCAACTGGAATTCAACCTGATCAACCGCGTGCTCGGCGTTACCCATAACTTGCCGGGTACCGAGCCAATCGTTGAGGCGATCAAATCCCTCGGCATGCACGCCGAGCCGCTGGAGGCGGGCGTCGATTCGCCAGCCCCGGCGCCGGTGAAAAAGCACTGGTGGCCGCTGGCGTTGTCCGGCGTCGGTGCACTCGCCGCTGAAGTCATTCACTTCACCAACGCCGCGCCAAGCTGGGTGGTGGCGATCATCGCGCTGGTGTCGATCCTCAGCGGTGGCCTGACGACTTACAAAAAGGGCTGGATCGCCCTGAAGAACCGCAACCTCAACATCAACGCGCTGATGAGCATCGCCGTGACTGGTGCCATCCTCATCGGCCAGTGGCCGGAAGCGGCGATGGTGATGTTCCTGTTCACCGTCGCCGAACTGATCGAAGCACGTTCGCTGGACCGTGCGCGCAACGCGATCAGCGGCCTGATGCAGATGACGCCAGAGCAAGCCACGGTGTTGCAGGCTGACGGCAGCTGGATTGAGCAGGAGGTGAAAAGCGTCGAACTCGGCGCCCGCGTGCGGGTGAAACCCGGCGAGCGCATTGCGCTGGACGGTGAAGTGCTCAGCGGCAACTCGACCATCGATCAGGCACCGATCACCGGGGAAAGCCTGCCGGTAGAAAAAACCATCGGCGACAAAGTGTTCGCCGGCACCATCAACCAGGCCGGTTCGCTGGAGTACGCGGTCAGCGCAGCGGCGAACAATTCGACCCTGGCGCGAATCATCCACGCCGTCGAACAGGCCCAAGGCGCGCGCGCACCGACCCAACGATTCGTCGATCAATTCTCGAAAATCTACACGCCCGTGGTGTTCGTGTTTGCCTTGGCCGTGGCGATCATTCCGCCGCTGTTCATGGGTGCCGTGTGGTTCGACTGGATCTATCGCGCGCTGGTGTTGCTGGTGGTTGCATGCCCTTGTGCACTGGTTATTTCCACTCCGGTGACCATCGTCAGCGGCCTCGCGGCAGCGGCGCGCAAAGGCATTCTGGTCAAGGGCGGCGTGTACCTGGAGGGCGGTTTCAAACTCGATTATCTGGCGCTGGATAAAACCGGCACGATCACCCACGGCAAACCGGTGCAGACCGATTACCTGTCTCTCGACGCGAAAGCCGATGCCACGGCGCTGGCCATCGCTGCGGCATTGGCCGGACGTTCCGATCACCCGGTGTCGCTGGCCATCGCCAACGCCGCAGTGGATAAAAACTTCGCCGCGCTGATTGTGGATAACTTCGAAGCGCTGGGCGGGCGTGGTGTCAAAGGCGAAATCAACGGCCAGATCTATCATTTGGGCAACCATCGTCTGGTCGAAGAACTCGGCCTGTGTTCGCCAGCGCTGGAAGAAAAACTCTTCGCGCTGGAGAAACAGGGCAAATCCGTGGTGTTGCTGCTCGACAGTTCCGGGCCGCTGGCGCTGTTCGCCGTGGCCGATACCGTCAAGGAAACCAGCCGCGAAGCGATCCGCCAGTTGCACGAACTCGGCGTGAAAACCCTGATGCTCACCGGTGATAACGTCCACACCGCTCAGGCGATTGCCGCGCAGGTCGGCATCGACGAGGCCCGAGGCGACTTGCTGCCGACCGACAAACTGCAAGCCATCGAAGATCTGTATGCACAGGGTCGACGGGTCGGCATGGTTGGCGACGGCATCAACGACGCCCCGGCGCTGGCTCGCGCCGAGATCGGTTTCGCCATGGCCGCTGCCGGCACCGACACCGCCATTGAAACCGCCGATGTCGCCTTGATGGACGACGATTTGCGCAAGATCCCCGCGTTCATCAGCCTGTCGCGCAATACCGCCAGTATCCTGAAACAGAACATCGCACTGGCCCTGGTGATCAAGGCTATCTTTCTTGCGGTAACCTTCGCCGGGCTCGCCACCATGTGGATGGCGGTGTTTGCCGACATGGGCGTGAGCCTGTTAGTGGTGTTCAACGGTTTGCGCCTGCTGCGCAAATAGATGAGGTAAGGTTGTGCTGAGTGCCGAGCTGAAAGCGTTTTACATGGTCGCCCGCCTGGGCAGCATCACGCTGGCGGCGAAAAAACTCGGCCTCAGCCAACCGACCGTGACCACGCAGATCCGTAATCTGGAAAATCAGTATTCGGTGGAGTTGTTCTACCGTGGCGGCCGGCGTTTGAGCGTCAGCGACGAAGGCGCGCGGTTGCTGCCGATGGTCAAAACGCTGTTGCAGCAGGAAGCCGACATCGAATTCTTCCTGCGCAACAGCGGCCAAGTGCAGGGCACGTTACGCATCGCCGCGACGGCGCCGTATTACATCCTCGATCTGGTGAAGACCTTTCGCGAGCGTTTGCCGCAGGTGGAAGTGTCGGTGGAAATCGGTAACTCGCAGCAAGTGCTCGAAGCGCTGGAGGATTACCGCGTGGACATCGCTGCGTCGTCGCAATTGCTCGATGACGCGCGGTTGATTCGTCGGGTGCTCGGGACGGATCCGCTGGTGCTGGCGGTGCATCGCAATCATCCGCTGGCGGCGCAGGAGCATGTGGCGTTGAGCGCGTTGGCCGGGCATACGCTGTTGATGCGCGAGTCGGGTTCGACCACGCGGCGGCTGACGGAAGAGTTGCTCGCGACTGCCGGGGTGAGTTTCGGGCCGCTGCTGGAGATTGGCAGCCGTGAGTCGATTCGTGAGGCGGTGTTGCGCAATATCGGCATCAGCATTATTGCGCGGCAGGAAGTGCCGCATGATCCGCAGTTGCGCGTGCTGACCATCGAGAATGCGCCGCAGATTCCTGAATATCTGTATTGCCTGAAAGAGCGCAAGGGCGCGCGGTTGCCGGCGGCGTTCCTCGGTTTGGCCCAGGAAATGTCCCCCGCGTAACGATCGTTCCCACGCTCCGCGTGGGAATGCAGCCCGGGACGCTCTGCGTCCCAAGAGCCGAACGCGGAGCGTCCGATGAGGCATTCCCACGCAGAGCGTGGGAACGATCGGTGGTGAACCAAAATCCCCGAATACCACTATCGGCCGTTTTTGCCTCGTTGCCACATGACGGACGCATTACAACTCTAGGATTGGCCTCATCTGCTTGATGAGGTCTGCCCATGAATCCTGCCATCGCAACTGCCCTGACCAACCCCGGTGCGCCGATGAAAGTGCGCGGCGTGCAGAAACGCTTCGGCGCGTTCACTGCGCTGGATAACGTCTCCCTCGACGTCGCCGCCGGTGAACTGGTGTGCCTGCTCGGCCCCTCGGGCTGCGGCAAGACCACGTTGCTGCGCTGCATCGCCGGTCTGGAGAAACAGGACAGCGGCGAGCTGTACCTCGGCGACCGCGACGTCTCGCACCTCGCCCCGCAAGCTCGAGACTACGGGATTCTGTTCCAGTCCTACGCGCTGTTCCCTAATCTGACCGTCGAAGCGAACATTGCCTACGGTCTCGCCGGCAGCGGTCGCGATGAAGTGCGCCGCCGCGTCGGCCAGATGCTGGAGCTGGTCGGCCTCACCGGCAGCGAGAAAAAGTACCCCGGCCAATTGTCCGGCGGCCAACAGCAACGTGTCGCGCTGGCCCGCGCTTTGGCGCCGGCACCGTCGCTGCTGTTGCTCGACGAACCGATGTCGGCCCTCGACGCTCGTGTTCGCGAGCATCTGTGCACCGAACTGCGCCAACTGCAGCGCAACCTCGGCATCACCACGCTGATGGTCACGCACAATCAAGACGAAGCCATGCTGATGGCCGACCGCATCGCCGTGATGAATAACGGTCGCGTCGAGCAATACGCCACGCCGCAGGAAATCTACAACCGCCCGGCCACGCCGTTTGTGGCCGAGTTTGTCGGCCAGGGCAACTGGTTGCCATTCCAGCGCAGCAGCGACACTCACGCGCAGGTCGGCGGAATGAACCTGCGCCTCAGCGACGGCAGCGTCCAGCGTGCTTCGGGTCGTTTGTTCTGCCGTCCGGAAGCGATCAATGTCAATCCGCCGGTGCACGAAGAAAACCTGTTCCCGGCCAAAGTCCGCGAGATCACCTTCCTCGGCAACCGCTGCCGCATGAGCTTCGAACTCGATCAATTGCCGGGCCACGCCTTGCTCGCCGAACTCACCCCGGAAGCCATGCCACGCCTCGGCGCCCAGCAGATCATGGTCGCCTTGCCGCCGCGCAGCCTGCAGGTGTTTGCCTGATGAACAGCAACCTCGCGCTGCCGCTACCGCACAAACAGGTGCGACAGACCTCCAAAGCCGAGATCGGCGATCGCATCTTTGTCGTCGGCGGCAAAGTCCTTCTGCTGCTGTTACTCGGCGTCGCGGTATTGCTGCCGTTGCTGGCGATCTTTTGGCGCGGCTTCAGCAGTGAAGCCGGGCAGGGCGGTGGCTGGATCGCGGCGAAGGAGCTGGTGAGCAGCGAGAATTTCCACTGGCTGCTCGGCAACAGCCTGAAGGTTTCCCTCAGCGTCGCGGCCATCGTCGTACCGCTGGCCTACCTGTTTGCCTACGCGCTGCAACGCACGATGATTCCGGCGAAGGGCATCTGGCGTGGGATTTCTCTGCTGCCGCTGATGGCGCCGTCGATGCTGCCGGGGATTGCACTGGTTTATCTGTTCGGCAACCAAGGCATGTTGCGCGGCCTGCTCTCGGACAACATCTATGGGTTCTGGGGGATTGTGTTGGGCGAGGTGATTTACACCTTTCCGCACGCGCTGATGATTTTGCTCTCGGCGTTGTCGCTGGCCGATGCGCGATTGTTCGATGCGGCGTCGAGCATGGGTGCCAGTCCGGCGAAAGCCTTTCGCAGCATTACCTGGCCGGCGACGCGGCAGGCTGTGTTCGCCGCGTTCTGTCTGGTGTTCACGCTGACCATCACCGATTTTGGTGTGCCGGTGGTGGTCGGCGGCGACTATCAAGTGCTCGCGCTGGAGGCCTACAAAGCCGTGGTCGGCCAGCAGCAATTCGGTCGCGGCGCGTTGATCGGCATGGTGCTGTTGCTGCCGGCGCTGTTCAGCTTCGGCGTCGATGCCTGGCTGCGTCGGCGTCACGGCGACTCCATGAGCGGGCGGGCGCAGGTGTTCAAACCGGCACCGTCGAAACTGCGCGACGGCTGCTATCTGGCGATTGTTGTGTTGATCAGCGCCGCGTTGATTCTGGTGTTCGGCATGGCGGTGTTTTCGTCGCTGGTGAAGTTCTGGCCGTACAACCTGTCGCTGTCGCTCAATCATTACCAGTTCAACGAAACCGCTGGCGGTGGCTGGCTGGCTTACAGCAACAGTTTGAAAATGGCGCTGGGCACGGCGTTGATCGGCAGCGTGCTGATTTTCACCGGCGCTTATCTGATGGAGAAAACCCGCGATCAGCGCGGGCTTAACCTGGCGTTGCGCATGCTCAGTTTTGTGCCGATGGCGGTGCCGGGGCTGGTGCTCGGTCTGGGTTACGTCTTCTTCTTCAACCTCACGGGCAACCCGCTGCATGTGCTGTACGGGACGATGACGCTGCTGATCGTCTGCACCATTGCGCACTACCTGACCACCGCACAAATGACTGCAACCACCGCACTGCGCCAACTCGACGCCGAGTTCGAAGCTGCCGCGCTGTCGCTGAAGGCGCCGCTGTACCGCCACTACCTGCGCGTCACCGTGCCGATCTGCCTGCCAGCACTGCTCGACATCGTGCGCTACCTGTTCGTCTCGGCGATGACCACGGTGTCGGCGGCGATCTTCCTCTACAGCCCCGACACCATCCTCGCGGCGGTGGCGGTGCTGAACATGGATGACGCCGGCAATGTCGGCGGCGCGGCGGCGATGTCGACCCTGATTCTGTTCACCTCGGCGGGCGTGTCCTTGCTGCTGGCGTGGGCCTCGCGCGGCTTGCTGCGCCGTTCCCAAGCCTGGCGGCAAACCGCGCCCGGTCACTGATTCCAACCCCGTTCAACTCATTACAGGAAAACGATCATGTTCAAGCCTATGGCCCTGGCCGCTGCTGTGCTCGCTACTTTCAGCCTGAATGCCTTCGCGGCAAAAACCGAGTTGACGGTGTACACCGCCCTCGAAGCCGAGCAATTGAAGTCCTACAAAGAAGCCTTCGAAAAGGCCAACCCGGACGTCGAGATCAAATGGGTACGTGATTCCACCGGGATCATCACCGCCAAACTGCTCGCCGAAAAGGCCCGTCCGCAGGCTGACGCGGTGTGGGGCCTGGCGGCTTCGAGCCTGGCGATCCTCGATCAGCAAGGCATGCTGCAAAGCTACGCGCCGAAGGATCTCGGCAAGATCGGCGCGAACTACCGCGACGCCGCCAACCCGCCAGCGTGGGTCGGCATGGACGTCTGGGCCGCGACCATTTGCTTCAATACCGTCGAGGCCGAGAAACAGGGTTTGACCAAGCCAGTGAGCTGGCAGGATCTGACCAAGCCTGAGTACAAGGGCAAGATCGTCATGCCGAACCCGGCGTCGTCCGGCACCGGTTTCCTCGACGTCAGCGCTTGGCTGCAGACCTTCGGCGAGAAGCAGGGCTGGGCCTACATGGATGGCCTGCACCAGAACATCGGCCAGTACGTTCACTCCGGTTCCAAGCCTTGCAAACTGGCGGCGGCGGGGGAATTCCCGATCGGCATTTCCTTTGAATACCCGGCGGTACAGCTGAAGCGTCAAGGCGCGCCGCTGGACATCATCCTGCCGAAGGAAGGCTTGGGCTGGGAGATCGAAGCCACCGCCGTGATCAAAGGCACACCGCATGAAGAGGCGGCGAAGAAACTGGCGGACTTCTCGGCGAGTGCTGAGGCGATGGATCTGTACAAAGAGAACTTTGCTGTTCTCGCGCAGCCGGGGATCGCCAAGCCGCAGACGGAATTGCCGGCGGATTATGAGCAGCGTTTGATCAAGAACGACTTCGCCTGGGCTTCGAAGAATCGCGACGAGATTCTGACCGAGTGGCGCAAGCGCTATGACGGCAAGTCCGAGAAAGTCGCTGCCAAGTAACCGTTGCCGATCGTTCCCTCGCTCTGCTGATCGTTCCCACGCTCCGCGTGGGAATGCAGCCTAGGACGCTCCGCGTCCCTGTGACGCGGAGCGTCACGGTATTCATTCCCACGCGGAGCGTGGGAACGAGCATTGAGGTAGCTTCATGACACAACACAAAGACCTGCTGATCGTAGGCGCCGGCATCCTTGGCCTGTCCCACGCCTACGCCGCCGCCAAACGCGGTCTCAAAGTCGCTGTTTTCGAACGCACCGCCACACCCCTCGGCGCCTCGGTGCGCAACTTTGGCCAGGCCCTGGTCACCGGCCAACCACCGGGCCCGATGCTCGAACTGGCCAAGGCCAGCCGCGAGATCTGGGGCGACTGGGCGCAACTCGCCGGTCTGCAAATCAAGCGCAACGGCTCTTATCTTTTCGCCAGAACCGAAGCCGAAGAAGACCTGCTCGAAGCCTTCTGCAACGGCCGCGCCGTGGAGCACGGTTACAACGTTGACCTGCTGCGCGGCGACGCATTGCGCGATCTGTACAACGGCCAGTTCAGCCATCATCGCGCCGCCCTCCACGGCATCGATGATCAACAGCTGTATTCGCGTGAAGCGATCCCAGCGCTGATCGACTATCTGCGCCGCGACCTCGGCGTCGAGTTTCACTTCTCCACGCTGGTGCGCGACGTCGAACCCGGTCACCTTCACAGCACCGCCGGCAGTTTTACCGCCAGGCAGATCATCGTCTGCTCCGGCCACGACTATCAGACCTTGCTGGCCGAACCGATTGCCGCACTCGACCCACAAATCTGCCGCCTGCAAATGCTCCGCGCCAAACCGCTGATCGGTCTGAATCTGCAACACGCTTTGCTCACTGGCCTCAGTTGCGTGCACTACGGCGCCTTCGCCGATCTGCCGGAAGCGGCGGCGGTGCAGGCGCAGATCCTGCGCGAACAACCGCATCTGCACGACAACGGTATCCACCTGCTGATCAGCCCGACGCCCTACGGCGAACTGATCATCGGCGACTCGCACCATTACGGCAGCGACCCTTCACCGTTCAACGCCGAGCAAGTCGATAACTGGATGATCGAGTTGGCCGAACAGACGCTCGGCTGCAAGGTGCAAGTGGTCGAGCGCTGGCAGGGCGTCTATGGTTCTCGGGGGCCGGGGCCGTTTTCTTTCTTGCGCCCGGCACCGGGGCTGAGTGTGGCGCTGATGCACACCGGCGTCGGCATGAGCGTCGGCCCGGCGATGGCCGAGCACAACGTTGCGCAGTTGCTGGAGGAAATTTGATGACAGCTCACGAGCAAACCGTCGCCAAGGTATTCGCGCTGTATGAGCGTTTTGGCACCAGCGATTACATCGGCGAACCGGTGTCGCAGATCGAGCACATGTCCCAGGCCGCCGAACTGGCGATCGCCGAGGGCTTTGATGATGAAGTGGTGCTGGCGGCGTTCTTCCATGACATCGGCCATCTGTGTGCCGAAGGCGCGGAGAACATGGGCGGGTATGGCGTGGTCAGCCATGAACGGCTCGGCGCGGATTATTTGCGCGAGGCTGGTTTCAGTGAGCGGCTGGCGCGTTTGGTGGAATATCACGTGCAGGCCAAGCGGTATCTGACGTTGCGTGAGCCGGGGTATTTCGAGCGGTTGAGCGAGGCGAGCCGGCGGACGCTGGCGTATCAGGGTGGGGTAATGACGGCGGCGGAGGCGGATGTGTTTGAGCGCGATCCGTTGTGTGCCGTCAGCCTGCGGATGAGGCAGTGGGATGAGCTGGCCAAGGAGAGGGCGGTGCCGGTGATTGATCTGGCCGTATTGAAGGAGAAAGCGGCGCGATTGTTGGCTGCTTAGGTCTTGGAACCGGGTTGCTGCCATCGCTGGCAAGCCAGCTCCCACAGGTTTTTCGGTGAATACAATTTTGTGATCAGCGAGATCCCTGTGGGAGCTGGCTTGCCAGCGATGGGGCCAGGTCAGGCACTAGAGCTCTTTGGCTAACGACTCAATCTGCTCCTGCCGCTCCGCCTGATTCAACTTCGCCTGTGGATTCAACGACGACCACTGCGGATGCGCCCGCGCCTTGTTCAGCGCTTCCGGCAACTTTCCCTCGCGCCAGGTCTTGTCCTGCGGCGTCGCCACTTGAACCGCATCCATCGCCGCGTGCCCACGCTGATCCAGCGCCAACACCAACTGCCGCTGGCGCAACGCCAACAGCCGCAACACCCCGTCATCCACCGTCAGCTCGCGCTGCCCTTTGATCTTGCCGAGCAAGCGACTGCCATAACTGCGCGCCGTCTGCAGCGCACCCCCGGCAATCGCCCCTGCCAACGCCGCTGCGCCAAGGGTAATCCCGCCAACCAGCAAGTCCACACCAGCCCCAGCAGCCGCACCGGCAGCAATCCCACCGCCCACGCGCACGCCGAGTTGCTTGAGAGTTTCCGGGTTGAACAGGTCATCGCCCCAGCGCCCATCGAGCAACGGCAAATCACTCGCCGCCGCATCCTGCGGGCGAAACGCATACAGCTTGAGCAGCGCCTCAACACACTTCTGCTCGCGCTGACGCACAGCCTTGCGCAGTTCGCTGATGGCCTGCTGTTCCTGCTCGGCCTCGCTGACCACACTGCGCCGACAAGCCGCACAGTCGATCAATAACTCAGCAATCAATCGCGCCGCACCTTGCTGGCGGGCGAGGCGCTGCGCCTGTTGATCGGCAATCAATCGTTCGAGTTGTGGCCGGGCGTTTTCCAGCAGCAGCGCGAGGCTTTCATACAGCCGCCGCTCGCCATCCTCCGGCGGCGCCACACTGTCGAAACGCACCAGCGCATGCAGCCCCAGCCGCGCCAACGCTTCACGCCAATCCGGCTCGCGATGGTTGGCGCTGCTGACGAAATTCAGCACCGGCAGCAGCGGTTTGCCGCAACTGGCGAGCACTTCCAGCTCATCACGATATTTGGCCAGCACCGGTTCGCGGGCGTCGATGACATAAAGACCGGCGTCGGAGGCGAGCAGTTGCCGCAGCACTTTGGCCTCCTGTTCGAAACGCTGGCGCGCCTCGCTGCCGTCGAGAAACCGCGCCAGTCGCGCCGGGCCATCGAGGCGTTCGCCGGGGCGTTCCAGACGTTCGAGAAAATCCAGCAGGGCGATGGCGTCTTCCAGCCCCGGCGTGTCGTAGAGGTCGAGCAACGGCTCACCGTCCACCGACAAACGCGCGCCTTCGACATGCCGCGTGGTGCTCGGGCGATGGGAGACTTCGCCGAAGCCGACATCGCGGGTCAGCGTGCGCAGCAGTGAGGTCTTGCCAACGTTAGTGTGGCCGACCACCGCGAGTTTCAGCGGCGCTTTCCAGGCATCAGTCATGGCCAGTCTCCAACCAGTTCAGCGGCGCGCAATCGGCAAACGGCAACTCCAGTTGTTGCAGGGCAACATGCCAGTCGCCGAGGCGTTCGGCATCCAATGCTTCACCGGGTGGCGCTTGCAACAGCCAGACGCGAGTTTCCCCGGCGTTGCGCGCCAGTTCGGCGATCAAGGCGAGGCTGCCGCGATCCGGCGAGCGTCGTGGATCGCAGGCAATCGCCAAGCGTGCTGGCGGAAAGCGGCTCAATTGTTCGAGGAGTTTATGGCGCGATTCGCGGCTGTCGAGAATGCCGGCGTTGCTGACATTTTTCGGCAGCGCGGGCGGCCACGGCCGTTGTTCATCGAGTTCGATGGCAACCAGCAGCGCGCCTTCACTGGCGAGTTCGCCGACGCTGCTTTCGACGCGATGCAGTTGCGCAGGCTCCGGATCATTGACGCCGAGGCGTTCGCTGGTCGGCATCAAGCGTTCGCGCAATTGCGCGTAGCCGGGCAGGTTCAAGTCCAGACGCAGCGCGGCTTTGCCGCTGTTCCAGCGCCAAAAGCAAAACAGCGCGAGCAGCAAACGCGGCAGCACACCGTACACCACCAACACGCCGACCAGCCAAGTCGCCCAGGCCTGACGCGCGCTTTCGATGTCGAGCGCGCCGTCGCCGCTGGCGCGGATCATTTCCACGGTCGGCACGTTGAAACCGACCAGCGACGGCAGGTAGCCGAGCGCGTGGGTGACATGGATAAAGGTGTCGGCGCTGAGAATCGTGGTTTCCCAGACGAAGCCGTAGCGTCGGGTCGCCATCAGCGTCAGCAGCAGAATCAGTGCGCTGAGCATCGCCAGCAACCACAGGCCATTGACCAATGTGCCGAGCGCCCAGCGATTGAGTTTCTTGCGTTGCAGCATCAGCAGCAGGGCGGGCGCCAGTTGCGCGGCTTTGGCATCGCGGGCCATTTTTTCGCTGAGCCATAACCACAATCGCCCGAGGGTGGCGCCGGTTTCGCCGGCAAAGATCAATCCCAGCAACCAGCTCAGCAACAGAATCAGGTTCAGCCCGAGCAGGCTGCCCAAGGCCCAGAACACGTTGACCGGGGTTTGTCCCAACGCTGCAAAGGCCAGGCCGGCGCCGCTCAACACCGCGAAGATCATCAACAACACCAGCGCCAGACGCGCGCCTTGCAGCCAGTGTTTGAGGGCATGGGTCAGCCCGTCGCGTTCCGCCAGCCATAACGCCCGGCATTGAATGCGGCTCGGCAGATCGCCGCCGGCGGTGCGGGCCAGACGATTGGCTTCCAGGTCATCCAGCGCGCCTGCGTGTTCTTCGCGCAGGCGCACGGTTTCGGTGAGCCAAAGGTTTTGCAGTGGAGTCAGTTCAGTCACGCGGCGTCCCGTCGCTTCATTGAGCGCTGAGCATAACCGCTGTGGCGCTTATCGGGGTAAGCGCGGCTCTGGTATCCTCGCCGGCATGACTAAATCACTCCCCCTCAGCCTGATCGCAGCCCTCGGTGAAAACCGCGTGATCGGCGTCGACAACAGCATGCCCTGGCACCTGCCGGGCGACTTCAAATACTTCAAGGCCACGACTTTGGGCAAGCCGATCATCATGGGTCGCAAGACCTGGGATTCGCTCGGTCGGCCGTTGCCGGGGCGCCTGAACATCGTGGTCAGCCGTCAGGCCGATCTGGTGCTCGAAGGTGCGGAAGTTTATCCGTCGCTGGAAGCCGCCGTGGTTCGCGCCGAAGAGTGGGCGAAGGCACAGGGCGTCGATGAGTTGATGCTGATTGGCGGCGCGCAGTTGTACGCGCAAGGGCTGGCGCAGGCGGATCGTCTGTATTTGACCCGAGTGGCGCTGAGCCCGGAAGGGGATGCGTGGTTTCCGGAGTTTGATTTGAAGCAGTGGAAGCTGGTTTCAAATGTTGCAAACCCGGCGGTTGAAGATAAGCCGGCGTACAACTTCGAAGTCTGGGAAAAAGCCTAAAAGATCGCAGCCTGCGGCAGCTCCTACACGGTATCTGTAGATCGTTCCCACGCTCTGCGTGGGAATGCCTCAACGGACGCTCTGCGTCCAAGTGACGCGGAGCGTCACCGGCTGCATTCCCACGCGGAGCGTGGGAACGATCGTCTGGGTTAAGCCTGCGCCAACTCCGTATGCTCATCGGCATCCAGCAGTTCTTTATCCGTCTGCTGCATCACCTGACTGGTAATCGCACCGGCCGTGATCGAACCACTCACGTTCAACGCCGTGCGGCCCATATCAATCAGCGGCTCAACCGAAATCAGCAACGCCACCAATGACACCGGCAAGCCCATCGCCGGCAGCACGATCAGTGCGGCGAATGTCGCGCCGCCACCGACACCGGCCACACCGGCCGAGCTCAACGTGACAATCGCCACCAGCGTCGCGATCCACAGCGGATCCAGCGGGTTGATACCCACGGTTGGCGCAACCATCACCGCCAACATCGCCGGGTACAGACCTGCGCAGCCGTTCTGGCCGATGGTCGCACCGAACGACGCCGCGAAACTGGCCACCGATTGCGGAATCCCCAGACGACGGGTCTGCGCCTCAATGCTCAGTGGAATGCTCGCTGCACTCGAACGGCTGGTGAACGCGAACGTCAGCACCGGCCAGATCTTGCGGAAGAAGCGCAGCGGGTTGATCCCGGCCGCCGACACCAGCAAACCGTGCACGACAAACATCAGGCCCAGACCGAGGTACGACACCACGACGAAACTGCCGAGTTTGATGATGTCCTGCAAGTTGGAACCGGCGACCACTTTGGTCATCAGCGCCAGCACACCGTACGGGGTCAGCTTCATCACCAAGCGCACCAGACGCATCACCCAAGCTTGCAGGGTGTCGATGGCGTTGATCACTTTCTGACCTTTTTCGACGTCATCCTTGAGCAATTGCAGCGCGGCAACCCCGAGGAATGCAGCGAAAATCACCACGCTGATGATCGAGGTCGGCTTGGCCCGGGCCAAGTCGGCAAAGGGGTTCTGCGGGATGAACGACAGCAGCAGTTGCGGCACATTCAGGTCGGCGACCTTGCCGGCATAGTCGCTTTGAATGGTTTGCAGGCGGGCCATTTCCTGGGTGCCGGCGACCAGACCTTCGGCGGTGAGGCCGAACAGGTTGGTCAGGCCGATACCGATCAGCGCGGCAATCGCGGTGGTGAACAGCAGGGTGCCGATGGTCAGAAAGCTGATCTTGCCCAACGACGACGCGTTGTGCAGGCGCGCCACGGCGCTGAGGATCGAAGCGAACACCAGCGGGATGACGATCATTTGCAGCAACTGCACGTAACCGTTGCCGACCAGATCGAACCAGCCGATCGACGCTTTCAGCACCGGGTTGCCGGCACCGTAAACGGTGTGCAGCGCGACGCCGAAGGCCACGCCCAGCGCGAGGGCAAGCAGTACTTTTTTCGCCAGGCTCCACGAGGTGTGGCGGGTTTGCGCCAGACCGAAGAGCAGGGCGAGGAACACCAGCAGATTGAGGATCAGCGGCAGATTCATGAAAACTCCGATAAGACTTGTGCCAGTCGCACTCTTGGGCAACTGCGAACCGGCAAGCCTAACAGTTTGATTTGCAATGATTTAATACCGAAATCGCAGGGTGTCCGTCGTTTTTGGAATAAGCGCGTGTCGCTCTCGGCAATGCATTTGACGCAAACAGGGGCGTGAGCGGTCGCTGGCAGACGAGGAATGTCACACTTATTTGTTAGCGTCGATCTCTTTGAATCAGGGAGAAGAGGCTTATGAAGTTCGCACCGAAATTTCTGGCGGTCGCACTGACTGTCGGCATGGGCCTGGCCACTCAGGCCTTCGCCACCGACCTGAAACACTGGCCGGCGGATCAAGCCAAGGCACTGGACGCGATGATCGCTGCCAATGCCAACAAAGGTAACTACGCAGTGTTCGACATGGACAACACCAGTTACCGCTACGACCTTGAAGAATCCTTGCTGCCGTTCATGGAAAACAAGGGCCTGATCACCCGCGACAAACTCGATCCCTCCCTGAAACTGATGCCGTTCAAGGACACCGCCGACCACAAGGAAAGCCTGTTCAGTTATTACTATCGCCTGTGCGAAGTTGACGACATGGTCTGCTACCCATGGGTGGCGCAGGTGTTCTCCGGTTTCACCCTCAAGGAGCTTAAGGGCTACGTCGATGAGTTGATGGCCTCGGGTAAACCGGTACCGGCGACGTATTACGAAGGCGACGTGGTTAAAAAGCTCGACGTCAATCCGCCGAAGATCTTCACCGGCCAGCAAGAGCTGTACAACAAGCTGATGGAGAACGGTATCGAGGTCTACGTGATGACCGCTGCTTCTGAAGAACTGGTGCGTATGGTCGCGGCGGATCCGAAGTACGGCTACAACGTCAAACCGCAGAACGTCATCGGCGTGACCACGCTGCTGAAGAACCGCGAGACCAACGAACTGACCACCGCGCGCAAGCAGATCACTGCCGGCAAATATGACGAGAAGGCCAACCTCGGCCTTGAGCTGACGCCGTATCTGTGGACACCGGCGACGTGGATGGCCGGCAAACACGCGGCAATCCTGACCTACATCGATGAGTGGAAAAAACCGGTCTTGGTCGGTGGCGATACCCCGACCAGCGACGGTTACATGTTGTTCCACGATGTCGACGTGGCCAAAGGCGGGATTCACTTGTGGATCAACCGCAAGGACAAATACATGACGCAGCTGAACGGCATGATGGCCAAGCACGCGGCGGCGCAGGCGAAAGAAGGGTTGCCGGTGACGGCGGACAAGAATTGGGTGATCGTTAAACCGGAGGAGATTCAATAACCCCCAGAATCCCCTGTAGGAGCTGCCGAAGGCTGCGATCTTTGATCGTTCCCACGCTCTGCGTGGGAATGCAGCCCGTGACGCTCCGCGTCACTGGACGCGGAGCGTCCCTTGAGACATTCCCACGCAGAGCGTGGGAACGATCAGCCCCGCACTTGGCGGGGCATTTTTATTGCTGCGATTTGATGCTTACAGCCCGTCGAGCATCGCTTTGTTACGCACAGCACCTTTGTCGGCGCTGGTCGCCAGCAGGGCGTAGGCCTTGAGTGCGGTGGTCACTTTGCGTGGGCGGATCTCGACCGGTTTCCAGCCTTTTTTGTCCTGTTCGGCGCGGCGTGCCGCCAGTTCTTCATCGCTGACCAACAGGTTGATCGAGCGGTTCGGAATGTCGATCAGCACTTTGTCGCCGTCCTGCACCAGACCGATCGCACCGCCGGCCGCTGCTTCTGGCGAAGCGTGACCGATGGACAGACCCGAAGTACCGCCGGAGAAACGCCCGTCAGTGAGTAGCGCACAAGCTTTGCCCAGGCCTTTGGATTTCAGGTACGACGTCGGGTAGAGCATTTCCTGCATGCCCGGGCCGCCTTTCGGGCCTTCGTAGCGAATGATCACGATATCGCCAGCCTTCACTTCGTCAGCAAGGATGCCGCGTACGGCGCTGTCCTGGCTTTCGAAGATCTTCGCGTTGCCTTCAAAGACGTGGATCGATTCGTCGACACCGGCGGTTTTCACCACGCAGCCGTCGATGGCGATGTTGCCGTACAGCACGGCCAAACCACCTTCTTGCGAATAGGCGTGTTCGAAGCTGCGGATGCAGCCGTTTTCACGGTCATCATCCAGGGTTTCCCAACGGGTCGACTGGCTGAATGCCGTCTGGGTCGGAATACCGGCAGGGCCAGCCTTGAAAAAGTGATGCACCGCTTCATCGGTGGTCTGGGTGATGTCCCACTTGGCGATGGCTTCTTCCATGCTGCGGCTGTGTACGGTCGGCAGGTCGGTGTGCAGCAGACCGCCACGGGCCAGCGAACCGAGGATGCTGAAGATGCCGCCGGCGCGGTGCACGTCTTCCATGTGGTACTTCTGAATGTTCGGCGCAACCTTGCACAGCTGTGGAACGCTGCGCGAGAGACGGTCGATGTCGCGCAGGTCGAAATCGATTTCGGCCTCTTGGGCAGCTGCGAGCAAGTGCAGGATGGTGTTGGTCGAACCGCCCATGGCGATGTCGAGCATCATCGCGTTCTCGAACGCCTTGAAGTTGGCGATGTTGCGCGGCAGTACCGAGTCGTCGTTCTCGCCGTAGTAACGCTTGCACAGCTCGACGATGGTACGGCCGGCCTGCAGGAACAGTTGTTCGCGGTCGCTGTGGGTGGCGAGGGTCGAACCGTTGCCCGGCAAGGCCAGACCCAGTGCTTCGGTCAGGCAGTTCATCGAGTTGGCAGTGAACATGCCGGAGCAAGAACCGCAAGTCGGACAGGCGCTGCGCTCGTACTCAGCGACTTTCTCGTCAGAAGCGCTTTCGTCGGCGGCGATCACCATGGCGTCGACGAGGTCGAGGCCGTGGGACGCGAGTTTGGTCTTGCCGGCTTCCATCGGGCCGCCGGAAACGAAAATCACCGGAATGTTCAGGCGTAATGCAGCCATCAGCATGCCTGGGGTGATCTTGTCGCAGTTGGAGATGCAGACGATGGCGTCGGCGCAGTGGGCGTTGACCATGTACTCGACGGAGTCGGCGATGATCTCGCGACTCGGCAGCGAATACAGCATGCCGTCGTGGCCCATGGCGATGCCGTCATCCACGGCGATGGTGTTGAATTCTTTCGCTACGCCACCAGCGCGTTCGATTTCACGGGCGACCAGTTGGCCCAGATCCTTCAGGTGCACGTGGCCCGGTACGAACTGGGTGAACGAGTTGGCAATGGCGATGATCGGCTTTTTGAAGTCGTCATCTTTCATCCCCGTGGCGCGCCACAGTGCGCGGGCGCCGGCCATGTTGCGGCCGTGGGTGGATGTTTTCGAGCGGTAATCTGGCATGGAGCACTCCGGGCGGCTAATCAGGTACTAAATGGGAGTGAGCTTCTATTGACCTCTGGAACACTCAGAAATGGCCGTGTGTCCGGAAGTTGCCGATGACGTTGCGGGATCGCCGCTGGTCTCAGCCTGAGCTCATAAACCCGCCGGGGATGAATGGCGATGAATCTGCCGATTCTACACCGCTGGCGTCTGGAGGGAATGGCGCAAAGTGTTGTTCCAGTGCCGACGGTGTGTGTGGGATGACGACCGGCAGGTTCAATCTGCTCCCGACCGCAGAACGATGGCGGCCTCAAGGTTTCGGGCACGCACGCTGATGCGGCTGTTCAGTACCAGCGCTACGCCGCTGAGCAGCACAAAGCAGTAGCCCAGCGTCGACTGAAGATTGGCAGGGCTCAGGCTGATCAGGGCGCTGATCAAACCGCCGCAGATAAAGATGATCGTGCTGCCCGCCGAGGCCGAGGTGCCTGCGTTGTCCGCAAACAGGCCCATGGCCCGGGATGTAGCTGCCGGGCGTGCGATGGTGGTGCCAGCGGTGCAGATCAGCATCGGGATCAGTACGGTGATGGCGGACAGTTCGACATTGGCCGATAGCGTCAGCATGACCAGCCCCGACATCAGGATCAGGCTCAGTCCGGTAATGATCTGCTGGCCGGGCGTGATCCGCCGGCTGAGCACGGTGGCGACAATGCCGCCGACCACGTAGGCAGCACCGTAGATCAGCAGGATCAGTGAGAAGTCGTAAGCCGACAGCTGCAGTTGATCCATGAAGATCAGCGGTGAAATCACGATGAATGAAAAGTGGCAGGCGAACGCGAAGGCGGAAATCAGCCACAGGCCAACGAAATCGCGATCCCCCAGCACCCGTCGATAAGCCTGGAAGAACTTGAAGGGGCTGCCGCTGGCGACCGGCCGCCCGTTATCCAGAAACCGCCACGCCTTGATCAGCACTGCTGCTGCCAGTGCGGCAAACACCCAGAAACTGCCGCGCCAGCCGAGGCTGGCCTGCAGGAAGGTCCCGGCCAATGGCGATACGGAGATGAAAACCCCCGTCGCGGTGACCATCAGGATGCGCAGGCGATCACGCTCTTCGCCTTCGAACAGGTCCTGCACCAGCGCCTGGGACAGCACGAAGCAGCCGCAGCCAACTGCCTGTACCAGCCGAAAGAACAGGAACAGCGAGTAATCGCTGGTGATCGTGCAACCGAGCGCGCCGAGCATCGAAACCGCCATGCCGGCGAGTAACAGGCCCTTGCGTCCGATCACGTCCGACAGGGGCCCTATCAGCAATTGCGCAAAGGCGATGCCGACGGCGAACAGGCTGATCGACAGTGCTATATCCGCCGGGCTGCTGCGAAAGTGCTCGGCCATGGCCGGGAACGACGGCAACAGCACATCCAGTGGAAACACCCCCAGCAGGACCATGGTCAATAACAGGCTGACAGCGCCGCGTCGTTGTTGGTGTGTGACCACAGGTTTTCCGTCATTCATCGAACAGTCCTGCCTTGGCGAACAGTTTGCGGTTAATGGACAACGCGAAGAAACCGGCCTTTTTCAGTGCATCGAGGGTAGCGATGGCACCCGTCCTGGCGCGCAGACGTTTGGCTTGCGCGTGGGTCAGGCTGCCAAGAATTTCATCGATGGCTGGCTCGGCAATGCCGTTGCTGCGCAGGCTCTGTCGTAACCATTGCTCGTCGATCTCAAAGAAAATGTCGATGATGTTCAGCAGGGTTCTGGCCGCGTAGGTACGCTGGCGAGTGTTCATGGTCAGCCACAGGTAATGGAACACCTCAGCGAAATAACGGCTGTGCCGGGCTTCATCCGCAAGGTGATCACGCAACATGTCGTTGACGCTGGACACCAGAGTGTCGCGGCAGACATCGAGCAACTCGCGGGCAATGATGGTTTCCGAAACGAAGCCAAGCAGAAACCAGGCCAGCGCGCGGTTGTTGTCGGGAGTGCGGGCGATCAGGGCGTTCAACCGGCTGATGCGCAACGGCATCTGAGGGCGGTGGGTGAAGCCGTACAGACTGGCGATCTGTTCTGCGAGGCGGTTGGAGAACAGGGCATGGTAGCCCTCGTCGGTATAGAGCTGGAGCGCCGCGGTTTTCATGCGACCTGGGACGGAGGCAGGCAGCTCGCCGTGGACAATTACCTCGACAGCGCGGTTGACGATGCGGTGTTCGAGCAGTGTTGTGTAGTCGAGAAAGTGCACCAGATGATTGGCTGTCAGCCGGTGGGTGACCTCACGGCCTGCGGCGACGATGGCCGGGTGGGCCAGATAGGGCAGGAAGGCCGGCGGAAACCAGTGACGGGTCAGCAACTGCTGCTGCACGTCATCGGGCAATAGATAGTCGTGCTGACTGGTGCGCACCGACGCGCGAGTGTTCCAGTCGCCGAGAGTGAAACGCAGCGCCCAGGAAACCGGCGCCTCATCCTGTTCGATAATGGGCGCGTTCATGCCTGCTCCTCGCGCAACAAATCGAGCATTTCCTGACACATCGCCCGACCATCGCTTTCACCGCAACCGACAAAGAACAGCGGTTGTTCGGCGCTGCCTTCGATCTTGAGCAAGGATTCGACCTGATCGTCGGCAAACGCGCCGGTCAGCCAGGTATTGAGGCCCAGCGCCGTGGCGACCAACTGGAAGGTTTGCGAAAGATGACCGGCCTCGATGAAGGCCATGCGATAGGCGCGCGAATGTTGGTATTTCCACCATAACTTGTCGAAGCGAGCGGTGATGAACAGGCCCAACGGCAGGTTGTTGATGAAATGCTGCCCGCCGAGCAGTTGCCCCAGCGGGCATTGCGGCGATGGGCTCACAGGGGTGAGGACATGCTCGGCAGGGTGGTAGGCATACACACCGGGATCCAGGCCCTCGATGTTCTGTGCCAGCAAAAAACACTCGCAGGCATTCAATCCGCCCCCGGAAGGGCTGCTGCGTCGCGCATCGAGGCCTTCTGCAATGCCGTCTGCAGAGCTGTCGCGTTCACGCAGGTAGCCGAAAGACAGGTACAGCAAAGAGCTGACGTCGTTGAGGGAAATGGCGGCTCCCGTGAAGGAGCGACAGGTTTTGCGACGAGTCAGCACGTGAGTCAGGTTGTCGTGATCGGGCGTGGTGGGTGTGGGGAGGGCAATTCGCGTGGTTGTGTTGTCGAGCACCCTTCCTGCCTCGGGCAAGGGGGCTGCCAATACTTCGTTACAGTGGTCCAGATATTCTCTGCTCCACTCGTGAATGTTTTGCGGAATATGTTTGCATGGGATGTTCTGGGTGCCGATGTGATAGATCTTCGACAGTTCGTCCCAACCCCATTCCGTATTGTCGGTTTCTGAAATGGTTAATATCCCTGCATTCAATAGTTGTATGTCTATAGTATTGCGACTATTGAATAAATCGGGATTGCTGATCAATTGGGTGAGACGTGATGAATAGTCGAAGTCCAGCTCGTGCTGGATATGGTCTTTATAGTTCCAGACAACTTGAGCAGGCGTGCGCGGCAAGATGAATAAGTAAGGGTTGATGTGCATATCGGGAGCTTCTCTGGTTGAAAGTCTGAAAGACGCCGGATTGCCGGCACTCTCCGGCGTCTAGACTTGCTTAGCGGGCTTTAGGCGCTACGAGAAAAGCCAGGTTTGCGATTTTGTTGCCTTCCATAGAGATAACTTTCATAACGTGAACTCCTTGTTCAATGTTTGGTAAGTGCCACCTCGTGGTGACAACTCAATAATAGTTTGTAATGGATTATTGGCAAGCGGATATTAAGTAGGAAAATTCCAGTAATTTTGTCGGACGCATCTTTAGGTTGGAAAGAGCTTGTGGGACAAAGTTAGATAGCTAAAAGAAGCAAGGAAATTTCCTGCACGCCAAACGGAAGTTTGATGTGGGAAGTACGAAGTTCGAAGGTCAATGAGGCGGGGATGCCAGGCGTGTAAACAGCAAACGAGGAGCCCTGAGGCTCCCCGCCGATTCGCCAATCAGCTGTTAGGCAGCAGACGGCAAGTAATGCTCTTGATGTAGCGGGTCTCGTCAATCGCCGGGTGCACCGGGTGATCCGGGCCCTGACCGCCGCGCTCCAGCAACTGGATGTTGCGATCCAGGTGACGAGCGCTGGTCAGCAGAATGTTCTGCAGACTGTCTTCCGCCAGGTGCATCGAGCACGATGCGCTGACCAGGATGCCGTCCTTGTTGAGCAGGCGCATGGCTTGCTCGTTCAGGCGACGGTAGGCACCTTCGCCGTTTTTCATGTCTTTCTTGCGTTTGATGAACGCTGGCGGATCGGCGACGATCACGTCGAAGCGCTCTTCGCTGGCTTTCAGTTCTTTCAGGGCTTCGAAGACGTCGCCTTCGATGCAGGTCATCTTGTCGGCGAAGCCGTTGAGGGCCGCGTTGCGCTCAACGCCGTCGAGGGCGAACGCCGAAGCATCGACGCAGAACACTTCGCTGGCCCCGAAAGCGGCAGCCTGCACGCCCCAGCCACCGATGTAGCTATAAAGGTCGAGAACGCGTTTGCCCTTGGCGTAAGGCGCCAGACGTGCGCGGTTCATGCGGTGGTCGTAGAACCAGCCGGTTTTCTGACCCTGGATGACCGGGGCTTCGAACTTCACGCCGTTCTCTTCCAGCGCAACCCACTCAGGCACCAGGCCGAAGACGGTTTCGACGTAGCGGTTGAGGCCTTCGGCGTCGCGGGCTGCGGAGTCGTTCTTGAACAGGATGCCGCTTGGCTTGAGCACTTGGGTCAGTGCCGCAATCACGTCATCTTTATGCGCTTCCATGGTCGCCGAGGCGATCTGCACCACGAGGATGTCGCCGAAACGGTCGACAACCAGGCCAGGCAGCAAGTCGGAATCGCCATAGACCAGGCGATAGAACGGCTTGTCGAACAGGCGCTCGCGCAGCGACAAAGCAACGTTCAGGCGGTGCACCAGCAGGGATTTGTCCAGCGACAGTTTGACGTCGCGCGACAACAGGCGCGCGCAGATCAGGTTGTTCGGGCTCATCGCCACGACGCCCAGCGGCTTGCCGCCGGCCGCTTCGAGGATGGCTTGATCGCCGGCCTGAAAACCGTGCAGAGGGGTGGCGGCTACATCGATTTCGTTGCTATAGACCCACAGGTGACCGGCGCGCAGGCGACGGTCGGCGTTGGCTTTGAGGCGCAAGCTAGGCAGGGACATGACGTCGCTCCGGAAAAAAGAGCGGGAGTATACCGTGTTGCGACTTGTGTCGGGTTTGATGGGCGATGAAACGCTGATGGCCCTTCGCGAGCAAGCTCGCTCCCACAAAGGGCTTGTGACCGACACAAGACTAATGTGGGAGCGAGAGGGCTCGCGAAGGCGGTTTTGACTATTACGCCGACAGCGCGTCGATCAGCTCTTTATTGAACGCCGGAATGTCATCCGGCTGCCGGCTGCTGATCAGGTTGCCGTCCTTGACCACCTCTTTATCCACCCAATGCGCGCCAGCATTCACCAGGTCATCCTTGAGTGTCTTGTAGCTGGTCATGGTCTTGCCGTTGACCAGCCCCGCCGAGATCAGCAACCAGCCGCCATGACAGATCACCGCAATCGGTTTGCCAGCGGAGGCGCCGGTCTTGACCAGATGCTGGGCATCCTGATCGATACGAATGGTGTCGGAGTTCTGCACGCCGCCCGGCAGGACGATTGCGTCGTACTGCTCGCTGCTGGCGCCCTGAAAGGTCTGGTCAACCTTGAAGTCGTCCGCCGGCTTGTCGTGATTCCAGCCTTTGACCTTGCCGGCCTCGGCCGAAAGGATGTCGACCTGCGCGCCAGCCTGCTCCAGCGCTTGCTTGGGACCTGTCAATTCAACCTGTTCGAAACCATCGGTTACCAAAAAAGCGACGCGCTTGCCGTTGAGGGAAGTGGCCATCGATAAGCTCCTGAGTCTATGGGGATTTGTTGCCGTGCCGGACAGAAACTGTCCATCGGGCCTTACAAAATCCGAAGCCTGAGCTTGAATGAAAGTTCCTCCGATATGCCGGTCGGTGTGTCGTACCCATGCTTCAGCGGTTAGAATCGCCGCCTGTCCCAGAGTGTGTACTTATGTCCCAAGAGCTGACCACCGAACAGATTCAACAATCGCTGCAAGGCATCAGTGTGCCCGCGCAACCGCAGATCATGGTGGATCTGCAAATGGAGCAGTACATGCCCGATCCGGACCTGGAAGTGATCGCCAAATTGATCGCTCAGGATCCGGGCCTGTCCGGCTCGCTGCTGAAAATCGTCAATTCGCCGTATTACGGCTTGAGCAACAAGATCACCTCGATTCAACGCGCGGTGAACCTGTTGGGCAGCCGCTCGATCATCAACCTGATCAACGCGCAGTCGATCAAAGGCGAGATGAATGACGACACCATCGTTACCCTCAACCGTTTCTGGGACACCGCTCAGGATGTGGCGATGACTTGTCTGACCCTGGCCAAGCGCGTTGGCACCCAGGCCGGTGACGAAGCTTACGCTCTGGGCCTGTTCCACGACTGTGGCGTGCCGTTGATGTTGCAGCGTTTCCCCAACTACATGTCGGTGCTGGAACAGGCTTACGCTAACGCCAGTCCGGAATGCCGGGTGGTCGACACCGAGAACCGTGAGTTCAACACCAACCACGCCGTGGTCGGTTATTACACCGCCAAATCGTGGCGCCTGCCGGAGCATGTCAGCGCGGCCATCGCCAATCACCACAATGCCTTGGCGATTTTCAGCGATGAGTCGTCGCGCAACAGTCAGCTGAAAAACCTGCTGGCGATCCTGAAGATGGCCGAGCACATCTGCGCTTCGTATCGCGTGCTGGGCAATCAGACCGAAGATTTCGAATGGAACGCTGTCGGGCCGCTGGTACTCGATTACGTAGGGTTGTCGGATTACGACTTCGAATCCCTCAAACAAACGATCCGCGACCTCGGCGCGCATTGACTCGAGAACACCATGCCTGAATTGCCGGAAGTCGAAACCACCCGCCGCGGCATTGCTCCGCACCTGGAAGGCCAGCGCGTCAGCCGGGTGATCGTGCGTGACCGGCGCCTGCGCTGGCCGATCCCGGACGATCTCGATGTGCGTCTGTCGGGGCAGCGCATCGTGCTGGTCGAGCGCCGCGCCAAGTATCTGCTCATCAACGCCGAAGTCGGCACGTTGATCAGCCATTTGGGCATGTCGGGCAATTTGCGTCTGGTCGAGGCCGGTTTGCCGGCGTTGAAGCACGAGCATGTCGATATCGAACTGGAGTCGGGCCTGGCGCTGCGCTACACCGACCCGCGCCGTTTCGGCGCAATGCTGTGGAGTACTGATCCGCTCAATCACGAACTGCTGATTCGACTCGGGCCCGAGCCGTTGACCGATCTGTTCGATGGCGAGCGCTTGTTCCAGTTGTCGCGCGGGCGTTCGATGGCGGTGAAGCCGTTCATCATGGACAACGCAGTGGTGGTGGGCGTCGGCAATATTTATGCGACCGAAGCGCTGTTCGCTGCCGGGATCGATCCGCGTCGCGAGGCCGGGGGGATTTCCCGGGGGCGCTATCTGAAGTTGGCGATCGAGATCAAACGCATCCTCGCCGCTGCGATTGAGCGCGGCGGCACCACGCTGCGCGATTTCATCGGAGGTGATGGTCAGCCGGGGTATTTCCAGCAGGAGCTGTTTGTCTACGGCCGTGGCGGTGAACACTGCAAGGTCTGCGGCACTGGTCTGCGGGAAGTGAAGCTGGGTCAGCGGGCCAGTGTGTTCTGCCCGCGCTGCCAGACCTGAGGCAATCGGCTGAAAAAGTCCTACGGTCTATAGTGAGTTGTCTCACTGTTCAGCCCGAAGGATCGTGCCATGAAATCCTTGCAAGTCTTCGTTGTTGCGCTGCTGCTGTGTTCCAGTCTGGCCGTTCAGGCCACGGAAAACGGCAGCGGTGACCCGCGCTACACCATCCAGAATCCCCCGGCCTACGCCATGCTCGGCGATTTGCTGATTGCCCGACCGTTACTGGTGGTGGCAACGGTGATCGGTGCGGGGGCGTTTGTCGTGTCACTGCCATTTACTGCGCTGGGTGGCGGAATTGGCGATGCGGGCCAGGCGTTGGTGGTGGATCCGGCGAAGGCAGCGTTTGTGCGATGTCTGGGGTGTATAGGGGAGGGGTTTGAGCAGCGCGAGTGAGCTGATCAGGATTCTGCTATGTGGCTGACGGCCCTTTCGCGAGCAAGCTCGCTCCCACATTGGAACGCATTTCAATGTGGGAGCGAGCTTGCTCGCGAA
>NZ_RWIM01000114.1 GCF_009764645.1 Pseudomonas sp. PB106
CGATAGCGGTATATCAGTCACCTTTTTATTGACTGAACCACCGCTATCGCGAGCAGGCTCACTCCTACAGACGCTGCGGTGTGGCACAAATGGTGTTTACAACCTGAATCCCCTTTGAGAGCGAGCCTGCTCGCGAAGAGGCTCGTACGAACACCATCAACCTTTTCTCACCAACCTTGCCGCCAGTGCCTTGGCCTGCAACGCTACATCCGTCACCGCCGTACTCTCCCACCACATTCCCCGCAGTGGCGGCCCCATCGCAAACACCCGGTCAGCCGCACGCCCCTCGGCATCCAGCACCGCGCCATCCACCGCCGCCGCAATCCCCAGCGCCAGCGGCCCAGGCCGTACCAAGCCACGCTCCAGCAACTGCTGCGGCAACGGTCGCGCCACGCGACGCCAGTCGTACTCGATGCCACTGGAATTGATCAGTGCTGCACCGTGCATCACGCAGGTTTCAGACTCACCCCGGCGACGAATGCGAATGCTCACACCGCCCTTCGCGCCAGGCTCAAGCCCTTTGAACGACGCAGCATGGATTCTGAGCCGCCCTGCCAATTGCAGGCGCTCAACCAATGCCGCACTCAACGGTGGCGAACGATGATGATGACTCTCCCACCACGGGCGCACATGCCGTACGAATTGTCTTCGCTGAACGTCAGTCGCCTGACCCCATAACCGAGCAATATGCACGCGAACCGTATCCAGCGGCGCCTGCCAGTCGATGCCTTGCGCAATCGCATCTCGACACTGCCGGCGTAATTCGCGCAGCAACTGGCGTGGGGTGCGAATGCCGTGATCCTCGCCCAGGAAATCGACCCAGGCCGGCGGTTGTCGGCGCACATGGGGCAACAAACCGTGCCGGGAAAACACCTCGATCGGCCCGCGATGCCCGGCCTGTTCCAGCGAAACCACGGCATCGACCATGGTCAGGCCGGAGCCAATGATCATCACGGTGGAGTGCGGATCGAGCTGGCGCATGGCCGCGACATCCCACGGATCCAGTGCGGCGGCGTTAAGGCCGCTGGAGTGTTTCTGCGCAGTCCGCGCAGCGGGGAACATGCCGGTGGCGAGAACCACATAAGCACCGTCCACGATCTGCCCATCGCTCAGGCGCAATTGCAACGAGTCCACAGCCGTTTGCAGATCCACCACCTCAGCGCAAATGTGCTCGACCGTCGAGCCATATTGCGCACCAACCCGCCGCGCTTCAGCCAAACGCTGCTGCACATACACGCCAAACAGCCCGCGCGGCGGAAACAGCTCACTGATCGGCACATTCTGCTCGGCAGACTCCGGCCAACCGCCGGCCGCAATATGCTCGGTCAGCCATTGCGTAAGGTCATTTGGGTTATCTGGATCGACGCTCATTCGCGCCGCATTGCCGTTGAGCGTATGGCCCAACTCAACTGCACTGTAGGCCTCGCCTCGACCGAGTTCGGCACGCGGTTCGACGATGACGATTGTTCGCCGGCCCGGCTGACGCAACAACTGCACCGCCAGCATCGTGCCGCTGAGGCCGCCGCCGATGATCAGGATATCCGTGTCATGTGCCATTCAAATCACCACATTGCGCACAAACCGCGCCGCAACGTCGCCATCGTTGCGATAGGAATGCGGCTGGTTACTGGCAAACATGAAAAATTCGCCTGTGCCGATTTTTTGCGGCTCATCGCCGAGCATCAGCGTCAGGCATCCTTCAAATACGAAGATCTGCTCACTCCAGCCGTCCGGGTCTGCATGCGATGGATAGACTTCGCCCGGCTGCAGACACCATTCCCACTGCTCGACTTCGCGAGTGGCGGTGGCTTTCGACAGCAGCACCGCTTTACTCCCCGGAATCGTTCCCGCCCAGGCCACTTCGTTGATGCGGCTCGGGTCCCGGGCATCCGGCGCCTGGATCAGATCGCTGAACGCCACATCCAGCGCTTCGGCGACGCGATCAAGGGTGGTCAGGCTGACATTCTTCTCGCCCGCCTCAATTGCCACCAACATGCGTCGGCTGACGCCTGATTTTTCCGCCAGCGCGGTCTGGCTCATATCGGCGGCATGGCGCAGGCGCCGGACGTTCTGGCTGACGTGCTGAAGAACGGAGGTCCTTTGCGTTGAATCTTTGTGCACTATATTGCTCACTCGGTGAGGTTGGGCAGTATACTGCGCAACGTTGGCCGCATTGTGCGGCCTCCTTTTTATAGTGCGCAAGGTCATGACGTCGCTGAACACTTCCCCTACCCCCGTCCGCCTCTCCCGATTCAGCAAAGCCGAGTGCGTGCTGGTGCTGATCACCATGATCTGGGGCGGCACCTTCCTGCTGGTTCAGCATGCGATGACCGTCAGCGGGCCGATGTTTTTCGTAGGCCTGCGCTTTGCCGCTGCGGCTTGTATTGTCGCGCTGTTCTCGTGGCGTCACCTGCGCGAATTGACCCTGTTCGAATTGAAGGCCGGCGCGTTTATCGGTGTGGCAATCATGCTCGGTTACGGCTTGCAGACGGTTGGCTTGCAAACCATTCCGAGCAGTCAGTCGGCGTTCATCACCGCGCTGTACGTCCCGTTCGTGCCGCTGCTGCAATGGCTGGTACTCGGCCGCCGTCCAGGGTTGATGCCGAGCATCGGCATCATGTTGGCGTTCACCGGTTTGATGTTGTTGTCGGGGCCATCTGGGGCGTCGCTGAACTTCAGCCCGGGTGAAATTGCCACGCTGATCAGCGCCATCGCGATTGCCGCCGAGATCATTTTGATTAGCACCTATGCCGGTCAAGTGGATGTACGCCGGGTCACCGTGGTGCAACTGGCCACGACATCGTTGTTGTCGTTCTTGCTGGTGGTGCCGACGGGTGAATTGATACCGGACTTTTCCTGGACCCTGCTGATGACTGCGCTGGGCCTGGGTGCCGCGAGTGCGGCGATTCAGGTGGCGATGAACTGGGCGCAGAAAAGTGTTTCGCCAACTCGGGCAACGTTGATCTATGCCGGTGAGCCGGTGTGGGCAGGGATCGTCGGGCGGATTGCCGGCGAACGGTTGCCAGCGATTGCGCTGGCGGGCGCAGGGCTGATTGTGGCGGCGGTGATTGTCAGTGAGTTGAAGACCAAGGGTAAGGTCGCTGAAGCTGAGGCTGAGTTGGAGCGGGAAGCACAGGGATAAAGCTCCGAAATCTTCACAGTCTGAATTATTGCTATCGCGAGCAGGCTCACTCCTACAGGGGAACGCATTCCAAATGTAGGAGTGAGCCTGCTCGCGATGAGGCCATTCCAAGCAACATCGACTTTCCTGAAACAATGCCAAACAGAAATTTTCAGACTACTTTGTAGGATTCTGAGACATCCTGGCGTTTGGTGATCGGGGAGCTGGCACGTATGATGCTTCACAAACTTCCGCAGATTAGAAGCCTATGTCCCTGATAGTTCTACTGCTTCTGCCATTCATTGGCAGCTGTCTGGCAGCGGTGCTGCCACACAACGCGCGTAATACCGAATCCCTGCTGGCGGGGCTGGTCGCTCTGATCGGCACCGTTCAGGTCGCGATGTTGTATCCGCAAATCGCCCACGGCGGCGTGATCCGTGAAGAGTTCATGTGGCTGCCCAGCCTCGGCCTGAACTTCGTTCTGCGCATGGACGGCTTCGCCTGGCTGTTCTCGATGCTGGTACTCGGCATCGGCACACTCGTTTCTTTATATGCGCGTTATTACATGTCGCCGGATGATCCGGTGCCGCGTTTCTTCGCGTTTTTCCTGGCGTTCATGGGCGCCATGCTCGGTTTGGTCATCTCCGGCAACCTGATCCAGATCGTGTTTTTCTGGGAGCTGACCAGCCTCTTCTCGTTCCTGTTGATTGGCTATTGGCACCATCGCGCCGACGCCCGTCGCGGCGCCTACATGGCGCTGATGGTCACCGGTGCAGGCGGGTTATGCCTGTTGGCGGGGGTCATGCTGCTTGGCCATGTCGTCGGCAGCTATGACCTCGACAAGGTCCTGGCCGCCGGCGATCTGATTCGCGCACACGCCCTCTACCCTATCCTGTTACCTCTCATCCTCATCGGTGCACTCAGCAAAAGTGCCCAATTTCCGTTTCACTTCTGGCTGCCTCATGCGATGGCGGCGCCGACGCCCGTCTCTGCTTATCTGCACTCGGCGACCATGGTCAAGGCCGGGGTGTTTCTGCTGGCGCGGTTGTGGCCGTCGCTGTCCGGCAGTGAAGAATGGTTCTACATCGTCAGCGGAGCCGGAGCCTGTACGCTGCTGCTTGGCGCGTATTGCGCGATGTTCCAGAACGATCTCAAAGGATTGCTGGCCTACTCGACCATCAGTCACCTCGGCCTGATCACCCTGCTGCTCGGCCTCAACAGCCCGTTAGCGGCAGTGGCGGCGGTGTTCCACATTCTCAACCACGCGACGTTCAAGGCCTCGTTGTTCATGGCCGCGGGCATCATCGACCATGAAAGCGGTACCCGCGACATCCGCAAACTCAGCGGTCTGATCAAACTGATTCCGTATACCGCGACATTGGCGATGGTCGCCAGCGCCTCGATGGCCGGCGTGCCGTTGCTCAACGGCTTCCTGTCGAAAGAAATGTTCTTCGCTGAAACCGTGTTCATCAATGCCACGGCGTGGGTAGAGATGTCGTTGCCGATTGTCGCGACCATCGCCGGCATGTTCAGCGTCGCTTACTCGCTGCGCTTCACCGTTGATGTGTTCTTCGGCCCCCCGGCCACCGACCTGCCGCACACCCCGCACGAACCGCCGCGCTGGATGCGCGCTCCAGTCGAACTGCTGGTATTTACTTGCTTGCTGGTGGGGATTTTCCCGGCACAGATCGTCGGCCCGTTGCTCGCGGCGGCGGCGCTGCCCGTGGTCGGCGGCACCTTGCCGGAGTACAGCCTGGCGATCTGGCACGGTCTGAATGCGCCAATGATCATGAGCCTGATCGCCATGTCCGGCGGTATCGTTCTGTATCTGTTGCTGCGTAACCAGTTCAAGCTCGGCCGCTTCAAGTATCCGCCACTGGTGGGCCGCTTCAACGGCAAGCGTCTGTTCGAGCGCAGCCTGGTGGTGATGATGCGCATGGCCCGTCGCGTCGAGCGGCGGCTGGGCACCAAGCGTCTGCAAATGCAATTGTTCCTGATGGTTTTGGCGGCGGTGCTCGCCGGTCTGATCCCGATGTTGCACAGCACGCTGAGCTGGGGCGACCGGCCGAAGATTCCCGGTTCCATCGTCTTTGTGACCCTGTGGCTGCTGGCGATTGCCTGCGCCCTCGGCGCCGCCTGGCAAGCCAAGTATCACCGTCTCGCGGCCCTGACCATGGTCAGCGTCTGTGGCCTGATGACCTGCGTAACCTTCGTCTGGTTCTCGGCGCCGGATCTTGCGTTGACACAACTGGCGGTTGAAGTGGTAACCACAGTGCTGATCCTGCTCGGCCTGCGCTGGTTGCCACGCCGGATCGAAGAAGTCTCGCCGCTGCCAAGCAGCCTGCGCAAAGCACGCATTCGCCGTCTGCGCGACTTGCTGCTGTCGATTGCCGTCGGCGGCGGCATGGCGCTGCTGTCCTACGCAATGCTGACGCGGCAGACGCCAAACGACATTTCCTCGTTCTACCTCAGCCGTGCCCTGCCTGAGGGCGGCGGCAGCAACGTGGTCAACGTGATGCTGGTCGACTTCCGTGGCTTCGACACCCTCGGTGAGATCACTGTGCTGGTTGCCGTGGCGCTGACCGTGTTTGCCCTGCTGCGGCGCTTCCGCCCACCGAAAGAAAGCCTGCAACTGCCAGCTCAACAACGCTTGCTCGCGCCGGACGTGGTCACCGACCTGGTCAACCCGCGTTCCGCCAGCGACACCGCGCTCGGCTTCATGATGGTGCCGGCGGTGCTGGTGCGCCTGCTGCTGCCGATTGCGCTGGTGGTGTCGTTCTATCTGTTCATGCGTGGACACAACCAGCCGGGTGGTGGTTTCGTCGCCGGTCTGGTGATGTCGGTGGCGTTCATCCTGCAATACATGGTCGCCGGTACGCAGTGGGTCGAAGCGCAAATGAGCCTGCGTCCTTTGCGCTGGATGGGCACCGGATTGCTGTTCGCCACCGCCACGGGCCTCGGCGCGATGGTCGTCGGCTATCCGTTCCTGACCACGCACACTTGGCATTTCAGCCTGCCGGTACTGGGTGACATCCACGTCGCCAGCGCACTGTTCTTCGACATCGGCGTGTACGGCGTAGTGGTCGGTTCGACGTTGTTGATTCTGACCGCTCTCGCCCACCAATCGGTGCGGGGTCACAAGACCGCATCGCTGCCCAAGTCCGTCGCCAGCAAAGGAGCCGTCTGATGGAAGAAGTCATCGCAATCGCCATCGGCATCCTCGCCGCATCCGGTGTCTGGCTGATCCTGCGGCCACGGACCTTTCAGGTGGTCATGGGCCTGTGCCTGCTGTCATACGCGGTCAATCTGTTCATTTTCAGCATGGGCAGCCTGTTCATCGGTAAAGAACCGGTGATCAAGGACGGCGTGACGCAGGACTTGCTGCACTACACCGATCCGCTGCCACAGGCGCTGGTACTCACCGCGATCGTGATCAGCTTTGCCATGACCGCATTGTTCCTCGTCGTTCTGCTCGCCTCGCGCGGCCTGACCGGCACCGACCACGTCGACGGCCGGGAGCCTAAAGAATGATGGCGATGACTCACCTGATCGCCGCACCGATTCTGCTGCCGCTGCTGACCGCCGCCATCATGCTGATGCTCGGCGAACGGCACCGGCCGCTGAAGGCGAAAATCAATCTGTTCTCCAGCCTTGTCGGTCTATTCATATCGGTGCTGCTGTTGCAATGGACGCAGACCACGGGCGTCCCAGGCTCGATTGGCGTGTACTTGCCGGGCAACTGGCAGGCACCGTTCGGCATCGTACTGGTGGTCGATCGGCTGTCGGCATTGATGCTGGTACTGACCGGGATCATCGGCGTCAGCGCCCTGCTCTTCGCGATGGCGCGTTGGGACGGCGCTGGTTCGAGCTTCCACGCGTTGTTCCAGATTCAGCTGATGGGCCTGTATGGCGCGTTCCTGACGGCGGACCTGTTCAACCTGTTCGTGTTCTTCGAAGTGTTGCTGGCCGCTTCATACGGCTTGTTGCTGCACGGTTCGGGGCGGGCACGGGTGTCGTCGGGGCTGCATTACATTTCGATCAACCTGCTTGCTTCCTCGCTTTTCCTGATCGGTGCCGCGCTGATCTACGGCGTCACCGGTACGCTGAACATGGCCGATCTGGCGCTGAAGATTCCGCTGGTGCCGGAAGCCGACCGTGGCTTGCTGCACGCCGGTGCGGGGATTCTCGCGGTGGCATTTCTGGCCAAGGCTGGCATGTGGCCGCTGAACTTCTGGCTGGTGCCGGCCTACTCCTCGGCCAGTGCGCCGGTCGCGGCGATGTTCGCCATCATGACCAAGGTCGGCGTCTACACCCTGTTGCGTCTGTGGACGCTGCTGTTCTCCGGGCAGGCCGGCGCTTCCGCGTTCTTCGGTGGCGAATGGCTGATCTACGGCGGCATGGCGACCATCGCCTGCGCGGCACTGGCGATTCTTGCGGCGCAACGTCTGGAGCGCATGGCCAGCCTGAGCATTCTGGTGTCAGCCGGCATTCTGTTGTCGGCGATCGGTTTCGCCCAGCCGAACCTGATCGGCGCTGCGCTGTTCTATGTGGTCAGCTCGACCCTGGCGCTGAGTGCGTTGTTCCTGCTGGCTGAACTGATTGAGCGCTCGCGCTCGGCCAACGAGATCCCGCTGGAAGACGAAAGCGAGTTGCTACCGCGACCACAGGAATCCCTGCAACCGCCAAAAGGCATCAACCTTGACGATGAGCAGAAAGCCGTGGTCGGTCAGGTCATCCCCTGGACCATGGCGTTTCTCGGCCTGAGCTACATTGCCTGCGCACTGCTGATCATTGGCATGCCGCCGCTGTCGGGTTTCATC
The DNA here is from genome assembly GCF_009764645.1 of Pseudomonas sp. PB106. Classification (GTDB taxonomy): domain Bacteria; phylum Pseudomonadota; class Gammaproteobacteria; order Pseudomonadales; family Pseudomonadaceae; genus Aquipseudomonas. Next base: position 7,942 of record NZ_RWIM01000114.1, read on the forward strand.
GGCAAGCTCAATCTGATCGGTACCTTGCTCAATCCGCTCGGTCTGGGCACCGCTGCGCCGATTTCCACGCCGGCGTGGATGCTGCTGGCGTTGCTGATTCTCTCCGGGGTCGCATCGTTGATGGCGTTTTCGCGCTTGGGTATCCAGCGCTTCTGGACACCGGAAGAGCGCCCTTCGCCGCTGCTGCGAAAACTCGAATGCGCGCCGATTTTCCTCTTGCTGGGGCTGAGCATCGCCCTGACCTTCAAGGCTGAACCGCTGCTGCGTTATACCCAAGCCACCGCAGAGGCACTGAACAATCCCCAGCAATATGTGATGGCGGTGCTCGGCACTCGTGCCGTACCCAGCCCCGAAGCCAAAGCGGCGATGCTGGAGGTGCAGCCATGAAGCGTGTGTTTCCTGCACCCTGGTTATCGCTGGCACTGTGGGCGTTGTGGTTGACGCTGAATCTATCGGTCAGTCCGGGCAACTTGCTGCTCGGCGCGGCATTGGGTTTCGCTGCCCCATTGATGATGCGTAAGTTGCGGCCAAAACGAGCACACATTCGGCGCCCGGGGACCATTATCAAGTTGTTTTTTCTCGTCGGTCGCGACGTAGTGATGTCCAACCTGATCGTCGCATGGGGCGTGCTCAACGCCGGTCGCCGCCCGCCGCGCTCGCACTTCGTCAAAGTCCCACTGGACCTGCGCGACGCCCACGGTCTGGCGACGCTGGCGATGATCTGCACAGTAGTGCCCGGCACGGTATGGTCGGAACTGGCATTGGATCGCAGCGTTCTGTTGCTGCACGTGTGGGATCTGGATGACGAAGCGCAGTTTATCGAGCACTTCAAGAGCACCTACGAACGGCCGTTGATGGAGATTTTCGAATGAGCCCATTACTGTCGAACGCGATTCTGTTGACGCTGTTCCTCTTCTGCCTGGCGATGGTGCTGACCCTGATTCGCTTGTTCAAAGGGCCGTCGGCACAGGATCGGGTATTGGCGCTGGACTATCTGTACATCGTTGCGATGCTGATGATGCTGACGCTGGGCATTCGTTATTCCAGCGATACCTACTTCGAGGCAGCGCTGCTGATCGCGCTGTTCGGTTTCGTCGGCTCGTTTGCTTTGGCGAAGTTCCTGCTGCGTGGCGAGGTGATCGAATGAATGCTGAACTATCTTTGTGGGTCGAAATTCCCGTGGCGATCCTGCTAGTGCTCAGCGGCGTTTTTGCGTTGATCGGGGCCGCAGGCCTGCTGCGCATGAAAGACTACTTTCAGCGCATGCACCCGCCGGCACTGGCCTCGACGCTGGGTGCATGGTGTGTGGCGCTGGCCTCGATCATTTGCTTCTCGGCGCTGAAATCCGGGCCGATCATACATGCCTGGCTCATCCCGATTTTGCTGGCGATCACCGTGCCGGTGACTACCTTGCTGCTGGCGCGGGCGGCATTGTTCCGCAAGCGCATGGCGGGCGACGATGTACCGGCCGAGGTCAGTAGCCGCCAAACCGAGAATGGTAGTTGAACCGTTAAAAGATCGCAGCCTTCGGCAGCTCCTACATTGGAATGCGCGTCTCCCTGTAGGAGCTGCCGAAGG
>NZ_RWIM01000115.1 GCF_009764645.1 Pseudomonas sp. PB106
AACCGGAACCTGAGGTCGATGAAAAACCCTGTGGGAGCTGGCTTGCCAGCGATTGGATCACCACCGCTTAGCGCTTGGAATCCAGAAGCTGCATCCGCGCGATATACGCCTTTATTTCCTGCTCAGCGACCTCGTGACTGTCAAACGGCCCCTCAAGGGTATTCTCCCGAGTGCTGAAAAACAGTTCGCCGTTGACCCGGCACATCCGGTCGCTGCGAAAGTGCGTGGCGGGGGCGCTGTCTTGGGCGCGCATTCCTAACATGATCGGTCTCCTTGGCTGTTGCGCTGGAAGGGATCCAATGAGCTTATGCCTGAAGCACTTGGTGCGCCCGGCCAGCCGATCAACGGCAGCGCGTCAACTAAATGCTGCGACCTGCACAGTTTCATTCGCGTCCTGAGCGCAACTGTCCCTGTGTCGCGTTCCGTGTCAGGCCTAGAATGGCCGCACTCGTCCGCAGGCTTTGGGGTTTTCATGCACATTTCATCCGGTCGCTGGGTCTACGGTTTGTTCCTGGCGCTGCTGACCGCGTTTCTGTGGGGCATCCTGCCGATCAAACTCAAACAAGTACTGACGGTGATGGACCCGGTCACGGTGACCTGGTTTCGTCTGCTGGTGTCCGGTGGTTGCCTGTTTATCTATCTGGCTTCGGTCAAGCGCCTGCCGAGTCGCAAAGTGCTCGGGCCCAAGGGCGGCTGGCTGGTGCTGATGGCGGTGCTCGGACTGGTTGGCAACTATGTGCTGTACCTGATGGGCCTCAATCTGCTCAGCCCCGGCACCGCGCAATTGGTGGTGCAGATGGGGCCGATCATGTTGCTGATCGCCAGTCTTTTTGTGTTCAAGGAGCGTTTCAGTATTGGTCAAGGCATCGGGTTGTTGGTGCTGTTGATCGGTTTTGTGCTGTTCTTCAATCAGCGTTTGGCGGAGTTGTTGACCTCGCTGTCGGATTACACCGCCGGTGTTTTGTTGGTGTTGCTGGCGTCGACGGTCTGGACCTTCTATGCGCTGGGCCAGAAGCAATTGCTGACGGTGTGGAATTCGCTGCAGGTGATGATGGTGATCTACCTGTTTTGCGCGTTATTGCTGACGCCGTGGGTGCATCCGCTCGAAGCGCTGCAGCTGAATCCGTTGCAGGGTTGGTTGCTGCTGGCATGCTGCATGAACACGTTGATTGCCTATGGCGCGTTTGCCGAAGCGCTGGCGCACTGGGAGGCGTCGCGGGTCAGTGCGACCTTGGCGATCACGCCGCTGGTGACGTTTGGCGCGGTGGCGATTGCGGCGGGGATCTGGCCGGAATACGTGCATGCCGAGCAGATCAACGGGCTTGGCTATGGCGGGGCGGTGCTGGTGGTGTTGGGATCGGCGCTGGTGGCGTTGGGGCCTTCGTTGATTGCCGGGCTCAGGGCGCGGCGGATGCGTATGGCCTGAAGATCAAAAGATCGTCCGATCGCGGCCCGAGCCTGCGGCAGCTCCTACATGAGACCTGTGTAGGAGCTGCCGCAGGCTGCGATCTTTTGCTTTTAGCCCTTGGCGCCAGCCTCAATCATGTTTTCCGGCCGCACCCAGGCATCAAACTCTTCATCGGTCAGATACCCCAGCGCCAACGCCGCCTCGCGCAAGGTCAGCCCTTCGCCGTAAGCCTTCTTGGCGATCTCCGCCGATTTGTCGTAACCGATGTGCGGGTTCAATGCCGTCACCAGCATCAGTCCACGCTCCAGATGTCGCGCCATGACTTCCGCATCCGGCTCAAGCCCGGCAATGCAATGCTGCTGGAAGTTGCTGCAGCCATCGCCGAGCAGACGAATTGATTGCAGCAAATTGTGGATGATCACCGGTTTGTACACGTTCAACTGCAAGTGACCCTGACTGGCGGCAATGCCGATGGTCACGTCGTTGCCCAAGACCTGACAGGCCAACATCGACAGCGCTTCGCACTGGGTCGGGTTGACCTTGCCTGGCATGATCGAGCTGCCGGGTTCGTTGGCCGGCAGTTTCACTTCGGCGAAACCTGCGCGTGGCCCCGAGCCAAGCAAACGCAGGTCGTTGGCGATTTTCATCAGCGCCACGGCGAGGGTTTTCAGCGCGCCGGAAAGGCTGGTCAACGGTTCGTGGCCGGCGAGGGCGGCGAACTTGTTCGGCGCGGTGACGAACGGCAACCCGGACAACGCTGCCAGTTCAGCGGCAATCGCTTCACCAAACCCGTGCGGCGAGTTCAGCCCGGTGCCGACGGCGGTGCCGCCCTGAGCCAATTCGCACACTGCCGGCAGCGCCGCGCGAATGGCCCGTTCGGCGTAATCGAGTTGCGCTATAAACCCCGACAGCTCCTGACCGAAGGTGATCGGCGTCGCGTCCATCATGTGCGTGCGCCCGGTTTTCACCAGTTTCATGTGCCGCGCGGCGAGTTCCGCGAGGCCGCCGGACAATTCGGCAATCGCCGGCAGCAGTTGTTCCTGCACGGCTTGCGCGGTGGCGATGCTCATGGCAGTGGGGAAGCAATCGTTGGAGCTTTGCGAGCGGTTGACGTGATCGTTCGGGTGCACCGGCGTCTTGCCGCCGCGCGGGTTGCCGGCCAGTTCGTTCGCACGACCGGCGATCACTTCGTTGACGTTCATGTTGCTTTGGGTGCCGCTGCCGGTCTGCCAGACGACGAGCGGGAACTGGTCATCGTGCTGACCGTCGAGCACTTCGTCGGCGGCCTGTTCGATCAGACGGGCGATGTCGGCGGGCAGGTCGCCATTGCGGTCGTTGACGCGGGCGGCGGCTTTCTTGATCAGGGCCAGGGCGTGCAGCAGCGGCAGCGGCATGCGTTCCTGACCGATGGCGAAGTTGATCAGCGAGCGTTGCGTCTGAGCACCCCAGTAAGCGTCGTCCGGGACTTCGATCTGGCCCAGGCTGTCGGTTTCGATACGGCTCATCGTGCACACTCCTGTTGGTCTGTTTGCGCAGTTTAGGCCGGCATCGGCCGTGGTGGTTCCCTCGAACCGATTGTTGACCGGTAAAACCCGGCCAATCAAGCGCGGCAAGGCGCGGGGGTTGAGCCGCAGCGTTTTTTAGGCGCAGAATGGTCGCCCTTGGGGTTTGACCTCGCCTAGCTGAAAAGGAAACTCGATGACTCGTCTTCGTGCCATCTGCACCGCGGTTGCACTGGTTTGCGCCAGCGGCCAGGTGCTTGCCGATACCGCCAGCCACAACGCCAGTGCTGAAGCTTTTCTGACCCTGGCGCACGCTGACAAGCTGGGCACTCCGGTGTACATGCAAGTGCAGCAAATGTTCGCTCAGCGTTTCGAGCAGACCAAAGCCCCGGAAGCCAAGAAAGCCGTTCTGGAAACCTATCAGGCCAAGGCCAACGCCGCGCTCGACCAAGCCATTGGCTGGAACAAGCTGAAGCCGGACATGGTCAAGCTCTACACCACTAACTTCAGCGAATCCGAGCTGAAGGACCTGGTCGCGTTCTACCAGTCGCCACTGGGCAAGAAAGTCCTGGAAAAAATGCCGCAGCTGACCCAGCAATCGGCCCAGATGACTCAGGCCAAACTGGAAAGCGCCGTGCCAGTCGTCAACAAGCTGCTCGACGACATGACCAAAGAGCTGGACCCGAAAGGCGCTGCTGCGCCGGCCAAGAAGAAGTAAGCGGAGTTCGTGATGACCATGCAACAACGCATCGAATCGACGCTGGCGCTGCTTCAGCCCGAACATCTGCAAGTGCTGGATGAAAGCCACATGCACAGTCGCGGGCTACAGACGCACTACAAGGCGGTGGTGGTCAGCGCGCAGTTCGACGGCCTGAACCGGGTCAAGCGCCACCAGAAAGTCTACGGCACGCTCGGCGAGCTGATGGGCGAGTTCCATGCGTTGGCGCTGCACACCTACACCCCGCAGGAATGGGCAGAGATCGACGGCGCCCCGGCGTCACCGACCTGTGCCGGCGGCAGCAAGCATTAAGCTTCGGTTTTTTGCTAGAATCCGCAACGCGCCGCTAACCCGGCGCGTTTTTTTTTGAATCCGGTTCACCCTTTGCGAGGGTAGCCACCTGGAGAAACACCCATGACACAACCGATTGTCGTGGCGGCACTGTATAAGTTCGTCACCCTCGAAGATTACGTCAACCTGCGCGAGCCCCTGCTGCAAGCGATGGTCGACAACCAGATCAAAGGCACCCTGCTGATCGCCGAAGAAGGCATCAATGGCACGGTGTCCGGCACCCGCGAAGGCATCGACGGCCTGCTTGCCTGGCTCAAGAACGACCCCCGCATGATCGACATCGATCACAAAGAGTCGTACTGCGACGAGCAGCCGTTCTACCGCACCAAGGTCAAACTGAAGAAAGAGATCGTCACCCTCGGTGTCGAAGGCGTCGACCCGAACAAAAAGGTTGGCACCTACGTTGATCCGCAAGACTGGAACGCGTTGATCAGCGACCCCGAAGTGCTGTTGATCGATACGCGCAACGATTACGAAGTGTCGATCGGCACCTTCGAAGGCGCCATCGATCCGAAAACCACCAGTTTTCGCGAATTTCCCGACTACATCAAAGAACACTTCAACCCGGCCGTGCACAAGAAGGTCGCGATGTTCTGCACCGGCGGCATCCGCTGCGAAAAAGCCTCGAGCTACATGCTCGGCGAAGGTTATGAAGAGGTCTACCACCTCAAGGGCGGCATTCTGAAGTACCTCGAAGAGGTACCGCAGGAAGAAACCAAGTGGCAGGGCGACTGCTTCGTGTTCGACAACCGCGTCACCGTGCGTCACGACCTCAGCGAAGGCGACTACGATCAATGTCATGCCTGCCGCACACCGGTCAGCGTTGAAGATCGCGCCTCCGAGCATTACGTCGCCGGCATCAGTTGCCCGCATTGCTGGGACAAACTGAGCGAGAAGACCCGTCGCAGCGCCATCGATCGGCAGAAGCAGATCGAACTGGCCAAGGCGCGCAACCAGCCGCACCCGATCGGCTACAACTACAAGCAAGCATCCACCGAGGCTTAACCATGTCTGCTCGCCTGCTCTATGTGATGGATCCGATGTGTTCGTGGTGCTGGGGTTTCGCTCCGGTGGCCAAGGCATTGGTCGAGCAGGCGCAAGCAGCCGGGGTGGAGTTGCATCTGGTGGTCGGTGGCTTGCGCACCGGCAGTGGTTCGGCGCTGGAGCCGACCACGCGTCGCTACATTCTTGAACACTGGCAAGCGGTCACCGAGGCCACCGGCCAGCCGTTCAAATTCGACGGCGCGTTGCCAGACGGTTTTGTCTACGACACCGAGCCCGCCTGCCGCGCCATCGTCACGGCGCGCAGTCTGGCACCGGATTGCGCGTGGAAACTGGTCGGGCTGATCCAGCAGGCGTTCTACGCCGAAGGTCGCGACGTCACCCAGGCCAGCGTGCTGGTCGAGTTGGCGGAGCAGGCCGGTGTGCCGCGCATCGAATTCGCGGCATTGTTCGACCGCGCTGATCAGCATGAAGCGACCCTGGCGGATTTCAATTGGGTGCAGGATCTGGGCATCGCCGGTTTCCCGACCCTGCTCGCCGAGCGCAACGGCCAACTGGCGTTGCTGACCAACGGCTATCAACCGCTCAGCGAACTGTCGCCGTTACTCGGCCGATGGCTGGAGCGTGCGGCCTGTGTCTGACCTGGCCGATGACACGCCAGCCGTAAAGCGTGTCGACCGGCTGAGCTGGGCAGAAGTCCGGCGTTTGGCACTCACTCACAAAAAATCCCTGTGGATCGCCAACGGCGTGGCTGTTTTGGCGACGCTGTGCAGCGTGCCGATTCCATTGTTGCTGCCGCTGTTGGTCGATGAAGTACTGCTCGGCCACGGCGATGCCGCACTGAAAGTGATGAACCATGTTCTGCCAACGATGTGGCAGCAGGCGGCGGGCTACATCGGGCTGATGCTGGTGGTGACCCTGACGCTGCGCTGCGGCTCACTGTGTTTTGGCGTGCTGCAGTCGCGGCTATTCGCACGGCTGGCCAAGGACATCGTTTATCGCATCCGCGTGCGTCTGATCGAGCGCCTCAAGCGCATTTCCCTCGGCGAATACGAAAGCCTCGGCAGCGGCACGGTGACCACCCATCTGGTCACTGACCTCGATACCCTCGACAAATTTGTCGGCGAAACCCTCAGCCGTTTTCTGGTGGCGATGCTGACGCTGGTCGGCACCGCGAGCATTTTGATGTGGATGCACTGGAAACTGGCGCTGCTGATTCTGCTGTTCAACCCACTGGTGATTTACGCCACGGTGCAGTTGGGCAAACGGGTCAAACACCTGAAGAAACTCGAGAACGACAGCACCTCGCGCTTCACCCAGGCGTTGAGCGAAACCCTCGATGCAATCCAGGAAATACGCGCCGGCAATCGCCAGGGTTTCTTCCTCGGTCGGCTCGGTCTGCGGGCGCAGGAAGTGCGCAACTATGCGGTCAACTCACAGTGGAAAACCGACGCCTCCAACCGCGCCAGTGGCCTGTTGTTCCAGTTCGGCATCGACATTTTCCGCGCGGCAGCGATGCTCACCGTGCTGTTCTCCGACCTGTCGATCGGCCAGATGCTCGCGGTGTTCAGTTACCTGTGGTTCATGATCGGCCCGGTCGAGCAACTGCTCAATCTGCAATACGCCTACTACGCGGCGGGCGGTGCGCTGTCGCGGATCAACGAGTTGCTGGCGCGTGCCGATGAGCCGCAGTATCCCGGCGGCGTCGATCCGTTCAAGGGGCGCGACACCGTGGGGATTCAGGTTCAGGGTTTGAGTTTCGGCTATGGCGATGAGCTGGTGCTGGATCAGCTCGATCTGTCGATTGCTCCCGGTGAGAAAGTCGCGATTGTCGGCGCCAGTGGCGGCGGTAAAAGCACCCTCGTGCAATTGCTGCTGGGGCTGTATACGCCGCTGGCCGGCAGCATCCGTTTTGGCGGTTCGACCCAACAGGAAATCGGCCTGGACACGGTGCGTGAAAACGTCGCGGTGGTGCTGCAACATCCGGCGCTGTTCAACGATACCGTGCGCGCCAACCTGACCATGGGCCGTACACGCACGGATGAAGCCTGCTGGCAGGCGCTGGAAATTGCGCAGCTGGAAGCGACCATCCGCGCACTGCCAGACGGTCTCGACAGCATCGTCGGCCGCTCCGGCGTGCGCCTTTCCGGAGGCCAGCGCCAGCGCCTGGCGATTGCGCGAATGATTCTCGCCGAGCCGAAAGTGGTGATCCTCGACGAAGCCACCTCGGCCCTCGACGCGGCCACTGAATACAACCTGCATGAGGCCATGGCGCGGTTCCTCCATGGCCGCACCACGTTGATCATCGCCCATCGCTTGTCGGCGGTGAAACAGGCGGATCGGGTGCTGGTGTTCGACGGCGGGCAAGTGGCCGAGGATGGCGACCATCAGCAACTGATTGCCGATGGTGGGCTGTACGCCAAGCTCTACGGGCATTTGCAGCAGCACTGACGATTTCCAGAGTACGTTCAACGGCAGAGATGGCGGATCCGGTTTCAGCAACCCGCTGGAAACCGTGGAGGCGACATTGGGCCGACCCAGAAGCGGGTCATAGCCCGTCGGCAGGGCTTGTAACGAGCAAGCATTGTTTGTGGTGACGCGCGATCGCCGCTGTTCAGCCGAACGCTTTAGCAAGCTGCAGGGTCGGTGGTGGCACCTGCACAGGGCAGCCGACCTGCTGTGAAACCACGCCTTGCCTTGCGGCTGAACCCCACCTAGTCTCGTCTTAGCGATTTCGTCCGGAAGACGAGCGGGCAGTGCTCATGCAAGGAATCTCATGAAGCAAAAGCGGACTCTGGGAACGCCACGGTTGTTGGGTATCGTCTGGCCCTTTATCGCAGTGGTGTTGTTTCAAGCCTTGTTGGGGGGCGTGAGCCTTTACGTGCTCTCGGCCGTTCGCGGGTATGTCGCGGGGGAGAGCCTCTGGTCAAAAGGCCAGAAGGACGCCATCTATTACCTCAATCTGTATGCCGACAGCCGGGACGAGGCGATTTTCCTCAAGTACAAGGAGGCGATCGCCGTGCCTCAGGGCGGTCATCAGTTGCGGCTGGCGCTGGATCGCCAGCCTCCCGACCTCGCCGCAGCCCGCGAGGGCATTCTCAAGGGGGGTAACCACCCCGACGATGTTTCCAGCCTGATCTGGCTGTACCTCAATTTCCGCCATTTCAGTTACCTGGAAACCGCCATCGACCGCTGGACATTGGGTGATGCCTATCTGGTTCAGCTGGATAGCGTGGCGCAGGAGATGCACCGACGCTTCGTCAGGAACGTGGCGACAGAGGCCGATGTGCGTCACTGGAAAGCCCGCATCTTTGCGATCAACGATGGTGTGACGCCCGCCGCCAAAGCCTTCAGCGATGCTCTGGGGGAAGGCTCGCGGATGATCCTGCGTTTGCTGTTGTTCACCAATCTGGCCACGGCGCTGGGGCTGATCGTGCTGGCACTGTGGCGCACGCACAAATTGCTCAAGCAGCGTCACGCCTTTGCCGAGGCGCTGCAACTGGAGAAAGACCGCGCGCATGTGACCCTGCAATCGATTGGCGATGGCGTGATTACCACTGACGTGACCGGCGCGATCGACTACATGAACCCCGCCGCCGAAGCCATGACGCACTGGAAGGCCGAGCAGGCAGGCGGCCTGCCACTGGCGGCGCTGTTCAACTTGCTCGACGACAACGCGCAAGCCGAAGGCCTGACGCTGATCGAGCACATTCTCAGTGGCCAGCTCAGCGGTGGCAGCGAGCATTCCAAACTGATTCAGCGCCTGGACGGCAGCACCGTGTCGGTGACCCTCGTCGGCGCACCGATCCGCAATGCCGGCAAAGTCAGCGGCACGGTGCTGGTGCTGCACGACATGACCCAGGAGCGCCAGTACATCGCCAACCTGTCGTGGCAGGCGACTCACGATGCGCTGACCGGTTTGGCCAACCGTCGCGAATTCGAATATCGCCTTGAGCAGGCACTTCACAACCTCACTCGGCAGGCGGGGCGGCATGCGCTGATGTTCCTCGATCTGGATCAATTCAAACTGGTCAATGACACCTGTGGGCATGCGGCGGGCGATGAACTGTTGCGGCATATTTGCACCCTGCTGCAATCGGGCCTGCGCGAGGGCGATACCCTGGCGCGGCTTGGCGGCGACGAGTTCGGGATCCTGTTGGAGAACTGCGCACCGGAAGCTTCGGAAAAAATCGCTGAAAGCCTGCGCCAGACCGTGCAGAACCTGCATTTCGTCTGGAAAGGCCGGCCGTTCCTCACCACCGTGAGCATTGGCCTGGTGCACATTGCGCAAACCCCGACGACCCTCGAAGCCTCGCTGCGCGCCGCCGACATGGCCTGCTACATGGCCAAGGAGAAGGGGCGCAACCGGGTGCAGGTCTATCACGCCGACGATTCCGAACTGTCGCTGCGCTTCGGTGAAATGGCTTGGGTGCAGCGCTTGCACATGGCGCTCGAAGAGAATCGCTTTTGCCTCTATGCCCAGGAAATCGCCCCGCTCAAGCCAGGTGTCAGCAAGGGTGGGCATATCGAAATTCTTTTGCGTCTGCACGATGAAGCCGGACGCATGATTTTGCCTGACAGCTTTATCCCGGCCGCCGAACGTTATGGTTTGATGAATCAGTTAGATCGTTGGGTAGTGCAAAACGTTTTTAAGGTAATTGCTCAATGTATTGCCAAGGAACATGAAGGTCCATTAGCAATGTGTGCGATTAATCTGTCAGGAATTACTATAGGAGATGACGCGTTTTTGCACTTTCTGCGAGAACAGTTTGTTAACTACTCGATACCTCCTGAAATGATTTGTTTTGAAATTACAGAAACCAGTGCCATTGCAAATTTGGGCAGTGCAATAAGATTTATTAATGAACTCAAGGACTTGGGTTGCTACTTTTCGTTAGATGACTTTTGTGCCGGAATGTCTTCATTCGCATATCTGAAACATTTACCTGTAGACTTCCTGAAGATCGACGGGAGTTTCGTAAAGGATATGCTGGACGACCCGATTAACCGCGCAATGGTCGAAGTGATCAATCACATCGGGCATGTCATGGGTAAACAGACAATTGCCGAGTTTGTTGAAACAACTCAGATCGAGCAGGCATTGCTTGAAATCGGCGTTGATTACGCTCAGGGTTATGTCATTGAACGACCGCAGTTGTTTACCTGTGACAGTTTGCAAAGTCGGCCCGCCAGACCGCAGCCGCTGTTATTCAAAGCGCCTGGCACGTTCCGTTGAAGTCTCTTGCCGATCCTTACAATCACAAATCAAAAGGAGCCGAACAGTGATCGACACATTCAACCGAACCGGACCGCTCATGGAAGCTGCAAGTTATCCTGGCTGGGCACAACAGCTGATCCAGGACTGCAGCGAGAGCAAGCGCCGGGTTGTCGAACATGAACTTTATCTGCGCATGCGTGATAACAAGCTCAGCGCCAAGACCATGCGTCAGTACCTGATCGGGGGCTGGCCGGTGGTTGAGCAGTTTGCGTTGTACATGGCGCAGAACCTCACTAAAACCAAGTTCGCTCGTCACCCGGGTGAAGACATGGCGCGGCGCTGGCTGATGCGCAATATCCGCGTCGAACTCAATCACGCCGATTACTGGGTGCATTGGAGCCGCGCGCACGGCGTGAGCCTGGAAGACCTTCAGGCCCAACAAGTGCCACCGGAGTTGCATGCGCTCAGTCACTGGTGCTGGCACACCAGTTCGGCGGATTCGCTGATCGTCGCCATCGCCGCCACCAACTACGCCATCGAGGGCGCGACCGGGGAGTGGTCGGCAGTGGTTTGCTCCACTGGCGTATACGCCGCAGCGTTCCCGGAGGAAGACCGCAAGCGTGCAATGAAGTGGTTGAAGATGCATGCCCAGTACGACGACGCCCATCCGTGGGAAGCGCTGGAAATCATTTGCACCCTGGCGGGGATGAATCCGAGCAAGGCTCTGCAGGTCGAACTGCGTCAGGCCATCTGCAAGAGCTACGACTATATGTATCTGTTCCTCGAGCGCTGCATGCAGCTTGAAACGTCAGAGCGCTTGTTGGTCAACCGAGAGCGCAGGGCGGTAGTCGAGAGCTGATTTTCGCGTCACGCAAAACCAATGTGGGAGCGAGCCTGCTCGCGAAAGCGGTATGTCAGTCAACTCAAGGTTGAATGTCATATCGCATTCGCGAGCAAGCTCGCTCCCACACTGTTTTTCGCTGGTTTGAAAAGCTTAGCCCGCCATTGCCAACCTGTTCCGGCCTTCACGCTTGGCCACGTACAACGCACTGTCGGCCCGGCGCAGCAAGCTGTCGGCCGATTCGCCCGGCAACAACGTCGAACAACCCAGGCTCACGGTCAACTCGATCAACTGGCCATCGGCGTAATACTCAGCAGCCTGCGCCGCGTAGCGCAGCCGTTCGCCGACCATTGCTGCCGCGTCCCGGCTGGTATTGGACAGCAGAATCAAAAACTCTTCCCCGCCGTAACGAAACACCATGTCGACATTGCGCAATTGCGCCTTGATGGTGGCAGCGATCGCTTTGAGCACGTCGTCACCAGCGCTGTGGCCATGGCTGTCATTGACTCGCTTGAAATGATCGATGTCGAGCATCAGCAGCGATAGCGGCTGTTGATGGCGACGGGACATTTCGATCTCGCGCTGCAGGGTCTGCTCCATGGCAATGCGATTGCCGGCGCCGGTCAGCGGATCGCGCAGCGCACTCTGCGTGGCTTCGCGATAGAGCAGGGCATTGCGCATTGGATAGAGCAGGGACGACAGCAGCGACTCGAGGTTGCCTTGTTCCTTGTCGCTGAAACGCTGATTACGCCGGAACACCAACTCGCCCATGTGCTCGCCTTCATGGCTGAGGCTGTAGCTGATCGAATGGTGACCTCGGGTGCCGAACTCCAGGCGCAGGTCGCTGCCTTGGTGCACATAGCTCAAGGCATCCAACGGCACCAGACGCTGAACTTCGCGGAAAAACAGGCCAAGGATGCGTTGCGGTTCAAGGCTGGTTTGCAGTTGCAGGCTCATTTGCTGGCGCAATTGCGCGAGACTGGCCGGTCGCTCCAGAAGGGGAGGCAGTTGACCAAAGCCCAGGCGTTGCAATTTGGCACTGTCAAAGTCAATTGCATTGGTCTGGGAGGGTGATTTCATATGGCGTGAACCCTTAGCAGTAAGTCTGTCTTACAGGCTGGGTGAGAGCGGCTATGGGCTGCGCGTCATACTGATCCATCAGTCCCGTAGGACGTTTGGCGTAAGTTTAGTCTGCCTGATGACGATTAGTAAGCTATCGAAATCGGCCTCGCCCCATTGCCTTCACGCGGCTTGCTTTGAGGGAATTTAGAGCGAAAGTCGTGCCATTCGGTTCATGTTTATTAAAACCGTTGTGATTCAATGGTTTGCGACTCGATGGAAGAAATGTGCGCTGGATATTTGACTGAATTGTGACGGTCAGTAGCGGCAAATGTCTGCCGCGACGGGAATCCGCCGCGGCAACAAAGCCGACGTATGGCACTACTGAGCGTTGAAAGCCTGGCCGTTGATGCCAGTGCTGTCAGGACCCATCAGGTAGAGGTAGACCGGCATGATCTCTTCGGGCGTTGGGTTATTCAGCGGATTCTCTCCGGGGTAGGCCTGCGCACGCATGCTGGTGCGCGTACCGCCTGGGTTGATGCTGTTGGAGCGCACTGGCGCCACGCCGTCGACTTCATCGGCCAGGGTTTGCATCAGGCCTTCGGTGGCAAACTTCGACACGCCATAAGCACCCCAGTAAGCACGGCCCTTGCGCCCGACGCTGCTGGAGGTGAACACCACCGAGGCGTCCTGAGACAGCTTGAGCAGTGGCAACAGGGTGCTGGTCAGCATGAACATGGCGTTGACGTTGACCTGCATGACGCGCATGAAGTTTTCGCCGGACAACTGCTCGATCGGCGTGCGCGGGCCAATGATCGAAGCATTGTGCAGCAGGCCATCGAGGTGGCCGAACTCGGTCTCGATCATCGCTGCCAGCTCATCGTATTGATGGGGCAGGGCGGTTTCGAGGTTGAACGGAATCACTGCCGGTTGCGGATGCCCGGCGGCTTCGATCTCGTCATACACCTGGGTCAGATTGGCTTCTGTCTTGCCCAGCAGCAACACCGTAGCGCCATGAGCAGCGTAGGTTTTCGCCGCCGCCGCGCCGATGCCACGACCGGCACCGGTGACCAGAATGACCCGATCCTTGAGCAGTTCGGGACGAGCGGAGTAATCAAACATATAAACCTCATCAAGAGTCAGATCGTTCCCACGCTCCGCGTGGGAATGCAGCCAATGACGCTCTGCGTCAGGCCTCAGCAGCTGCACAGAGCGCTATCGAGCACCTTGCGCAACTCCGACGGATGATCCACCACCACATCCGCGCCCCAATGGCGTGGGTTGTCGTCCGGGTGAATGTAGCCAAAGGTCACAGCAGCGGTTTTCGTACCGGCATCGCGACCGGATTCGATATCGCGCAGATCATCGCCCACAAACAGCACCGTTGCCGGATCCAGATCAAGCATTTTGCACGCGAGGATCAACGGCTCCGGATCCGGCTTGCTGTTCTTCACATGATCCGGGCAGATCAACAGCGCCGAACGCTCAGCCAGCCCCAGTTGCTGCATGATCGGCTCGGCGAAGCGCAGCGGCTTGTTGGTCACCACGCCCCAGATCAGGTTGGCCTTTTCGATGTCGGCGAGCAATTCGCCCATGCCGTCGAACAGCTTGCTGTGCACCGCGCAACCAACCAGATAGCGCTCCAGGAACTCCAGACGAAGTTCCTCAAAGCCCGGCGATTCCGGGTCCATCGAAAACGTCACCGCGACCATGGCTTTGGCGCCACCGGAAATCTCGTCGCGGATGTGCTTGTCGTTGATCGGTGGCAAGCCACGATCCGCGCGCATTGCCTGGCAGATGGCGATGAAGTCCGGCGCCGTGTCGAGCAGGGTGCCGTCCATGTCGAAGAGAACTGCTCTGATGGCCATCGGCTTATTCCTCGCGCAGGGTCTGGATCATGTAGTTGACGTCAACGTCGTTGGCCAGCTTGTAGTGCTTGGTCAGCGGGTTGTAGGTCAGGCCGATGATGTCCTTGACGGTCAGGCCGGCCATGCGGCTCCAGGCACCCAGCTCGGACGGACGGATGAATTTCTTGAAGTCGTGGGTGCCGCGCGGCAGCAACTTCATGATGTATTCAGCGCCGATGATGGCGAACAGGTAGGCCTTCGGGTTGCGGTTGATGGTCGAAAAGAACACCTGGCCGCCCGGCTTGACCATGCGGAAGCAGGCACGGATCACCGAGGATGGATCCGGCACGTGCTCGAGCATCTCGAGGCAGGTGACCACGTCGAACTGCTCGGGCATTTCTTCGGCCAGGGCCTCGGCGGTGATCTGGCGGTACTCGACGCTGACGCCGGACTCCAACTGATGCAATTGCGCGACCGCCAGCGGCGCTTCGCCCATGTCGATGCCCATCACGGTGGCGCCGCGTTGGGCCATGGCTTCGCTGAGGATGCCGCCGCCGCAACCGACGTCGAGGACTTTCTTGCCGGCCAGATTGACGCGCTCGTCAATCCAGTTGACCCGCAGCGGGTTGATGTCGTGCAGCGGTTTGAATTCGCTCTCGCGGTCCCACCAGCGATGGGCGAGGGCTTCGAATTTGGCGATTTCGGCGTGGTCGACGTTGCTCATGTTAAATCCTCTGAAACTTGAAAAAGGCTGTCGCCCCGGTGTTGCGCTCCGGGGTGTTTACGATTCGGTGTGGCCGCTGATGCGCTGGCCCCAGGCCCGGGCAGTAGCGCCCAGTTGTGCTTCGTCCAGACGGGTCAGGCGTCGGTCGTCGAGCAGTTGCTTGCCGGCGACCCACAGGTGTTTCACGCAGTCCCGTCCGGTGGCATAGATAAGCTGCGAAACCGGGTCATACACGGGTTGCTGGGCCAGACCGGACAGGTCGAAAGCGACGATGTCGGCGGCTTTGCCAATTTCCAGCGAGCCGACCTGTGCTTCGATGCCCAGGGCCCGCGCGCCATTCAGCGTGGCCATGCGCAGCGCACGATGGGCGTCCAGCGCGGTAGCCGAACCGACGACGGCTTTGGCCAGCAGCGCAGCAGTGCGGGTTTCACCGAGCAGATCGAGATCGTTGTTGCTCGCCGCGCCGTCGGTGCCCACGGCCACGTTGACGCCAGCCTGCCACAAACGTTCGACCGGGCAGAAGCCGCTGGCCAGTTTGAGGTTGGATTCCGGGCAGTGGATCACGCTGGTGTTGCTTTCTACCAGCAAGGCCAGGTCGTCATCGCTGATCTGGGTCATGTGCACGGCCTGGAAGCGCGGCCCGAGCAGACCGAGGCGACCCAGACGGGCGAGCGGACGTTCGCCGCGTTGTTCCAGCGCTTGCTGGACTTCGAAAGCGGTTTCGTGAACGTGCATGTGGATCGAGGCGTCGAGCTCCTCGGCAATCACGCGGATTTTTTCCAGGTTCTCGTCGCCGACGGTGTACGGTGCATGAGGGCCGAAGGTGATTTTGATCCGTTCGTGATGCTTCAGGTCGCCGAACAGCTCGACGCCCTGACGAATCGCCTCATCGGCGCTGCTGGCGCCGGGGATCGGGAAGTCGAGGATCGGGATGGCGATCTGTGCACGGATACCACTGTTGTGCACGCGCTCGCTGGCGATTTTCGGGAAGAAATACATGTCCGAGAAACAGGTGATGCCGCCCTTTATCTGCTCGGCGATGGCCAGATCAGTGCCGTCACGGACGAAATCTTCATCGACCCATTTGGCCTCGGCCGGCCAGATGTGATTTTCCAGCCAGGTCATCAGCGGCAGATCGTCGGCCAGGCCACGGAACAGCGTCATCGCCGCGTGGCCATGAGCGTTGATCAGGCCCGGGGCGAGCAAAACATCCGGCAATTCGCGGACTTCGCTGGCGTTACACTTCAATGCCTCGGCGCGCGGGCCGATAAACACGATGCGACCGTCGCGGATGCCCAGGCCATGTTCCTTGAGCACAACGCCTGCGGGTTCGACGGGTACCAGCCAGGTCGGCAGCAATAATAAGTCGAGCGCAATGGCAGGTTTCGGCATCGAGGGTCGGTTCCGGTGCTTTTGTAAAGGTTGGCGAAGTATACCCGAGCGTCTTCGCGGGGGGATCGCTATAATCGGCGGCTTTTGTTCATGAGTGCGGGGTGTGGGATGCGCGATCGACTGTTGGCTGCGGAGAAAGTGAAGGCCATCGATTGGCGAGATGGCGCGCTCCACCTGCTGGATCAGCGTATTTTGCCGTTCGAGGAAACCTGGATTGCCTACACCGGTGCTGCCGGCGTGGCCGAGGCGATTCGCACGATGGTCGTGCGCGGCGCGCCTGCCATCGGCATCACTGCGGCCTACGGCATCGTCCTTGCGGCGCGAGCGCGGATCGCCGAGGGCGGCGACTGGTACGCGGCGCTGGAAGAGGATTTCGCCTTGCTGGCCGATTCTCGTCCAACCGCAGTCAACCTGTTCTGGGCGTTGGGCCGCATGCACGATCGCCTCGATCGCCTGAAAGAAAACGCCGATCCGCTGGCGGCGCTGGAGGCCGAAGCCATCGCCATCCACGAAAGCGACCGCGAAGCCAACCTGACCATGGCGCAGCTCGGCGTCGATCTGATCCGCAAACATCAGGGCAATGCTCAGGCGATTTTGACCCACTGCAATACTGGCGCACTGGCCACCGGTGGTTTCGGTACCGCGTTGGGCGTCATTCGCGCAGCCTTTATAGAAGGCATGGTCGAGCGCGTTTACGCCGACGAAACCCGTCCGTGGCTGCAAGGCTCGCGGTTGACCGCGTGGGAGCTGGCCAACGAAGGCATTCCGGTGACCCTGAACGCCGACTCCGCCGCTGCGCACATCATGAAAACCAAAGGCGTGACCTGGGTGATCGTCGGTGCCGACCGCATCACCGCCAATGGCGACGTGGCCAACAAGATCGGCACCTATCAACTGGCGGTCAACGCTATGCACCACGGCGTGCGTTTCATGGTGGTGGCACCGAGTTCGACCATCGACATGAACCTGGCCAGCGGCGACGATATTCCGATTGAAGAGCGTGACGGCGCCGAGTTGCTGGAAGTCGGCGGCAAACGCGTCGGTGCGGATGTTGAGGCGTTCAACCCGGTGTTTGACGTGACGCCGGCGGACCTGATCGATGCGATCGTCACCGAGAAAGGCATCGTCGAACGCCCGGATACCGCGAAAATGGCGCAGTTGATGTGCCGCAAACGCCTGCATTGATTGACTGTAGCGTCTGTAAGGACGCCATCGCTGGCAAGCCAGCTCCCACAAGTTTTGTACCCGCCGCTGATCCTGTGGGAGCTGGCTTGCCAGCGATGAGGCCCTAAAAGTCAATAAACATCGCTAATCCAGACTGCAATTCTGCATTCAAAGAAGCTCTGAGCCTCTCTCGTCCCCCTTTCAGGCGATTACTGGTCAACTAACTATGCTCCATGCGCTTGTGGGGGATAGGTGCGTGGCGGCGATTGTGGTAGCATCCGGCGTTTTCCGAGGCAGTCCCGTGGGGTTGTCTTCACTGCGCAAATCCAGGGTTCAACTTGTTGATTTGTCGTAAGTCGGTGCATGGCACTCAGCCTGCATCGACGAGCTTCGTGATCCCTGTGGATATGACGAGGTTTCACCAGAAAAAGGAATCAGGCTTCTCATGGGCGAACTGGCCAAAGAAATCCTCCCGGTCAATATCGAAGACGAGCTGAAACAGTCCTATCTCGACTACGCGATGAGCGTAATCGTCGGCCGTGCACTGCCGGATGCGCGCGATGGCCTCAAGCCCGTGCACCGTCGCGTACTGTTTGCGATGAGCGAGCTGGGCAACGACTTCAACAAGCCGTACAAGAAATCTGCCCGTGTTGTCGGCGACGTGATCGGTAAGTATCACCCGCACGGTGACACTGCCGTGTACGACACCATCGTTCGTATGGCTCAGCCTTTCTCCCTGCGCTACCTGCTGGTAGACGGTCAGGGCAACTTCGGTTCGGTCGACGGCGACAACGCTGCGGCCATGCGATACACCGAAGTGCGCATGACCAAACTGGCGCACGAGCTGCTGGCTGACCTGCACAAGGAAACCGTGGACTGGGTGCCGAACTACGACGGCACCGAAATGATCCCGGCGGTCATGCCGACCCGTATTCCCAACCTGCTGGTCAACGGCTCCAGCGGTATCGCCGTGGGCATGGCGACCAACATCCCGCCGCACAACCTCGGTGAAGTCATCGACGGTTGCCTGGCGCTCATCGATAATCCTGAGCTGACTGTCGACGAGCTGATGCAATACATCCCCGGCCCGGACTTCCCGACCGCCGCGATCATCAACGGTCGTGCCGGCATCATCGAAGCCTACCGCACCGGTCGCGGGCGCATTTACATGCGTGCGCGTTCGATCGTTGAAGATATCGACAAGGTCGGTGGTCGTCAGCAGATCGTCATCACCGAGCTGCCGTACCAGCTGAACAAGGCGCGTCTGATCGAGAAGATTGCCGAGCTGGTTAAAGAGAAGAAGCTCGAAGGCATCACTGAGCTGCGCGACGAATCCGACAAGGACGGTATGCGCGTCGTGATCGAACTGCGTCGCGGCGAAGTGCCTGAGGTGATCCTCAACAACCTCTACGCCCAGACCCAGCTGCAATCGGTATTCGGCATCAACATCGTGGCGCTGATCGACGGCCGTCCGCGGATTCTGAATCTCAAGGATCTGCTGGAAGCCTTCGTTCGTCACCGTCGCGAAGTGGTTACCCGCCGTACCGTGTTCGAACTGCGCAAGGCGCGAGAGCGTGGCCACATCCTTGAAGGCCAGGCCGTTGCCCTGTCGAACATCGACCCGGTGATCGCCCTGATCAAAGCTTCGCCAACTCCGTCGGAAGCCAAGGAAGCGCTGATCAGCACGCCTTGGGAGTCCTCGGCGGTAGTGGCGATGGTTGAGCGTGCCGGCGCCGATTCGTGCCGTCCGGAAAATCTCGATCCGCAATACGGTCTGCGCGAAGGCAAGTACTTCCTGTCGCCAGAGCAGGCGCAAGCCATTCTGGAACTGCGTCTGCACCGTCTGACCGGTCTGGAGCACGAGAAGCTGCTGGCCGAGTATCAAGAGATCCTCAATCAGATCGGCGAGCTGATCCGCATCCTCAACAGCGCCGTGCGCCTGATGGAAGTGATCCGCGAAGAGCTGGAAGTGATCCGCGCCGAATACGGCGACCAGCGTCGCACCGAGATTCTCGATGCCCGTCTCGACCTTACTTTGGGCGACATGATCCCCGAAGAAGAGCGCGTCGTGACCATTTCCCACGGTGGCTACGCCAAGACCCAGCCGCTGGCTGCGTACCAGGCTCAGCGTCGTGGCGGTAAAGGCAAATCGGCGACCGGCGTGAAGGATGAGGACTACATTGCTCACCTGTTGGTTGCCAACAGCCATTCCACGCTGTTGCTGTTCTCCAGCAAAGGCAAGGTTTACTGGCTGAAGACTTACGAGATTCCTGAAGCGTCGCGTGCTGCGCGTGGTCGTCCGCTGGTCAATCTGCTGCCGCTGGAAGCCGATGAAACCATCACCACCATGCTGCAGATTGATCTTGAAGCCCTGCAAAAACGTGCCGGTGCTGAGGATGAGGACGACGCTGACGACGCGATCATCGAAGGCGAAGTAGTTGAAGCTGAAGAAGCTGCCGAGCTGGAAGAAATCGACGGCGAAACGGCCGAATTGGTGGCTGAGCCGACCGGTGAGTTCATCTTCATGGCGACTGCTTCCGGTACCGTCAAGAAGACCCCGCTGGCACGCTTCGCCCGGCCGCGTTCCAATGGCTTGATCGCCCTCAAGCTCAAGGAAGGCGACACGTTGATCGCGGCTGCCATCACTGATGGCGCGAAAGAAATCATGCTGTTCTCCGACGCTGGCAAGGTGATTCGTTTCGCTGAAGCCGCAGTGCGCGAAATGGGTCGTGGGGCGCGCGGTATTCGCGGCATGCGGATCCTCAAGGACCAGAAGCTGATCTCGATGCTGATTCCTGAATCGGGCGCGCAGATTCTGACCGCTTCCGAGCGTGGTTTCGGCAAGCGCACCGCGTTGAGCAAGTTCCCTCGCCGCGGTCGTGGTGGTCAGGGTGTGATTGCGATGGTCACCAAAGAGCGCAATGGCAAGCTTGTCGGCGCGATCCAGGTGCAGGAAGGCGAGGAAATCATGCTGATTTCCGACCAGGGCACATTGGTGCGGACTCGTGTTGATGAAGTGTCCAGTCTGGGTCGCAACACCCAGGGTGTGACCCTGATCAAACTGGCCACTGATGAAACGCTGGTCGGTCTGGAGCGGGTTCAGGAGCCGTCGGAAGTCGAGGGCGAAGAGCTCGAAGGTGAAGAGGGCTTGGTGACCGTCGGGGAGGTCGTGATTGACGACGTTGCCGAAGACCAACAACTCGACGCCGCAGCTGACGAAGAACCGCAAGAATAAGCGGGCAACCAAGGGGGCGGATGAGAATTCGCCCCCTTGTTATTTGTCCGGTATGAAATTTCGACGCCCATGATGAACCCTGTGGGAGCGAGCTTGCTCGCGAAAGCGGAGTAACAGGCGACATTGTTGTTGAATGTCAGTCCGCCTTCGCGAGCAAGCTCGCTCCCACATACGATTGGCGCCGACTGATATGTGATACCACCAAATCAGAGCGAGATTGGATGTGAGCAAGCGAGCCTATAACTTCTGCGCCGGTCCTGCGGCGCTTCCTGAAGCTGTCCTGCAACGTGCTCAGGGTGAACTCCTTGATTGGCACGGCAAGGGTCTGTCGGTCATGGAAATGAGCCATCGCAGCGATGAGTTCGTGTCCATTGCCACGCAGGCCGAGCAGGATCTGCGTGACCTGCTGAATATCCCGTCGAACTATAAAGTGCTGTTTCTGCAGGGTGGCGCCAGCCAGCAATTCGCGCAGATTCCCCTGAACC
Organism: Pseudomonas sp. PB106; assembly: GCF_009764645.1. Taxonomy (GTDB): domain Bacteria; phylum Pseudomonadota; class Gammaproteobacteria; order Pseudomonadales; family Pseudomonadaceae; genus Aquipseudomonas. The sequence goes on from NZ_RWIM01000115.1 coordinate 20,947, forward strand.
TGCTGCCGGAAAACGGTTCTGCCGATTACATCGACACCGGTATCTGGTCGCAGAAAGCTATCGAAGAAGCCTCGCGTTACGGCCACGTCAACGTTGCCGCCACCGCCAAGCCTTACGACTATTTCGCCATCCCGGGCCAGAACGAGTGGAACCTCTCCAAAGACGCCGCTTACGTTCACTACGCGCCGAACGAAACCATCGGCGGTCTGGAATTCCAGTGGATCCCGGAAACCGGTGATGTGCCGCTGGTAGCCGACATGTCTTCGGACATTCTGTCGCGTCCGGTCGACATTTCGCGTTTCGGCATGATCTATGCCGGTGCGCAGAAAAACATCGGCCCGAGCGGCATCGTCGTCAACATCATCCGCGAAGACCTGCTCGGCAAGGCGCGCGCGCTGTGCCCGACCATGCTCGACTACAAAGTCGCGGCGGATAATGGCTCGATGTACAACACGCCGCCGACCCTGGCCTGGTACCTGTCAGGTCTGGTGTTCCAGTGGCTGAAAGAGCAGGGCGGTGTTGATGCGATTGCCAAACTCAACGACGTCAAGCAGCGCACGCTGTATGACTTCATCGACGCCAGCGGCCTCTACAGCAACCCGATCAACAAGTCGGATCGCTCGTGGATGAACGTGCCGTTCCGTCTGGCTGACGATCGTCTGGACAAGCCGTTCCTGGTCGGTGCCGAGGCGCGCGGCTTGCTCAATCTGAAAGGCCACCGCTCCGTGGGCGGCATGCGCGCCTCCATCTACAACGCCGTCGACATCACCGCGGTTAATGCGCTGGTGGCGTACATGGCTGAATTCGAGAAGGAGCACGGCTGATGTCCGAGCAAGAACTCAAGGCACTGCGCGTTCGCATTGACGCTCTGGACACCAAAGTCATGGAGCTGATCAGTGAGCGTGCGCGTTGCGCCCAGGAAGTCGCGCGAGTAAAGATGGCCTCGCTGGCCGAAGGCGAAGTGCCGGTGTTCTATCGTCCTGAGCGCGAAGCGCAGGTGCTCAAGCGGGTGATGGAGCGTAACCAGGGGCCGCTGGGCAACGAAGAGATGGCGCGGCTGTTCCGCGAAATCATGTCGTCGTGCCTGGCGCTGGAGCAGCCGCTGAAAGTGGCTTATCTGGGTCCTGAGGGCACCTTCACCCAAGCTGCGGCCATGAAACACTTCGGTCACGCGGTGATCAGCAAGCCGATGGCGGCGATCGACGAAGTGTTCCGCGAAGTGGCGGCCGGTGCGGTGAATTTTGGCGTGGTGCCGGTGGAAAACTCCACCGAAGGCGCGGTCAACCACACGCTGGACAGCTTCCTCGAACACGACATGGTGATCTGCGGTGAAGTCGAGCTGCGCATTCACCATCACTTGCTGGTCGGTGAGAACACCAAGACCGACAGCATCAGCCGCATCTATTCCCACGCACAGTCGCTGGCCCAGTGCCGCAAGTGGCTGGACGCGCACTACCCGAATGTCGAGCGCGTCGCGGTGTCGAGCAACGCCGAAGCGGCCAAGCGGGTTAAAGGTGAGTGGAACTCGGCGGCAATTGCCGGCGACATGGCGGCCGGGCTGTATGGCCTGACCCGTCTGGCCGAGAAGATCGAAGACCGTCCGGACAACTCGACGCGCTTCCTGATGATCGGTAATCAGGAAGTGCCGCCGACCGGCGACGACAAGACCTCGATCATCGTGTCCATGAGCAACAAACCCGGCGCGCTCCATGAGCTGCTGGTGCCGTTCCACGACAACGGGATCGACCTGACCCGTATCGAAACCCGTCCGTCGCGCAGCGGTAAATGGACCTACGTGTTCTTCATCGACTTCGTCGGCCATCACCGTGATCCGTTGATCAAAGGTGTATTGGAAAAGATCAGTCAGGAAGCAGTAGCACTCAAAGTGCTGGGTTCCTACCCGAAAGCAGTTCTCTAAGGGGCGGTAGCAAATGAGTGGCAATTTCCTCGCTCTGGCACAGCCGGGCGTGCAACAACTTTCGCCGTACGTTCCGGGCAAGCCTGTGGACGAACTGGCGCGTGAGCTGGATCTGGATCCGGCAAAAATCGTCAAACTGGCCAGTAACGAAAACCCGCTGGGCGCCAGTCCGAAAGCCTTGGCGGCGATCCGCGAAGAGCTGGCTGAGCTGACCCGTTATCCGGATGGCAATGGTTTCGCGCTGAAATCCCTGCTGGCCGAGCAATGCCGCGTCGAGCTGAGCCAGGTCACACTGGGCAACGGCTCCAACGACATTCTTGAGCTGGTCGCACGCGCCTATCTGGCGCCGGGCCTGAATGCCGTGTTCAGCGAGCACGCGTTCGCGGTATACCCGATCGCCACTCAGGCTGTCGGCGCGCAAGCCAAAGTGGTGCCGGCCAAGGATTGGGGGCATGACCTGCCGGCAATGCTCGCGGCCATCGATGCCAACACCCGCGTGGTATTCATTGCCAACCCAAACAACCCGACCGGTACCTGGTTCGGCGCTGAAGCGCTGGATGAGTTCCTGCAGGATGTTCCGGAGCACGTGCTGGTGGTTCTGGACGAGGCTTACATCGAGTACGCCGAAGGCAGCGATCTGCCGGACGGTCTGGACTTCCTCGCCGCTTACCCGAATCTGTTGGTCTCGCGCACGTTCTCCAAGGCCTATGGTCTGGCGGCATTGCGCGTTGGCTATGGCCTGTCGACTCCGGTTGTGGCAGATGTGCTGAACCGGGTTCGCCAGCCATTCAACGTCAACAGCCTCGCTTTGGCGGCGGCGTGTGCGGCGCTGAAGGATGAGGAATATCTGGCGCAAAGCCGTCAACTCAATGAAGCGGGCATGCAGCAATTGCAGGCCGGTTTTCGTGAGCTGGGCCTGAGCTGGATCGAATCGAAAGGCAACTTTATCTGCGTCGATCTCGGACAGGTCGCGGCCCCGGTGTTCCAGGGCTTGCTGCGCGAAGGCGTGATCGTGCGTCCGGTGGCCAATTACGGCATGCCGGATCACCTGCGGGTGACCATTGGTCTGCCGGCGGAAAACAGCCGCTTCCTTGAAGCGCTGCGTAAGGTTCTGGCTCGTGGTTGATGTCACTGCGCTGCAACCTGCTGCACCTATGATCGGTCGCCTTGTGGTGGTCGGTCTGGGGTTGATCGGTGGTTCGTTTGCCAAAGGCTTGCGTGAAAGTGGCGTGTGCCGCGAAGTGGTCGGGGTCGATCTCGATCCGCAATCGCGCAAGCTTGCGGTCGAGTTGGGTGTGGTTGATCGTTGTGAGGATGACCTGGCTGTCGCATGCCAGGGCGCTGACGTGATTCAACTGGCCGTGCCGATCCTGGCCATGGAAAAAGTGCTCGCGCGGTTAGCGAGTATGGATCTGGGCTCGGCAATTCTGACTGATGTCGGCAGCGCCAAAGGCAATGTGGTGCGTGCGGCGACGGAGGCGTTTGGCGGGATGCCGGTGCGCTTTGTGCCGGGGCATCCGATCGCCGGTTCCGAGCAGAGTGGGGTGGAAGCTTCCAATGCCGAGCTGTTCCGTCGTCACAAGGTGATTCTCACGCCGCTTGAGCAAACCGATCCGGCCGCCCTGGCAGTGGTTGATCGTCTGTGGCGCGAATTGGGCGCTGACGTCGAGCACATGCAGGTCGAGCGTCACGACGAAGTGCTGGCTGCGACCAGTCATCTGCCGCACTTGCTGGCCTTTGGTCTGGTCGACTCGTTGGCCAAGCGCAATGAAAACCTTGAGATCTTCCGTTACGCTGCGGGTGGTTTTCGCGATTTCACAAGAATCGCCGGAAGCGACCCGGTGATGTGGCACGACATCTTCCTCGCCAACCGCGAGGCTGTCCTGCGCACACTCGATACATTTCGCAGCGACCTCGACGCCTTGCGCGACGCGGTCGATGCAGGGGATGGGCACCAATTGTTGGGCGTTTTCACTCGCGCCCGGGTTGCCCGCGAGCATTTCAGTAAAATCCTGGCCCGCAGGGCCTATGTGGACGCTATGAATTCCAACGATCTGATCTTCCTGGCTCAACCTGGTGGCCGCCTGTCCGGTCGGATTCGCGTACCGGGCGACAAATCCATTTCCCACCGTTCGATCATGCTCGGCTCGCTGGCCGAAGGCGTCACCGAAGTCGAAGGCTTCCTTGAGGGTGAAGACGCCCTGGCGACCTTGCAGGCGTTCCGCGACATGGGCGTGGTCATCGAAGGCCCGCACCACGGCCGTGTAACCATCCACGGTGTCGGCCTGCATGGCCTGAAGCCGGCGCCGGGCCCGATCTATCTGGGCAACTCCGGCACTTCGATGCGTCTGCTGTCCGGCCTGCTGGCGGCGCAAAACTTCGACAGCGTCTTGACTGGCGATGCCTCGCTGTCCAAGCGTCCAATGAATCGCGTGGCCAATCCGCTACGCGAAATGGGCGCCGTGATTGAAACCGCTGCTGAAGGTCGTCCACCGATGACCATTCGCGGCGGCCACACGCTCAAAGGCCTGACCTACACCATGCCGATGGCCAGTGCTCAGGTGAAATCCTGCCTGCTGCTCGCCGGTCTGTACGCTGAAGGCAAAACCACCGTGACCGAGCCGGCGCCGACTCGTGACCACACCGAGCGCATGCTGCGTGGCTTCGGCTACCCGGTCAGCGTTGAAGGGGCTACGGCTTCGGTTGAATCCGGCGGTAAGCTGACCGCCACTCACATCGAAGTCCCGGGTGATATCTCGTCCTCGGCGTTCTTCCTGGTGGCGGCATCGATCGCCGAAGGTTCGGAGCTGGTGCTTGAGCACGTCGGCATCAACCCGACCCGTACCGGCGTCATCGACATCCTGCGTCTGATGGGCGCGGACATCACTCTGGAAAACCAGCGTGAAGTCGGCGGCGAGCCGGTGGCTGACCTGCGCGTGCGAGCAGCTAAACTCAAGGGTATCGAGATTCCCGAGGAGCTGGTTCCGCTGGCCATCGACGAGTTTCCGGTATTGTTCGTCGCTGCTGCCTGTGCCGAAGGGCGCACTGTGTTGACCGGCGCTGAAGAACTGCGCGTCAAGGAATCGGATCGTATCCAGGTCATGGCGGATGGTTTGCTGGCGCTGGGCGTCAAGTGCGAACCGACTCCGGACGGCATCATCATCGACGGCGGCCAGATTGGCGGCGGCGAAGTGCACGGTCACGGCGATCACCGTATCGCGATGGCCTTCAGCGTTGCCTCGTTGCGCGCCACTGCACCGATCCGCATCCATGATTGCGCCAACGTCGCGACATCGTTCCCGAACTTCCTCGCGCTGTGCGGGCAGGTCGGCATTCGTGTGGCACAAGAGGCTCAGTCGTGAAGAACATTGCACCGGTCATCACCATTGATGGGCCAAGCGGCTCGGGCAAAGGCACCGTAGCCGGGATTCTGGCCAAGCGTCTGGGCTGGAACCTGCTGGATTCCGGTGCGCTTTACCGTTTGTTGGCGTTCGCTGCGCACAATCATGGGGTCGACCTGACCAATGAAGAGCTGCTGAAGAAACTGGCCGCTCATCTGGATGTTCAGTTCATTGCGGCGACCGAAGGTCAGCTGCAGCGAATCATTCTGGAAGGCGATGAAGTCAGTGATGTCATTCGCACTGAAAGCGTCGGCTCCGGTGCGTCGCAAGTGGCTGCATTGCCCGTCGTGCGCGAGGCGCTGCTGCAACGCCAGCGTGCTTTCCAGGAAACGCCGGGTCTTGTAGCGGATGGTCGCGACATGGGTACGGTGGTGTTTCCCGATGCGCCGCTGAAGATTTTCCTGACCGCCAGTGCCGAGGAGCGGGCGCGCCGTCGATATTTGCAGTTGAAGGGCAAAGTCGAGGGTGTTAGTCTGTCGAGTCTGCTAGATGAGATCCGTGCACGCGATGAGCGTGACACCCAGCGAGCGGTAGCCCCGCTTAAGCCGGCGGCTGACGCCATACAGCTGGATTCCACGGAGTTGTCCATCGATCAGGTGCTTGAACGCATCATGAGCGAGATCGCCATTCGCGATATCGCCGGGTGACCAAGAAGGCCGCAGGGGACCAGTCATAGTCCTGCAGCGCTTCTTTTTAATGAAACTAACCCACACCGTCTGGGGTGTGGAGATGGGCGTATCCTTCGCCCTCATTTACAGGAATTAAAATGAGCGAAAGCTTTGCGGAACTCTTTGAAGAAAGCCTAAAAACCCTGAACCTTCAGGCAGGCTCCATCATCACCGGTGTTATCGTTGATATCGATTACCAAGCTCGCTGGGTAACCGTTCACGCTGGCCTGAAGTCTGAAGCACTCATCCCGCTTGAGCAGTTCTACAACGACGCTGGCGATCTGACTATCAATGTCGGTGACGAAGTTCACGTTGCTCTGGATTCGGTTGAAGACGGCTTTGGTGAAACCAAGCTGTCCCGTGAAAAAGCCAAGCGCGCTGAGTGCTGGATCGTTCTGGAAGCAGCCTTCGCAGCTGAGGAAGTGGTCAAGGGCGTTATCAACGGTAAGGTTAAAGGCGGCTTCACTGTCGACGTTAACGGCATCCGTGCGTTCCTGCCAGGTTCCCTGGTTGACGTCCGTCCAGTGCGCGACACCACGCACCTGGAAGGCAAAGAGCTGGAATTCAAGGTCATCAAGCTGGACCAGAAGCGCAACAACGTTGTCGTTTCCCGTCGCAGCGTCCTGGAAGCCGAGAACTCCGCCGAGCGTGAAGCTCTGCTGGAATCCTTGCAGGAAGGCCAGCAAGTCAAAGGTATCGTCAAAAACCTCACCGATTACGGCGCATTCGTCGATCTGGGTGGCGTGGACGGCCTGCTGCACATCACCGACATGGCCTGGAAGCGCATCAAGCATCCTTCCGAGATCGTCAACGTTGGTGACGAAATCGACGTTAAGGTTCTGAAATACGATCGCGAACGCAACCGTGTTTCCCTGGGCCTGAAGCAACTGGGCGAAGATCCATGGGTTGCTATCAAAGCCCGTTACCCAGAAAGCACTCGCGTTACCGCTCGTGTAACCAACCTGACCGACTACGGCTGCTTCGCTGAGCTGGAAGAAGGCGTTGAAGGTCTGGTACACGTTTCGGAAATGGACTGGACCAACAAGAACATCCACCCTTCGAAAGTCGTACAAGTCGGCGACGAAGTGGAAGTTATGGTTCTGGACATCGACGAAGAGCGTCGTCGTATCTCCCTGGGCATCAAGCAGTGCAAATCTAACCCATGGGAAGATTTCTCTGGCCAGTTCAACAAGGGCGATAAAATCTCCGGCACCATCAAGTCGATCACCGATTTCGGTATCTTCATTGGTCTGGACGGCGGCATCGACGGTCTGGTTCACCTGTCCGACATCTCCTGGAACGAAGTTGGCGAAGAAGCTGTTCGTCGTTTCAAGAAGGGCGACGAGCTGGACACCGTTATCCTGTCGGTTGACCCAGAGCGCGAGCGTATCTCCCTGGGTATCAAGCAACTGGAAAGCGATCCGTTCTCCGAGTACGTCTCGGTTAATGACAAAGGCGCAATCGTTACTGGCACCGTGAAAGAAGTTGACGCCAAAGGCGCCATCATCGTTCTGGCCGACGATATCGAAGCGACTCTGAAAGCCTCCGAAATCAGCCGTGACCGCGTTGAAGACGCGCGCAACGTTCTGAAAGAAGGCCAGGAAGTAGAAGCCAAGATCATCAGCGTTGATCGTAAGAGCCGCGTAATTCAGCTGTCGATCAAATCGAAAGACGATGCTGAAGAGAAAGAAGCCATCCAGAGCCTGAAAGCAGCTCCGGAAGGCGAAGCAGCTGACACCACTATGGCTGCACTGCTGCGTCAAGCAATGGCCAAACAGAACTAAGTTCTGCTTGATCATGAAAAAGGGCGACTTCGGTCGCCCTTTTTTGTGCCCGCGATTTGCTGATCGGCCCTCCCGTTTTGCTGAAACGGGAGGGGGCGGTGAAACCAATCTATTTCCCGGGGTGTCTGTTTCTTTAATCGGATCAATCGCCTATTCGCGACTAAGCTTGATTTCAGGTACGTAGTCGCCGGGCTTGGCCTGGCATAAGGAAATGGATGAACAAGTTTATTGTCCTCGTTGCAGTGCTTGCACTGGCGGGCTGTACCACGAGCGCCAAGACACATGCCATACGCGGTGTCAGTGGGATCGAGATCGACTGTTCGGGGTTGGGGTCCGGCTGGGGGAAATGTGAAAAGCGCGCGGCGAAGGAATGCAAGGGTTCAGGTTATCGAGTGATCACGCGCTCTGACGATGCCAAGGATGAAGACGATTATCCATTTGGCTTTAATCCCGCAGGCTTCGTGACCCGCACCATGCTGGTGATGTGCCGCTAGATCCGCGGTCTCCCGGCTTGGTATGACGCCCTGAAAATGGGCGTTCTGATGCTATGGAAGATATGTCAATCCCTGGGCTGTTCAAAATCTTCCGGGCGTGCTAAAACCTTTCAAGCGCTGATCTAGCTGCTTGAAAAAGAAGGGAAAAATATGACGAAGTCGGAGTTGATCGAACGAATTGTCACCCATCAAGGGCTGCTCTCATCCAAGGATGTGGAGCTGGCCATCAAGACCATGCTTGAACAAATGTCCCAATGTCTGGCCACCGGTGATCGCATCGAGATCCGCGGGTTTGGCAGCTTCTCTCTGCACTACCGTGCACCGCGCGTTGGTCGCAATCCAAAGACTGGCCAGTCCGTTAGCCTTGACGGTAAATTTGTCCCGCATTTCAAGCCGGGCAAAGAGTTGCGTGATCGTGTTAATGAGGAAGAGGAGGAGGGCGTTTGATCCTCGCTGCTGACTATCAGGGAGACGTTCATGCGTAATCTCAAACGCATACTTCTTGGCGTTTTTATTCTTTTATTGGTGTTGGCGATACTCGCCTTCGTTCTCGAAAATCAGCAAACCGTCTCGTTGTTGTTTCTCGGCTGGGCCGGACCTCAGTTGCCTGTGTCGGTGGTAACGGTTCTGGCGCTGCTGGCTGGCATGTTGATCGGCCCGGTGCTGGGCTGGTTTCTGGGACGCTCGTCCCGGGCATCGCGCAAGCGTCTGGCTTGATGACCAGCGTCGACAGGGCATCCATCGTATTTGCGCTGCAGCTTGTTCATATCCATTAGTAAAACGTTCATTAAGCTGTAAAATACTGCCCTTGTTCGATAGTGGCCTTTTCCCACATCGCTCTGGATTGACTCTGATAAGAGCCTCATCATCAGGCTTTTACATTCATGGATCATGGCAACGCTCAATAGGTGCGTTGCCAGCAGCTCAAGGGTAAGGTTTCGCGTGAAAATTCTCGTCACCGGCGGCGCCGGGTTTATTGGCTCCGCAGTCATTCGTCACATCATCTCCAATACGACTGATGCGATCGTTAATGTCGATAAGCTGACATATGCCGGTAACCCTGAGTCGCTGGCCGAGGTCAGCCGGAACCCGCGCTATGCGTTCGAGCGTGTCGATATTTGTGATCGTGGCGAGATCGACCGCGTTCTGCGTGAGCACCAGCCCGACGCCATCATGCACCTGGCCGCCGAATCGCATGTCGACCGTTCTATCTCCGGTCCGTCTGAATTCATCCAGACCAACATCATCGGCACGTACACGCTGCTGGAAGCGGCGCGTCATTATTGGGCTAAGCTCGATGACGCGCGCAAGGCAGCCTTCCGCTTCCATCACATATCTACCGACGAAGTGTATGGGGACCTCGAAGGTCCGGAAGATCTGTTTACCGAAACCACGCCGTATCAGCCAAGCTCGCCATATTCGGCCAGCAAGGCCAGTTCCGATCATCTGGTGCGTGCCTGGGCGCGCACCTACGGCCTGCCGACGCTGGTCACCAATTGCTCCAACAACTACGGCCCGTGCCACTTCCCGGAGAAGTTGATCCCGCTGATCATTCTCAATGCGCTGGAAGGCAAGCCTCTGCCAGTCTATGGCAAGGGCGATCAGGTTCGCGACTGGCTGTATGTTGAGGATCACGCGCGCGCCCTGTACAAAGTCGTGACCGAAGGTGTGATCGGTGAGACTTACAACATCGGTGGCCATAACGAAAAACAAAACATCGAAGTCGTGCAGACATTGTGTGCACTGCTCGATGAGTTGCGTCCGGACTCCGCGCACCGCCCCCATGCCAATCTGATCACCTATGTTCAGGATCGTCCTGGTCACGATCAGCGTTACGCGATCGACGCCAGCAAGATCCAGCGGGAACTGGGCTGGTCGCCGGAAGAAACCTTCGAGACTGGTATTCGCAAAACGGTCGAATGGTATCTGACCAACACCGAGTGGGTAGCTCACGTGAAGAGCGGCAGCTACCAGCAGTGGATCGACCAGAACTATGCGGATCGCTCGGGCAAGGCATGAAAATCCTTTTGCTGGGAAAAAACGGTCAGGTCGGTTGGGAGCTGCAGCGTGCTCTGGCGCCGCTGGGCGAACTGGTTGCACTGGATCGTCATAGCGTTAATGGCTTGTGCGGTGATCTCGCCGACCTTGAGGGGTTACGGGCGACCATTCGCCAAGTGGCGCCGGATGTCATCGTCAATGCCGCTGCCTATACCGCAGTTGATAAAGCCGAGTCCGACACCGAACTGGCGACGCGTATCAACGAGCAGGCCAGTCGTGTCATGGCAGAGGAAGCGGCCTCGCTTGGCGCGTGGCTGGTGCATTATTCGACCGATTACGTTTTCAGCGGGCAGGGCACTACAGCCTGGCAGGAGGAAGATCCGGTTGCGCCGGTCAACTTTTACGGCGCAAGCAAGCTGGCGGGCGAGCAGGCGATCATCGCCTCAGGCTGCCGCCATCTGATTTTCCGCACCAGTTGGGTGTACGCCGCCCGAGGCAACAATTTTGCCAAGACCATGCTGCGCCTGGCCAAGGATCGCGAGAGCCTGAGCGTGATTGCCGATCAGATCGGCGCGCCTACCGGGGCGGAGCTGATCGCGGACGTCAGCGCATTGGCAATTCGTCTGGCGGTTCAGCGGCCGCAGTTGTCGGGTCTTTATCATTTGGCCGCTGCCGGTGAGGTGTCCTGGCACGGCTACGCAAACCATGTGATCGATTTTGCCAAAGCCAATGGCGAGATTCTTGCCGTAACGGCGGTCAATCCGATCGAAACAAGCGCTTATCCAACGCCCGCTCGTCGTCCTTCGAACTCACGTTTGAATACTCGGAAGCTGCGCGACAATTTTTCTCTACACTTGCCGGATTGGCAAAGTGGTGTAACCCGAATGCTTAGGGAAGTTCTGAATAAATGACCACGACAAATCGTAAAGGCATCATCCTCGCGGGTGGTTCGGGTACTCGTCTTCACCCACTGACACTGGGTGTGTCGAAGCAGATGTTGCCGATCTACGACAAGCCGATGATCTTTTATCCGCTGTCGGTGTTGATGCTGGCCGGCATGCGCGAAATCCTGATCATTTCCACCCCGGAAGATTTGCCTTGCTTCCGCAAGTTGCTGGGCGATGGCAGTGTTTATGGGATCAAGCTCACCTACGCCGAGCAGCCGAGCCCGGATGGTCTGGCGCAAGCCTTTATCATCGGTGAAGAGTTCATCGGTAAAGATCCATGCTGCCTGATTCTGGGCGACAACATCTTCTACGGTCAGCATTTCTCCGACAATTTGCGTGCGGCGACCCAGCAGGTGCAAGGCGCCACGGTGTTCGGTTACCACGTTTCCGATCCCGAGCGTTTCGGCGTGGTCGAGTTCGATGCCACGGGCCGGGCGCTGAGCATTGAAGAGAAACCGCTGAAGCCGAAGTCCAATTATGCGGTGACCGGGTTGTATTTCTACGACAACCAAGTGGTCGATATTGCCAAGAACATCAAGCCTTCTCCACGCGGCGAGCTGGAAATCACTGACGTCAATCAGGCTTACCTGGCGCAGAAGTCGCTGAATGTCGAAATGCTTGGACGTGGATTTGCCTGGCTCGATACCGGTACCCACGATTCGCTGCTGGAAGCCAGTCACTTCGTGCACACCATCGAGCAGCGTCAAGGCTTGAAGGTGGCTTGCCTGGAAGAGATTGCCTTCAATAATGGCTGGATTGACGCCGAACAGTTGGCAAAACAGGCCGACAGCCTGAAGAAAACCGGCTATGGCCAGTATCTGCAGAAACTCCTGGATTCCAGCACTCGCTGAAACCCGTTGTCTCGCCCAATTTGTCAGAACCGTGCAAGCAGGAATGGAATGCCAGTAACAACTCCCCGGGTTGCAGTTTTGCTGGCTGCCTACAACGGAATGCAGTGGATCGAAGAGCAGTTGTCTTCGATCCTCGGTCAATCGGCGGTGCACGTCACTGTACACATCAGCGTTGATGCCTCTTCCGATGGTACCGAAGCTTGGTGCGCGGATTTTGCCGCTAGCCATCCAAATGTCTTCCTTTTGCCTTCGGGTATTCGTTTTGGTGGCGCCTCGCGCAACTTTTTTCGATTGATCCGCGATGTCGATTTGCAGGCGTATGACTACGTCTCCTTTGCGGATCAGGACGACGTCTGGCATGCGGACAAACTGCAGCGAGCCATCACTTCGATTTGCGAGCGCGGTGTCGATGCGTGTTCCAGCAATGTGACGGCGTTCTGGGAGAACGGCAGGACTCAACTGTTGCACAAGGCACAGCCGCAGACACACTGGGATTTCCTGTTCGAGGCTGCCGGGCCGGGCTGTACCTATGTGCTGAGCACGCCATTGGTGCAGGCGATGAAACAGTCGATGTTGGCACAATGGGATGAGCTGCAAAATGTCAGCCTGCACGACTGGTACTGTTATGCCTTCGCCCGCAGCCACGGCTTTCGCTGGTATATCGATCCCCGTCCTTCGATGGACTATCGGCAGCACGAAAGTAATCAGGTCGGGGCGAACACGGGCCTTAGTCCGATGATTGCCCGCTATAAAACCATTCACGATGGCTGGTGGTTCACCCAAGTGGCTTTAATCGCGCGTTTGACCGGGCAGGCGGGCAATCCATTCGTCGAGTCCTGGCTTGCATTGCGTCGATTGCAACTGATCAGGCTGTCGTTCTCGGCGTGGCGCTGCCGTCGTCGAGTCAGAGATCGTGCCTTGTTTTTCCTGATCTGTTGGGCGACCGCCCTTGTCGGGAAAACGGCCCAATGACGGCGCCCAAAGTGTGGGTGACCGGGGCGAGCGGGTTCGTCGGTGAGGCGCTGGTCTTGCGTTTGCTGCTCGGGCGGAAGTATGCGCCTGTCGCGGCGGTTCGTGGCGCCAGCCGTCTGCTGGGTTTGTGTCCTGTTGCGCGGTTCGAAATGGGTGCAAGTTCGGCCGGGCAGTTGGCCGGCGTGCAGATTGTCGTGCACGCGGCGGCCCGGGTGCATGTCATGCGCGAGACGGCAGACGATGCACTGGCCGAATTTCGACGCGTGAATGTCGATGGCACACTGCAATTGGCACGCTCGGCAGCGCAGGTCGGGGTCAAGCGCTTCGTGTTTATCAGCTCAATCAAGGTGAATGGCGAAAGCACTCCTGTCGGGCATCCTTTCACCGCGCATGATGTGCCGGCCCCGCAAGATCCTTACGGGATCTCCAAGCATGAGGCAGAGCAGGCGCTGCACCTGCTCGGCAGCGAAACCGGTATGGAGATCGTGATCATTCGCCCGCCACTGGTGTATGGGCCGGGCGTAAAGGCCAACTTTCTCAGCTTGCTCAAGTGGCTCGATAAAGGCCTGGTGTTGCCGTTGGGCGCTATTGGCAACCAGCGCAGCATGGTCGCGATCGGCAACCTCGTCGATTTCATCGAAACCTGTCTGGAGCACCCGGCAGCGGCAGGGCAAACCTTTCTGGTCAGCGACGGCGATGATCTGTCGACACCTCGCCTGTTGCGCCGCTTGGCTTCGGCGTTGGGGAAAAAAGCGCGCTTGCTGCCCGTTCCTTCGAAACTGCTACTGATCTGCGCGGCTGCCGCCGGCAAGCGTGCAGTGGCTCAGCGAGTCTGCGAATCGTTGCAGGTCGATATCAGCAAGAACCGCGAGATGCTTGGTTGGGTGCCGCCGATTGATGTGGACACTGCCATGCGTCGTACTGCTGGCCATTTTCTGGATACGCAAAAGTCATGATTGCTGGTGGGTTGCTTCTTTCGATATTCCTGCTGTCCTGGGCGTTGACTTGGGGAGTGCGCCACTACGCGCTTTCCAAAAGCCTGATGGACATCCCCAATGAGCGCAGCTCGCATTCCGTGCCGACGCCTCGTGGTGGCGGTGTGGCGATCGTTGTCGGTTTCTTGCTGGCCTTGCCTGTTCTGGGATGGCTTGGGCTGATCGATCGCCCGGCGTTGTTCGCGCTGTCGGGCAGCGGCTTGTTGGTGGCGTTGATCGGATTTGCCGATGATCACGGCCATATCGCGGCGAGATGGCGCCTGCTCGGGCATTTCGCGGCGGCCATCTGGGCGTTGTTCTGGCTCGATGGGCTGACCCCGATCGCCTTGCTCAATGGCACGCTCGATCTCGGCTGGGTAGGCCATGCTCTTGCAGCGGTGTACCTGGTGTGGATGCTCAATCTTTATAACTTCATGGATGGCATCGATGGCTTGGCCAGTGCCGAGGCGCTTTGTGCGTGCCTGGGAAGCGCATTGATTTATGGTCTCGTGGGCCAGGTCGAGCCTGTCTGGGGCGTGCTGGCGCTGAGTGCGGCTGTTGCCGGTTTTCTGTGCTGGAACTATCCACCGGCACGGATCTTCATGGGGGATGCCGGCAGCGGTTTCCTGGGTATTGCGCTGGGCATTCTGTCGCTGGAGGCGGCGACCCGTTCGCCGCAGCTGTTATGGAGCTGGACCATACTGCTTGGCGCCTTTGTGGTCGATGCCACCTGGACGCTGTGCCGACGCCTGCTCAATGGTGACAAGGTCTATCAGGCCCATCGCAGTCACGCCTATCAGTACGCATCCCGACAGTTCAAAAGCCACAAGGGCGTGACCCTTGCAGTGGTCGGGCTGAATGTTTTCTGGTTATTGCCATGGGCAGTGGTGGTGGCTCTAGGCATAGTGCCGGGCGTCGTCGGACTGATCGTCGCTTACGTTCCGTTGCTGTGGTTGGCCGCGAGGTTCAAGGCCGGTACACGGGAAGTGCCGTCAATCTCTTGAGGCTTGGCCAGGCGTGGGAGCCTGTATCGGATAATGCTATGATTCGCGACCCCGCGCGCCCGGCACTTGTCGAGAACGCAGTTGTCGGGAATCGTGAGTGGCGAAGTGTGCGTCCGCATCCGGTTTCTTTCGTAACAACCCAGTCAGTAATTTTCA
This sequence comes from Pseudomonas sp. PB106, assembly GCF_009764645.1. Classification (GTDB taxonomy): domain Bacteria; phylum Pseudomonadota; class Gammaproteobacteria; order Pseudomonadales; family Pseudomonadaceae; genus Aquipseudomonas. The sequence continues at coordinate 36,114 of NZ_RWIM01000115.1, forward strand.
TCAGTTCAATCAGTGTTGGAGCGGTATTACATGCAGCATAAGGATAATAATTTAAACTTGCTTCGGCTGATTGCTGCGCTGATGGTTCTTTACGCACACTCCTTTGCGTTCTACGGCAATGCACCGGCCGGTTTCCTCGGGCTCGCGTCCTATGGCGGCCTGGGCATCGAGATATTCTTCATTATCAGTGGCTATCTGATCGTCAAGAGCTGGGATTTCACGCCGTCGGCCGGCAACTTCTTGATCAAGCGCTCCTTGCGGATCTTTCCAGCGCTGATCGTGGTTGTTCTGATCAGCATGTTCATTCTCGGGCCAATCTTTACCACACTGTCAGTTGGCGAATATTTCTCGCATCCGCAGTTCTGGTCCTATCTGAAAAACGTCATTCTGAGCCCGGTGTTTTATCTGCCGGGCGTACTTGAGCATGCAAGGGTACCCAACGCCGTCAACGGTTCGTTGTGGAGCCTGCCCGTCGAATTCTTCATGTACCTGGTGGTCATGAGCCTGGGTCTGCTCTTCAAGGGCGGGCGCTGGATTTATACAGCGGTAACAGCACTTTTTGCCCTTACGGTGATTTTCTGGTGCTGGCGCGATGCCCCGTTGGTGGTGATCTATGGCACCGATGTGCGTAATATCTTCCTCACCGGCATCTACTTCATGATCGGCGCCTGCTATGCCAAATGGCGACTTGAACGCTGGTTCAGCCTCTCGGGTGTTTGCGTATTGATCATGGCGACCATTGTTTTGGCGCCCTATGCCCCGGTTTCCAAGATTCTGCTTTGGCTCACGTTGCCTTATGTGGTGCTGGCCTACGGACTGTCGAGCAGTCGATTGGGCAGTTGGGTCAATCGTGTGGGCGACTGTTCCTACGGTGTTTACATCTACGCCTTTCCGGTGCAGCAGTTCGTTCTGCTCAAGTTTCCGGAAATCTCATATCCCGTTTACCTGTTCGTTACCGTGGCCATCACGTTGGTGCTCGGTTACGCCTCCTGGCATCTGGTTGAAAAACGCGTGCTGAAATTCAAACCCAAGGACAAGTCCAGGGCTCAGGCCGGGATCGTAGAAGCCAAACCGGTGTTCGTTCCGCAAGCCGGTGAAAATCTCAAGTCGATGAGCCCGGATCGTTAAATGGAATTCAAGATGTCGTGCGGTAGTTTTAAAGCGGTAGTGAATGCGATTGTGACGCGTGGAGATGTGCGATGAGTTGGCTCAGAGGAATGCTGGCGGATCGCAGGATTCTGTTGAGCCTGGTCTCCAATGATCTACGCGCCCGTTACCTGACCAACTACCTTGGCTTTTTGTGGGTCTTCATCCAGCCTTGCGCAACCACATTGATCCTGTGGTTCGTGTTTCAGTTCGGCTTCAAGGCAGCGCCTCACGGGGACTTTCCTTTCGTCCTGTGGCTGGTGTGCGGGCTGGTGCCCTGGTTCTTCACGGTAGAGGCGCTGAATTCCGGTTGCACGGCCGTCAAGGAAAACAGCTTCCTGGTGAAGAAGATCGTCTTCAAGGTTTCCTTGTTGCCACTGGTCAAGCTCACTTCAGCAGTACTCGTTCACGCGTTCTTTGTCTTCATCCTGCTGCTGCTGTTCGTCATCTACGGCTACGAACCAAACCTCTACTGGTTACAGGTTGGGTATTACGTCGTTTGCCTGTTCATGTTGTTGCTGGCGATAGCCTGGATTACCAGTTCGGTGGTGATTTTCTTCCCAGACCTGAGTCAATTGGTAGCGATGGCTACCCAATTCGGCTTTTGGCTGACCCCGGTGTTCTGGGACATTGATGCCATCAGCGGCCGTGCAGCTTCCTATCTGCGACTGAACCCGTTTACCTATATCGTCGAAGGCTTCAGGGATTCGCTGATTCGCGGAATCTGGTTCTGGGAACGCCCCACGCAAACCCTGATTTTTTGGGGCGTAATGATTGTCCTCGCGCTGGTGGGCTGGCGCACATTCAAAAAATTAAGACCCCACTTTGCGGATGTTTTGTAATGAATGCAGTGAATGAGAGCGCAATCAGCGTCCGTAATGTCAGCAAGGTGTATCGGCTTTACAACAAGCCGGTTGACAGGCTGGTCGAAGCTCTTTCGCTATTCGGCAAGCACCGTCACCATGATTTTCACGCGTTGACCGATGTTTCCTTCTCTGTCGAGAAAGGCCAGACCGTCGGGATTTTGGGCAAGAACGGTGCCGGTAAAAGCACCCTGCTGAAAATCCTCACCGGGGTACTGACGCCATCCAGTGGCGAGGTCACCGTGGTGGGGCGGGTCGCCTCACTGTTGGAGTTGGGTGCCGGCTTCAACCCGGATTACACCGGCGTTGAAAACATTTATTTCCAGGGGTCCCTGATGGGGTACTCCCATGCCGAAATGCAAACCCGTATTGCGGCCATCCTGGAGTTCGCGGACATCGGCGATTTCGTCAATCAGCCGGTGCGGATGTACAGCAGCGGGATGTTCGCGCGTCTGGCGTTTTCCGTGGCGATCAACGTCGAGCCTGACGTTCTGATCGTGGACGAAGCGCTGAGCGTGGGCGATGCCGGTTTTCAGCTCAAGTGCATGCTCAAGATGAAGCACATGCAGGAGCGCGGCACCACGATCCTGTTCGTCTCGCACGACACCCAATCGGTCATTCGTTTTTGCCAGGCGGTCATCGTGATGCAGAACGGCCAGATCATCGACTACAGCACCGATGTTCTGACCGCGACCAAGAATTATGAAAAGAAGGTGCGTAACAGCAGTGCCGTGGCAGCACCAGCGGTAGAGGAACAGCACCTCGACATGTCCTACGACAAGGAGCTGGGTGACATCTCGGAAGTTCGATTCGGTTCCGGCGCAGCGAAAATCAATGCCGTGGATTTCTACAGTGCCGACGGCACGCAGACCAATCATTTCGAACCCACCGAAGACGTCAATATGCATTGCTATGTGCAGTCCGCCACGGCGCTCAAGGAGGTGGTCATGGGCTACTCGTTGCGCGACGCCAAGGGTGTCGACGTCGCGGGGGACAACACGTTGCTGGCCGGGTGCAAGTTCGATCTTGACGCCGGCGCCTACAAAATCAGCTTTTCCTTCCCGCTCAATGTCGCGCCTGGGGAATATTTCCTGTTTATCGGGATGGCCAGTCTGGACGGCGAGCGTGTTGAACTGGATCAACGTTGGCCGATGCGCAAAATCAGCGTCTCGGGTGGGCGTCAGATCGTGGGAGTCGCTTATTGCCCGTCAACAGTCAACGTTGTGAAGGTCGCTTGAATCATGCTTAAGATCGGTAATGCGGTTGTTGCAGACACCGTCAAATTTCATGTCGACGGCACCGCTGAATGTATCATCGAGGACGGGGTTCAACTGCGCGACAACGTCGTCATCGAGTGCGGTGCTGGCGGCTATCTGAGCATCGCTTCGGGTACGGTGGTCAATTACGGAACGTGGATCAACGGCAGTGGCAAGGTCACCATCGGCAAAGATGTGTTGATTGCTCCCAATGTGTCCATCACCTCATCGACCCACCGATATGACTTGCATGCGCCCATCAAGGATCAGGGACTGCGTTTGGCCAACGTGAACATCGGTGACGACGTCTGGATTGGCGCCAACGCATCGGTGCTGGCCGGCGCTGACGTCGGCAGCGGCTCGATCATTGCCGCAAACTCGGTGGTGAAATTCAACGTGCCGGCGCAAAGCATTGCGGCGGGGGATCCGGCTGTCAAAGTGGCTGCGCGTAAATACAAACGTGTGGTTTTTTATACGTTGCCGTTAGTCTTGCGCGAGCGTCCGACGCTGTTCAGCAGTATTGTCGATGTCTATCTGCCTCTGGCCAACAAGTTCGCTGAGGAAGGCTGGGAGTGCTTTTTCGTCGGCTCCGACCAGCTGAAAAACGAGTATCCCGATTTCAGGCATGCCTGGATCAGCCCGGCCACTTACGATTGTGAATATCCGCAACCGGGCAACCCAGACTGGTTCAGCGACTGGAAGTGCTTGCTCAATGGCAAGCCCCTGGCGTTTCATGACCGGTTCGTAGCGTCCCTGATCGATAATATCGAGCCTGATCTGGTGTTCAGCTGGAACCATGACGGCAGCCTCGAGACAGTGTGTGTGTCGAAGGCCATTCCGCTGATCTTCAATGAATTGGGGATGTTGCGCGCACCTAATCCGATGGCTTATTACTCGGACGTCCGTGGTGTGAACGTACGCAGCGGCTTCAGCGCCGAGTTCGCCAAGTACCAGCAGCAGTCAGCCGCTCTGCCGACAGATGTCGCAATGGCAAGACTTGCGCAGATGGAAGAGTGCTATCGCTTTAAAGGGGAGAGCAAGACCCCGACGGTGTTGATCCTGCTGCAGGTCCAGGACGACTCCAATGTCATCATGGGCTCGCCGTTCGCCAGCATGGCAGAGTACGTCGGGCATGTGCTCGCAGCCATTGAAGGCGCACCCTTCACAGTGATCGTCAAACCTCATCCACTGGATGACGTTCCGGATTTGCCGGAGCACGTTCAGGTGGCAGGCAAGGAAGACAGCATTGCCGATCTGATTGCCGGCGCCGATGTGGTGTTTACCCTCAATTCTTCGGCCGGTTTCGAAGCGGCTCTTGCCGGCAAGACCGTATACGCGTTGGGCAAGGCGCCTTTCTGGGGGACAGGGCTGACCATTGACGTCGAGCAGCCGCAGGACCTTCTGCCGTTGTGGCAAGCGCACGGTGCGCTAGCGCCGTGCTCGGTGGCGTTGCGGGCGCAGGTTCTAGATTTTGCCCAGTCACGCTACTTCTTGAGCGAGGCGCAGTTCGGCGAGCCGTCGGCGCACCTCGCGCGATTGGCCCGCACCATGCCCGTCCATCCCGTGCGAAACGGCTTTGATCCGGATCTGGAAAGTTACCGCCAGCAATCCTATATCGCCTGGCTGGAAGGAAAAATTCAGGAAGCCCAGGATGAGTTGGTCTCAATCAATGATATTTATCTGGCCTCGATAAACGAGCTTTCAACTGTTAGGGAAGAACTGCTTTTGACCAAGGATCAACTCTCGGATGTGAACGACAAGCTCACAGCAGTGTTGGATGACCGGTATCTGCAAGACAACGATGAGCTGGTCCAGATTCAAAACCGCCTGCTGGTGGAGCAGGAGCAACTGCAACTTGAGATCGCGGCGCTCAAGCAGGATCTGCAAAGCGTCTATACCTCTAAATCCTGGCGCATGACCCGCCCTGTGCGCTGGGGAATGCGGGTATTGTTCCGGCTCTACTGGAAGCTTCGTAGCCTTCTTTCGAATCCGCGTGCCGTGTTGCGGCCGGTTTATCAGAAGCTGCCATTTCTGATCGGCGTGCGCATGCGCCTGCGCAGTTTCACGACTGCGGCGCGAGCCAAAGTGATGCGCGCGATCAATTCCCGGAACAATCTCAAGGCCGTTCAGAGCATCGCCGATCGACGCTTTGGTTACGCGCCGAGTATTTCGGTGTTCGACGTACAGCCAGTGGTCGATGTCTCGATCGTGACCTACAACAGCAGCAAGTGGGCCGACGGGTTCTTCGCGTCTTTACAGGCGCAGGACTATCCGCTGGAAAAACTGAACCTGTGCTTTGTCGACAATGGCTCCAAGGACAGCACCGTTGAGGACCTGCAGCGTTGGAAAACCCGGCTGGGCGCTGAACTGGCGGGCTTTGAAATCATTCAGGGCGAGAACGTCGGATTCGGGCTGGGGCACGACCGGGCAATCAAGACCGGGCATTCGGAATTCGTACTGATCAGCAACATCGACATTGTCTTCGCACCTGACTCGGTCTCGCGGGTGGTGGCAGCCGCTCACGCGGACACCTCCGGCGCTGTGGCTTCATGGGAATTGCGCCAGGCCCCGTACGAACATCCGAAATATTATGATCCGGTAACCCACGAGACCAACTGGTCTTCCCACGCCTGCATTCTGGTTCGACGTTCTGCGTATGCCAAAGTGGGTGGGTACGAGCATGAAATTTTCATGTACGGCGAAGATGTCGAGTTGTCCTACCGGTTCCGTTCCTACGGTTATCAGTTGAAATACTGCCCGTCTGCGGTGGTGTATCACTACACGTATGAACACGAAAACCATGTAAAGCCTATTCAGTTTACCGGCAGCACCCTGGCCAACGCTTACTTGCGCCTGCGTTATGGCGACTTCACCGACAAGCTTGGTGCACTAGTGCTGCAAACGGCTCTGTTGTTCCGTCCTGAAGTGTATGCGGGAGCGCGTCGTGACCTGTTTGGCAACGTCGGCAAGCTGCTGCGCAAGGCCCCGCACTTTCTTTCGGGCAAAGGCTCCAGCCAGGAGGCGAGCTTCCCTTTCCGTGGTTTTGACTATGAGATGATCCGTGACGGTGCGTTCTGGACCATAGGCGAACCACTGGCCGAAGCGCCGCTGGTGACGATCGTCACCCGCACCTACCGCAACCGAAATGATTTCCTGCGGCAAGCGATCATCTCCGTACTCAATCAGACCTACCCGAACGTGGAGCTGGTGGTCGTCGAGGATGGTGGTGAAACCATGAAGGACCTGGTGGCCGAGTACCAGTCTGTGGAAGGTCGCCCGATCCGCTTTTACGGAATGGACAAGGTTGGCCGCTCCGTGACGGGTAACCACGGTCTCGAAATGGCTCGCGGCACTTATTGCATGTTCCTGGACGACGATGATCTGTTGTTCTCCGATCACGTCGAAGTGCTGGTCGCGGCCCTGGCGAAAAACCCTGAGTCGGTGGCGGCTTACTCGCTGGCCATGGAAGTCGGTACCCATACTGCAGCGGACGGCCGTTACACCGAGGTCAGCCATGAGACGCCTTCGTACTACAAGCACGAGTACGACTACGATATTCTGCTGGATCACAACTTCATCCCGATTCAATCATTGCTCTTCCAACGCGCGCTGTACTTGCAACGGGGTGGTTTCGAGACCGACATGAGCAATCTGGAAGATTGGAACCTGTGGCTCAGATATGGTTATGGAAATACCTTCACGTATGTGGCCAAAACCACTTCCTTGTTCCGTACTCCGGCTGACCCGAATGTACGTCTGGAACGCCACAAGTTGTTGCATGAGGCTTACAACCTGGCCAAGGACAGAGCAGCAAAGTCCTGCGAAAGTTACCAGCCGTTAAACTGAACACTGATCGCAAATTGATCATTGACGGAAAAAGAGCCATTTGAATATGGCTCTTTTTTTTCGCGGTCTCTGTGGACGAACGGGCTTGAAGCGTTAACCTCGAATTGCGGGTTTTCCGGTTTTTTTCCGGGATTGGAAGTCGGGCCGCTTCGTCGGAACATCGTATTCATTGTCGTAACCACGCCCAAGCCATGCCGGTTAGGTTTAAAGTGTGGGGGGACGAAGGTAAGATTCGTCCGGATCTTGTTGCCCGCTGAAGGGAGTTCTCGTAGGTGCTAGATATCAATATGGGCAGGATGAGGCTGTTTTTGCTGGGGCTGCCGCGTCGGCAAAAGAGAATGCTGCAAGTTATCACGGACATCTTCCTTGTTTGGGCGGCCTTGTGGATGGCTTTCGTGGTGCGGCTGGGTGTGGACGAAATGGTCAACCCATTCAAAGTTCATCTGTGGCTGTTTGTCTGCGCTCCTTGCGTCGCCATCCCGCTGTTTGTGCGATTCGGCATGTATCGTGCGGTCATGCGTTATTTCGGCAATGACGCCCTCGTCGCGATTATCAAAGCGGTCAGTCTTTCATCTCTGGTATTGGCGCTGGTTGTCTATTGGTACAGCAACCACGAAGCCGTCGTGCCGCGTTCGATCATTTTCAATTACTGGTGGTTGAGTCTCGTCATTATTGGCGGTTTGCGCCTGTGCATGCGTCAGTACTTCATGGGCGACTGGTTTACCGCAGCGCAACATGTTCCGTTTACCAGTCGCGATGATGGTTTGACCAAAGTGGCCATCTATGGCGCCGGCGTGGCTGGCAATCAACTGGTGGCAGCATTGCGCATGGGGCGCGTGATGCGTCCGGTTGCCTTCATCGACGATGATCCAGGGATCTCGGATCGCTCGATTTCCGGTCTTCAGGTTTATAAACCTAAACATATTCAGCAAATGATTGATGTGACGGGGGCGCAGGAAATTCTCCTGGCATTGCCATCCTCGACCCGTGCCCGGCGCCGGGAGATTCTCAATCTTCTCGAAGGATTCCCGCTGCACGTGCGCAGTGTGCCCAACTTCACGGACCTGGCCAGTGGCCGGGTCAGGGTCGAGGACATTCAGGAAGTCGATATCGCCGATCTTCTCGGGCGCGATTCGGTCCCGGCACAGCCTGACTTGTTGGAGCGCTGCATCAAAGGCAAGACGGTGATGGTCACCGGTGCTGGCGGTTCGATCGGCTCGGAACTCTGCCGGCAGATTTTTGCAATGGCCCCGACCACACTGATCCTGTTCGAGCACAGTGAATTCAACCTCTACAGCATTCTGTCGGAACTGGAACAGCGCGGAATTCGGGAGTCGTTGTCGATTCGCCTTTTGCCGATCCTTGGTTCGATCCGCCATCAGGACAAATTGCTGGATGTGATGAAAACCTGGAAGGTCGATACGGTTTACCACGCGGCGGCCTACAAACATGTGCCGATGGTTGAACACAACATCGCCGAGGGTGTGTTGAACAACGTCATCGGAACGTTGAACACCGCCCAGGCTGCGTTGCAGGCAGGTGTGTCGAATTTCGTCCTGATCTCCACCGACAAAGCAGTGCGCCCGACCAATGTCATGGGCAGTACCAAACGGCTGGCAGAGTTGACGCTGCAAGCCCTCAGCCGGGAGGTGGCGCCAGTATTGTTCGGTGACAAGGCCAATGTTTCACGGGTGAACAAAACACGTTTCACCATGGTTCGATTCGGCAATGTGCTGGGCTCTTCCGGTTCGGTGATTCCGTTGTTTCATAGCCAGATCAAGACCGGCGGGCCGCTGACCGTCACGCACCCGAAGATAACCCGGTATTTCATGACCATTCCCGAAGCCGCGCAGTTGGTCATTCAGGCCGGCTCGATGGGGCAGGGCGGTGACGTATTTGTACTGGACATGGGCGAGCCGGTGAAAATCGTTGAACTGGCAGAGAAAATGATCCACTTATCGGGATTGAGCATTCGTTCTGAACGCAATCCCCAGGGCGATATCTCTATCGAGTTCACTGGGTTGCGTCCCGGGGAGAAACTCTACGAAGAGCTCTTGATCGGTGACAATGTTGCCGCCACTCCTCATCCGATGATCATGACTGCAAACGAAGATCATCTGTCATGGGATGTGTTGAAGGGGCGATTGCACGAACTGCTCGAAGCAGTCGACGAAGATGACTACTCCCGTGTGCGGCAACTTCTACGAGAGACCGTGAGCGGGTATACCCCTGATGGCGAGATTGTTGACTGGATCTACCAGCAGCGTCGCCTGGAGCCTTGATCTTGATCTGCTGGCATAGAACTCGTCCCAAATAATCTATCTGTGGTTCAACAAAGCCGGTAGAAAACCGGCTTTTTCTCGCCTTGTCTGCCATTAAGCCAGATAGTAAAGAATCCGAGGGCCAGAACTGGACCTGGGAGCGCGTGAGTCGATCAAAAAGGAAGGCAAGCGCAGTCTGGGCTGCGCTTTGTTGTCACTTTTTTTCGGGTATGTCTCTGAAGGCAAATATCTTATAAAAAAGGAATGTCGTAATAGTCGGTAGCGTTACCGCAATCGCGTGAGCAAAGGCCTCGGTATAGGAGCGGAGGCCCAGACTCAGAAGTCCAGAATTTATATAGATTGCCGAAAACCATACAATCGGGAATGACAGCAGGTTCATGAAAATGAAGCCTCTTGCCTGTTGCATTGCGGTTTTTTCGGAGTTTTTGAATATGAATACCCGGTTCAATGTAAAGGCTGTCGCCATACCTACCATGTAGGCAAAAACGATAGCCCATGAGAACGGCATCCAGAAACTGAACATTATTCGGGAGAGCCAATTCAAGAACGCGGCGAAACCTCCCGCCGCCGCGAATTCAAGGAACTGTCGGGTAAAAAGATACCTGATCATCGGATCGCCTGTTTTGCTAATTTTCTGCCGAACCCGATACTTTCGGAGATTCCTCTGTCCTCCGGGTAGTAGTAGGAGGTGTCCGCAACCCAAAGGCCTTCAACGGGCAACGAGGCCGGAGGGAGTTTGTCCAGGTAGTCGGGATCGCAGATTGGCTGAGCGTAACGGTACCGGCTGGCACGTAACTCAATGATGTCATCGTCCGTCAGCGCAGGATTTATTTTTTTCAGATACATCCGGACCTTCTCGAAGAAGGTTTCGTCCGAGTCCTGGAACTTCGGATGCTCGCCCGGAAGGTAGAAAGGAATGTAAACAATGGATTGATCCATAGGCCGTAGGTTGCTGTACTCGACGAGTCCCGGTATGTCCATGTCTGGATCATTAGTATTGAGCCAGAAGTTTTCGGTCAACGGTTTTTTCATCTTGACGATGATGCAAACTACGGCAATGTTTTTCAATGCCTTGAACTGGTTAAGAATGTTCTCCGGCAAGTCTGGGATAAGTTTTGGCACGTAAGGCAGGGGAACGGTACTGACGACTTTGTCGAAGTCAATAAACTCGCCCGCCACTTGCAATCCCTTTACTGTGCCGTTCTCAATGACTACGCGTTCTGCCGGGGATTTTAACTTGAACTCGCCGCCCAGTAACTCAATGCGGTCTTTGAGTGCATTCAGCAGTGTTTGAGATCCACCTTCCAAATAGCCCAGCTTTTCCTTGAAGAGGTTATAGCGCGATCTGCCGATGCGGCGAATCCTGCTCCAGATCCAAGCAGCAGACAAGTTGCTACCGTACTCATAAAACTTATAGTCGAACAATCGACGCCATAGCACTTCCCATGCTTCTGCGCCAACCCATCGACGAATCCACCCCGTCGCCTCCACAGAGTCCAGGGGCTTCCAATCGTTGCGTTTAGTGCACAGGAACGCAAAAAGTCCGTAGCGGAACTTCGCCTGTAAACTCAGGCCTTTGAATTTCAATAGCGCGAATGGGTTGCCCCAAGGCTGTAACTGGCCTTGGTACCAATAGCCCATTTTGGTTTCTACCCAGCGCATTCTTTCCGCCAGGCCAAGCTCATCCAGGACGCCAAGAAAGTCAGAATCCGAAGTGCAGTGAAAATGATAATAGCGCTCGATGCTCAAGCCCGAAAAATCAAAGGATGCAGTCATGCCGCCTATGCGGTCATCAGCCTCGAACACTACGGGAGTGTGACCATCTTTGGCTAACTGGTAGGCAACTGCCAATCCCATCGGTCCTGCGCCTAACACGGCGATTCGCTGTCCCATTATTAAAATTCCAGCACAATATTGCTATAAGTCGGATGGTTGAACGTTTCGTCGATCGCTGTCGAAAAAGTCGTATAGGGGACGCCAAAAATCGTTGGCCAGTCGATGACCTCAAACTCGTCTTTGGTGCTCAATGCGGCTAATTGCTGTGTGGTAAAAGGCGGGTTCTTGTCGAACAGTGCCCATGTCCAAAGCAATGCATAGAACAGGGAGTAGGGGATTTTTATGATTTTAGTGTTTGAACGAGTGACCCGTTTTATTTCGCGGATGATATCGATGTAATCGATTTTTTCGTGACCGGAAATATTGAAAGTTCCCTGTATGTCGTGGTTCTCAATGCAGCTGATGATAATGTTTGAAAAATCACCGGCGTACAGTGGTTGACGCATAAACTTTCCGTCCCCGGGGATAGGGTAGACAGGGGTCTTTTTCATGAAGCGGGCGAGCCATCCAAGGTGCTTGCGGTCAAACCAGCCATACATGAGAGTAGGGCGAAGAATCGGGCAAGGAATGTGACTGGCCAGCACCAGTCCCTCTTGTGCTCGTTTTGTCTGAGTGTAGAAGTCGTCAGCTTTTGACTCAAGAACCGATGAGCTGATGTGAACCAGACGTAGGCCTGGGTTGCTTTTTATCAAATCAAGAATCAGGCACGTGGAGTCGATATTGTTCTGGACGAACTCCTGATAAATATTTCCACCAATCTGTGCCTGCAACATCACCACGACAGCGGGGCCTGTGAAATGTCGGCTCCAGTCGCCACTTTTGGATAAATCTGCGTGTTCTACCGTGAGTTCCGGATGAACTGATTTGAGGATATTCAGGTTGGTCTGATGCTTATCGATTACTACAATTTCCGTATAGCCACGGCTTTTCAGGCGTGCCACCAGATTCTGGCCGACCAGGCCTGCTCCGCCAGGAAGTATGATTTTCATGTTGGCGCTCCGTTGACGTCCAGGGTGTCCTTAACTTTGATTCTGTTCCGGTAATACGCGATGCAGCTGGCAGTACCAAAACCGAGAAAAATACTCACGACTGGCAACAGCGCGAGCATTTCTTTGAATCGGACACCTAGCAACATCAAGGATGAACTGACGAGTAGTCCTATGGCCAGGACCACAATGCCTGCCTGGAAAATCTTCTGCATTGTATGGATGTTGATTATTGCCAGGCATGAGGCGAGGGATAACAGGGCGTAAAACCAAGCGGGTGGTGTCAGGGCATTGATCCAGCCGAAGAGCGTCATGCCTTGCAGATTGGCCTTCTCGGAAGGATTCCAATACAGCATATGCTGAGGTATGCGCCCCTTGGGAGGTGTTAGCGAGATGCTACCGTCCCCTTGTATCTCTTCGCCCAAGATCAATCCCAGGCTGTTCGATTTCAATGGCGTCAATTGCGTTGCAGAACCTGTGAGGAAATTTATCGTCCCGGAGAATAGTTTTTCTGCGTAAGCACCTGGTATTGCCAATAATGACTCTTTATAAACGGCTATTCCAAGGGCGTCAGTTTGCGGCAGTCCAATATAGTAGTAACCTGGAATTGCTGAAAAATGAATATTGAAATTTTTCGGCAAAGGATAGTTCTTGACGAACTCAATCAGGTCCGCACGGGGAGCATTCATCAAATAGTTGAACTGTGCGAGGAAGTAGTCGCGGACGTCCTGGGGGGCTCCCCAATCGACATCTTGATAAGCGGCCGCCCTGAAATAGTCGGGTGGCAATACCGCCCCAAGTGCTTTCCAGCGCAGCGCATTGATGCCTAGTTTTTCAGGCTCTTGAGTAATGTAGTTATTCGGAATGGCGTCAATCAGAACCCATGCGTGATCATAGCTCAATTGACGGGTGTTGGTCGTCGGGTAATGGAATGACTCGATGAAGGCAAAAACCAAGATCCAGCTTGCCAGCAAACTAACAGCGGTAGTTAACGCTTTCCAATGCCATTTTTTACTGTCGCAAATGATCAAGAGGGCGATAACCGGCGCGATCACTAGAGAGTTGAATTTTACGAGATAGGCCAGTGTCAATACGACAGCGGACAGCACGTATAAAAAGACTTTTCCAGAGTGCTTGATATTGAATGCCCAGAGAGCCGTCAATAACGAAATTGCGACGAGATCGCCTTGAAGCCAATCCGGGGCGACGGAGTTTACGCCTCCCATGAAGAATAAACTGCCACCCCATGCAAGACACATCAGAAACGCGGAAGTTTTACCGAATACTCTGTTGCAGATAAAGGTGCAAAACGCGATAGCCAGCAGGTGAAAATATACATGGATATACTGCAGGTTTTTTAGCCATTCAGTATCATAAATGTCCGGGCCATTCGCTATGCCCGCGATGTCGAGCGCACCGCGGGTTAACCAAGCATACCCACTGGCATGAATCAGGTTAGACACGCCCGAGTAAATCATATTGGCGTAATTCGGGTAGTCAAATGCCCCGACGTTAATTGCATAAGTGTTCAGGTATTCGATGTTTAGGAACGCAACAATTGCAAAGGCTAAGAGTAGCGAATACCTTTGGATGGGTTGCTGAATGTGTTTTAAAACTGACATTGACATGCCCTGTTATTGATCGTTGTTCAAGTGTCTATGGGTTTACAGATTTGTTCTTTTGAATATGAAATTTGGCAGGTATTTAATTATGAGCATGATGGGTGCCCAGAAAAATGGCGTATAGACAGTGTCTTTCTTGTTTCTTACTGCTTTGACGATGCTTTCAGCTACTTTCTCGGGTTGGGCCGTCAGCAGTGGGGGTAAGTTCAAACCTTGCGTCATTGGTGTATCCACAAAACCAGGCTTGATGGTGGTAAGTGATACGCCAACTTTAAACAGCCGAGCGCGCAAGCCTTCACAGAATGTCGAGACAGCGGCTTTTGCAGATCCGTACAAGTAGTTCGATGGTCGGCCACGATCACCGGCAACAGACGAAATGACTGCCAGGGCGCCGTGCCTTTGAAGCTCGAATTGATTGCCCAGTAATGTGAGTAATGCGATTACCGATGTAGCGTTATTGGCCAGTTCACGCAGTGCTAATTGAGCATCTTTTTCGCAGGCTTTTTGATCGGGCAATGTGCCGTGGGCGATCAAAGCAATATCGATCTGCCTCAGGGTGGCCAGGCACTTTTCCATCATCTGCTGATGAGCGTCGACATCTGTAGCTTCTAGCGTGTAGACAGAAGCAGCTGTAGCGCCAAGAGCCTTCAGGTCGTTAGACACCTGTTCAAGTTTTTCGCCATTTCGCCCTACCAGAAAAAACTCGGCGCCATCCCTTGCCCACAATCGGGCGCACGCGGTGGCGATGGCGGAAGTTGCTCCAATTATTAGCACTCGCTTCATGATGTTACTCTTTTCCAAAATCGGGACTTGAGGGCAGGATCACGCAATTCTTCTATCTGTTCCCACGCAGGGTAAAACGTTCTGAAGTGTTCAGCGCTCATGTGAGCGTCTTTGGCGGGGTATAGCCTGCCACCGGCTTCAGCCACAATGTCATCAAGGCGCCTGAACAAGCCTGTATCGAGTCCTGCGCGTTGTGAAAAATCCAGAGCCAGCGACGTTCCGGGCATTGGGAAGGACAACAAGCCGGGGGAGGGGATTTCCCCACAGCGTTTCAGAACCGCGAGGAACGATCCTTGACCCGCTTTCGCGATGGTGCTCAGCAGTTCATGAACAGTCGCTTCAGCGTTGACTTCAGGGATGACGCATTGAAATTGCTGAAAGCCCTTGGAGCCGTAAATACGGTTCCAATTCAGAATGCCGTCCAATGGATAGAAAAACGGTTCGTAATGAATGTTCTGGCGCGTTCTCTTCGATGGTTGGACATGCCAATAGGTGTTGTTGAAACACTTCAGTGTTTGCGACGAAAACGGTGAAACAAACGGTGTAAAGGGGACGTTGAGTTTTCCCTTGTGAGTCAGTTTGAGTTCACCATAAGGGGCGTGATCGCCCACGATGAAGACGCCTCTACCCACAGCATCGCCCTTGGCAAGGCAGTCAATCCAGGCAACGCTGTACTCATGCTGTTGATCCAGTTCATCGGACAATGAGAAAAACTCTTTCAAATTGTCGAAGCGAACTTTCGTGCTATCTATCGCGGAGGAGTTGATAGCGACCAGATTGATTTCGCTCCACGTGATGATCCCGGTAAGTCCAAGTCCGCCGATTGTTGCTGCGTACAAGGCCGGATTTTCTTCCGTGGAACAGACCAGTAGGCCGTCGTCACTACGCAACAATCCAAACCGCGGGGTATGACTGGCGAACGTGCCTTTACGATGATGGTTTTTTCCATGTACATCATTGGCGATGGCTCCACCCACTGTCACAAACTGGGTGCCAGGAGTGACAGGAAGGAACCAGCCTCTGGGGATAATCACCTCAAGAATCTGAGCGAGCGTTATTCCCGCCTCAACCACGATTCGGCCAGTGCTCCAGTCGGCAGCGATGAAGCGGTCCATCGAGCGTGTTTGTATGACGTGGTCGCTTGCCGCCAGACAGCTGTCGCCATAACTTCGGCCATTACCAAAAGGTAACGTTTCCAGTTGCTGATCCTGGAAGCTTTTTATCGCAGATGGCAGATCGGATCGCCAGGTGCAGGCTGTAGCAATCTGTGGGTGTTGCGGATAACGACCCCAGGAGTAGAGAGGCTTACTCATGCTGCCGCCCAGAACACAGCGCAGAAAAGTATGCCGACGATCAGGCTGACCCGGTCGCGAATTGCGAACACCACTGGATCCTCATGAATAAGCCCGCGATGAGTCAGCATCCAGACGCGAGTGATCCAGAACAACAAAAGCGGGCATGCAAGCCAGATGATTTCAGGGTTGGAGTAAAGCGCCACTGTTGCTTGATCATGGATATAAAGGGCCAGCACCATGACTGACAAATATCCTGAGGAAGCGCCCAGGGAAGAAATCATCTCGAGGTCATCGGGATAGTAACCCCGCCCCCTTGTTTTCTCTTTTTTGCCTTTGACTCTCGCGTCACGCAATTCTGCGTAGCGTTTGACCAGAGCGAGGCTCAAAAACATGAACATCGAAAATGCCAGCATCCAGAAAGTTGGCTGGAGCTGAAACGCCGCTGCGCCGGCAATAATTCTCAGGGTGTAAAGCGCCGCCAAGGCGATGACATCAATTGACATCCGGCGCTTCAGATCAAGTGAATAAGCCAGCGTCAGTGCATAGTAGGTAAGTAGCACTGCGGAAAACTGCCACGGCAGAAGAGCAATGGCCCCTGTAAACGCGGTTATCAGTAATATCGGGAATGCGACCAATCCGGAAATAATCGTCAATTCACCCGAAGCGAAGGCCCTGTTTTTTTTCAGACGATGGTGACGGTCATCTGCCAGATCCAGGAGATCATTAAGGATATAAACGCTTGATGCACACAGCCCAAATAGAATGAACGCAAGAATCCCTTGCCAGACCATTATCGGATTCATGATCTGGTGCGCCGCGAGAAGCGGGACGAAGATCAAGGCGTTTTTCATCCATTGATGGACTCTGAGCGCAGATGTCCAGCTTTTAAGTGGTGTGCGAGGCGAGACGAACGTTTCTGCGACATTGCCGATGGCCCGAGCTTTACCAAGAACGCCTGGTTCTGGATCAACTACATAGGCATGTCTGGCCGATGACCAGACCACTATGTCGTCATGGGAATTCCCTACATAGTCGAAGCCGCGAAATCCGAATTGTTCGATCAATACATCTCGTTTGGATTCTGCGGTAAGGTTTCGCTCTTTATTAGTTGCGAGCACAAGATCAAAAAGTTGCAGATGTTCTGCGATTTTCTCCGCCAGAGTGTAATGACTGGCCGTGGCAAGTACGACACTCCGTTTTTCTGATTTTGCCTTTTTAATCAACTCCAGCACTTCCGGATTATACGGCAGCGTTGTGACATCCAGCTCGGTTGCCAAGGCAAGATTGGTTTTCAGAATTTTTTTACCTTGCGCCAGCCAACCAGCCATTTTGTAAAAGCGGAGCGTATGGTGACGGATAAATGCCATGCCCGTTTCTACCAAAAGGTCGGAGCGCAGAAGCGTTCCGTCGAGGTCAACAACGAGGGGGAGAGTCACAAGTTCTGTCCTTGAAATGCTGGACTGAGAGATCAGTTTCGGGTCGATGGAGTCGGTCGACAGTGGCAATGTACGGGCGCCATGACGAGCAGTGCTTCTATACGGAATTTCGGTCGGCACAGTATCATAGACAAGGGTTGTAAGTCATGAGGACGCAAGCTCAAACATGGATCCATCTCGTCCTCAATTATCTCATATCCTGTAATGAATGCATTTTTGACAGGCGCCCGCCATGGCCTAAATTTGGGTAGCAGCTTCGGAAAGGCTGCTTTCTAAAACGATGATGGAGCGTCACTTTATGCGTATCGGTTATTTCTATTCCTTGATGTTTGCTTTGCTTACCAGCGCCTCGATTGCCGCCATCGCGGCTCCCGTTGCGCCAGTACAGTCGCCTGGAATCTCTTCGACAGCGGAGGTCACAGCCCCCTCCCAAGGTGCCCGACTCGATCTTAACGAAGCCGATGCGGCCACTCTGCAAAAGGAACTGGCGGGAGTGGGCGAGGCCAAGGCAAAAGCGATTGTTGCCTATCGCGAAACAAACGGGCCGTTCGCTTCAGTGGAGGAACTGCTGGAAGTGAAGGGTATCGGCAAGGCGATTCTGGATCGCAATCGCGACAAGCTGGAAGTCAACTAAGCTGATTGTTCAACGCCAAGAGGCCGGTCATTGAGACCGGCCTTTTTTGTTTCGCGGCGCCGTGAGCGCCGCGAAACGGCAGTAAGCGTTCGTCGGACGATTAAAAATTATGGCTATCATATTGAGTTGAGATTATGCCTATAATAATTTCTGCGCCATCTGAGGCAGCCTGCCTCAGAGGCGATTGATCCCACAGCGTTTGAGGAACATTTGATGAATTCTGTCCAATCGAAAGGCACCGCTCTCATCACCGGCGCATCGTCCGGTATCGGTGCGATTTATGCGCAACGTCTGGCTGCCCGCGGTTTTGATCTGCTGCTGGTGGCCCGCGACAAGGAACGCCTAGAGAGCGCCGCAACCACGTTGCGTGATGCCCACGGAATTCAGGTTGAGGTGCTCAAAGCCGATCTGACGCAAAAGGATGATGTGCTCAAACTCGAACAACGTCTGCGCAGCGACTCAAGCATCAGTCTGTTGGTGAACAATGCCGGCGTTGCCGCTGATGGCCTGCTGGCCAATGCCGACCTTGATCACCTGGAGCGCCTGATTCAACTGAACATCACCGCCGTCACGCGCCTGGCTTCGGCGGCGGCCGCCAGTTTCGCCAAAGCCGGGCGCGGTACGATCATCAATATCGCCTCGGTGGTCGCATTGTTTCCAGAGCGATTCAACGCAACCTACAGCGCGAGCAAGGCTTACGTACTGAGCCTGACCCAGTCGCTGAACGCCGAACTGGATGGCACGGGTGTGAAGGTCCAGGCCGTGTTGCCGGGCGTAACCCGCACTGAAATCTGGGAACGCTCCGGGATCGACGCCAGCGGCATTCCTGCGGAGATGGTCATGGAGGCCGGTGAAATGGTCGATGCGGCGTTGGCAGGACTGGATCAGGGTGAGTTGATCACGATCCCGTCACTGCCCGATGCCGGCGAGTGGCAGGCTTTCGTAGCCGCGCGGCATGTCATGGCACCGAACCTTTCACGCAGCTCGGCAGCCCAACGCTACAAGGCAGGCAATTGAATTGATTGGAGGTAACCACGGTATGGATCAGCGTCGAATAGTGGTCACGGGCATGGGTCTGGTTTCACCGTTGGGCAGCGAAGTCGAAGCTGTCTGGCAGCGCTTGCTGGCCGGTCGCTCGGGTTTGCGAAAACTGCCGGAAGCGGTGGTCGCGGATTTGCCCACCAGTGTCGGCGGACGTGTGCCGACGGTGGAAGAGGATGCCGAAGCCGGTTTCGATCCCGATCGTGCCACGCCACCGAAAGAACAAAAGAAGATGGACCGCTTCATTCTGTTTGCCATGGAAGCGGCCCGACAGGCATTGGAGCAGGCGGGGTGGCATCCCACTGACGCAGACGATCAAGCGCGTACCGCGACGATCATCGGCTCTGGTGTCGGTGGCTTCGGCGCAATCGCCGATGCGGTGCGCACCACCGACAGCCGTGGCCCGCGACGTTTGTCGCCGTTCACCATTCCGTCGTTTCTGGTCAACCTCGCCGCTGGTCACGTTTCCATTCAGCATGGTCTGAAGGGCCCGCTCGGCGCACCGGTGACTGCCTGTGCCGCGGGGGTTCAGGCGATTGGCGATGCTGCGCGATTGATTCGCTCCGGTGAAGCGGACATCGCGGTGTGCGGCGGCGCGGAAGCCTGTATCGATCGCGTCAGTCTTGCCGGTTTCGCGGCAGCGCGGGCGCTATCGAGCGGTTACAACGACACCCCGGAGCGTGCCTCGCGGCCGTTCGACAGTGGTCGCGACGGTTTCGTCATGGGCGAAGGCGCCGGGCTGTTGGTGATCGAGTCGCTGGAGCATGCGCTGGCTAGGGGGGCGCAGCCCTTGGCTGAACTGGTCGGTTACGGCACCACGGCCGATGCTTACCATCTGACCGCCGGGCCGGAAGACGGCAGCGGTGCACGTCGGGCGATGACGCTCGCACTGGCTCAAGCCGGTGTAACGCCAGATCAGGTTCAGCATCTGAATGCTCATGCGACCTCCACACCGGTGGGAGACCTCGGGGAACTGGCGGCCATCAAGTCGTTATTTGGCAGCGAAAAGAAAATCGCCGTAACGTCGACTAAATCGGCGACGGGCCACTTGCTCGGTGCGGCTGGCGGGCTGGAAGCGATCTTCACTTTGTTGGCGATTCGCGATCAAAAGGTGCCGCCAACGCTCAACTTCGACAATCCTGACCCGGCGAGTGAAGGCGTGGATATCGTGCACGGCGAAGCGAGGTCGATGCCCATCGAATATGCCTTGTCCAACGGCTTCGGATTTGGCGGGGTGAATGCCAGCGTGCTGTTCAAGCGCTGGCAAGATTAATCCTGCTGGTTTTTCAGGTGTGCGCGCGTGACGCCGAGAATACGCTGGGCCAGATCCGGATCTTCGACGCTGCGCGCCAGTACCAGCGCACCTAGCAATGTCGCCATGATCACGACGCTGCGATCGGCGGCGGTTTCGCCACCCAGCGCATTCTGTACTTGCTGCAGTCGCGCATTGAGAACCGCGTCGGTGGTCGGACTGGGCTGGCCGCGCAGACCGAGTTCCGAGGACATGGTCGGTAACGGGCAGCCTTCGTGGGGCGAGGTGTGGTGCCATTCGGAGAGATAACTGTCGATGAAGGCTTCCAGTGGGCGCTCTTCGGAAAACAGCGTGGCGCAGTGCGCATCCAGTTGTGCGCCAGCCTCTTGCAGAGCCTTCTCCACCAACTCGTCCTTGGATTTGAAGTGCGAATAAAAACCGCCATGGGTCAGCCCCAGTGCTTTCATCAAGGGTTGCAGGCCGGTCGCACCGATGCCGTCCTTGCGGAATCGTGCCGAGGCTTCCTTGATAATGCGCTGATGGGTCTGGGCTTTATGGTCCTGCGAGTAACGCATGTGGAGCTCTCCGCAACAATGCCACCATCTTAACCACTGAAAATTAAATGGTGACTGTACTTCTACTTCTAAAAAGCATGCAGATAAGTCCAATCGTGCTCGCAAAAACAAACCCCGCCAATCAGGCGGGGTTTTTATCAGCGGTCTTGCGCTTCTTTCGCGTCAGCTTCGGCGTTGCGTTCAGCCACGCGTTTGCGCTCTTCATCGGTCAGTTCGACCTTGTTGGCGGTGTCGCGCAGCATCATCAAACCGCCAACGATCGAGCCGATTGCAACAACCAGAATCAACCAGGCATACCAGGGCATAACGGCTCTCCTTAATAGCAGATCGACCGACGAGGATTTCGCCGTGCAACGCTGCCTACCACTTATGAGCGAAATGACTTCACAGTGGTTCCATTCTAGGCCGCTTATGCCCGGTACACCCGAAATCCATGTAGGAGCTGCCGCAGGCTGCGATCTTTTGACTTTGCTTTTTTAAAAACAAGATCAAAAGATCGCAGCCTTCGGCAGCTCCTACATGAAGGGTTTACTGGCCCGTGAGCATCGCGTCGGCCGGCGCATCGGCACGCAACTGGCCGGTCAGCAGGAAGTAGCCGAACCCGACGGCCATGAAACCGAGGAAGATCAGCCCGATCAACGCATTGAACCAGGCCATCGCCACCAGGCACACCACGGCCAATACCAACGCGATCATCGGAATCAACGGATAGCACGGCGCGCGGAAAGTACGCTCCAGATTCGGCTCCGATTTACGCAGTTTGAACAGGCTGAGCATGCTCATGATGTACATCACGATCGCGCCGAACACGGCCATGGTGATCATCGCCGCCGTTAGGGTCATGCCACCTAGATTGATCAGCCCGTCGCTGTAAATCGCCGCGATGCCGATGATGCCGCCGACAATGATGGCGCGGTGCGGGGTCTGGAAGCGCGACAGTTTCGCCAGTGAAGCCGGCAGGTAACCGGCGCGGGCGAGCGCGAAGAACTGACGCGAGTAGCCAAGGATGATGCCGTGGAAACTCGCCACCAGCCCGAACAGACCGATCCACACCAGCATGTGCAGCCAGCCGGAGTTGTCGCCGACCACGGTTTTCATCGCTTGCG
The DNA here is from genome assembly GCF_009764645.1 of Pseudomonas sp. PB106. GTDB lineage: Bacteria > Pseudomonadota > Gammaproteobacteria > Pseudomonadales > Pseudomonadaceae > Aquipseudomonas. Next base: position 58,073 of record NZ_RWIM01000115.1, read on the forward strand.
GCAGTGGGTCGTTAATGTTGGCCAGGGTGCGCCAGTCGCCGACACCGCCGGCGAAGAACATCACGCCCATCGCCAGCAACACCAGCGTCAGAATGCCGCTGATGTAAGCCTTGGGAATCGTGCGTTTTGGGTCCTTAGCTTCTTCCGCCGCCATGGCCGCACCTTCGATGGCGAGGAAAAACCAGATCGCGAACGGAATCGCCGCGAACATCCCGGCAATCGCTGGTGCGCCAAACACATCCGACCCGGCCCAGCCATTCAGGGCAAAGTTGCTGAAGCTGAACGCTGGCGCGACCACGCCCATGAACACCAGCAGTTCAGCCACGGCCAGCACGCAGACAATCAACTCGAACGTAGCTGCCAGTTTTACACCGAGAATGTTCAGTCCCATGAATACGATGTAAGCACCGACCGCCGCATGTTTCGGGTCAAGCGCTGGAAACTGCACATTCAAATAAGCGCCAATTGCCAGCGCGATGGCCGGTGGCGCGAAGACGAATTCGATCAGCGTCGCCAGCCCGGCAATCAACCCTCCTTTTTCGCCAAAGGCGCGACGGCTGTAGGCAAACGGCCCGCCAGCGTGGGGAATCGCGGTAGTGAGTTCGGTGAAACTGAAAATGAAACAGGTGTACATGGTCGCGACCATGAACGAGGTCACCAGAAAGCCCAGCGTTCCGGCGACACCCCAGCCGTAGCTCCAGCCGAAATATTCCCCGGAAATCACCAGCCCGACGGCGATGCCCCACAGGTGCAACGTGCCCAGCGTGGGTTTGAGTTGTGTGTTCATGCGCTTGCTCCCTGAACGGTTTGGAAAGCTCGGAGGAGGGCGCGTGCAGTGGGCGTGCCATTGCGCTGAAACAAGTCGTAATGAGTTGAAAGCTGTCGTATCGGGGATGTTCGAGTCGCAGCACTAACGAATCCGTGCGCTATTTGGGTGCGATGCCGATAGGGCCGCCGTCATCGCGGGCAAGCCCGCTCCCACAGTGATCTCGGTCGTTCACCAATATGCGTACACCCCAAAAACCTGTGGGAGCTGGCTTGCCAGCGATGAGGTCGGTGCAAACACCGCCGTAAACCGCGCATAAACCCAGTCTTTACGCTTTCTTTATGCACAGCCAGCACCCTCGCTCTCGTTCCTTTACAGCCTCCTTTCCGACAATGCCTCCACACGCGGCAATACGCCGTAACACGGAGATCTTCCATGAGCGTTCTGGATGGGGTGTCACTGCTGCTGGCAGTGGGGCTGTTCATTTATCTGTTGGTTGCGCTCTTGCGCGCGGACCGGAACTAGGAGCGGCTATGCACAGTTATGACTATTGGCTGATCCTCGCATTTTTTGCGCTGGTCTTGCTCCCGGCGCCGCTGCTCGGGCGCTTCTACTACAAAGTGATGGAAGGTCAGCGCACCTGGCTGACGCCGATTCTCGGCCCGGTCGAGCGCGGTTGCTACCGCATCGCCGGGGTCGACTCTGAGGCTGAGCAGAGCTGGCAGAAGTACACGCTGGCACTGCTGGCGTTCAACCTCGCCGGTTTCCTCCTGTTGTTCGCGATCCTGTTGTTTCAGGATCACTTGCCGCTGAACCCGCAAAATCTGCCGGGCCAGGAATGGACGCAGGCGTTCAACACCGCGGTCAGTTTCATGACCAACACCAACTGGCAGTCCTACAGCGGCGAAGCTACCCTCAGCTACCTGAGCCAGATGGTCGGCCTCACCGTGCAGAACTTCGTCAGCGCCGCCACCGGCCTCGCCGTGCTGGTCGCGCTGTGCCGTGGCATCGGCCGTAAATCGACGAAAACTCTCGGCAACTTCTGGGTCGACATGACCCGCGCCACTCTCTACGGCCTGCTGCCGCTGTGCCTGCTGCTGGCGCTGTATCTGGTCTGGCAGGGTGTGCCGCAAACCTTCGCGCAATATGTGCATGCCGTGACGATGCAGGGCGTGGATCAAGTGATTCCGCTCGGCCCGGCCGCCAGTCAGATTGCGATCAAGCAACTGGGCACCAACGGTGGCGGCTTCTTCGGCGTCAACTCGGCGCACCCGTTCGAGAACCCGACCGCGTGGAGCAACCTGTTCGAAGTCGCTTCGATCATTCTGATCCCGGTGGCGCTGGTGTTCACCTTCGGCCACTACGTCAAAGACCTGCGTCAGAGCCGCGCGATCATCGCCTGCATGCTGGCGCTGTTCCTGATTGGCGGCGCGACTTCGCTGTGGGCTGAATACCAACCGAACCCGACCCTTAACAACGCCGCCGTTGAGCAGACCGCGCCGCTGGAAGGCAAGGAAGCACGTTTCGGCACTACCGCCACGGTGCTGTGGTCGGTGACGACGACGGCGGCTTCGAACGGTTCGGTCAACGGCATGCACGACAGCCTCAACCCGCTCAGCGGCATGGTCGCGCTGGTCAACATGATGGTCGGCGAAGTGATCTTCGGCGGCGTCGGTGCCGGGCTCTACGGCATGTTGCTCAACGTGCTGATCGCGGTGTTCCTCGCCGGTCTGATGATCGGGCGTACGCCGGAATACCTCGGCAAGAAACTCCAGGCGCGTGAGGTGCAGTTGCTGGTCGTCACGCTGTTGGTGATGCCGGTCGGCGTGCTGGTGCTCGGCGCGATTGCAGCAGCGGTTCCCAGTGCGGCGGCGACCATCAGCAACCCCGGCGCGCACGGTTTCAGTCAGTTGCTTTATGCCTACACCTCGGCGAGCGCCAACAACGGCTCGGCGTTCGGTGGCCTGGGTGCCAACACACCGTTCCACAACCTGATGCTGGGTCTGGGCATGCTGATCGGTCGCTTCGGTTACATCCTCCCGGTTCTGGCCTTGGCCGGCAGTCTGGCGATGAAGAAAACCGCGCCGATCGGCCAGAACAGCTTCCCGACCCACGGCCCGCTGTTCGTGACCCTGCTGACCGTGACCATTTTGCTGGTGGGCGGCCTGACCTTCCTGCCGACTCTGGCGTTGGGCCCAATCGCTGAACATCTGAGCATGGGCTTCTGAGGACTTATCGATGAATATGCCCGCAATCAAACCCGCCGCCGTCAAGGCGCCGGAACACGCGAAAACCGCGATCTCGGCCCTTTGGCGTCCGGCGCTGGTGCAAGCGTTCGTCAAGCTCGACCCTCGGCAACTGAAGCGTTCGCCGGTGATGCTGGTGGTCGAGCTGACGGCGATTTTCACCACCGTGCTGTGCTTCCTTCCCGACGCCGAGGTGCCGACCTTCGTCGCCGCGCAGATCGCCCTGTGGCTGTGGTTCACCGTGCTGTTCGCCAACTTCGCCGAAGCCTTGGCTGAAGGGCGCGGCAAGGCTCGCGCCGACAGCCTCAAGGCCGGCAGCGAAGGCCTCAGCGCACGGCGTAAACAGGCCAATGGCAGCTTTCAAGTGGTGCCGGCAGCGAGTTTGCGCAAGGGTGATGTGGTGCGCGTCGAAGCCGGGGAGATGATCCCCGGTGACGGCGAAGTCATCGAAGGCATCGCGGCAGTCAACGAAGCGGCGATCACCGGTGAGTCTGCGCCAGTGATTCGCGAGTCCGGCGGCGATCGCTCGGCCGTCACCGGCAACACGCGGCTGGTGTCTGACTGGTTGCTGGTGAAGATCACCGTCAACCCCGGCGAGTCCACGCTCGACCGCATGATCGCGCTGGTCGAAGGCGCCAAACGCCAGAAAACCCCGAACGAGGTCGCGCTGGATATTCTGCTGATCGGCCTGACCCTGATCTTTCTGTTGGTGGTGGTGACCCTGCAACCGTTCGCCCATTTCGCCAATGGCAGCCTGCCGTTGGTGTTTTTGGTGGCGCTGCTGGTGACGCTGATTCCGACCACCATCGGCGGTTTGCTCTCGGCCATCGGTATTGCCGGGATGGATCGTCTGGTGCGCCTCAACGTGATCGCCAAGTCCGGTCGCGCCGTGGAGGCGGCGGGTGACGTGCATGTGCTGCTGCTCGACAAGACCGGCACCATCACCTTCGGCAACCGTCGTTGCAGCGCGGTGTATGCCGCGCCGGGTGTGACGGGCCGTGAGTTGGCCGAAGGTGCGTTGTTCGCGTCCCTGGCCGATGACACCGCTGAAGGCAAGTCCATCGTCGAATACTTGCGCGGTCTGCACCCGCAGCCTGAACCAGCACCGGAAACCCTGACCGCTGTGCCATTCAGCGCAGAAACCCGTTTGTCCGGCGTCGACTATCAAGGTCGCGTCTACCGCAAAGGCGCGGTGGATTCGCTGCTGAGTTTCCTCGGCCAGAAACGCACGGATCTGGCGCCGGCGCTGGCGCGGGAAATCGACAAGATCGCCCAGAGCGGCGGCACGCCGTTGCTGGTTTGTGCCGACGGCAAACTGCTCGGCGCGATCCATCTGAAAGACGTGGTCAAACCGGGCATCCGCGAGCGTTTTGCCGAACTGCGCAAACTGGGGATTCGTACGGTGATGGTCACCGGCGACAACCCGCTCACCGCTGCTGCGATTGCTGCTGAAGCAGGCGTCGATGACGTCCTCGCCGAGGCGACTCCAGAGAAAAAACTCGCGCGCATTCGTCACGAGCAGAACGACGGTCGTCTGGTGGCGATGTGCGGCGACGGCGCCAACGATGCTCCGGCACTGGCCCAGGCGGACGTCGGCATGGCGATGAACGACGGTACGCAAGCAGCACGCGAAGCGGCGAACATGGTCGATCTCGACAGCGACCCGACCAAGCTGCTCGACGTGGTGCAGATCGGCAAGGAATTGCTGGTGACCCGTGGTGCGCTGACGACGTTTTCCATCGCCAACGACGTGGCCAAATACTTCGCGATCCTGCCGGCGCTGTTCGCCTCGATTTACCCGCAACTGGGCGTGCTCAACATCATGCAGCTGACCAGCCCGCAGAGCGCGATTCTCTCGGCGATTGTCTTCAACGCCTTGATCATCGTCGTGCTGATTCCACTGGCGTTGCGCGGCGTGCGGGTGCAAGCGGCGAGTGCGGCGGCGTTGTTGCGGCGCAATCTGTTGATCTATGGATTGGGCGGGATTCTCGTGCCGTTTGTGGGGATCAAGGCGATCGACATGTTGCTCACGGCTTTGCATTTGGTTTAAGGCTGGGAGTGCCCCTCACCCTAGCCCTCTCCCGGAGGGAGAGGGGACTGATTGAGGTGTTTTTGAGAGCTGCACCGACTTGATACATCGAGCCGAACTCAGGTTTTGAAAAGCATAGAGATCGGCTCCCTTTCCCCTCGCCCCCTTGGGGGAGAGGGCTGGGGTGAGGGGGAAGCGATCCCCCTGACACTCCACAAAAGTTTGCCCAACGAATTCGAGGATTTTGAAATGCCCACAATGATACGTCCCGCCCTCAGCCTGCTGGTGCTGATGACCCTGGTCACCGGCGTCGCCTACCCACTGGTCGTCACCGGCATCGCCCAGGTTGCTTTCCCCGGGCAAGCTAACGGCAGCCTCGTCCACGATGCCACCGGAAAAGTCCGCGGCTCGTCCCTGATCGCCCAGGATTTCGTCGGTGATGCGTGGTTCCATCCGCGCCCATCCGCCGGTGCGTTTGCCACGGTTTCCAGCAGCGCCAGCAACCTTGCCCCAAGCAATCCGGCACTCGCCACGCGGGTGATCGACGACGCCAACAAGTTGCAGGTGCCAGGCCAAGGCCCGGTGCCGCTGGCGCTATTGACCACTTCCGGCAGCGGCCTCGATCCGCACTTGCCACCGGCAGCGATTGCCTATCAACTGGCGCGAGTCGCGGCAGCGCGAAACCTGCCGGTATCGACCTTGCAACAACTGCTCGATGCGCACATCGAACAACCGCTGGTGGGGCCGCCGGTGGTGAATGTGCTGGAGCTGAACATGGCACTGGAAAAACTGTAGAAGATGATCGTTCCCACGCTCTGCGTGGGAATGCATCAATGGACGCTCCGCGTCCGCTTTGGTGGGACGCAGAGCGTCCCGGGCTGCATTCCCACGCAGAGCGTGGGAACGATCATCAATGACAAACTGAACAAGGCAACCCCAGATGAGCGACTCCGGCCGCGCCGACGCGCTGTTAGCAGACCTGCCCCGTGACGGCCGTGGCCGGCTCAAGGTTTTCCTCGGTGCCGCCCCCGGTGTCGGCAAAACCTACGCCATGCTCCAGGCCGCGCACACGCAACTGCGCCAGGGCGTGAAAGTCATCGCCGGCGTCGTCGAAACCCACGGCCGTGCCGAAACCGAAGCACTGCTTGGCGGCCTGCCACAGCAACCGTTGGTGCGCTCGGAATACCGTGGCGTGATGCTTGAGGAAATGGACCTCGACGGCATCCTCGCCGCCAAACCGAAGCTGGTCCTGGTCGATGAACTGGCCCACAGCAACGCGCCCGGCAGTCGTCACGACAAACGCTGGCAAGACATTCAGGAACTGCTCGCCGCCGGCATCGATGTGTTCACCACCGTCAACGTCCAGCACCTCGAAAGTCTCAACGATCAGGTGCGCGGCATCACCGGTGTGCAGGTGCGCGAAACCTTGCCGGACTGGGTGCTGCAAGAAGCCTACGAGCTGCTGCTGATCGACCTGCCGCCGCGTGAATTGCTCGAGCGTCTGCGCGAAGGCAAGGTCTATGTGCCGGAACAGGCGAGGGCGGCCATCGATGCGTTTTTCACCCAGACCAACCTCACCGCTCTGCGTGAACTGGCGATGCAAACCGCCGCCGCACAGGTCGATAACGATCTCGCCCAAGGCTATCGCCAACTCGGTCAGGCCGCGCCGGCGGTACGCGGTCGATTGCTGGTCGGTGTCGATGGCGACGCGCAGGCCGAGCGCTTGGTGCGCCACGCCAGTCGTGTCGCTCAGCGCCGGCATCTGCCGTGGAGTCTGGTGCACGTCGACAACGGCAGCGTACGTGACGAACAATCGCGCCTGCGCCTGCAAAGTGCCCAGCAACTGGCCGAACGCCTCGGTGGTGAAGTGGTTCTGCTGCGCGCCGGTGAAGTGGCGAAAACCCTCATTCAGCACGCCGCCGAGCGTCGCGCCAGTCTGGTGTTGGTCGGCCAGTCGCGACCACGTTTGCGTCGCCGCTTGTTCGGTGGCGGTCTCGCGGCACGCTTGTTGCGTCAGGCCCATGGACTGGAAATCAACGTCCTCGACAGTGATCAACAACAGCATCAACCACGGCCGCGCAATCCGTTGACGCTGGTGTGGTTCGACTATGCGTTGGCCGTGGTTGCGACGCTGCTGGCCAGTGCGCTGGCGTGGGCGGTGTCGAGTGTGTTGCCGCTGCCGAACATCTCGCTGGTGTTCCTCGCGGCGGTGTTGCTGGTGGCGGTGCGCAGCAGTCTCGGTCCGGCGCTGGCCTGCGCGGCGCTGTCGTTTCTGACCTACGATTTTCTGTTCATCCCGCCGAATTTTTCTTTCAGCATCCAGCGCGAAGAAGACGTGCTGACGCTGCTGTTTTTCCTCTTGATGGCGGCGCTTACCGGCAACCTCGCGGCCCGTCAGCGGCGGCAATTGCAGGCGTTGCGCGACACCCAGGAAGAGACCACCGAACTGCTCGATCTGTCGCGCAAACTCACTGCCGCAACCGATCGCCAAGCCGTAGTCAGCGCCGCTGCGCAACACCTCAATGGCTGGAGCGACCTGCAACTGTGCCTGCTCAATCGTGACGGCCAGGGCGGCTGGAAAGTCGAGACCGGCGGCCCGCTGCAATTCACCGAAGCAGAACGCGCCGCCGCCGATTGGGCCTGGCAACACGATCAACCCGCAGGCATGGGCACCGGCACGTTGCCGTTCGGGCGCTGGTGGTGGTGGCCGCTGTCTGTCGAGGACGGGCCGCTGGCACTGCTCGGTGTTTGCGCCAAAGAAGGCCAGACCTTGAGCGGCCAGCGTCGCCGTTTGCTCACTGCGTTGAGTCAACCGCTGGCGCAAGCGCTGGCCCGTGCGCAATTGGCCGACGACCTCGAAGCCGCACGCCTGCATGGCGAAACCGAGCAATTGCGCAGTGCGCTGCTGGCGTCGGTGTCCCACGATCTGCGCACGCCGTTGACCGCCATGCGCGGCAGCATCGACAGCCTGTTGGCACTGGGCGAAGCGATTCCGCTGGAGGATCGCCGCGAGCTGCTCGAAGGCACCCGCGATGAAGCGGAACGTCTTGATCGCTACATTCAGAATCTGCTCGACATGACCCGGCTCGGCCACGGTGCCCTGAAACTGGCGCGGGACTGGGTGTCGCCGGCGGACATCGTCGGCAGTTCGCTCAATCGTCTGCGTGCAGTGCTGGCGCCGTTGCAGGTCAGCACTGAGGTGCCGGCCGAGCTGCCGTTGCTGTTCGTGCATGCGGCGCTGATCGAACAGGCGCTGGTCAACGTGATGGAAAACGCCGCACGCTTTTCACCCGCTCACGGTCGTCTGCAAGTTAACGCGGGCGCGAATGATCAAGAGATTTACTTCTCGGTCAGCGATGAAGGCCCGGGGATTCCCGAAGACGAACGCGCGAAGATTTTCGACATGTTCTACACCGCCGCACGCGGTGATCGTGGCGGGCAGGGCACCGGCCTCGGCCTGGCGATCTGTCAGGGCATGGTCGGCGCGCACGGCGGGCGCATCAGCGTGGCCGATGGCATCGAGGGCCGTGGCACCTGCATCACTTTGCACCTGCCGTTGCAGGCGCAACCGGGAATGGACAATGAAGCCTGAATCCGACTGCGCTACTCTCTTGCCACTCTTTTCTGTTGATGTGAATTCATGAGCCAGACCGCGACCATTCTGGTCATCGACGACGAACCGCAGATCCGCAAATTCCTGCGCATCAGCCTCGCTTCCCAAGGCTACAAAGTGCTCGAGGCCGGCACCGGTGCCGAAGGCCTCGCACAAGCGGCGCTGAACAAACCGGACTTGCTGGTGCTCGACCTCGGCCTGCCGGACATGGACGGCCAACAGGTGCTGCGCGAGTTTCGCGAATGGGCGACGACGCCGGTGCTGGTGCTGTCGGTGCGCGCCAGCGAAGGGCAGAAAGTCGAGGCGCTGGACGGTGGCGCCAACGACTATGTGACCAAGCCGTTCGGCATTCAGGAGTTTCTCGCGCGGGTGCGGGCGTTATTGCGCCAGGCCCCGGCGGGGGAAGCGCCGCAAGCCGCGCTGAGTTTCGGCCCGCTGACCGTGGACCTGGCTTATCGACGGGTGCTGCTCGACGGTGTCGAAGTGGCGCTGACGCGCAAGGAATATGCGGTGCTGGCGCAACTGGCGCGGCATCCGGGGCGGGTCATTACCCAGCAGCAATTGCTCAAGGATATCTGGGGGCCGACGCACACCGAGGACAGTCATTACCTGCGGATTGTGGTGGGGCATCTGCGCCAGAAACTGGCGGATGATCCGACGCGGCCGCGGTTTATCGTGACGGAGGCGGGGGTGGGTTATCGGCTGATTAACGACAGCATTCTTTAGTCATTTGTTGTCCCGGCAGACACCATCGCTGGCAAGCCAGCTCCCACAGGTTTTTCAGTCGTGATTGAAATCTGTATATCACACCGACCACGGTGGGAGCTGGCTTGCCAGCGATGACGGACTGACAGCCAGCGAAATATCAGCTGCGATCCCCTTGCTCACTCTCATACCGATCCAGCGTATCCCGCGCAATCTCGCGCCCCAACGCGATCAGCTCCGGCGCTTTATAAAACTCGAAAAACCGGCAAACCCGCTTCGGCACGTTGATCAGGATATCCGGCGGATACCCGGCAATCTTGTACTGCGCCAGCGAGGTCTGCATCACCTCGAAACTCTGGTTGATCAGGTCCAGCAGCGACGCCGGGCCGACGTTATCGATGATGAACGAGCCGGTCGCCGATTTCGGCGCACCTTCGCGTTCGGGGGCCGCCGCCGGTTGCTGGCTCTCGGGTTCGACGCCCTCAAGCCACGGGTTGATGTCCGCCGCCTCGGCGCGCAGGGCTTCCTGTTCCAGCTTCAACAACTGCTCGGCCTGTTTGCGGCGAAACGGCATCTTCGAACCCAATGAACTGATCAGACTGTCGAAGCGTGAGCGAAACGCCGGAGGACGCTGGATCACCGGCAATTTGTAATGGCGCTGGTTGGTCGAGTTGAGATTGACCGCAATGATCAGATCGCAGTGGCTGGACACCACCGGCACGATCGGCAACGGATTGAGAATGCCGCCATCGACCAGCATGCGATTGCCTTGCATCACTGGGGTGAAGAGGCTGGGAATCGCCGCCGAAGCGCGCATCGCTTGATGCAGGCAGCCTTCCTGGAACCAGATCTCCTGCTGATTGGTGAGGTCGGCGGCGACGGCGGTGTAGGGGATGCGCAGGTCTTCGATATTGATCTCGCCGACGATCTTGCGGATCTGCCCGAAGACCTTTTCACCACGGATCGCGCCGAGGCGGAAGCTCACATCGACCAGGCGCAACACATCGAGGTAATCGAGGCTTTCGATCCAGTTCTTGTACACATCGAGTTTGCCGGCGGCGTAAATTCCGCCGACCACTGCGCCCATCGAACAACCGGCAATACAGGCGATGTCGTAACCGCGTCGTTCAATCTCTTCAATGACCCCGATATGGGCGTAGCCCCGGGCGCCACCAGAGCCCAGCACCAGTGCGACACGCTTTTTCATCAAACTTCCTCCCGACAAGGTTCCACAATGCACTCATCGCCGGGCCGGCTCAATCGACAAGGTCGTTGAGTGCGCCGGTGAGGTCGTTTTTTCGATACGGCATGAGCCTTCGGCGCTATGCTTTGGCCCGCGCAGTTTCACGCTGAGGCAAGGCACTTTTTCGCCACCGAACCGTCTTACCTGCACGACTGTTGACCTGACTTTGAGGTGTGAGTAATGAAAGCCTGGATCTGTGTACCGTTGATTGCCCTGGCACTGGCCGGTTGCGCTGGGAAAACCGCGTATCGCGACAGTTGCGGCAGCCAGCTCGATGCCGCGTGGCATGAACTGGATCTGGCCAAGGCCGAAGGCTTTGCCGGCACCGTCAGTTATTCCAAAGCCCTGTCGCTGTTGACCGCCGCGAAGACCCAACAGCAATTCGAAGGTTTTGAAGGTTGCAGCAGCAAAGCCGAAAAGGCGCGTTTCTACATTCGCGAATCCCGCGCCGGGCGCTAAGCTGCTGACCTGAAGCAAGGATGCCGGGTTCGCTTAACGCCAGACTCATCCTCGAAGCCATTTGAAACAGGAGCACGTGATGTCCGCGTTGGTTGATCGGTTGGTAGCTCATGTCCTCGGCCTGGAAGTGCGATTGCTGGCCTGTCAGGCCCGATTGACGGCGCGCACCGATCCCGAGGCCTTGCATGACCTGCGCACCACGGTGCGGCGGCTGCGCAGTCTGTTGCGACCGTTGCGCGGTTTGCCAGGTGTCGAACAACTGGAAGACGCCGCTTCGGCTGTCGGCCAACTGACCACGCCATGGCGGGATCGCGAGGTGTTGGCGGCGTACTTGCTCAAGCACGATCAGCCTGACGCCGCGCAACGGCGCATGGCGCAAATGGCCGAGGCCTATCCGGCGCTGGCGGCGAGTGCCGAAGTGGCCGCGCTGTTGATGATTCTCGACGCCTTCCCACGTTTCCTGCGAGCCTCCCAGCGTCAGGGTTTGCTCAAGGGTTTGGGTAAACGCATCGAAAAACGCCTCGGCAAGCAGTGGAAGAAACTCGATGAGGCGCTGCACGATCCCGCCCACGACCGCCATCGCCTGCGTCTGCTGATCAAGCGCGTGCGTTATGGCATCGAGGCGTATCCCGAACTGGATCGTTTGCCGGAAGCGGCGCTGAAGCATTTGAAGTCTGCGCAAGGTGCGTTGGGCGACTGGCACGATTGCTGGCAGTGGCTGGCGAAGGCTGAGCTCGAAGCGGATCTGCAACCCTGCGTCGCCACTTGGCAGGCGACCATGGTCAAAGCCGAAACCAAGGCTGATCGCGTGCTGGAAAAACTCAGCGTTGCCTGCTTCAAATAACCTTAGCCCCGCGATATCCCCTGTAGGAGCTGCCGAAGGCTGCGATCTTTTGATCTTGTTGTTAAAAATCAAAAGATCGC
>NZ_RWIM01000116.1 GCF_009764645.1 Pseudomonas sp. PB106
AGCTCCTACATGGGAATGAGATTTCCTGTAGGAGCTGCCGAAGGCTGCGATCTTTTGCTTTGCTTAGATTGATCTCACCCAGCCTTTAGATTTTTCCGCTCATAAGCTCATTCGAAAAAGTTATTTATTTACCGATTCTTAGATCATTTAGTCTCCTTTCACGCCGACGCTCGGTCGCCTGATATGGAGCTGTTCAATGAAACTGAATTTCCCGCTTCGCCTGCTCGCTGTGGCCTCTCTGGCTGCTGCAAGCTTTCTGGCTCAGGCCGCCGACCTCACCGTCGCCTACCAAACCACTGTTGACCCGGCGAAAGTCGCCCAGGCCGACGGCGCTTACGAAAAAGCCACCAAAGCCGATATCGCCTGGCGCAAGTTCGACAACGGCGCCGACATCATTGCCGCCATCGCTTCCGGCGACGTGCAGATCGGCTACCTCGGTTCGAGCCCGCTGACCGCTGCGATCACTCGCAAAGTCCCGGTCGAAACCTTCCTCATCGCCACCCAGATCGGTGCCGCCGAAGCACTGGTGGCGCGCGACGGTTCCGGCATCAAGACCCCACAGGATCTGATCGGCAAGAAAATCGCCGTGCCGTTCGTATCGACCGGTCACTACAGCCTGCTCGCCGCGCTGAAACACTGGAACATCGATCCATCGAAAGTCACCGTGCTCAACCTCGCGCCGCCAGCGATCATCGCCGCGTGGAAACGCGGTGACATCGACGCCACTTACGTTTGGGATCCGGCCCTTGGCGTGGCCAAGGAAAACGGCAAAGTGCTGATCACCTCCGGCGAGCTGGCCAAGTTCGGCGCGCCGACCTTCGATGCGTGGATCGTGCGCAAAGACTTCGCCGAGAAGCACCCGGAAATCGTTACCGCGTTCGCCAAAGTCACCCTCGACGCCTACGCCGACTACCGCAAAGACCCGAAAGCCTGGCTCGCCGATCAATCCAACGTCGACAAACTGGTGAAACTCTCCGGCGCCAAGGCCAGCGACATTCCGCTGCTGCTGCAAGGCAACGTCTACCCGCTGGCGGCGGATCAGGTCGTTACCCTCGGCGCGCCGACCACCAAAGCCATCACCGACACCGCCGCGTTCCTCAAGGAGCAAGGCAAGGTCGAAGCCGTTCTGCCGGACTACGCGCCGTACGTCAGCGCCAAATTCATCACCAACTGATCGGGAGTTAACTGCGATGGCCTTGCTACAGCTGGAGCGCATCAGCGCACAGTACCCGGGCAGCCCGGAACCGGTGCTGGCGGATATTTCTCTGACCCTGGGGCCTCAGCAATTGCTGGTCGCCCTCGGCCCGTCCGGCAGTGGCAAGACTTCGCTGTTGAACCTGATTGCCGGTTTCGTCGAACCGAGCGCCGGGCGCATCACCCTCGACGGCGTACCGGTCAAAGGGCCGAGCGCCGAACGTGGCGTGGTGTTCCAGGACGATGCGTTGCTGCCTTGGCAGGACGTGTTGGCCAACGTCGCATTCGGTCTGGAATTGGCCGGCGTCGGCAAAGACCAACGCGAAAAGATCGCCCGCGAAATGCTCGCGCTGGTTGATCTCTCCGGTTTCGAAAGCCGCCGCATCTGGCAACTCTCCGGTGGCCAGAAGCAGCGAGTCGGCCTCGCCCGCGCCCTCGCCGCTGACCCGCGCGTATTGCTGATGGACGAACCCTTCGGCGCCCTCGACGCGTTCACTCGCGAACAGATGCAGGAGCTGTTGCTGCAAGTCTGGCAGCGCACCGCCAAGCCGGTTTTCCTGATTACCCACGACATTGAAGAAGCGGTGTTCCTCGCCACTGACCTGATTCTGCTCGCGCCGAATCCGGGGCAAATCGTTGAACGCCTGCACCTGGATTTCGGCCAGCGTTATGCCGCTGGCGAGTCCGCCCGTGCGATCAAATCCGATCCGCGTTTTATCGAAACCCGCGAACACGTGCTGAGCAAAGTGTTCTCGCAACGCAGCGCCGGGCAACGGCAGGAGCGCGCATGAGCAGTTACGACGTTTCCTCGGCGGCGGTAAAACCCGTCAGCGCTTCGGTAGCGATTCCGGTACGCCGCAGCCTCAGCACACGCTGGATCAGCTTGCTGACGCTGTTTGCCTTGTTGGCGATCTGGTGGGCGGTGACGGCCACTGGACTGATCGAGCCGCTGTTCCTGCCGCCACCGTCCGCCGTGCTGCAGAAGGGCTGGTTACTGGCGACTACCGGTTACATGGATTCGACGTTGTGGCAGCACCTTGGCGCAAGTCTGAGCCGCATCGGTCTGGGCCTCGGTTTTGCGATTTTGACCGCTGTGCCGGTGGGCATTGCCATCGGCGCCAACCGCATCGCCCGTGGTGTGCTCGATCCGCTGATCGAGTTCTACCGCCCAATTCCGCCGCTGGCCTATCTGCCGCTGATCGTGATCTGGTGCGGCATCGGCGAGTTGTCGAAAGTGCTGCTGATTTATCTGGCGATTTTCGCGCCGATTGCCATCGCCACCGCGACCGGTGTGCGCACGGTTGATCCGGCGAAACTGCGGGCGGCGCAGTCGCTGGGTGCGACGCGTCTGCAGCTTATTCGCCATGTGATTTTGCCGAGCGCGTTGCCGGACATTCTGACTGGCGTGCGCATTGGTCTTGGCGTTGGTTGGTCGACCTTGGTCGCTGCTGAGCTGATCGCGGCCACCAGTGGTTTGGGTTTCATGGTGCAGTCGGCCGCGCAGTTCCTGGTCACCGATGTGGTGGTCTTGGGGATTCTGGTCATCGCCCTGATCGCCTTCGCCATGGAAATGGGCCTGCGCGCCCTGCAGCGCAAACTGGTGCCGTGGCACGGCCAGGCCCACTAAAACATCTTTTTGAATCCCTCCCTGTAGGAGCTGCCTGCGGCAGCTCCTACAGGGAGGCGGTTATCCGCAATTGAAGAGAAAGACCATGAGCAGCCTGAACATCACCCCATTAAGCTCAGCCCTCGGCGCGCAGATCAGCGGCGTCGACATCAGCCAGCCATTGCGCGTGGACCACCGCGACGCCATCGAGCGGGCACTGCTCAAATATCAAGTACTGTTCTTCCGCAACCAGCCCATCGAGCCGCCGCAACAGGCGCGTTTCGCCGCCTACTTCGGTGACCTGCACATCCACCCGATCTACCCGAACGTGCCGGAACAACCGGAAATCTTGATCCTCGACACCGCCGTCACCGACGTGCGCGACAACGCGATCTGGCACACCGACGTGACCTTCCTTCCAACGCCAGCGATGGGCGCAGTGCTCAGCGCCAAGTTGCTGCCGGAGTTTGGCGGCGACACCTTGTGGGCCAGCGGGATTGCCGCGTATGAAGCGCTGTCGGCACCGATGAAAAGCTTGCTAGAAGGGCTGACCGCGACTCACGATTTCACCCGCTCGTTTCCGCTGGAACGCTACGGCAACACGCCAGAAGCATTGGCGCAGTGGGAAGAAGCACGGCGCAAGAATCCACCGCTGTCACACCCGGTGATTCGTACCCATCCGGTCAGCGGGCGACGCTCGTTGTTCGTCAATGAAGGCTTCACGTCGAAGATCAATGAGCTGTCGGAAACCGAGAGTGAGGCGATTCTGAAGTTTCTGTTCGCCCACGCAACGCGGCCGGAATTCACCATTCGCTGGCGTTGGCAGCAGGACGACATTGCGTTCTGGGACAACCGCGTGACGCAGCATTACGCGGTGGACGATTACCGCCCGGCGCGGCGGATGATGCAGCGGGCGACGGTGCTGGGGGATGTGCCGTTTTTTTAAGATCAAAAGATCGCAGGCTGCGGCAGCTCCTACCTTGATCGTTCCCATGCTCTGCGTGGGAATGCCGCCCGGGACGCTTTGCGTCCCATCTAAAGCCGAACGCGGAGCGTCCGTGGATGCGTTCCCACGCGGAGCGTGGGAACGATCAGTCTTTCACTCCGCCGTCGAAGGCTTCTCCCACAGATTGATCCCGCCCTCCTGGGCAAACCGGTCAATCTCCGCCAGCTCTTCAGCGCTAAAACTCAAGTTCTTCAAAGCCCCGACGTTCTCGATAATCTGCTCCGGCCGGCTCGCACCGATCAGTGCCGAAGTCACTCGCGGATCGCGCAGCGTCCACGCCAGCGCCAGTTGCGCCAGGCTCTGACCGCGACGCTTGGCGATCTCGTTCAACGCGCGCACGTGGGCAATGTTGGCCTCGGACAAGTGCGAAGCCTGCAACGAACTACCGCCCGGACGATTGACCCGCGCATCCGCCGGCACGCCGTTGAGGTATTTGTCGGTGAGCAGTCCTTGCGCCAGCGGCGTGAAAGCGATCACGCCGGTGCCAAGTTCATCGGTGGTATCGAGCAGATCTTTTTCCACCCAGCGATTGAGCAGGTTGTAGGCCGGCTGATGAATCAGCAGCGGCACTTTCCACTCTTTCAGCAGCGCGGCCATTTCGCGGGTTTTCACCCCCGAATACGACGAGATGCCGATGTACAACGCCTTGCCATGTTGCACGGCAGTGGCGAGGGCGCTGGCGGTTTCTTCCAGCGGGGTGTCCGGGTCGAAGCGGTGCGAATAGAAGATATCCACATAGTCCAGACCCAGGCGTTGCAGGCTCTGGTCTAGGCTGGCCAGCACGTATTTGCGCGAGCCGCCGCCCTGACCGTAAGGGCCGGGCCACATGTCCCAACCGGCCTTGCTGGAGATGATCAGTTCGTCGCGGTATTGCTTGAAATCTTCGCGCAGCAGACGGCCGAAATTGGTCTCGGCGCTGCCGTACGGCGGGCCGTAGTTGTTGGCCAGGTCGAAGTGGTTGATGCCCAGGTCGAACGCGGTGCGCAGCAAAGCGCGCTGGGTGTCGATCGGCGTGCTGTCGCCAAAGTTGTGCCACAAGCCCAGCGACAGCGCCGGCAGTACCAGACCGCTGCGCCCGACGCGGCGGTAAGGGATGGAGTCATAGCGGTTTTCGGCAGCGGTGTAAGTCATCGAATCCTCTCTTGTCTGTCTTGAAATGGGTGTCGACTGCTTCGCGAGCAAGCTCGCTCCCACATTGGAATGCAGTCTCCTGTGGGAGCGAGCTTGCTCGCGAAGGGCGTTACACAAATCGATTGCCGGGTCGTGCCAGGCCAAGGTTCGCGCGCAACGTCCGGCCCTCATATTCCGTTCTGAACAACCCACGCCGTTGCAGTTCCGGGACCACGCCATTGGCGAAGTCTTCGAGGCCGCCCGGCAGGTGCGGCACCAGCACGTTGAAGCCATCTGCCGCGCCCTGTTCGAACCATTCCTGCAAGCGATCGGCAATCTGCTCGGGCGTACCGACCAGGCTGTAATGCCCACGTCCGCCAGCAATTTTGCGACCGAGTTCGGCAAGCGTCAGGTTCTCCCGACCCGCCAGCTCAGTGAGCAATTTCTGCCGGCTCTGCTGACCGCTTTCCGTCAGCGGCAACTCGGGCAACGGGCCATCCAGCGGGTACTTCGATAAATCGAAGTTGCCCAGCATACGCCCAAGTAACGCCACGCCAACCTCGGGTTCGACTAATTGCTGAAACGTTTCATATTTCTCCTGCGCTTCGGCTTCGGTGTCGCCAACCACAACAAAAACACCCGGCATGATTTTCAGCGAATCGGCGCTACGACCGTACTTGGGCAGGCGTTCTTTGAGGTCGGCGTAAAACGCCTGAGCGTTGGCCAGAGAGGTCTGCGCGGTGAACACCACCTCAGCGGTCTGCGCCGCCAATTCGCGTCCGGTCTCAGAAGAACCGGCCTGCACGATCACCGGTTGCCCCTGCGGCGAACGCGCAACGTTCAGCGGACCTTTGACCCGGAAGTGCTCGCCGACATGATCCAGCACATGCAACTTCGCCGGGTCGTAATACGCCCCGCTCGCTTTGTCGCGCACAAAAGCGTCGTCCTCCCAACTGTCCCAAAGCCCGGTCACCACCTGATGAAACTCACGCGCACGGCTGTAGCGTTCGGCGTGGCCGATGTGCTCGTCGCGGCCGAAATTCAGCGCTTCGGCAGCGTTGTCCGAGGTCACCAAATTCCACCCCGCTCGCCCGCCCGAAAGGTGATCGAGCGAAGCAAATTTGCGCGCCACGTGGTAAGGCTCGTTGTAACTGGTGGTGGCCGTGGCGATCAGACCGATGTGCTCGGTCACGGCACTGAGCGCCGAGAGCAAGGTCAGCGGTTCGAAGTGATCGGAGCGCGCCATGCGGCTGGCGATGTCCTGGGTGGGCGCGGCGATGCTGTCGGCAACAAACAACGCATCGAACTTCGCCGCTTCGGCAATTTGCGCCAGCCGTTTGTAATGAGTGAAATCCAGACCGGCATTGGCCGGCACATCCGGGTGACGCCACGCCGCCACATGGTGCCCGGTGGCCATGAGGAACGCGCCGAGTTTCAACTGTTTGCTCATCTCAGAAGTCCTTGCGCAGTTGCACGCCGAAGTAGCGCTCGTCATCCCGTGGCACAGCGCGGTAGATGTAGTTGCCTCCGCTGGCGAGCACGGGTGAATAGGATTTGTCCGTGAGGTTCTTGCCGAGCAACGCGACGCGCCAGCCGTTGCTGTAATCGGCCAAGGCGATACTGGCGTTCCAGATGCCGTAGGCACCTTGTTTGGTGTCGACGTTCTGGCTGATGTCGTATTGCACTTCGCTCTGCCAGCTGTAGTCGGTGCCGAGTTCGATATCCAGACCGTTATCCAGCGGGATCGTGTAGTCGGCACGCACGTAGCTTTTCCAGTCCGGGCTGAACGGCAGCGGTTTGCCGTTGACGTTGCACGACGCCGCCGCGCCCGCCGGGCAGGCGAATTCGTCGATGCGTGCGCGGGTGTAGGCCAGAGCGCCGGAGAACTTCAATTGCTGGGTCGCTTGCAGGGCGTAATCGAGTTCGACGCCCTCGGTGCTGACGCTGCCGGCGTTGATCAAACGCGTCACAACCTGGCCGGCGACGGTATCGAAAAAATTCGCCTGATAGTTGTCGTATTCGCTGTGGAACACCGCGAGGTTGGTGGTCAGGCGATTGTTCCAGGACGTAGCTTTGATCCCCGCCTCCCAGGTGTTCGACGTCTCGGGTTTGAGCGCTTCGGTGTCGCGCGGCTGCATGTTGAAGAACACGTTGTAGGCCGGGCCTTTGTAGCCGCGCGAGTAGGTCAGGTAAGTGGTGACGGCATCGCTCAAGTCGTACTGCACACCGAGACGACCGGACCAGCCATCTTCGTCGACAGAGCCGGAACTGCTGGTCGCCGGTTGGATGCCGCTGACCGTCGTGGCCGAAGTCGAGACGCGACGATGATCGTATTCGAGATCATCATGGGTGTAGCGCAGGCCGGCGATGCCGCGAAAGTCAGACGTGAAGTTCAGCGTGGCCTCACCGAACACCGCGTAACTGTCGCTGGTGGTGCTGTAATCGGCGACGCCACGATCGGTGCGCGTGGTCGTTGTCAGGGTGCGCTGATAGGTCTCGTCGTCCTTACCGTGCATGTAGAACAGGCCGCCGACGTATTCGAGGAACTCGCCTTTCGGTGAGGCCAGACGCAGCTCTTGTGAGTATTGATCGAAGGCCAAATCGCCTTTGTCAGCCGTGCCGGGAAACGCTGCGGTCACCGTGCCGAGACGATCGCCATCCTGATATTGGGTGTTGTCCCAGCCGCGCCATGCAGTAATCGACGTCAGGGTGTAATCGCCCAGTTGCCAGTCGAGCTGGCCGGACAGGCCTTTGTTGGTATCTTCAACGTGAGAGCGGGTGTCGGTGTTGATGTCGCGGTTATGGCTGGAGGCATATGCCGGGCTCAGCGCATTGGCGAAGGCCGGGGTCAGCGATTTGCTGACCACGCCGTTGGGGCCGTCGTCGTGGGACTGCATGTAGTCGGCGATCAGGGTGAAGGTGACGTCGTCATTCGGGGTGAATTCGAGTTTGCCGCGCACGCCGCGATGGTTGTAACCGTTGACCTCCTGACCGTTATGTTCGTTGTCGACGTTGCCGTCGTAGGTGCCGAACAGCGTGCTGATCGAGCCTTTCAACGTGTCCGGAATCAGGCTGCCACCGAGGCCGAATCGGGTACGGCTTTCGTTGCCGCGGTAGTACGACTGATCGATGTAGCCGTGGGTCTCGGCGGTCGGTGCCTTGCTGGTGATGTTGAGCACGCCAGCAGAGGCGTTCTTGCCGAACAGCGTGCCCTGCGGACCGCGTAAAACCTCGACGCGCTCTAGATCCAGCAGATCCAGGGTCGCCTGTCCCGGCCGCGCATACACCACGCCATCAATCACCGTCGCCACGGTCGGCTCGACGCCCGGAGAGGTGGAAATAGTGCCGACGCCGCGCACGAACAACGAGGTGTCCTTGTTCGATGCGCCGGTGCGGAAATTCAGCGACGGCACCTGCTGAACGATGCTCGCCACACCGTTGCGGTTATCCCGTTCAAGCTGTTCGCCGTCGATCACCGAGACCGCGACCGGCACTTTTTGCAGCGACTCTTCGCGGCGGGTGGCGGTGACGGTCACGGATTTCAGTGTCGGCTCTTGATCCGCGCTTTCGGCAGCGAATGCGTTGGGCAACGGCAGCGCCGTCAACCCGGTGAATAACCAGCCAGCGGCGCGAATCGAATGCGCCAGTTTGTGTGTCGCCCCAGGAATGTTGTGCATGTTCTGCCCGCTCGAAATTGGCCCTGATCCGCTGCCGTTCTGCGACGACAGCGCCTGAATCGGTGTCTTGGGCATTCGCTCGAGCGAGTAGCAGACAACGCGCTTTGTTAGCGCTAACATCGCCAATATTGGCCATCCGTATATAGACCGTCCAATACTGAAAAATTACTTTTATATGCGATTTGGTTTTTAAGAAGGATCGAACCATGAGCGAAGACAGGCCCCGCAAACGCCGAGGTGCCGGACGTGTGACCCTTAATGCGGTGGCGCGCGAGGCCGGGGTTTCGGCGATCACCGTGTCGCGCTATTTCAATCAGCCCGAGCAGGTTTCGCCCGAGCGCCGCGAGCGGATTGCCGCGGTCGTGGCCGAACTGGGTTACGTGCCGAATCTGGTGGCCGGTGGGCTCGCCTCGGCGCGGGGGAAAATCGTCGGCATGGTCATTCCGAACATCTCCGGGCCGATCTTCGCCAACACCATTCAAGGCTTCAGCGACACCCTCAGCCGTCACGGTTATCAGCTGTTGCTGGCGTCGAGTTACTTCAGCACCGAGCAGGAAGAAAACGCCGTGCGCGCGTTTCTCGGCTGGTCGCCGGCGGCGCTGGTGCTGACCAGTCACTTTCACAGTGCGACCACGGAAAAGATGATTGCCGAGGCCGATGTTCCGGTGATCGAAACCTGGGATTACCAGCCGGATCGCGAGCCGATGCAGATCGGTTTTTCGCATTTCGACGTGGGCGTGACGGCGGCGAAGTATCTGCTGGAAAAAGGCTATCGACGTATCGCGTTTGTGCAGAACAGTGCGCCGGGGGACTTCAGCGCCCTGGAGCGCCGCGACGGTTATGCCGCGACGGTGCGTAAATCCGGACTGGAGCCGTGGGTGTTCGCCCCCGACGCTGAACGCGCGCCATTCGAGGCCGGTAAACAGGCGATGGACGCCTTGATGAACACCTCCCCGCGCCCCGACGCGATCATCTTCGCCAACGACAACCTCGCTGCCGGCGGCCTCCTCGCCGGCCAACGCGCCGGCCTGAAAATCCCCGAAGACTGCGCCGTTCTAGGCTTCGGAGATTACCCGTTTGCCGAGATGCTTCTACCCAGCCTGAGCACGATCAAACCACCAGCGCAGGAGATTGGCGTACTCGCCGCAACACGCGTTCTGGAAAGCCTTGGGGTATTGCCGAGCGACGAGGTGCAACGATTGAATCTGTTGCAGTGCCAAATCATCGAACGCGAAAGCACCTGAAACGGACATTTCAGTAGGAGCTGCCGCAGGCTGCGATCTTTTGATCTTTAAAAACCAGTCAAAAGATCGCAGCCTGCAGCAGCTTCTACAGGGTCATCTTTACATCGAAAGTTCGCGCAAGGCAGCCGCCGCGAGGAAGCCGGAACGGGAGCGATAGCGTTGGTCACGGCGGACTGTCTGGTCAATACGCTCAAGCAACTGCTCAGGGAGCGTGGCGTTAAAACGCACTGACTTGCCAAAATATGGCGTGATATCAAAATCGACCACGCCCCAGATCCCTCCGGCGTAATCCGGGTTATCGAGATGCGCGTCGATGTCCCTCACCTGAGGCAAAGGCGCGCTGTCGGCGACCAAACCCTCATAGTGAAGCGCCAATGCTTCTTGAGTGTTTTCAAACGCCTCAGCGACGGTAATACCTGCGGAGAAACAACCCGGGACATCGGGGATGATCACTCCGTAGTCTGAGTCGGCATCCTTGTGCAGAACGACCGGGAATTTCATATGAGTGAGTCCTTCCTCTGATAGGCCCATAAAACGGCCTTCGTTTCCAATAACGGGCCTCATTTCAAGCCCGCCTGTTTCAAGATGCTGTTGATCGTGCCCTTGGGCAGATCCGAATCAGGGTGCTTGATCGTGACCCTTCCTAGCTTGTGCGGATGCTTGTATTGGTGGTGGCTGCCTTTCACCGCCACCAGATACCAACCATCGTCTTCGATCATCCTGATCATTTCCCGACTGCGCATTTCGTTCGCCCTGTTCGAAAGCTAGAGCTACTTACTCTAAAGAATGCAGGCGGTTCTAATACACACAATACACACTTCGATAAATACTACCTCATTGAACAAACGCTCGGTCATGGGATAGATCAACGGCAGTCGCGGGCAAGCAAGCAAAACATTCCGCCGCCCGAACTCTTTGTAACAGTCGCAAAATGTGTTCCACAAAAAAGCCTGGAGTGGAGTGGCGGACGCCGGATTGGCTATGCTCTAAAGGACACCGAGGTGGCCCCTTCGCGGGCAAGCCCGCTCCCACAGGGTTTTGCGTCGTTCACAAACTTTGTGTCCAACCCCCGAAACCTGTGGGAGCGGGCTTGCCCGCGATGGCGGCCGATCAGGCACCGCACCTCCCGCAGGCACCACAATGCACACCGCCATCATCATTTTCTTCGGCCTGGTTCTGCTCGCCCTCATGCTCTACATCGGCGAGCGCATCGGCTTCAGCCGGCAGACCATGGCCTACAGCTTCGCCGCCCTGTGGCTGGCATTGACGGTGATTAACGGGGCGGTGGGGGTGGTGCATGCCGGCCAATCCGTGGGTTCGGAAATAGCGATTGGCAGTGCGGTGTTCGGCGTGCCGCTGGCGGCGATGGTGTTGTTCATGGTGCTGAGCGCCGAGTCCTGAAAAGACCCGGCGCCCAGCCACCGATCAACGCACCAGATGCAGGAACTGCATGTGGCGTTCGTACTGATCGAGGATGTCGTTGATGATCTGCTCTTTGGTATAGCCGACCAGATCGTAGTCCTGACTGCCCTCGCTCAAATGCACTTCAGCGCGGTAATAGCGGCGGTTGTTGAGCTGCTTCGAGCCCATCCCGCCACGCGCGAACGACGGTGTGAAGTAGCCGCGCATCTGCACTTGGTAGATGAACGGATGCTGCTCGCCGTGGCCGATTTCCAGGCTGATGTTGTCGTGGGTCGGGTCCGGTTGCGTCACCACATTCAGACCTTTTTCGACAAACACCGCCGTCACTTCTTCAATCGCCGGGCGCACCGTGGTGTCCATGAAACGGTACACCTCGTCCCGCGACGGGAAGTGCACAGCCTGACTCAAGCGCTGTCGCCAGCCGCCCGTGCCGCGTCGCGAACCGGACACCGGCGCCAGCGAATGCAGTTGCGCGATCTGCTTCTGCGACTCCAGATAGAACGCCTTGTGCAGGCCCCACATCATCAGCAACAGAATCAGCGAGAACGGCAACGAGGTCAGTACCACCGCTGACTTCAGTGCATCGATGCTGCCGGAGAACAACAGCGCACTGGTGATCAGCGCAGTCATCGCACCCCAAAACACCCGCAGCCACTTCGGCCCGTCTTCGTCCGGGTTGCCGCCCTTCGCCGACAGCGTCGAGAGCACCACCGTGCCGGAGTCGGCAGACGTGACGAAGAACACGAAGCTGATAAACACCGTCACCGCGATGACGGTTTTGCTCCATGGATAGGTTTCCAGCAGCAGGTAGATGCTCATCGACGGGTTGTCGATGGCCGACATGCCCAGCGCAGTCATGCCGTGATTGAGCACTTGATCCAGCGCGCTGTTGCCGAAGATCGACATCCACGCCAGAGTGAAGCCGAGCGGAATCAGCAGCACGCCGAAAACGAATTCACGGATGGTGCGACCACGGGAAATCCGTGCGATGAACAGGCCCACGAACGGCGACCATGCAATCCACCAGGCCCAGTAGAACACTGTCCAGCCGCCGAGCCAGTCGCTCGGTTTGTCGTAGGCGTAGAGGTCGAAACTCTTCATCGGCAGGGCGCCGAGGTAGTCGCCGATGTTCTGGATCAAGGTGTTGAGCAGGTGCTGAGTCGGCCCGGCGAACAACACAAACAGCAGCAGCGCACAGGCCAGCAGCATGTTGATGTCGGACATCACCCGCACGCCTTTATCGACGCCGGAGACGGCGACGATGATCGCGGCGCCCATCATCAGCGTGATCAGGCCGACCTGAATCCACTGGGTGTGCGCGATGCCGAACAGGTAATCGAGACCTGAGTTGAGGTGCAGCACGCCAAAGCCCATGTCGGCACCCAGACCGAACACCGTGGCAATGATGCCGAAGCCGTCGACCGCGTAACCGATCGGGCCGTTGATGCGTTTGCCGATCAGCGGATACAGCGCCGAACGCAGGGCCAGCGGCAGGTTGTGGCGGTAAGCGAAATAGGCCAGCGCCATGCCGACGAAGGCGAATACGCCCCAGCCATGCAGGCCCCAATGCAGAAACAGAATCTGCATCGCCTGACGCGCTGCATCCGCGGTGCCGGCCTCGCCTTGCGGCGGCTGAATCATGTGGGTCAGCGGTTCAGAGACGCAGAAGAAGAACAGCGTGATGCTGATCCCGGCGGCGAATAGCATGCCGGCCCAGGACAGGTAACTGAATTCGGGTTCGTCGTGGTCGGCACCGAGTTTTATCTTGCCGTAGCCGGATAAGGCGGTGACCACCACGAAGACCAGATACAGGGTCATCGCGAGCATGTAGTACCAGCCGACCGTATTGGCCGCCCAGTTTTGCGCTTCCAGCAGCCAGGCGCCGGCCTGTTCAGGCATGGCGATGACAACGAGACCAAACAGCAGAATGACCGTCGCGGCGAAGTAGAACACCGGCGGATTCATGCGCACCAGACCGCTGGCGGGGGTAGACGATGCACTCATGAAACGTGCACCTCGAGGGGTTGAAACATGGCTGAAATGATCGGACTCAGCAAAGGCAAGCCTCCTGTTGTGAGCGGGCAGCGAACCACCGGTTTAACTTGAATGAACGTTCAAGTTAAACATGGATGGGGTGGTTAGGACTAATCGTACGGCCAGGCGGTAGTTTTCCTACGCTAGCTCAAGGAGGGGTATGACGTGGGTTTGAGGGGATTCGTTCAACAGCAACAGGACTCATGCACAAACCTGTAGGAGCTGCCGAAGGCTGCGATCTTTTGATGTGGTTTTTGAAGATCAAAAGATCGCAGCCTTCGGCAGCTCCTACATGGGGTGTGCTGCTTGGCCTACTTCTGCGTGCCGTCATCATGCTGCAGATTCGCCTGGGTCAGATTGCACCCCGCCGGCACGCTGCGCGTCAGCCACACGTTGCCGCCAATCGTCGAGCCTTTGCCGATCGTAATCCGCCCCAGAATCGTCGCCCCGGCGTAAATCACCACATCATCCTCAACAATCGGATGACGTGGGTGGCCCTTCTGCAACTGGCCATCTTCATCCGCCGGGAAACGCTTGGCGCCCAAAGTCACCGCTTGATAAATCCGCACCCGCTCGCCAATGATCGCCGTCTCGCCGATCACCACACCCGTGCCGTGGTCGATAAAGAAACTGCGGCCGATCTGCGCCCCCGGGTGGATATCAATACCGGTCGCCGAATGGGCGATTTCCGCGCTGATCCGCGCCAGCAATGGCAACCCCGCACGATACAAATGGTGAGCCAGGCGATGGTGAATCACCGCCAGAATCCCCGGGTAGCACAGCAGCACTTCATCGACACTGCGCGCCGCCGGATCACCGTGGTACGCCGCCAGCACATCGGTGTCGAGCAGCGTGCGCAGGCCCGGCAAGGCCAGAGCGAAATCCTGCACGATCTGAATGGCGCGGGCCTCGACTTCGTTGTCAGCCTGCGCGCTGTGGCGGGCGACGTAACGCAGCTCCAGGCGGGTCTGCGCCAACAAGGCATTCAGGGCGACATCGAGGGTGTGGCCGACGTAGAAATCTTCACTCTCTTCGCGCAGGTCCACCGGGCCCAAACGCATCGGGAACAACGCGCCGCACAGCGCCTCAAGAATCTCCGCCATCGCCGCCCGCGACGGCAACTCGCGACCACCCTGCTCGCCGGACGCCCGGCCGTTCTGTGCTCGCCATTGATCCCGCGCGCTGCGCAGTTGACTGACGATGGTCTGCAATTGCCAATGGCTGGAACGCTCGCTCACGGTAAAGACTCCTCACGGGCGGCCGGACTGTCTGGCCGCGTCAACGGCGCCTACTTTACGGCAAGGTCGCGAGGGCGAATTAAGAACCGATAGTGCTGGCCTCAGTCGATTTGGCTATAAGCGATTCACGGTTGCCCCTGTAAAAGCGCGTGCCTATAGTCCTTTCATCTTTCTCCGCCAGTACGGAACCATGATCAACAATCAGCTGGAACGCTTTAACCGCCTCGACCTGCTCGGCCATCCGACGCCGCTGGAAAAACTCGAACGCCTGTCCACCTGGCTCGGCCGCGAGGTGTACATCAAACGCGATGACCTGACGCCGCTGGCCATGGGCGGCAACAAGTTGCGCAAACTCGAATACCTCGCCGCCGATGCCCTCGCGCAAGGTGCCGACACGCTGATCACTGCCGGCGCGCTGCAATCGAACCACGTTCGCCAGACCGCCGCCCTCGCCGCCAAGCTCGGCCTGGGGTGTGTGGCGTTGCTGGAAAATCCGCTGGGCACCGATGACAGCAATTACACCGGCAACGGCAATCGTCTGCTGCTGGATCTGTTCGACACCAAGGTCGAACTGGTCGACAACCTCGACAATGCCGACGAACAACTGGCCGCCCTCGCGATGCGTCTGCGCAGCAATGGCAAGAAGCCCTATCTGGTGCCGATCGGCGGCTCGAATGCCCTTGGCGCGCTGGGTTATGTGCGCGCCGGTCTGGAACTGGCCGAGCAGATCAAGGACACCGGTATCGATTTCGCGGCGGTGGTTTTAGCCTCAGGCAGCGCCGGGACCCACAGCGGGCTGGCCTTGGCGCTGAGCGAAGTGTTGCCGCAATTACCGGTGATCGGCGTGACGGTTTCGCGCAGTGAAGAAGATCAGCGGCCGAAAGTGCAGGGGCTGGCCGAACGTACGGCGGAGCTGCTCGGCGTCGAACTGCCGGCGACTTTCAAGGTCGAGTTGTGGGACGAATATTTCGGCCCGCGCTATGGCGAGCCGAATGCCGGAACGTTGGCGGCGGTGAAGTTGCTGGCCAGTCAGGAAGCGGTGTTGCTGGATCCGGTTTATACCGGCAAGGCGATGGCGGGATTGCTCGATGGGATTGGCCGTCAGCGTTTTGATGAAGGGCCGATCATCTTCCTGCACACCGGTGGCGCGCCGGCGTTGTTTGCCTATAGGGATTTTTTGTAAGAGCAAGATCAAAAGATCGCCGCCTGCGGCAGCTCCTACACGGGATTACCTGTAGGAGCTGCCGCAGGCTGCGATCTTTTTCCACAAGCGCTGCATATTCCAATAAAGAATAACATTTTGAATATTAAGTATTTTCAAGTCTAACGCAGACATCTTATAGTCTCGCCGCAGGCGAATTTCGCGCAAGACGCATAAGCTGCTTTAGGGCACGATAACGCAGGCGCACGAATCACCCATTCGCCAACTTTCCTTTAGCGTCTTCCATAAGAAAACACAGGGGCTCGTCATGAATTTTTCCGCACTACGTCGCAATCTGCTGGTGGGTTCGCTGGGCTTGGCGCTGAGCGCCGGTCTGATCGGCCAGGCAGTGGCCGGTGAGCAGCTGCAACAGATCAAGGACAAGGGCGTTATCAACGTCGGCCTGGAAGGCACTTACCCACCGTTCAGCTTTGTCGACGCCGACGGCAAACTGTCCGGCTTCGAAGTCGAGCTGTCGGAAGCACTGGCACAAAAACTCGGCGTCAAAGCCAAGGTTCAGCCAACCAAATGGGACGGCATCCTCGCGGCGCTGGAATCCAAGCGTCTGGACGTCGTGGTCAATCAAGTGACCATCTCCGAAGAGCGCAAGAAGAAGTATGACTTCTCCGAGCCGTACACCGTTTCCGGTATCCAGGCGCTGGTGCTGAAGAGCAAAGAAGCGGCGCTGAACATCAAGACCGCCAATGACCTGTCCGGCAAGAAAGTCGGTGTGGGCCTGGGCACCAACTACGAACAATGGGTCCGCGCCAACGTGCCGGGCGCTGACGTACGCACCTACGATGATGATCCGACCAAATTCGCCGACCTCAACAACGGTCGCACCGACGCGATTCTGATCGACCGTCTGGCCGCACTGGAATACGCCAAGAAAGCGCCGAAAACCGTCGCTGCCGGTGAAGCCTTCTCCCGTCAGGAAGCCGGTGTTGCCCTGCGCAAGGGCGAACCTGAACTGCTGGCGGCCGTGAACAAGGCCCTCGACGAGCTGCGTGCCGACGGCACCCTGAAGAAGCTGTCCGAGAAGTACTTCAACGCTGACGTCACGAAATAATGGAAGAAGCTTTCCAACTCGCACTGGACTCCGCGCCTTTTCTGCTGAAGGGCGCGTATTACACAGTAGTCCTCAGCCTCGGCGGGATGTTCTTCGGTCTGCTGCTGGGCTTCGGCCTGGCACTGATGCGGCTGTCGCGCTTCAAATCGGTGAGCTGGCTGGCGCGCATCTACGTGTCGTTCTTTCGCGGCACGCCGTTGCTGGTGCAACTGTTCGTGATCTATTACGGCCTGCCGCAATTGGGTCTCGAACTGGATCCGTTGCCGGCGGCACTGATCGGCTTCTCGCTGAACATGGCCGCGTACGCCTGTGAAATCCTCCGCGCCGCGATCGGTTCGATCGAGCGTGGTCAATGGGAAGCCGCTGCGAGCATCGGCATGACCCGCGCGCAAACCCTGCGCCGGGCCATCCTGCCGCAAGCAATGCGCACGGCGTTGCCGCCGCTGGGCAACAGCTTCATTTCACTGGTCAAGGACACGGCACTGGCCGCCACCATTCAGGTGCCGGAGCTGTTCCGTCAGGCGCAATTGATTACCGCCCGGACTTTCGAAGTCTTCACCATGTATCTTGCCGCCGCGCTGATCTACTGGATTCTGGCCACGGTGCTTTCGCACTTCCAGAACAAGTTGGAAGAGCGGGTCAATCGGCACGACCAGGAGTCCTGACGATGATTGTCGTGGAAAAACTGACCAAGCAATTCAAGAGTCAGGTCGTGCTCAACGGCATCGACCTCGAGGTCAAGGAAGGCGAAGTCGTCGCGATCATCGGCCCCAGCGGCTCGGGGAAAACGACGTTCCTGCGCTGTCTGAATTTCCTTGAGCAACCCACCAGCGGCCGGATCAAGGTCGGCGATATCGAGATCGATACCAGCCGCCCGTTGAATCAGCAGCAAGCGTTGGTGCGCAACCTGCGCCAGCACGTGGGCTTCGTGTTCCAGAACTTCAACCTGTTCCCCCATCGCACCGCGCTGGAAAACGTCATCGAAGGCCCGATTGTGGTCAAGAAGATGCCGCGCGAAGCCGCCATCGCCTTGGGCAAAAAACTCATGGCCAAGGTCGGTCTGGCGGGCAAGGAGGACGCCTATCCGCGTCGTCTGTCCGGCGGTCAGCAGCAGCGTGTGGCGATTGCCCGGGCGCTGGCGATGGAGCCGGAAGTGATTCTCTTCGACGAGCCGACCTCGGCCCTCGACCCGGAACTGGTGGGTGAAGTGCTGGCGACCATTCGCGGCCTCGCCGAAGAAAAACGCACCATGGTTATCGTCACCCACGAAATGGGGTTTGCCCGCGACGTGGCCAACCGTGTGGTGTTTTTCGACAAGGGCGTAATCGTCGAACAAGGTGAAGCCAAAGCATTGTTTGCCAATCCGAAAGAAGAACGCACCAAACAATTTCTCAGCAAGTTTCTGAATCACGCCTGAGAACTTTCAACGTAAAACCTTCAACTTCCACGGATGGAAGTTGCACTTCTCCCTGTTGAACACTTCCTCTGCAATACCCGCCCATCAAACATATCAAGTTCGCCACCATATATGTTCTGCAACAGTTACAACGCGCTATAAATTCGCCTAGAACTCTAGAGCAGAGTTGAAAAACAAGTGTCTTGAAGACGGCAAAAACACCTTAAAACTGTAGCCCTATTCGCCTTCCAGCCTAGGCAGAAGCCCCGAGCAATGTAGGAAGCTTCTGATTAATCCGTAATTCATGGATTAACTAACTCCGTCCCTTGACTCCCCTTCCCGCACCCTCTTATCTAGTCGCCAAGCGCTTCAAATTAGTTCATTCACCCCACATTTTGTGGCAACAAAATCAGCCTGTTGTATTGCCTGTTAATTCACGCCTTTTGGTTTGTTCAGAAACGGACTTCGTTGCTACGCTTCAAGGAGAGAAATCGATGACCCGCACTTCGCATACCCTCGAACTGGCAGCGCCGACTCTGGCGCTCGCACACAAAAACGGCATCAACCTGACAGCGGCCGAGAACCTGTTGGTTGACGTGCAGCCCTATCTCGGCATGGACGCCGGCGACCTGATCGAGCTGTTCTGGAACAACTGCTACGTCGCCTCCCATGTACTGACCGCTGAAGATGTCGACGCGCCAGTCAGCCTGCGGGTGCCGGAGAGTTTCGTGATCAGCGGCTCAGCGCGCGTTCACTATCGGGTGATGCAGGTCGGCCAGGGTCCCGCGCTGTCGGCGGCGGCGCGGGTGCAGGTGAAACTCGATTGCCCCGGTGGCCAGCCTTCCGCGCTGTGCGGGGACGAAAACCAGCAACTGGCACCCGTCACGCTGCCCGACACCATTCGCCGTCAGGGCGTTAATCCCAACCAGATCAAGCGTGGCGTCCCGCTGACCATCGAGCCGTACCTGAATATGGCCGAGGACGATGAAATCACTTTGCGCTGGGGCGATGTGCGCATGGACCTGGCGCGGATCACGGCAGCGGATGTCGGCCTGCCGATTCAGGTCTGGGTGCCGCCCGCAGTGATTGTCGAAGGTGGCGAGGATCTGCGCCTCGACGTGACGTATTGCGTCATCGACCGGGTCGGCAATAACTCGCGCTGGGCGCCGCCGCGAACGTTGAAGATCGGCTGCGTGAATCCTTACCTCAAAGTACCGCTGAAACCTGTACTCAAAGCCGCCGAATCGCGTAAGCCTTGATTCGACCGTGGTGGTGAGGGGTGCCGACTCTCGCCACTGAAGTTCCCCTTCCACGGAAAAATCAGTTAACCAAACCGACCATCAGCCCTTCTATGCATATTCCTAAAAGTTAGTTTATTTAATATTTATACACGCTTAGGGTATATGAACCGGACCACCGGACATTCTTTCGTTCGCCGCACTTTTGCGGCGTCTTTCATAAGATGTGAGGTAGGTAGCATGGTCCGGAACACAATCACCCCAGTGCAGATCGCCAGGGCATTGCGTGCAGCCAAGGAGCGGCACTGATGTCCAGTCTGGCCGATGCAAGCGTCCAGTCTGATCTGGACATCGCCCCGTTGTTGTTGCCCGCGCAGGTCTTGCGCAACGACGCCCAAGCCATCAAGGCCGCCCATGATCTGGCGCAAGTCGCCCGCGTGCAGGCTGCCAAACGCGACCGTCAGCGCAAATTGCCGTGGTCGGAAATCGAGCAGTTCACCCGTAGCGGTCTGGGCAGCATCGCCATCCCGCGCGAATACGGTGGCCCGCAGGTTTCGTTCGTCACATTGGCCGAGGTGTTCGCGATCATTTCCGCCGCCGACCCGGCGTTGGGACAGATTCCGCAGAACCAGTTCGGCATCATCAATCTGGTGCTCGGCAGTGCCACCGAGGCGCAGAAAAAGCAGCTGTTCCAGAGTGTTCTGGAAGGCTGGCGCATCGGCAATGCCGGTCCGGAGCGCGGCACTAAAAACACCCTGGAATTGAAAGCACGGATCACCGCCGACGGCGACGATTACGTGATCAACGGCCAGAAGTTCTATTCCACCGGCGCGCTGTTTGCGCATTGGGTCGCGGTGAAGGCGCTCAACGATGACGGTAAGCAAGTGCTGGCCTTCGTCCGTCGCGGCACGCCGGGTTTGCGCATCGTCGATGACTGGTCGGGCTTCGGTCAGCGCACCACCGCCAGCGGCACGATCCTGCTGAACAACGTGCGCGTCGAATCGAGCCTGGTCGTCGACAACTGGAAGATCAACGAAGTCCCGAATACCCAAGGCGCGGTGTCGCAGTTGATTCAAGCCGCCATTGATGCCGGCATCGCCCGTGGTGCCATCGACGACGCCATCGAGTTCGTCAAAACCCGCGCGCGGCCATGGATCGACGCCAAGGTCGAACGGGCCAGCGATGACCTTTACGTGATCGCCGACATCGGCAAACTGAAAATCGAACTGCACGCCGCCGAAGCGCTGCTGCGCAAGGCCGGCAAAGTCCTTGATCAGGTGCACGCCGCGCCGCTCACCGCCGAATCTGCCGCCCGCGCCTCGATTGCCGTGGCTGAGGCGAAAGTGTTGACCACCGAAATCTCGCTGCTCGCCAGCGAGAAGCTTTTCGAACTGGCCGGCAGCCGCGCGACCCTCGCCGAATTCAATCTCGACCGCCACTGGCGCAACGCCCGGGTGCACACGTTGCACGACCCGGTGCGCTGGAAATATCACGCGGTCGGCGCCTATCGCCTCAACGGCACTTTACCGGCTCGCCATTCCTGGATCTGAGACGACCAGACATCTGGAGAAAAACATGACGCTTTCCCATCACGTCGCGGTCATCACCAGCGATGAGCAAGCCCTGATCGTCGCCAGCGACCTGGCCGAAGATTTCAAACGCGACAGCGCCCTGCGCGACCGAGAACGTCGCCTGCCACTGCCGGAACTCGATGTGTTTTCCCGCTCGGGCCTGTGGGGCATCAGCGTACCGAAAGAATACGGTGGCGCTGGCGTGTCCAACGTGACCCTGGCCAAAGTCATCGCCCTGATCGCCCAGGCCGACGGCTCGCTCGGGCAGATTCCGCAGAATCATTTCTACGCACTGGAAGTGCTGCGCGTGAACGGCAGCCACGCGCAGAAACAACGCCTGTACGCCGAAGTGCTGGCCGGCCAACGCTTCGGCAATGCACTGGCGGAACTGGGCACGAAAACTGCCCACGACCGGGTCACCCGCCTTAATCGCGACGGCGACGGCCATCGCATCAACGGTCGCAAGTTCTATGCGACCGGCGCGATTTACGCGCAGCGCATTCCGACTTCCGTTGTTGATGAAAACGGCGTGCAGCAACTGGCCTTCGTCCCGCGCGACAGCAAAGGCCTGACCGTGATCGATGACTGGAGCGGCTTCGGCCAACGCACCACCGGCAGTGGTTCGGTGGTGTTCGAAGACGTGTATGTCGGCGCTGAAGACGTGATCCCGTTTCAAAGCGCTTTCGAGCGCCCGACCACCGTCGGCCCGTTGGCGCAGATCCTTCACGCCGCGATCGACACCGGCATCGCCCGCGCCGCTTACGAAGACGCGCTGCACTTCGTGCGCAGCAAGACCCGGCCGTGGATCGATTCCGGCAATGACAAAGCCACCGAAGATCCGCTGACGCTGAAAAGCTTCGGCCACTTGAGCATTCGCCTGCACGCCACCGAAGCCTTGCTTGAGCGCGCTGGCGAATTCCTCGACGCCGCGCAGGCCGATACCAACGCCGGAACCGTCGCCGCCGCGTCGATTGCCGTCGCCGAAGCACGGGCGATCAGCACAGAAATCTCCCTGGCCGCCGGCAGCACGCTGTTCGAACTGGCCGGCAGTCAGGCGACGCTGATCGAACACGGCCTCGACCGCCACTGGCGCAACGCCCGCGTGCACACCCTGCACGATCCGGTGCGCTGGAAATATCACGCGGTGGGCAACTACTACCTCAACGATGAAAACCCTCCACTGCGAGGGACGATCTGATGAGCACTGCAAAAAAGAAGATCTTGCTTAACGCCTTCAACATGAACTGCATCGGTCACATCAACCACGGTTTGTGGACGCACCCACGCGACACCTCGACCCGCTACAACACCCTCGAGTACTGGACGGAACTGGCGCAATTGCTGGAGCGCGGGCTGTTCGACGGCTTGTTCATCGCCGACATTGTCGGCGTGTATGACGTCTATCAGAACTCGGTCGATGTGCCGCTGAAAGAGTCGATTCAGTTGCCGGTCAACGATCCGCTGTTGCTGGTGTCGGCGATGGCTGCGGTGACCAGCAATCTGGGGTTTGGCCTCACCGCCAACCTCACTTACGAGCCGCCGTATCTGTTCGCTCGCCGCATGTCCACGCTCGATCATTTGAGCCGTGGTCGGGTCGGCTGGAACATCGTCACCGGTTATCTCGACAGCGCGGCGAAAGCCATGGGCCTCAGCGAACAGGTCGAACATGACCGTCGCTACGACCAGGCCGACGAATACCTGGAAGTGCTCTACAAACTCTGGGAAGGCAGCTGGGAAAACGGCGCGGTGCTCAACGACCGCGAGCAGCGGATCTACGCCAACCCGGAAAAAGTGCACAAGGTTGAACACAAGGGCGAGTTCTATCAGGTCGAGGGTTATCACCTTTGCGAGCCGTCGCCGCAGCGCACGCCGGTGCTGTTTCAGGCCGGCAGTTCCGATCGCGGTTTGCTGTTCGCCGGGCGTCACGCCGAGTGCGTGTTCATCAGTGGCCAGAACAAACCGTCAACCAAGGTTCAGGTCGACAAGGTCCGCGCCAGCGCCGTCGAAGCCGGACGCAATCCTGAGGACATCAAGGTGTTCATGGGCCTCAACGTCATCGTCGGCGCGACTGAAGAAGCCGCTCGGGCCAAGCATGCCGAGTACCTCAGTTACGCCAGCGCCGAGGCCGGCGTGGCGCATTTTTCCGCCTCGACCGGCATCGACTTCTCCCAATACGAAATCGACGAACCGATCCAGTACGTGAAGAGCAATGCGATTCAGTCGGCCACGAAAAACCTGCAGAACAACGATTGGACCCGGCGCAAGTTGCTCGACCAGCACGCCCTCGGTGGTCGCTACATCACCGTGGTCGGATCGCCTGAGCAAGTGGCGGATGAGCTGGAATCGTGGATCGCCGAGACCGGTCTCGACGGTTTCAACCTGACGCGGATTGTTACGCCGGAAAGCTATGTGGATTTCATTGAACTGGTGATTCCGGAGTTGCAGCGGCGCGGGTCGTACAAGACCGCGTATGACAGCGGCAGCTTGCGCGAGAAGCTGTTTCACGGTGAGGCGCGACTGCCTGAGCAACACACCGGCTCCCACTATCGCCAATAACTCTTTGTACTGATCGTTC
The DNA here is from genome assembly GCF_009764645.1 of Pseudomonas sp. PB106. Lineage (GTDB taxonomy): Bacteria > Pseudomonadota > Gammaproteobacteria > Pseudomonadales > Pseudomonadaceae > Aquipseudomonas. Next base: position 23,582 of record NZ_RWIM01000116.1, read on the forward strand.
CCACGCTCTGCGTGGGAATGCAGCCCGGGACGCTCCGCGTCCCAACAGCCGACGCAGAGCGTCCATAGAGGCATTCCCACGCAGAGCGTGGGAACGATCTGTGAAAAATTCATGCACTGACTGGAAAACCCATCATGACCAAGAAAACTCTGTCCCACCCAGTCAAAGCACTGGCCTTGGCCCTCGGCCTGTTCAGCTCGGCCGTTTTCGCCGCCGACGCCCCATTGAAAATCGGCACCACAGCCGCCTTCGCCATCCCGCTGGAAGCCGCCGTCGAAGAGGCTTCCAAACAAGGCCTGAACGTCGAGTTGGTGGAATTTACCGACTGGATCGCACCCAACGTCAGCCTCGCTGCAGGCGATATCGACGTGAACTACTTCCAGCACATCCCGTTCCTCGAAAACGCCAAAGCCGCATCGGGTTTTGATCTGGTGCCGTTCGCCCCGGGGATCATCAACAACGTCGGTCTCTACTCGAAGAAATACAAAAGCTTCGACGAACTGCCAGAAGGCGCCAGCGTCGCCATCGCCAACGATCCAATCAACAGCGGTCGCGGCCTGCAACTGCTGGCCAAGGCCGGTTTGATCACCCTCAAACCGGGGGTCGGCTACAAAGCAACCGAAGACGACATCGTCGCCAACCCGAAGAAAATCAAAATCCTTCAGGTCGAAGCGGTGCAACTGGTACGCGCCTATGACGACGCCGATCTAGTCCAGGGCTACCCGGCTTACATTCGCCTGGCGAAGACCTTCGATGCCGGTTCGGCATTGCTGTTCGACGGTCTCGACCACAAGGAATACGTGATCCAGTTCGTCATCCAGCCGAAGAGCAAAACCGACCCGCGCCTGATCAAATTCGTCGACATCTACCAACATTCGCCGGCCGTTCGCGCGGCGCTGGATAAGGCCCACGGCAAGCTGTACCAAGCCGGTTGGGAAAGCTGAACATGACGGCGGCGATCCAACGGCGACTGGAAATTCCAGAGCCACATAGTGCTGAGAAAACCGAACTTCACCCTGAGTTGAATCGCGCCCACGTGCGCTTTATCGGTCTGGGTAAAACCTATAACGGCCGACAAGGACCGATCGCCGCATTGCAAGGTATCGATCTGGCGATCCAACGCGGTGAAGTGTTCGGCATCATCGGTCGCAGTGGCGCTGGCAAGTCGTCGCTGATTCGCACGATCAATCGCCTGGAGCAACCGACGTCTGGGCGGGTGCTGATTGATCAGGTCGACATCGGCGAGTTCGATGAAGACCGCCTCGTAGCGCTGCGCCGACGGATCGGCATGATCTTCCAGCACTTCAATCTGATGTCGGCCAAGACCGTTTGGCAGAACGTCGAACTGCCGCTGAAAGTGGCGGGGGTTCCCAAGGAACAGCGCGAGAACAAGGTGCGCGAACTGCTCGAACTGGTTGGCCTGCAGGAAAAGCACAAGGCTTATCCGGCGCAGCTTTCCGGCGGGCAGAAACAGCGTGTCGGCATCGCCCGCGCGCTGGTGCATGATCCGGATATTCTGCTTTGCGACGAAGCGACTTCGGCTCTCGATCCAGAAACCACGCAATCGATCCTCGGCCTCCTGCGTGAGATCAATCAGCGTCTGGGCCTGACCATTGTTTTGATCACCCATGAGATGGCGGTGATTCGCGAAATCTGTGATCGCGTTGTCGTGCTGGAGCATGGCCGCGTCGTCGAGCAAGGCCCGGTGTGGGAAGTGTTCGGCAATCCACAGCACGAAGTCAGCCAAACCTTGCTCGCACCGCTGCAACACGCGCTACCGGAAGAATTGCAAAGCCGCTTGCACACGCAAGCGCCCTCCTCCGCTGCCGCTGTGGTACTGCGCTTGCAGTTCACTGGCAGTGCCAGTGACGAACCGGATCTGGCTGCGTTGTTCGCTGCCCTCGGTGGCCAGGTGAAGTTGCTGCAGGGTGGCGTCGAACGGATTCAGGGGCATGCGTTGGGGCAACTGCTGTTGGCGGTGAGCGGATCTTCGCTCAGCGCTGAGCAGTTGCACGAACGCGCGGCACCTTGGGCGCAACGGGTGGAGGTGCTGGGTTATGTGGTTTGATCGCTTGTTGCAGGGTTTTATCGACACCTTCCTGATGGTCGGCGTGTCGTCGCTGATTGCGCTGCTGGTGGGGATTCCCATGGCGGTGATTCTGGTCACCAGCGACAAGGGCGGGATCTACGAAGCGCCGGTGTTGAACCGTGCCCTGGGCGCGTTCGTGAACCTGTTTCGCTCGATCCCGTTTCTGATTCTGATGGTCGCGCTGATTCCGTTTACCCGCTTGATTGTCGGGACAACCTACGGTGTCTGGGCCGCCGTTGTGCCGCTGACGATAGCCGCGACACCGTTCTTTGCGCGGATTGCCGAGGTGAGTTTGCGTGAGGTCGATCATGGTTTGATCGAAGCCGCGCAGGCGATGGGCTGCCGGCGTTGGCACATTGTCTGGCATGTACTGCTGCCGGAGGCACTGCCAGGGATTGTTGGCGGTTTCACCATCACCTTGGTGACCATGATCAACTCGTCGGCGATGGCCGGGGCGATTGGTGCAGGCGGGTTGGGGGATATTGCCTATCGCTACGGGTATCAGCGCTTTGACAGCCAGATCATGTTGACGGTGATTGTGTTGCTGGTGGCGTTGGTGGCGGTGATTCAGTTGGGTGGGGATCGGTTGGCGCGGGGGTTGAACAAGCGCTGAGGCAAGATCAAAAGATCGCAGCCTGCGGCAGCTCCTACATTGGAAATGTGTCCTCTCTGTAGGAGCTGCCGCAGGCTGCGATCTTTTCGCTTATAGTCGGCACATCTTTACCTGAACGTGCAGCCGACCATGAAGCAGACTCCCAGCGATCTCGAACAGATCACCGCCACCACCCTCGGCCACTACAACTCGGTGGCCGAAGACTTTCGTGAAGGCACGCGCGATCACGATGTCAGCCAGAACATCGATGCATTGCTGCGGCATATTCAAGGTTCAGCGCCGTTTACGATTCTCGATTTCGGCTGCGGCCCGGGCCGGGATTTGCAGACGTTCACGCGCATGGGTCACGTTGCGGTCGGCCTCGACGGTTCGCAGGAATTCGCCCGAATGGCCCGCGAGGACAGCGGCTGCGAAGTATTGCAGCAGGACTTTCTGAAGCTGGATCTGCCGGCCGAGCGCTTCGACGGCATCTTCGCCAATGCGGTGCTGTTTCATGTGCCGTTGCAGGAGTTGCCACGGGTGCTCAAGCAACTGCAGGGTGCGTTGAAGCCCGGTGGCGTGTTGTTCAGCTCCAATCCGCGCGGGGATAACCGTGAAGGCTGGAACGGGCCACGGTATGGCTCGTATCACGATCTGGCGGCGTGGCAAGGCTTGCTGACCGCGGCGGGGTTTGTCGAGCTGGAGCATTACTTCCGGCCGGCGGGGCTGCCGCGAGAGCAGCAGCCTTGGTTGGCCAGTGTCTGGCGGCGGGTGGGTTGAAGAACAAAAGATCGCAGCCTGCGGCAGCTCCTACATGGGGTGATATGTAGGA
>NZ_RWIM01000117.1 GCF_009764645.1 Pseudomonas sp. PB106
TGATGACGTCACCGACGTTATCGACGAAGTAGGTGTCGTTGCCGGCACCGCCGTCCATGGTGTCAGCACCTTCCTGACCGTTGAGGATGTTGTTGCCGCTGTTGCCGGTCAGCACGTTGTCCAGGCCGTTACCGACCAGATACAGATCGCTGCTGCCCAGCAACTGGCCATCTTCGACGTTGGCAGTCAGGGTGTAACCGATGTTGCTCAGGACCAGGTCACGGCCTTCGCCGCCCAGTTCGATGACCACATCGCCGGCATTGTCGATGACATAGGTGTCGTCACCGCTGCCGCCGATCAAGGTGTCGGCACCGGCCGCACCATCCAGACGATCGTTGCCGGCACCGCCCTGCAGCGTGTCCGCCGAGGCGCTGCCGAGCAAGTAGTTGTTCAGGCTGTTGCCTTGCACGTTATAGCCGCCGGTCCCCATCAGCCAGACGTTCTCGACGTTGGTCAGATTGCCCAGGTTCAGGTTGACGACGTTGGTCATCGGCGTGGCGTTGTAATAGATGCGCAGGGTGTCGCTACCTTCATTGGCATTTTCCTGGATCAGTGACAGCTCGCCGCTCTGGTCGAGATAGTAGGTGTCGTCACCGTCGCCACCGATCATTGTGTCCAGTCCGGCACCACCGTTGAGGACGTTGTTGCCGCTGTTACCGGTCATCACGTTGTTCAGGGTGTTGCCGTTGGCATTGAGGTTGGCCGTACCGGTCAACACGATGTTTTCCAGATTGGCGCCCAGGCTGTAGTTGATCGAGGAGCGCACAGTATCGATCTCGGTCATCAAAGCGCTGGTTTCGACGACCACGTCACCGACGTTGTCGACCACATACGTGTCGTTGCCCAAACCGCCGATCATCCGGTCGGCACCCGCGCCACCATCCAGAATGTTATCGCCGGTATTACCGGTGATGACGTTGTTCAGCGCGTTGCCGGTGCCGTTGATATTGTCGGCGAAGCGCAGGGTCAGGTTTTCCAGGTTGGCGCCCAAGGTGTAGTTGGCGAGCGACGACAGCACGGTGTCGATCTCGGTCA
>NZ_RWIM01000118.1 GCF_009764645.1 Pseudomonas sp. PB106
TGATGACGTCACCGACGTTATCGACGAAGTAGGTGTCGTTGCCGGCACCGCCGTCCATGGTGTCAGCACCTTCCTGACCGTTGAGGATGTTGTTGCCGCTGTTGCCGGTCAGCACGTTGTCCAGGCCATTACCGACCAGATACAGATCGCTGCTGCCCAGCAACTGGCCATCTTCGACGTTGGCAGTCAGGGTATAACCGATGTTGCTCAGTACGCGGTCGTGGCCTTCGCCGACGCCTTCGATGACGACGTCACCGGCGTTGTCGATCACGTAAGTGTCATCGCCGATGCCACCGGCCAGCGTGTCGGCACCGGCCGCGCCGTCGAGACGATCGTTGCCGGCCCCGCCCTGGAGGTTATCGTTGCCAGCGCCGCCGAGCAGATAGTTGTCCTGAGCGTTGCCTTGCACGGTGTAGTTGCCGGTGCCCATCAGCCAGACGTTTTCAACGTTGGTGAGGTTGCTCTGGTTGAGATTGACGGTGTTATTCGAAGCCGTGGCGTTGTAGTAGATGCGCAGGGTGTCATTACCCTCGCTGGTGTTTTCCTGGACCAGTCCCAGTTCAGCGGCCTGATCGAGGTAGTAGGTGTCATCACCACCACCGCCGATCATGGTGTCCACGCCTGCGCCGCCGTTGAGCACGTTGTTGCCGCTGTTGCCGGTCATCACGTTGTTCAGCGTGTTGCCATTGGCATTCAGGTTGGCCGTGCCGGTCAACTCGATGTTCTCGACGTTCGCACCCAGGCTGTAGTTGACGGACGATTTGACGGTGTCGATCCCGCCACCCACTTCGTTGTTTTCAACGACGACGTCGCCCGCATTGTCGACGATGTAAGTGTCGTTACCACCGCCACCGATCAAGGTGTCGGCGCCGGCGCCACCGTCCAGCGTATTCTGCCCCCAGTTACCGGTGATGACGTTGTTCAAGGCATTGCCGGTACCCACGAGATTACCGGTGCCCAACAGCGTGAGGTTTTCGACGTTCGCGGTCAGGGTGTAATCAATATAGCTGAGCACCGTGTCGATTTCGCTCGGCAGGGTGCTTGTCTCGATGACGGTGTCGCCGATGTTGTCGACGAAATAGGTGTCGTTACCGGTACCACCCATCATGGTGTCGGCGCCGCCCCGGCCGTTAAGGATGTTGTCCAGGGCGTTGCCGATCAGGCTGTCATCGTTGTCACTGCCGACGGCATTTTCAATCTTCGCGCCGTAGGCGATGGCCAGGCCTTCGTTGAAGGCGGTCATGGTCTTGATATCGAGGAAGGCCTTGCCGATCTGACTGAAGGCACCCTCGTTGAGGTTGATACGTACGGCGTTCAACTGGTTGGTGGCGTCGATGGTATCAACGCCGCCGGCGTCCCAAATGGTTTCAAAAACCGATTGATTGCTCGCCCACGAATACGTGGTATTACCGGCCTGCCATAAGGTGTTGGCGCCATACAGACTCTGGATGGCGAGGATATCCAGCAACATCGGGGTCGTTGGCTGATAGGAGTATGAGTCGTTGTAACTCATGACCGTGTAACGAACGTCGTCCAGCGTTGCGTCCAGCACGGTGCTATTGGTCGGGCTGGCGGCGAACGGATGCTTGAGGCCGATGGCATGACCGATTTCGTGAACGAAGGTCAGGTAATCGTAGGAGCCTTTAACCGGGTTGGCCTGGTTGGTCTCGGGGCCGATCCAGACGTCACCGGACTTGGGCGTGCTGCCGGGCAGATAGGCCCAGGCCACGGTCCCGCTCTCCATCAGAGAGTATCCGCCGAAGCGCAGGTCGCCGACATTGGTGATGGTGTCGGTGGTCTGGCTGAAGTTGATGTTCGCCACGGCGCTCCACGCAGCCAGGGCGCTGACAACGGCAACCTGCTGGTTGGCGGTCAGAGCGAAAACCGCGTTGTATTCGTTATCCGCGCTGTAATTGGTCGCGAAATACGAAGAAACCGGGTTGATGAAGCTGAAGGTCAATTCAGTGGGGGCACTCTTGTCATACCACTTGGTGCTTTCCCATTGAGTGCCGGAAATCAGACTGTTGACGAGTGTGTTGCCGGTCAACGATGAAGAAGTACTGTCTGTTGATTGAGTCGGGCGTGGCATGCGGATTTTCCTGGATGGGCTGCGGCCTATCCTGGATGTGGCCGCTACAGAGGGCGATTTTGCAACAAAAACGTTACACGTGACATCATATTGACACTATTTTTTTGACTGGCCGACGCGTGGCACCCAGCCATGATGTATCGGCTGGTGGCATGGAATCCTGAGGTCGGCAAACGTATCCTGCGATCAGTCCAATACCTTGCAGGAGTTCCCATGCACGCCGCCACGTCAGCGCTCATCCGCGAAACCTTCCCCGTCGGCCCGTTGCAGTGCAACTGCACCATCATCGGCGACCCGCTGACCAAAAAAGCCATCGTCGTCGACCCGGGCGGCAACCCTGACCTGATCATGGCGCGCCTCGATGCGCATGGCCTGAAAGTGGTCAGCATCATCCACACCCACGCGCATCTCGATCATTTCCTCGCTTCCGGGCAGATGAAGGAAAAAACCGGCGCGACCCTGCACTTGCACAAGGAGGATCAATTCCTCTGGGACAACCTCGAGATGCAGTGCCAAATGTTCGGCGTGCCGTACACGCCCGTGCCATCACCGGATCGCTGGTTGAGCGACGATGAAGAATTGGCTTGTGGCTGTGGTGTTGCGCTGCATACGCCGGGTCATACACCCGGCTCCATGAGCTTTTGGTTTTCCGAGGCTAAGCTGTTGATTGCCGGTGACACGCTGTTTCGTCGTGGCGTTGGGCGCACGGATTTGTGGGGCGGCGATCAGGCGACCATCGTGCGTTCGATCAAGCAGCGCCTGTACACCCTGGACGAAGACGCCACGGTGGTCACCGGGCATGGCCCGGATACACGGTTGGGCGATGAAATGCGTGAGAACCCGTTCGTCAGGGCCTAAATATTTTGTCACGAGTGCCCGGCGGAATTTTTGTGCATTGTCATGATCCAACGCCCGCACAGGTCCATTGCCAAAAAGGGCCGTCATAGAATGCAAAAAGTAGGAGCTCTCCATGTTCACCAAGCGTCGTTTGATCATTGTCGCTACTGCCGTAGCCTTGCTGTCCGGCTGCGCCTCGCCTAATCCGTATGACAATCAGGGCCAGGCTGACGGCGGCTCTCAAGGCATGAGCAAAACCGCCAAGTACGGAGGCCTCGGCGCGCTGGCCGGTGCGCTGGCCGGTGCAGCCATCGACCACAACAATCGCGGCAAAGGTGCCTTGATCGGCGCGGCGGTGGTGGGTGCTTCAGCCGCCGGTTACGGCTACTACGCGGACAAGCAGGAAGCCAAACTGCGTGCCAGCATGGCCAACACCGGAGTTGAAGTGCAGCGTCAGGGCGATCAGATCAAGTTGATCATGCCGGGCAATATCACCTTTGCGACCGACTCGGCGAACATCGCCTCCAGCTTCTACCAACCGCTGAACAATCTGGCCAGCTCGCTCAAAGAGTTCAACCAGAACCAGATCGAGATCGTCGGCTACACCGACAGCACTGGCAGCCGTCAGCACAACATGGACCTGTCCCAGCGTCGCGCGCAGAGCGTGGCCACTTACCTGACCTCGCAAGGTGTCAGCGGTGCCAACCTGACGGCCCGTGGCGCCGGTCCGGATAACCCGATTGCCAGCAATGGCGACGTCAATGGCCGGGCGCAGAACCGTCGGGTGGAAGTCAACCTGAAGGCGATTCCGGGCCAGGAGTATGGTGGTCAGCAGCAACAACCGGGCACGGTTCAGCAGTATCCGTAACTGACTGCCTGATTGAAGAAATGCCCGATCCTTTGATCGGGCATTTGTTTGTCTAGCCTGTTCCGGCCCCTTCGCGAGCAAGCTCGCTCCCACAGGTATTGATGGTGTACACAAAATTTGTGTTTCACACCTAACCCTGTGGGAGCGAGCTTGCTCGCGAAGGGGGCATAACAATCAGCCACAAATCATCGGATACAAAAAAGCCCCCGGACATTTCACTGTCCGGGGGCTTTTTGTTTGCAGCGCAGACTGATTACTTCTTCAAACCGTAGTGCTCATCGAGCATGCCCGGTGAGTTCGGCGTCTTCGGTGCGTAGTCGCGTGGCGGCTCCTGATCGCGCGGTGGCGTCAGGCGTTCGCGTGGCGTCACTGCCGCGTCGGCGTGCAGGGCAGCGATCAGGCGCTGGCGGGTCTGCTCGTCCAGGGCCAGACGATTGGCACCCTCGGCGAGATGATCCTGCACTTCCTGATAGCTCTGGGTCAGTTTCTTGACCAGCATCGCAGTGCTGTTGAAGTGGGTGACCACTTCGTTTTGATAACTGTCGAAACGCTCCTGGATATCATCCAGTTGACGCTGCGTACGGCTCGGCGCGGCGTTCGGCGCAACGCGCGCGATCAGGAATCCAATGGCGACACCCACAACCAGGGCAAGAGTCGGTAACAACCAAACTAAGAGCGAGTGTTCCACGAGTCCTTCCTCTATAAACGGCTTTGCTTTACGTTAACGGCTCGAACCTGCGCTGTATACCGCGATTCACTCGCAATAGATTGGCACAGACAATTTGCTAGACGAGTCGACCCGATTCGAGGTCACGGAGTTCCTTCCTTGCTGATGCGTGAAACCCCTGTAGTGATTGCCGGCCCAGTCGGCCAAATTGAAGCTTTGTACCTCGACGGCGAGCAGCCGCGCGGCATCGCGCTGATCTGTCATCCGAACCCGGTGCAGGGCGGCACCATGCTCAACAAGGTCGTCTCGACCCTGCAGCGCACCGCGCGCGACGCAGGCCTGATCACCTTGCGCTTCAACTATCGCGGCGTTGGTGCCAGCGAAGGTTCCCACGACATGGGCACCGGTGAAGTCGACGACGCTCAGGCAGCCGCCAAATGGCTGCGCGAAAAACACCCGGATCTGCCGCTGACCCTGTTTGGTTTCTCTTTCGGCGGATTTGTTGCAGCAAGTCTCGGCGGGCGTCTCGAAGCGCAAGGCGTGCAACTCAAGCACCTGTTCATGGTTGCGCCCGCGGTGATGCGTCTGGGCGAAGAGGATCAACTGCCACAACACGGCGAACTCACGGTGATCCAGCCGGAAACCGACGAAGTCATCGATCCGCAACTGGTTTACGACTGGTCGGAACAACTCCAGCGCCCCCATGAGCTGCTGAAAGTGGCAGAATGCGGACACTTTTTTCATGGCAAGCTGACCGATCTCAAGGATCTGATCCTGCCGCGTCTCTCGAATTGATTGCAGTCTGACAAGCGATTACCCATGACGAACCGTACCCGTATCCTCACCGGCATCACCACCACCGGCACGCCGCACCTGGGCAACTACGCCGGCGCCATCCGCCCGGCGATCCTCGCCAGCCGCGACAGCAATGCCGATTCGTTCTACTTCCTGGCCGACTACCACGCCCTGATCAAATGCGATGACCCGCTGCGCATCCAGCGTTCGCGTCTGGAAATCGCCGCGACCTGGCTGGCCGGTGGCCTCGATGTCGACCGCGTGACCTTCTACCGTCAGTCCGACATCCCGGAAATCCCCGAGCTGACCTGGCTGCTGACCTGCGTTGCGGCCAAAGGCCTGCTCAACCGTGCGCACGCCTACAAGGCCTCGGTGGACAAGAACGTTGAAACCGGTGAAGACCCGGACGCCGGCATCACCATGGGCCTCTACAGCTATCCAGTGCTGATGGCGGCGGACATTTTGATGTTCAACGCGCACAAGGTGCCGGTCGGTCGCGACCAGATCCAGCACGTGGAAATGGCCCGCGACATCGGCCAGCGTTTCAACCACTTGTTCGGTCAGGGCAAAGAATTCTTCACCATGCCCGAAGCGTTGATCGAAGAAAGCGTGGCGACGTTGCCAGGCCTCGACGGTCGCAAGATGTCGAAGAGCTACGACAACACCATCCCGCTGTTCTCCAGCGCCAAAGAGATGAAGGACGCGATCTCGCGGATCGTCACTGACTCCAAAGCGCCAGGCGAAGCGAAAGATCCGGACAACTCGCACCTGTTCACCCTGTTCCAGGCGTTCGCCACGCCGGCGCAGGCTGACGAATTCCGCAGCGAACTGCTCGGTGGTCTGGGTTGGGGCGAGGCGAAGAATCGTCTGTTCCAATTGCTCGACAACGATCTCGGCGAAGCGCGCGACAAGTATCACCAGTTGATCGAGCGCCCGGCGGATCTGGAAGACATTCTGCAGATCGGTGCCAAGAAGGCCCGCGCCGTGGCAACGCCGTTCCTCAACGAACTGCGCGAAGCCGTTGGCCTGCGTTCCTTCGTCAATCAGGTGCAAGTGGCCGCGACCACCAAGAAGAAAGCTGCAAAAGCCGCACGCTTCGTCAGCTTCCGTGAAGACGACGGCAGCTTCCGCTTCCGTCTGCTGGCGGCCGATGGCGAGCAATTGCTGCTGTCGCGCAACTTCGCCGACGGCAAAGCCGCAGGGCAAGTGACCAAGCAGCTGCAATCCGGTCAGGCGCTGGACGTACGCAACGAAGACCTGAACTTCAGCGTTTGGCTGGAAGGCGAGTGCGTTGGTGACAGCCCGGCGTTCGCCGATGCTGCGGCGCGGGACGCGGCCATCGAGGCTCTGCGCGTCGCGTTGACCCCGGTTCAGGACTAATCGGCGGCACGACCCGACCAAGGGCCGATTGCCATTCCTACGGGCCGTCGCTACAGTGACGGCCCGTTTTTGTTGCCTTGCTAACGAATTATGACGCCCCTAGAACGATACCAAGCTGATCTGAAACGCCCGGACTTCTTCCATGACGCCGCGCAGGAAACTGCTGTGCGTCATTTGCAGCGTTTGTACGAGGATCTGATCGCCGCCGATCAGAACAAGCCGGGTCTGCTGAGCAAGCTGTTCGGCAAAAAGGATCAGACGCCGGTCAAAGGCCTGTATTTCTGGGGCGGCGTAGGTCGCGGCAAGACTTACCTGGTCGACACCTTCTTCGAAGCGCTGCCGTTCAAGGAAAAGACCCGTACCCACTTCCACCGCTTCATGAAGCGTGTGCACGAAGAAATGAAAACCCTCGGTGGCGAGAAAAACCCGCTGACCATCATCGCCAAGCGCTTCGCGACCGAGTCGCGGGTGATCTGCTTCGATGAGTTCTTCGTCTCCGACATCACCGACGCGATGATCCTCGGCACGTTGATGGAAGAGCTGTTCAAGAACGGCGTGACCCTGGTCGCGACCTCGAACATCGTCCCGGACGGTCTGTATAAGGATGGTCTGCAACGCGCGCGTTTCCTGCCGGCGATTGCGCTGATCAAGCAGAACACCGAGATCGTCAACGTCGACAGCGGCGTCGACTACCGACTGCGTCACCTCGAACAAGCTGAGCTGTTCCACTATCCGCTCGACGAAGCCGCTCACGAAAGCCTTCGCAAGAGTTTCAAGGCACTGACGCCGGAATGCACTGCCGCGGTCGAGAACGACGTGCTGATGATCGAAAACCGCGAGATTCGTGCCCTGCGCACCTGCGACGACGTGGCCTGGTTCGACTTCCGCGAACTGTGCGACGGCCCGCGTAGTCAGAACGATTACATCGAACTGGGCAAGATCTTCCACGCCGTGTTGCTCAGCGGTGTCGAGCAGATGAGCGTCACCACCGACGACATCGCTCGCCGCTTCATCAACATGGTCGACGAGTTCTACGACCGTAACGTCAAGCTGATCATTTCTGCTGAAGTCGAGCTGAAGGATCTGTATACCGGCGGTCGTTTGAACTTCGAGTTCCAGCGTACGCTGAGCCGACTGCTGGAGATGCAATCCCACGAATTCCTGTCGCGGGCGCACAAGCCTTAAACGGCATCGTGAAACATAAAAAAGGGCCTGCAATTGCAGGCCCTTTTTTTATCTCGAATTCACCGGCCCGCGCACACTGATGGTTCCCACGCTCCGCGTGGGAATGCATACCGTGACGCTCTGCGTCACATTCCGGGGCGGACGCGGAGCGTCCATTGGCAGCATTCCCACGCAGAGCGTGGGAACGATCATCGGGGGTGGGGAGGGTTACGCAGCTTGCTGAAACTGCTGCCGATACTGATTCGGCGACAGCTCAGTGTGCTGGCGGAACAACCGCGCAAAGAAGCTCGCATCGTCGTACCCAACCTCATAACTGATGGTCTTGATGCTCTTGCGGCTGCCCGACAGCAAGCCTTTCGCGGTCTCGATGCGCAGGCGTTGCAGGTAATGCAGCGGCTTGTCGCCGGTGGCGGTCTGGAAGCGCCGCATGAAATTGCGGATGCTCATGCCATGCTCGCGGGCGACGTCTTCGAAGCGGAACTTGTCGGCGAAATGCTCTTCGAGCCAGTGCTGAATCTGCAGGATGATCACGTCCTGGTGCAACTTCTGTCCGCCGAAACCGATACGCCCCGGCGCATAGCTGCGCTGCACTTCATAGAGAATGTCGCGGGCCACGGCTTGCGCCACATTCGCACCGCAGAAACGCTCGATCAGGTAGATATAAAGATCGCAGGCAGACGTGGTACCGCCGGCGCAGTAGAGGTTGTCCGCGTCGGTCAGGTGCTTGTCCTGATTGAGATAGACCTTCGGAAAACGCTCGGCGAAGGCGTTGAAGAAACGCCAGTAAGTCGTCGCTTCCTTGCCATCGAGCAGACCGGCTTCGGCCAGCCAGAACACACCGGTGGCTTCGGCGCACAGGACTGCGCCACGGGCATGCTGTTCGCGCAGCCAGGGCAGGATCTGTGGATAGCGGCTGCACAAGGCCTCGAAATCATCCCAGAACGCCGGGAGGATGATGATATCGGTGTTTTCCAGACCGCCATCCACCGGCATCATGACATCGCTGAAGCTCTTCACCGGTTTGCCATCGGGACTGACGATTCGTGTTTCAAACGCCGGCGTCAGGCCGTGGCCCAGTTGTTTGCCGTAACGGAGGCTGGCCACGTGGAAAAAATCCTTGGCCTGCATGAGGGTGTAAGCGAAAACCCGGTCGATCGCCAGGATGCTGACGCGCCGCAGGGGCGTGGAGACTTGCTTAGACATAATTCAACTTTTGTTTTGTTTTTATAAGGGAAAGTGGTCACCAGACGGCTGGATCGTCTTATTTTTTGTCGGATGTGTCCAGTGTCCTGTGTCAGAGGGGAGGCTTAGTCTCTGAAGGTCATCTCCCTCCAACAAGAAAGAAAGGTGCCGCATGATCCCCAGAACCTTGTTCAGCTCCGAGCACGAATTGTTCCGCGACAGCGTGCGAACTTTCCTTGAAAAAGAGGCCGTGCCGTATCACGCGCAATGGGAGAAACAAGGCCATATCGACCGCAAACTCTGGAACAAGGCAGGGGAGGCGGGGATGCTTTGCTCGCACCTGCCGGAAGAGTACGGCGGGCTGGGGGCGGACTTTCTCTACAGCGCCGTGGTGATTGAGGAGGTCGGTCGGCTGGGTTTGACCGGTATCGGCTTCTCGCTGCATTCGGACATCGTCGCGCCGTACATCCTGCATTACGGCAGTGAAGCGCTGAAGCACAAATACCTGCCGAAACTGGTCTCGGGCGAGATGGTCACGGCCATTGCCATGACCGAGCCGGGCGCGGGTTCCGATCTGCAAGGCGTGAAAACCACCGCCGTGCTGGACGGTGACGAGTATGTGATCAACGGCTCGAAAACCTTCATCACCAACGGTTTTCTCGCGGACCTGGTGATCGTGGTCGCCAAGACTGATCCCAAGGCCGGAGCCAAGGGCACCAGCCTGTTCCTGGTGGAAGCGAGTACGCCCGGCTTCGAGAAAGGCAAACGCTTGGAGAAGGTCGGAATGAAGGCGCAGGACACGTCGGAATTGTTCTTCCAGGACGTGCGTGTGCCGAAGGAAAACCTCTTGGGTCAGGCCGGTGCCGGGTTCGCTTATCTGATGCAGGAATTGCCGCAGGAGCGTCTGACCGTGGCGATCGGTGGCTTGGCTTCAGCCGAAGCGGCGTTGCAGTGGACGCTGGATTACACCCGTGATCGCAAAGCGTTCGGCAAGGCGATTGCCGACTTTCAGAACACCCGATTCAAATTGGCGGAGATGGCCACGGAGATTCAGATCGGTCGAGTCTTCGTCGACAAATGTCTGGAGCTGCACCTGAAAGGCAAGCTCGACGTGCCGACGGCGGCGATGGCGAAATACTGGGGCACCGACCTGCAATGCAAAGTGCTCGACGAATGCGTGCAATTGCATGGTGGCTACGGCTTCATGTGGGAATACCCGGTGGCCCGGGCGTGGGCGGATGCGCGGGTGCAGCGGATCTATGCCGGTACAAATGAAATCATGAAGGAGATCATTGCGCGGTCGCTTTGAGCTTTTGATGATCGTTCCCACGCTCTGCGTGGGAATGCCGCCGGGGACGCTCTGCGTTCCGCTGTGGTGGTGATCTGATCGTCCTTTTCGCGAGCAAGCTCGCTCCCACAGTTACGGTGATCCTTTGTGGGAGCGAGCTTGCTCGCGAAGGTGGCTTATCTATCAATCACGGCGCAGGGTTCGGATGATCCTTGTGAATCGCCTCAATCCCTGCCAGCACTTCATCGGAAAGCGTCAGATCAAAACTGGCAATGTTGCTGTCCAGTTGCTCAAGCGTCGTCGCGCCAATGATGTTGCTGGTGACGAACGGTTGCTGAGTGACGAACGCCAAGGCCATCTGCGCCGGATCCAGACCGTGTTCGCGGGCCAGCGCGACATAACGGCTGCACGCTGCTTCCGATTGCGCATTGAAATAGCGACTGAAGCGGCTGTAGAGGCTCAGGCGGCCCTTCGGCGGACGAGCGCCACCTTCATACTTGCCTGACAGGAAACCGAACGCCAGCGGCGAATAGGCGAGGAGGCCGCACTGTTCGCGGATGGCGATTTCCGCCAGACCCACTTCGAAACTGCGGTTGAGCAGGTTGTACGGGTTCTGGATCGAGACCGCGCGCGGCCAGCCACGGGCCTCGGCCAGCGCCAGAAAACGCATGGTGCCCCACGGCGTTTCGTTGGACAGGCCGATGTGGCGAATCTTGCCGGCCTTCACCTGCTCGTCGAGTGCTTCAAGGGTGTCTTCGAGCGGGGTCAGGTTGGCTTCGATCTTGTGTTTGTAGCCCAGCTGTCCGAAAAAGTTGGTGCTGCGCTCCGGCCAGTGCAATTGGTACAGATCGATGTAATCGGTCTGCAGGCGCTTGAGGCTGGCATCGACGGCTGCAGTGATGTGCTGGCGGTTGTGACGCAGGTTTTTGTCGCGGATATAGTCGATGGTGTTGCCCGGGCCGGCGATTTTGCTGGCGAGGATCCAGTCGGCACGATCGCCGCGACTCTTGAAGTAATTGCCGATGTAGCGCTCGGTGGTGGCGTAGGTTTCGGCTTTCGGCGGCACCGGGTACATCTCGGCGGTGTCGATGAAATTGATCCCGGCCTCTTTGGCCCGTTCGATCTGGGCGAAGGCTTCAGCTTCAGTGTTTTGCTCGCCCCAGGTCATGGTGCCGAGGCAGATTGCACTCACGTTCAGGTCGGTACGGCCTAGCTGGCGATAGTCCATCGGGTGCTCCTTGGGCAAAACAATCATAAAAGCAGGTTGAAATATTTTTCGCAATCTGCATAATTGCCGACCTCTTTCTGCAGTGGAAGTGATGCGCCGCCGCCGAAGAATCTTGCCGTTGAACGGACGCGCCGACCCGAGCCCCCGAAAGCGTCTGTATCCGGCTGCCTTTGACTTGTCAAAGTACGCACTATTCAGTAAGATCCGCCGTCTAATTTACAGGGCGGCCCCTGAGGCTATAAAGAATGAAAACTTTTACTGCTAAACCGGAAACAGTAAAGCGCGACTGGTTTGTCGTCGACGCTGCTGGTCAGACCCTGGGTCGTCTGGCCACCGAAATCGCGAGCCGTCTGCGTGGCAAGCACAAGCCTGAGTACACTCCTCACGTTGACACCGGCGACTACATCGTCGTAATCAACGCTGAGCAGATTCGTGTTACCGGTGCTAAAACCACTGACAAAATGTACTACTCCCACTCCGGTTTCCCGGGCGGCATCAAGTCGATCAACTTTGAAAAGCTGATCGCTAAAGCCCCTGAGCGCGTGATCGAGACCGCGGTTAAAGGCATGCTGCCTAAAAACCCACTGGGTCGCGACATGTACCGTAAGCTGAAAGTCTATGCGGGCGCTGCACACCCACATACTGCTCAGCAGCCCCAAGAACTGAAGTTTTAACGGAATAGTACATTATGTCGGCGACTCAAAATTACGGCACTGGCCGTCGCAAGACCGCAACCGCACGCGTTTTCCTGCGTCCGGGTACTGGTAACATTTCCATCAACAACCGTTCGCTGGAAAACTTCTTCGGCCGCGAAACTGCCCGCATGGTAGTTCGTCAGCCGCTGGAGCTGACTGAGACTGTCGAGAAGTTCGACATCTACGTCACCGTGATCGGCGGTGGTGTAAGTGGTCAAGCTGGCGCAATCCGCCACGGTATCACTCGCGCTCTGATGGACTACGACGAAACCCTGCGTGGCGCTCTGCGCAAAGCTGGCTTCGTTACTCGCGACGCCCGTGAAGTTGAACGTAAGAAAGTTGGTCTGCGTAAAGCGCGTAAGCGTCCGCAGTACTCGAAGCGTTAATTTCGCTTTCGCGTTCAAAAAGAACGCCCGCCTCCTCACGGAAGCGGGCGTTTTTTTATGTCTGTGATTTATCAAAGAATTGCGCTGCGACAACTTGCCACTTCTGTAGACCCCCTATACTGCAAGGCTTGAGGGTAGGAGCTCCGGGTAATTCCCTTGTCAGAATTGGGGCTTTTCATTACCATCTCGGCAAAATTTTTATAAGTAACATTGATTTATTTAGTAGATGCCTGATTTAACAGGCCACAAAAGCTGATGGGAGAGGACTGAATGAGCAATGACGGCGTGAATGCAGGCCGGCGTCGCTTCTTGGTAGCAGCCACATCCGTGGTGGGTGCTGCAGGAGCGGTGGGGGCTGCGGTCCCGTTCGTGGGGTCATGGTTTCCCAGTGCCAAGGCGAAAGCCGCTGGTGCACCGGTGAAAGTGAATGTCAGCAAAATCGAGCCAGGACAGCAGATGATTGCTGAGTGGCGCGGCCAGCCGGTGTTCATTGTCCGCCGTACCGAGGAAATCCTGGGGAATCTCAAGAAGATCGAGGGCCAACTCTCCGATCCAACCTCCAAAAACTCCACGCAACCCACCTATGTCGACCCTGAAGTGCGCTCGATCAAGCCGGAAATTCTGCTGCTGATCGGGATCTGCACACACCTGGGTTGCTCACCAACCTTCCGTCCCGAAGTGGCACCTGCGGATCTGGGCAAAGACTGGGTCGGTGGCTATTTCTGCCCTTGCCACGGTTCCCACTACGATCTGGCTGGCCGCGTCTACAAGTCGCAACCTGCGCCTTTGAACCTGCCAGTTCCCCCGCATTCCTATGAGACCGATGACCTGATTGTCATTGGCGTCGATACGGAGAAAGCGTGATGAGCAAGTTCATGGATTGGGTTGATGCGCGCTTTCCTGCGACCAAGATGTGGGAAGACCATCTCAGCAAGTATTACGCTCCAAAAAACTTCAACTTCTTCTACTTCTTCGGCTCGCTGGCGCTGCTGGTGCTGGTCAACCAGATCGTCACCGGTGTCTGGCTGACGATGAGCTACACGCCGTCGGCAGAAGAAGCATTCGCTTCCGTCGAATACATCATGCGCGACGTCGAGTACGGCTCGATCCTGCGTTTGCTCCACTCGACCGGCGCCTCGGCGTTCTTCATCGTGGTTTATCTGCACATGTTCCGGGGGCTGCTCTACGGTTCGTACCAGAAGCCGCGTGAATTGGTCTGGGTCTTCGGCATGCTGATTTACCTGGCGCTGATGGCCGAAGCCTTCATGGGTTACCTGCTGCCGTGGGGCCAGATGTCCTACTGGGGTGCCCAGGTGATCATCTCGCTGTTCGGTGCGATACCGGTCATCGGTAACGACCTGACCCAGTGGATTCGTGGTGACTACCTGATCTCCGGAATCACCCTGAACCGCTTCTTTGCCTTGCACGTGGTTGCGCTGCCGATCGTGATCCTCGGCCTGGTAGTTCTGCACATTCTGGCATTGCACGAAGTGGGTTCGAACAACCCTGACGGCGTTGATATCAAGAAACACAAAGATGAAAACGGTATCCCGCTGGACGGCATTGCCTTCCACCCGTACTACACCGTGAAGGACATTGTCGGTGTCGTGGTGTTCCTGTTTATCTTCTGCTTCATTGTGTTCTTCTTCCCGGAAATGGGCGGCTACTTCCTCGAAAAACCAAACTTTGAGCAAGCCAACCCGTTCAAGACACCAGAGCATATTGCCCCGGTTTGGTACTTCACACCGTTCTACGCCATCCTGCGTGCGATCCCTGACAAACTCATGGGCGTTATCGCCATGGGCGCCTCGATTGCCTTGCTCTTCGTCTTGCCGTGGCTCGACCGCAGTCCGGTCAAATCGATGCGCTACAAAGGCTGGATGAGCAAAATCTGGCTGGTGGTGTTCTGCATTTCGTTCGTGATTCTCGGCATTCTTGGCGTTCTGGCGCCGACGCCGGAGCGAACCTTGCTGTCGCAGGTCTGCACCTTCCTGTACTTCGCTTACTTCATTCTGATGCCGTTCTACACCAGGCTCGAGAAGACCAAACCGGTTCCGGAAAGGGTGACTGGCTGATGAAAAAGTTATTTTTTGCTCTGATTTTTGCTGCGTTGCCTGTGCTGTCTTTCGCCGCTGAACACGGTGGTCCGGAGCTGGAAAAAGTCGACATCGACCTCGCCGACAAAGCTGCTCTGCAGGATGGTGCGCGTACTTTTGCCAACTATTGCATGGGTTGCCACAGTGCCAAGTTCCAGCGTTATGAGCGGGTTGCCGATGACTTGGGCATTCCTCACGAAATGATGCTGGAGAAACTGGTGTTCACCGGTGCCAAGATCGGCGACCACATGAACATCGGCATGCAACCGGCCGACGCCAAGACCTGGTTTGGCGCTGCGCCGCCGGACCTGACCCTGGTGGCGCGAGTGCGTGGCACCGACTGGCTCTACGGTTACCTGCATTCGTTCTATGAAGATCCGGCACGTCCTTGGGGTGTGAACAACAAGGTCTTCCCGAACGTCGGCATGCCGAACGTACTGGTCGGCCTCCAAGGTCGTCAGGTTGTCGGCTGCAAGCAAGTGCAGATCGTCGAGGACGGCAAGAAGCAATATGATCCGCTGACCGGTACGCCTTTGACCCATGAGGCGTGCGATCAACTGACCATCGTGCCGAAGACCGGGACTCTGAATGCAGAGCAGTTCGATGAGAAGGTCAAGAATCTGGTAACCTTCCTGGCTTACTCGGCTAACCCGGTTAAGCTGCAACATCAGCGCATCGGTACTTATGTCTTGCTGTACCTGGCGTTCTTCTTTGTGTTCGCCTACCTGCTCAAGCGTGAATACTGGAAAGACGTGCACTGATACGCTTCAAGCATTGCTGTTAATCGCGCGCGCCCAAGGGCGCCTCCGATAGCGCAACATCTGGTCAGCCAGAAGTTGCGGGAGGCGCCCTCTGGGCGCGCGCGTTTTTCCGGTTCCGACAATTTCAACAAGCGAGGAGGATCGCCATGGGCGTGACCAATCGGTTGGCCTGTTACTCCGACCCCGCCGACCACTATTCCCACCGAGTGCGCATCGTGCTTGCAGAGAAGGGTGTCAGCGCCGAGATCATTTATGTGGAAGCTGGTCGTCAGCCGCCTAAACTGATTGAGGTGAACCCTTACGGCAGTCTCCCAACCCTCGTCGATCGTGACCTGGCGTTGTGGGAGTCGACCGTGGTGATGGAATATCTGGATGAGCGTTACCCGCATCCGCCACTGATGCCGGTTTACCCGGTGGCGCGTGCCAACAGTCGTCTGCTGATTCATCGTATTCAGCGCGACTGGTGTGGGCTGGTGGATCTGATTCTGGATCCGAAGAGCAAAGAGGCCGCGCGAGTCGTGGCGCGCAAGGAATTGCGTGAAAGCCTGACGGGCGTGTCGCCGCTGTTTGCCGACAAGCCGTTTTTCCTCAGTGAGGAACAAAGTCTGGTGGATTGCTGCCTATTACCAATACTCTGGCGTCTGCCGATTCTGGGTATTGAACTGCCGCGGCCAGCCAAGCCGCTGCTTGATTACATGGAGCGCCAGTTTGCGCGTGAGGCTTTCCAGGCGAGTCTGTCTGGTGTCGAACGCGATATGCGCTAAGGCTTAAGGAGCCGCTATGAACTCCAGTCGACCTTACTTGGTCCGCGCGCTCTACGAGTGGATTGTCGATAACGATTGCACCCCGCACATGCTGGTCAATTCCGAATACCCGGCGGTGCAAGTGCCGCAGGGTTTCGCCAGTGACGGGCAGATTGTCCTGAACATTTCGCCGAGTGCCGTGCGTCATTTGCACATGGATAACGACGTGGTGACCTTTGAAGGTCGCTTCGGCGGTGTCCCGCACAGCCTGTACGTGCCGATCAGTGCAATTCTGGGTATCTACGCCCGGGAGAACGGTCAGGGCATGGTGTTCGATCTAGAGTCACCAATGGATGACGAAGACGACATCGAGCAGGATGACGATCAGCCGCCACCGGACAGCGAGCCGCCGCGCCCAACAGGCCGGCCAAGTTTGAAAGTGGTGAAATAAAAAAAGGCGATCCGAATGGATCGCCTTTTTTGTGCGTGCTGTTCAGCTATCAGTCGATGTATTCGAAGAGTTTGACGATCTTCTGCACACCGGAAACGCCCTGAACCAGGTTGGTCGCCTGAGTGGCTTCCTGTTTGGTCAGCAGGCCCAGCAGGTAGACGATGCCGTTCTCGGTCACGACCTTGATGCGCGAGCCGGGAATGCTGGCGTCAGTGAGCATCTGCGTCTTGATCTTGGAGGTCAGCCAGGTGTCGTTCTGGCGCGCCAGGAAGCCGGACGGCGGTATGACTTGCAGTTCGTTATGAACGGTTTTCACCCGTTGGACGGCAGCTGCGGCTTGCTCGGCCTTGGCTTTCAGGTCTGCGCGAGGCGTCTGACCAGCCAGCAGCACGACACCGTTGAAGCTGGTGACGACGATGTGCGAATCGTTGTCCAGGGCCGGGTCGGCCTTGGCCACGTTCACGCCGACTTTGGTTTCGATCAACGAGTCGTCGATCTTGCTGCCGAAAGTGCGGGTGCCACGGTCGTCGTCGATCGGCGCTTCACGGCTGGCGTTCACCACCGAGGTGCAGCCGCTGATGCCGAGGCACAGGGTCAAGGCCAGTAGGCCAAGGCGATTAGGGGTCATTCTTCACTCCCGAACAGTTGGCTGTCGATCAGATCGCAGAGGCAATGGATCGCCAGCAAGTGGACTTCTTGAATACGTGCGGTGACGTTGGCCGGTACGCGAATCTCGACGTCCTCGGGCAGCAGCAGCGACGCCATGCCGCCGCCATCGCGTCCGGTCAAAGCTACGACAATCATTTCGCGATCATGTGCGGCCTGGATCGCTTGAATAATGTTCGCCGAGTTACCGCTGGTCGAAATCGCCAGCAGCACATCGCCGGGTTGGCCGAGTGCGCGGATTTGCTTGGAGAAGATTTCGTTGTAGCTGTAGTCGTTGGCGATCGAGGTAATCGTCGACGAGTCGGTGGTCAGGGCGAGAGCCGGCAAGCTCGGGCGCTCGCGCTCGAAGCGGTTGAGCAGCTCCGAAGAGAAGTGCTGGGCGTCGCCGGCCGAACCACCATTGCCGCACGAAAGCATTTTGCCCTCGTTGAGCAGGGCGTTGACCATGATCTGGCTGGCTTGCTCGATGTGCGGTGCAAGTACGTCCATCGCCTGTTGCTTGGTGTCGATACTGGCCTGGAAAAGCTGGCGAATTCGGGATTGCATGTCCATCTGTGTGACCTTAAGTAGCGCGGCTATTCGGCACATGAATGTGCAGCCCGCAAAGCAAAGAGCAAAAGTTGTCGGAAGTTTCCGGTTCCGGATGCAGGCACTCAACTGTCGAAAGCATTCTGCAACCAGTTCAGCTGATCCGGGTGGCTGTCGATCGCCACCACGTCGAAGCGGCAGGGGGAATTGGCCCAACGCGATTCGCGCTGAAGAAAATACTGCGCAGCGAAAATCAGTTTCTGCTGCTTGCGCCCATCGATGCTAGCGAGCGCGCCACCCCATTGAGTGTTTTTTCTGTAACGAACTTCAACGAATACTACTGTATCGCCATCAAGCATGACCAGATCAAGCTCGCCGCGTTTGCATAACCAGTTCTGCGCCAGCAGGCGCAAGCCCTGATTCTGCAGATGCTCGAGCGCTTGGCGCTCGGCATCCTTGCCGCTTTGCGAGCGTGACCTGTCAGGCATTAGCGCGGGGTGTCCGGCAGACGCTGAACCTGACCGCTGACGAATTGTGCCCAAGGCAACTGACGCACAACGCGTTGAGTCTGAGTCATGCCAAGGCTGCCCGATTCGCCGTCGATGCGGCTGTCCGGCAGTGCCTTGAGTTGACCCAGGCGCGGCGCCAGGCGGTAGGCGTCAACGCCCATCGCATACAGACGGCCGAGGCTGCCGGCAGCTTGCGGCCATTGTGCAACCACTTGCTGACGCAGCGGATCGCTGGTTTCCAGCAACCATGGGGTTTCGCAGAAGCGAACGCCGTTCATGTCGTTGTACTGGTTCACGTCGCCGCTGGCGCTGTAAACGTGCGAGGTCGCATAAACAGGCACGTCACCGGCGTACTGGAAGTTCAGCGTCGGTTTGATCTGCTGAGCCTGTTGCGGCGTTGCCGCGAGGAAGATGAACTCGATGTCCTGACGGCGCGAAGGCTGAGCGGCCACGTTGGTGCCGGCGGCGTTCTGCAGGCTCTTGGCGCGGGCTTCGCTCTGACGCAGCTGGAACATGTCGGCGATTTGCTGGGCCAGCTGCACTGGCTGATCAACACGTTCGGTGGCAACGATGCTGCCGCCATTGGCTTGCCAGTCCTGGCTGAACGCACGCAGGACGCGGTCGCCCCATTCGCCTTTCGGCACCATGATCGCGGCGCGGTGCAGGCCGTCAGCGCGGGCGCGGCGCGAGACTTCGCGGGCCTCGTCTTCAGCGGCCAGACCAAACTGGAACAGTTGCGCCGGGCCTTGATCGCCTTCGCTGTAGTTCAACGCGAGGGTGGTGATCGGCAATTGCGGGCGAGTGCTCAGCTGTTTGACCAGTGGTTTTTCCAGTGGGCCGACGACCAGTTGCACGCCATCAGCCTGGGCCTTGCGGTAGAACTCGTCCATCGAGGTCAGCTTCGAGCTGTCGTAGAACTCGATGGCAGGCGGTTTCTGTCCGGCTTGTTGCGCCTGATAGTGCGCCGCCATGAAGCCTTCACGCAGGGCCTTGCCGACCGAAGCCAATGGGCCGTCTTGTGGCAGCAGCAGGGCGATTTTGCTCAGTGGCTGGCTGGCCAGCTCTTTGAGCTTGGTCAGCGGCAGTGGCAGGTTGATCGCAGCCGGGTGCTTTGGATTCTGCGCACGCCAGGTGTCGATTGCCGCCTGCTGCTGTTCCAGGGTGCCGGCAGATTTTACGGCCAGTGCCAGACCCATCCAGCCGCCGAGATCGTCGGTGGTGTTGGGTTGCAGTTGGTCGGTCGGCAGCGAGCCAATCAGGGTCCAGATCGCTTCGTGGTTCTTGCTCGCGGCTTCGCCTTGCAACATGGGTGCGATGAACACGCGCTCGCGGGCGGCGGCAAGCGTCTGGCCATCGGCCTCAAGGGCGCGGGCGTGAACGGTGCCGGTGCGCACTTGCTGCTCTTCAGGCATTTCGCCCAGATGTTGCAGGCTCGGATGGCTCAGGGCGGTCAGCGCAGCTTTCGGCTGGTTGCGGGTCATGGCCAGCTCGGCATTCAAAGTGCTGGCGAAAATCTGCTGGCCTGGCTTGAGTTGCTCCATCGGCACTTGTTGCAGGATCTGCGCAGACTGTCCGGCATTGCCCTGACGATAAGCCAGATCCGCCGCGCTCAGGCGCAGCAGGGCAGCTTTTTCCGGGGTTTTCGCCTGGGTAGCCTGTTCGAGCAGTTGCTCGATGCTGGCATCCGGAGTCCGTGGAAGTTCGCCAAGGCTGGAGGAAGGGGAGCTGGCGCAAGCCGCCAACAGGGCAGCGAGGCAGAGGGCAGTGAACAGCCGCAGGCAAGCGATCATGTAAGTGTTCCTGATACTCGATCAAATTAGCGTCGAATTGTACCCAAGCACTGGCCGGGGCGCGATGTTAGTGGCGTGAAACGGACGATTTAGCTGTAGTAAATGTTGCGGTGGTGCCAAACCACGTGCAAAACCGTGGTCGCTCGAAGCGCGTCGCAAGCCTCGTGTCGCGTTACAATGGCCGCTTTTACCGATCACGAGGTGTGCGCTTTGACTGCTCCAGGTTCCCTGAATTCCGCTGCTGGCTCGCTTTATGTGGTGGCGACGCCCATCGGCAACCTGGACGACATCAGCGCCCGGGCACTGAAGATTCTCCGTGAAGTAGCGTTGATTGCCGCCGAAGACACCCGTCACTCGGCGCGACTGATGCAGCACTTTGGTATCGGCACGCCGTTGGCAGCCTGTCACGAACACAACGAACGAGACGAAGGTAGCCGCTTTATTACCCGTCTGCTGGCGGGCGACAACGTTGCGCTGATCTCCGATGCCGGCACGCCGCTGATTTCCGATCCGGGCTATCACCTGGTGCGTCAGGCGCGCGCCGCCGGGATCAATGTGGTGCCGGTGCCGGGTGCCTGTGCCTTGATCGCAGCACTGTCGGCGGCGGGGCTGCCATCCGATCGTTTTATCTTCGAAGGTTTTCTGCCGGCCAAGTCGGTCGGACGCAAGTCGCGCCTTGAAGCCGTTAAGGAAGAGCCGCGCACGTTGATCTTCTATGAAGCCCCGCACCGCATCCTCGAATGCCTGCAGGATATGGAAGCTGTGTTCGGTGGTGAGCGTCAGGCGTTGCTGGCCCGTGAAATCACTAAGACCTTCGAAACACTCAAGGGCTTGCCGCTGGCCGAGCTGCGCGCATTCGTCGAATCGGACAGCAATCAGCAGCGCGGCGAATGCGTCGTGCTGGTGGCGGGCTGGACGGCGCCGGAATCCGAAGACGCCGTCAGCAGCGAAGCGATGCGCGTCCTTAATCTGCTGCTCGAAGAAATGCCGCTCAAGCGCGCCGCCGCTCTGGCAGCGCAGATCACCGGCGAGCGTAAAAACGTGCTGTATCAGGTCGCGCTGGATCAGCAGAAGGGTGAGTAAGCCGTCGCGCAGACCGGTTTGACGGCTATTAGCGCTTGTTCTTCGGCCGCTCTGCCGTTAACCTTCGCGGCGGAGAGTCGATCGGACAGTCGCTGCCCTCTATGAAAATTAGGGGGGGGAGGAAAGTCCGGGCTCCATAGGGCGAAGTGCCAGGTAATGCCTGGGAGGCGTGAGCCTACGGAAAGTGCCACAGAAAATAACCGCCTAAGCGCTTCGGCGCCGGTAAGGGTGAAAAGGTGCGGTAAGAGCGCACCGCACGTCTGGCAACAGTTCGTGGCTAGGTAAACCCCACTTGGAGCAAGACCAAATAGGGTCCCAAGGCGTGGCCCGCGCTGGGACCGGGTAGGTTGCTAAAGATGTCCAGTGATGGCCATCGTAGACGAATGACTGTTCAAGACAGAACCCGGCTTACAGATCGACTCTCCACCTTTTTCTTTCCCTGCTTGAATCAAAGGCAACAGGGCTGTGTAATATCAGCAGGCCTGGTCTGAAAGTTCGGCAGCGGCAAACGCAGTAATAGCCATTTCCCACCTCGCTTCAATCAACAGCAGAAGCGCTTTTGTAATACCGAAAAAATCTTACTCTTAACAAATTACTTTAACTTTCGAGCGCAGCTTTCAGTGCTGCATCAAGTTATAGGTCAAAAGTCTGCGCCAGATTGTCGTTACGCCTCCTTTTAAGCTCCTAAATCTCCGTTCTGTAAGGGTTTTCCTTTAATCCGCGCCTTGACGGTGTGGTGGGCGCATTCCTATAGTGTGCGCAAGTGGCGGAAAGTGGCATGAAGTGGGTTTTTTGAGCTCAAAACGATAAAAATTGGAGAAACGCAGACGTGTTTCGCGGAGCTAACGCTATCAGTCTCGACGCAAAGGGCCGTCTCGCTATGCCGAGCCGGTACCGTGACGAGCTCGATTCGCGCAGTTCTGGCCAATTAATCGTCACCATTGATGCCGTTGATCCGTGTCTGTGTGTCTATCCGCTCGACGAGTGGGAAATTATTGAAACCAAGTTGCGCGCACTCCCTTCGCTTCGCGAAGAGAACCGTCGCCTGCAGCGTTTATTGATCGGCAACGCCGTCGACCTCGAGCTCGATGGCAGTGGCCGTTTTCTGGTTCCACCGCGTCTGCGCGAGTACGCCAAGCTGGATAAGCGCGCAATGCTGGTAGGCCAACTGAACAAGTTCCAATTGTGGGACGAGGATGCATGGAACGCGGTGTCTGCCGCTGACCTTGCTGCCATTCAACAACCGGGCGCGATGCCTGATGAACTGCGTGATTTGATCCTGTGACTATTGATAGCGGCTTTAACCACATCACCGTACTGCTTGACGAAGCCGTCGAGGCTCTCGCCGTACGTCCTGATGGCTGCTATCTGGACGGTACGTTCGGGCGCGGCGGACACAGCCGGTTGATCCTCAGCCAGCTCGGCACCGACGGTCGGCTCATCGGATTCGACAAAGATCCTCAAGCGATTGCCACCGGGCAAACGCTAGCGGCCGAAGACGGCCGCTTTGTCGTTGTGCAGCGCAGCTTTGCCGAGCTGGGTTCGGTGGTTGCCGAGCAAGGTCTGAGCGGCAAGGTCAGCGGCATTCTGCTTGATCTCGGCGTGTCGTCGCCGCAGCTCGACGACGCTGAGCGCGGTTTCAGTTTTCTCAACGACGGCCCGCTGGACATGCGCATGGACCCGTCCCGCGGCATCAGCGCTGCCGAGTTCGTCAACACCGCGCCGGCTGAGGAAATCGCCCGGGTGTTCAAGGAATACGGCGAAGAACGTTTCTCCGGTCGCATGGCTCGCGCCGTCGCCGAGCGTCGCGACATCAAGCCGTTCGAGCGCACCGCCGATCTGGCTGAAGTATTGAAAGTCGCCAACCCGGCGTGGGAAAAGGGCAAAAACCCAGCCACCCGTGCGTTCCAGGGTTTGCGCATTCACGTCAACAACGAACTGGGTGATCTGGAAGCCGGCCTCGAGGCGGCGCTGGATGCTCTGGAAGTGGGCGGTCGCCTGGTGGTGATCAGCTTCCACTCCCTGGAAGACCGCATCGTCAAACTGTTCATGCGCAAGCTGGTGAAAGGCGAAGCCGACAACCTGCCGCGCAACCTGCCGGTTCGCCACGTCGCGTTCGAACCGAAAATCAAAGTCCATGGCAAAGCGCAGACGGCCTCCGACGCCGAACTCAAAGCCAACCCACGTTCCCGTAGCGCCGTCATGCGCGTCGCGGAGAAGTTGCGGTGAGCAAGCTTTTCGCCAAACCACTGCCCGGCGGCAGCTTTCTGATGCTGCTGCTGTTCATCGGCGTGCTCGTGTCGGCCATTGCCGTGTCGTACAGCGCGCACTGGAACCGGCAGTTGCTCAACACCCTTTATAACGAACTCAGCGTGCGCGACAAGGCGCAGGCCGAGTGGGGCCGTTTGATTCTTGAACAGAGCACCTGGACTGCGCACAGCCGCATCGAAGTGCTGGCCACCGAACAACTGAAAATGCACATCCCGGGCGCGGCTGACGTGAAGATGGTGGCGCCATGATGAAACTCGAAGGCGCACTGTTCCCATGGCGCTTCCGCCTGATGGTGGCGCTGCTCGGTATCATGGTCGCGGCGATCTGCTGGCGCATCATCGACCTGCAAGTGGTTGACCGTGACTTCCTCAAGGGTCAGGGCGATGCGCGCAGTCTGCGTCACATTCCGATTCCGGCTCACCGTGGTCTGATCACTGACCGAAACGGCGAGCCTTTGGCCGTGAGTACCCCGGTGACCACGCTGTGGGCCAACGCCAAGGAAATGCAATCAGCCAAAGAAAAATGGCCAGCACTCGCCGCCGCGCTGGGACAGGATCCGAAAGCCCTGACCGAACGCCTCGAAGCGCAAGCCAACAAAGAATTCATTTATCTGGTGCGCGGGTTGACCCCCGAGCAGGGCCAGGCCGTGCTCGACCTTAAAGTACCGGGCGTTTACGGCATCGAAGAATTCCGCCGCTTCTATCCGGCCGGCGAAGTCACCGCGCACATGGTCGGGTTTACCGACATCGACGACCATGGTCGCGAAGGTGTCGAGCTGGCCTATGACGAATGGCTCGCCGGTGTGCCGGGCAAACGGCAGGTCATCAAGGATCGGCGCGGTCGGCTCATCAAGGATGTCCAGGTCACCAAAAACGCCAAGGCCGGCAAGCCCTTGGCGTTGTCCATTGACCTGCGTCTGCAATATCTGGCCAACCGCGAGCTGCGTAACGCGATCATCGAGAACGGCGCCAAGGCCGGCAGTCTGGTGATCATGGACGTCAAGACCGGTGAGATTCTCGCCATGGTCAACCAGCCGACCTACAACCCGAACAACCGTCGCAACCTGCAACCGGCGATGATGCGTAACCGCGCGATGATCGACGTGTTCGAGCCAGGTTCGACCATGAAAGCCATTTCGATGAGTGCCGCGATCGAAACCGGCCGCTGGAAACCGAGCGACACCGTCGAGGTATATCCGGGCTCCCTGCAGATCGGCAAGTACACGATCAAGGACGTTTCCAGGACTGAAGGCCCGGTGCTCGACCTGACCGGCATCCTGATCAATTCCAGTAACGTCGGCATGAGTAAGGTTGCCTTCGATATCGGCGGCGAAACGATTTTCCGCCTCGCGCAGAAAGTCGGTCTCGGCCAGGACACCGGCCTCGGCTTCCCAGGCGAACGTGTCGGCAACCTGCCGAACTATCGCGAGTGGCGCAAGGCTGAAACCGCGACGCTGTCGTACGGCTACGGTATCTCCGTGACCGCGATCCAGCTCGTTCACGCGTTCTCGGCCCTGGCCAACAACGGTCGTCTTGCGCCGCTGACCCTGATCAAAACCGACAAGATGCCGCAGACCACCCAAGTGCTGCCCGAAGCCGTGGCGAAAACCATGCAAGGCATGCTGACTCAAGTGATCGAAGCACCGCGCGGCGTGTTCCGTGCCCAGGTGCCGGCGTATCACGTGGCCGGCAAGTCGGGTACTGCACGTAAAACGTCGGTCGGCACCAAGGGCTACGCGGAAAACTCGTACCGCTCGCTGTTCGCCGGTTTCGGCCCGATGAGCGATCCGCGTTACGCAATCGTTGTGGTGATCGATGAACCGTCCAAGGCCGGTTACTTCGGTGGTCTGGTATCGGCGCCGGTGTTCAGCCGCGTGATGTCCGGCACCCTGCGCCTGATGAACGTGACCCCGGACAACCTGCCGACGACGCAACAAGCCAACGCCACCCCGGTCATTCCGCTGAAAGCCAATGGAGGGCGCGGCTGATGTCATTAAGTCTGAACAAGATATTCCCCCACGCCGGCCACGATCTGTTGATCCGTGAATTGGCGCTGGACAGCCGCAACGTGCGCGCAGGCGATCTGTTCCTCGCCGTGCCTGGCGGCAAATTCGATGGCCGTGCGCACATCGCCGATGCCCTGCAACGTGGCGCGGCTGCGGTTGCTTATGAAGTCGAAGGCGCCACCGTGCTGCCGATCACCGACGTGCCGCTGATTCCGGTCAAAGGCCTGGCGGCGCAGCTGTCGGACATCGCCGGACGTTTTTACGGTGAGCCAAGCCATCACTTGAACCTGATCGGCGTGACTGGCACCAACGGCAAGACCAGCGTGACCCAATTGGTCGCGCAGGCACTGGATCTGCTCGGCCAGCATTGCGGCATCGTCGGCACCCTCGGCTCCGGCTTCCATGGCGCACTGGAAAGCGGCCTGCACACCACGCCGAATCCGATCGCCGTGCAAGCGACCCTGGGCGACCTGAAAAAGGCCGGCGCCAAAGCCGTGGCCATGGAAGTGTCGTCTCACGGTCTGGATCAGGGCCGCGTTACTGCCTTGGCGTTCGACGTCGCAGTGATGACCAACCTGTCCCGCGATCATCTGGATTATCACGGCACCATGCAGGCGTACGCCGAGGCCAAGGCCAAGCTGTTCGCCTGGAATGACCTGAAGTGCCGCGTGGTCAACCTCGACGACGATTTCGGCCGGCAACTGGCCGCTGAAAAACGTGAGTCGCGCTTGATCACTTATAGCCTGCTCGACAGCAGCGCCTATCTGTATTGCCGCGAAGCGCAGTTCGACGACCACGGCGTGCGCGCCACGCTGGTCACGCCGCAGGGCGAGCATCATCTGCGCAGCACGCTGCTCGGCCGTTTCAACCTGAGCAACGTCCTGGCGGCGGTCGGTGCCTTGCTCGGTCTGGATTACGCGCTCGACGAAATTCTCAAAGTGCTGCCGAAACTCGAAGGCCCGGCCGGACGTATGCAACGTCTGGGTGGCGGCACGCAGCCGTTGGTGGTGGTCGATTACGCTCACACCCCGGATGCATTGGAAAAAGTCCTGACCGCGTTGCGCCCGCACGTCAAAGGTCAACTGCTGTGCCTGTTCGGCTGTGGCGGTGACCGTGATCGCGGCAAGCGTCCGTTGATGGCTGAAGTGGTCGAGCGTCTGGCCGATCAGGTGCTGGTCACCGACGACAACCCGCGCACCGAAGACCCAGCAGTGATTTTCGACGACATCCGCGCCGGTTTCACCGCTGTGGATAAAGTCACTTTCGTCGCTGGCCGTGGCCAGGCGATTGCGCAACTGGTCGCCGGCGCGTCCGCCGAAGACGTGATTGTCCTGGCCGGTAAAGGTCACGAGGACTATCAGGAAATCAATGGCGTGCGTCATGCCTTCTCTGATCTGGTCGAGGCTGATCACGCCCTGACCGCTTGGGAGGTGGCCCATGCTTAAGGCCTTGAAACTCAGCGAGCTGACCAACGCCCTGAATGCACGCCTGATTGCTGCCGATGCCAGTTTCGACGGCGTCAGCATCGACAGCCGTGCGATCCAGCCTGGGCAACTGTTTATTGCGTTGACCGGTCCGCGTTTCGACGGTCATGACTATTTGAATGACGTTGCCGCCAAAGGCGCCGTCGCTGCACTGGTCGAACGTGAAGTGGCCGACAGCACCTTGCCGCAACTGCTGGTCAAGGACACCCGTCAGGCCCTCGGCCAGTTGGGCGCGCTGAACCGTGCTGCATTCACTCAGCCTGTCGCAGCGATCACCGGTTCCAGCGGCAAGACCACCGTCAAGGAAATGCTCGCGAGCATCCTGCGCACGCGCGGTCCGGTGTTGGCGACCCGTGGCAATCTGAATAACGACCTCGGCGCACCGCTGACTCTGCTCGAACTGGCCCCGGAACACACTTCGGCGGTGATCGAACTGGGTGCCTCGCGTCTGGGTGAAATCGCTTACACCGTCGGGCTGACCAAGCCGCACGTCGCGATCCTGAACAATGCCGGCACTGCGCACGTCGGTGAGTTTGGCGGGCCGGAAAAAATCGTCGAAGCCAAAGGCGAAATCATCGACGGACTGGCGGCTGATGGTGTTGCCGTGCTCAACCTCGATGACAAGGCTTTCGGTATCTGGAAGACCCGTGCCGGCGCGCGCAAGGTGCTGACTTTTGCCCTGAGCAACACGCACGCGGACTTCTACGCCAGCGATCTGAGCACCGATGCCCGTGGTTGCCCGGCCTTCAATCTGCACACACCTGAAGGTGTCGAGCGCGTTCAACTGAACCTGCTCGGCACCCACAACGTCGCCAATTCCATGGCCGCCGCGGCTGCCGCTCACGCCTTGGGCGTGTCGCTGTTCAGCATCGCCACCGGGCTTGGCGCCGTGCAACCGGTCAAGGGTCGCACCGTCGCGCAACTGGCGAAGAACGGCATGCGCGTGATCGATGACACTTACAACGCAAACCCCACCTCGATGTGCGCCGCCGTTGATATACTCGCCGGCTTTTCCGGCCGCACCGTCCTGGTGCTCGGAGATATCGGCGAGTTGGGCGATTGGGCGGAGCAGGGGCACCGCGACGTGGGCGAGTACGCCCGGGGCAAGGTTTCCGCGCTTTATGCCGTTGGGCCAAACATGGTTCACGCCGTGAACGCATTCGGTGAACAGGCGCATCACTTCGGAACGCAAGCCGAACTGATCCAGGCCCTCGACGCCGAGCAGGACACAAACACCACAATTTTGATCAAGGGTTCGCGCAGTGCAGCGATGGAAAACATCGTTGCGGCTCTGTGCGGGTCCAGTCTGGAGAAACATTAATGCTGCTGCTGCTAGCGGAGTATCTGCAACAGTTCTACAAAGGCTTCGCGGTCTTTCAGTACCTGACCCTGCGCGGGATCCTCGGTGTGCTGACCGCGCTGGTTTTGTCGCTGTGCTATGGCCCGTGGATGATCCGCACCCTGCAGAACCGTCAGATCGGGCAATCCGTGCGTAACGACGGCCCGCAATCGCACCTGTCCAAGTCGGGTACACCGACCATGGGCGGCGCGCTGATTCTGTCTTCGATCGGCGTCAGCACGTTGCTCTGGGCTGACCTGAGCAACCGCTACGTCTGGACTGTTCTGCTGGTGACCCTGCTGTTCGGCGCCATCGGCTGGGTCGACGATTACCGCAAAGTCATCGAGAAGAACTCGCGTGGTTTGCCGAGCCGCTGGAAGTATTTCTGGCAGTCGGTGTTCGGCCTCGGTGCAGCGATCTTCCTTTATATGACCGCGTCCACTCCGGTGGAAACCACGCTGATCCTGCCGATGCTCAAGGACTACAGCATTCCGCTGGGCCTGGGCTTCATCGTGCTGACTTACTTCGTGATCGTCGGTTCGAGCAACGCGGTCAACCTGACTGACGGCCTCGACGGTCTGGCGATCATGCCCACCGTGATGGTCGGCGGTGGCCTCGGCATCTTCTGCTACCTGTCGGGTAACGTGAAATTCGCTGAATACCTGCTGATCCCTTATGTGCCGGGCGCGGGTGAACTGATTGTGTTCTGCGGTGCGCTGATCGGTGCCGGCCTCGGCTTCCTCTGGTTCAACACCTATCCGGCGCAAGTGTTCATGGGCGACGTCGGTGCACTGGCACTTGGCGCGGCACTGGGCACCATCGCCGTGATCGTCCGTCAGGAAATCGTCCTGTTCATCATGGGCGGCGTGTTTGTGATGGAAACCCTGTCAGTCGTCATTCAGGTTGCGTCCTTTAAGCTGACCGGTCGCCGTGTGTTCCGCATGGCGCCGATCCACCACCACTTTGAACTCAAGGGCTGGCCCGAGCCGCGCGTGATCGTCCGTTTCTGGATCATCACCGTGATTCTCGTGTTGGTTGGCCTTGCCACCCTGAAGCTGAGGTAGAACGAGTGTCTCTGATCGCTTCTGACCACTTCCGCATCGTTGTCGGCCTCGGCAAGAGCGGCATGTCCCTGGTTCGCTTCCTGGCGAACCGGGGCACGTCGTTTGCCGTGGCGGACACGCGGGAAAATCCACCGGAACTGGCCACGCTCAAGCGTGACTATCCGCACGTGGAAGTGCGTTGTGGCGAGCTGGACGTCGAATTCCTCTGCCGTGCCGACGAGCTCTACGTGAGCCCCGGCCTGGCGCTGGCGACCCCGGCCCTGCAAGCCGCTGCGGCCCGTGGCGTGAAACTGTCCGGTGACATTGAGCTGTTCGCGCGTAACGCGCAGGCGCCGATCGTGGCCATCAGTGGTTCCAACGCGAAAAGCACCGTCACCACCCTGGTCGGCGAGATGGCGGCTGCGGCCGGCAAACGCGTCGCCGTCGGCGGCAACCTTGGCACTCCGGCGCTGGATCTGCTCCGCGACGACGTCGAGCTGTACGTGATGGAGTTGTCGAGCTTCCAGCTGGAAACCACCGACCAGCTCAACGCCGAAGTGGCTACCGTACTGAACATCAGCGAAGACCACATGGATCGCTACAGCGGTCTGCCGGCCTACCACTTGGCCAAGCACCGGATCTTCCGTGGCGCCAAGCAGTTCGTGGTCAACCGTCAGGATGCGCTGAGCCGTCCGCTGATGGGCGAGGGCCAGCCATGCTGGACCTTCGGCCTGACCAAACCGGATTTCAAGGCGTTCGGTATCCGTGAAGAAGACGGCGAGAAATATCTGGCCTTCGAATTCGAGAACCTGATGCCGGTGCGAGAACTGAAGATTCGCGGCGCCCACAATCAATCCAATGCCCTCGCGGCATTGGCGCTGGGTCATGCTGTCGGTCTGCCGTTCGATGCGATGCTCGCGGCGTTGCGCACTTTCGCCGGTCTCGAACATCGCTGCCAGTGGGTGCGCGATCTCGACGGCGTGGCGTACTACAACGATTCCAAAGCCACTAACGTTGGCGCCGCTCTTGCCGCCATCGAAGGCTTGGGTGCGGACATCAACGGTAAGGTCATTCTGATCGCTGGTGGCGATGGCAAGGGTGTCGAGTTCAACGATTTGCGTGATCCGGTGGCGGCCAACTGCCGCGCCGTGATCCTGATGGGCCGTGACTCCGACAAGATCGGCGAGGCCATCGGCGATGCCGTGCCTTTGATTCGCGCGACCTCGCTGGTCGACGCCGTCGCACAATGCCGCGCCGCCGCCCAGCCGGGTGACGTGGTGCTGTTGTCGCCGGCCTGTGCCAGTTTCGACATGTTCAAAAATTACGAAGACCGTGGTCACCAGTTCGTCCGCGCTGTGGAGGAACTGGCATGAGCCTGCGCAATATCATCAAACCGTATCCGTCGCCGATCATCACCGGGCGCGGCATCGACCTCGATTTCCCGATGCTCGCCGGTTGCCTGGCGCTGCTCGGTCTCGGTTTGATCATGATCGCCTCGGCGTCCACTGAAGTGGCGGCGGCGCAGTCGGGCAGTCCGCTGTATTACATGATTCGCCACCTTATTTACGTGGTGCTGGGCCTGGGCGCGTGCATCGTCACCATGATGATTCCGATTGCCACCTGGCAACGCCTTGGCTGGCTGATGCTGATCGGTGCGTTCGGTTTGCTGGTGATGGTGATCATCCCCGGCATCGGGCGCGAAGTGAACGGTTCGATGCGCTGGATCGGTTTCAGCTTCTTCAACGTGCAGCCTTCGGAAATCGCCAAGGTGTTCGTGGTGATCTACCTCGCCGGTTATCTGGTGCGTCGCCAGAAAGAAGTGCGCGAGAGCTGGATGGGTTTCTTCAAGCCGTTCATCGTGCTGCTGCCGATGGCCGGTCTGTTGCTGATGGAGCCGGACTTCGGTGCCACCGTGGTGATGATGGGCGCTGCGGCGGCCATGCTATTCCTCGGCGGAGTCGGGTTGTTCCGCTTCTCGCTGATGGTGGTGTTGGCGGTCGGGGCCGTGGTGCTGTTGATTCAGATGCAGCCGTATCGAATGGCGCGTCTGACCAACTTCGCCGACCCGTGGGCTGACCAGTTCGGCGCCGGTTATCAACTGTCGCAAGCGTTGATCGCGTTCGGTCGCGGTGAATGGCTCGGCGTGGGTCTGGGCAACAGCGTGCAGAAGCAGTTCTACCTGCCGGAAGCGCACACCGACTTCGTGTTCTCGGTATTGGCTGAAGAACTGGGCGCGGTCGGTTCGCTGTGCACCGTCGCGCTGTTCGTGTTCGTGTGTATTCGCGGCATGTACATCGGCTTGTGGGCGGAAAAAGCCAAACAGTTCTTCGCTGCTTATGTGGCTTACGGTCTGTCGTTCCTGTGGATTGGTCAGTTCCTGATCAACATCGGGGTGAACGTCGGCCTGCTGCCAACCAAGGGTCTGACCTTGCCGTTCCTCAGTTACGGCGGCAGTTCGCTGGTGATCTGCTGTGCCTGCCTTGGCTTGTTGCTGAGGATCGAGTGGGAGAGTCGAACCCACCTCGGCAGCGAAGAGATGGAATTCCATGAGAGCGACTTCGCTGAGGAGCCGAATCATGGGCGCTAACGTATTGATCATGGCCGGCGGCACCGGCGGTCACGTGTTCCCGGCGCTGGCCTGTGCCCGCGAGTTTCAGGCGCGCGGCTACACCGTGCACTGGCTCGGCACGCCACGCGGAATCGAAAACGAACTGGTCCCGGCCGCAGGTCTTGAACTGCACCGGATCAACGCCACTGGCCTGCGCGGCAAGGGCAAGCTGTCGCTGCTCAAGGCGCCGTTCATGCTGTTGAAATCGGTGTGGCAGGCGCGGGCGATCATTCGTCGCTTGAAGCCGGTTTGCGTGGTCGGCTTCGGTGGTTATGTGACTGGCCCTGGGGGGCTTGCCGCGAAACTGGCCGGCGTGCCGGTGATCGTTCACGAGCAGAACGCCGTGGCCGGCACCGCCAATCGGTTGCTGGTGCCGTTCGCCGCCCGGGTGTGTGAAGCCTTCCCCGACACCTTTACTCTGTCGGACACCCGCCGTACCACCGGAAACCCGGTGCGCAGCGAGCTGTTCCTCGACACATCGCGACCTGCTCTGGCCGGTCGAAAAGCGCGTTTGCTGATCCTTGGCGGAAGCCTCGGCGCTGAACCGTTGAACAAATTGCTGCCTGAAGCCCTGGCCCAAGTCGCTGCCGATTTGCGCCCGGAAGTGTTTCATCAGGCCGGCAAAAACCACGATGAAGTGACTGCAGAGCGCTACCGCGCCGCCGGCGTCGATGCGCAGGTGCAGCCGTTCATCAAAGACATGGCCCAAGCCTATGGCTGGGCTGACCTGGTGGTGTGCCGCGCAGGCGCGTTGACCATCAGTGAGCTGGCTGCCGCCGGTCTGCCCTCGATGCTGGTGCCTTTGCCCCACGCGATTGACGATCACCAGACCCGCAACGCCGATTATTTGGCCCGTGAAGGCGCTGCCTTCCTGATGCCGCAAAGAACGACTGGTGCCGCGGACCTTGCCGCGCGCCTGACAGAGGTCTTGATGCAACCGCAACGACTCGAAGATATGGCCCAAGCGGCCCGCCGTCTGGCGAAACCCGATGCCACCCGTAGCGTGGTCGATACCTGTCTGGAGGTGGCTCATGGTTGAGAATCAGAAAGCCATGCCGCAACCGGAAATGCGCCGTATCCGTCGCATCCACTTCGTCGGCATCGGCGGCGTGGGCATGTGCGGGATTGCCGAAGTGTTGTTGAACCTGGGCTATGAAGTGTCCGGTTCCGACCTGAAAGCTTCGCCGGTCACCGAGCGCCTGGAATCGTTTGGCGCGCACATTTTCATCGGCCACCGTGCCGAGAACGCCGCGACCGCCGATGTACTGGTAGTGTCGAGCGCGGTGAACACCTCCAACCCGGAAGTCGCGACCGCGCTTGAGCGTCGCATTCCAGTGGTGCCGCGTGCCGAAATGCTCGCCGAACTGATGCGCTATCGCCACGGCATCGCCGTCGCCGGTACGCACGGCAAAACCACCACCACCAGCCTGATCGCTTCGGTGTTCGCCGCCGGTGGTCTGGATCCGACGTTCGTCATCGGTGGCCGTCTGAATGCAGCAGGCACCAATGCCCAGCTTGGCACCAGCCGTTACCTGATCGCCGAAGCCGATGAAAGCGATGCGAGCTTCCTGCACCTGCAACCGCTGGTGGCCGTGGTCACCAACATCGACGCCGACCACATGGCGACCTACGACGGCGACTTCAACAAACTGAAGAAAACCTTCGTCGAGTTCCTGCACAACCTGCCGTTCTACGGTTTGGCCGTGATGTGCCTGGACGATCCGGTGGTGCGCGAAATCCTCCCGCTGGTGAAACGTCCGACCGTGACCTACGGCTTCAGCGAAGACGCTGACGTGCGCGCGATCAATGTGCGCCAGCAAGGCATGCAGACCTTCTTCACCGTGCTGCGACCTGACCGCGAGCCTTTGGATGTGTCCGTGAACATGCCGGGCAACCACAACGTGCTCAACTCGCTGGCGACCATTTGCATCGCCACCGACGAGGGCGTCAGCGATGAAGCCATCGTTCAGGGCCTGTCGGGCTTCCAGGGTGTCGGCCGACGCTTCCAGGTCTACGGCGAACTGCCGGTGGACGGCGGCAACGTAATGCTGGTCGATGACTACGGTCATCACCCGACGGAAGTTGCGGCAGTGATCAAAGCCGTACGCGGGGGCTGGCCGGAGCGCCGTCTGGTGATGGTGTATCAACCGCACCGTTACAGCCGCACCCGCGACCTCTACGACGACTTCGTCAATGTATTGGCCGATGCCAACGTGCTGCTGCTGATGGAAGTCTATCCGGCCGGCGAAGAGCCGATCCCGGGCGCCGACAGCCGCAAGCTGTGTAACAGCATCCGCCAGCGCGGTGCGCTGGACCCGATCTACATCGAGCGTGGCGTCGATCTGGCACCGCTGGTCAAGCCGCTGCTGCGTGCCGGCGACATCCTGCTGTGCCAGGGCGCCGGTGATATCGGCGGGCTGGCGCCGAAGCTGTTGAAAAGTGAATTGTTCGCTGGCGCCGTGGCGGCGTCGGTCGAGGGGAAGTTGAAATGACTGCTGCCTACGCCAACCTGTTCTCCACGATCGCGCCGAAAGATTTCGGCCGCGTCGCCGTGCTCTTCGGCGGCTTGAGTGCCGAGCGTGAGGTTTCGCTGAAATCCGGTAACGCCGTGCTCGACGCGCTGCAAAGCGCCGGCGTGGACGCGTTCGGCATCGACGTTGGCGAGGATTTCCTGCAGCGTCTGCTCAGCGAAAAAATCGACCGTGCGTTCATCATTCTCCACGGCCGTGGCGGTGAAGACGGCAGCATGCAGGGCCTGCTCGAGTGCGCCGGCATTCCCTACACCGGCAGCGGCATTCTGGCTTCGGCACTGGCGATGGACAAGCTGCGCACCAAGCAGGTCTGGCACAGCCTCGGGATTCCGACGCCGCGTCACGCCGTGCTGTGCAGCGAAGCCGATTGTATTTCGGCGGCGACGGAACTGGGCTTCCCTTTGATCGTCAAACCGGCGCATGAAGGTTCAAGTATCGGGATGGCCAAAGTGAGTTCTGCGTCCGAGTTGATCGACGCATGGAAAGCGGCCAGTACCTACGATTCGCAAGTCTTGGTTGAGCAATGGATCCACGGTCCGGAGTTCACCATCGCCACCCTGCGTGACCAGGTGTTGCCTCCAATCGCCCTGGGTACACCGCACACGTTCTACGACTACGACGCCAAGTACATCGCCAACGATACCCAGTACCGCATTCCGTGTGGGCTGGATGCCGCCAAGGAACAGGAACTCATGGATCTCACGGCCAAGGCCTGTGAGGCGCTGGGGATTGCCGGTTGGGGCAGGGCGGACGTGATGCAGGACGCCGACGGGCAGTTCTGGTTCCTCGAAGTCAACACCGCACCGGGCATGACCGATCACAGTCTGGTGCCGATGGCGGCCCGTGCTGCCGGTCTGGATTTCCAGCAACTGGTTCTGGCCATTCTGGCCGCCAGTGTTGAAGACGCTAGAGGTTAAGACGATGCAAGGCGCTCAGCTCCGACATCAGCCTCCCGCACCCGGCCGCAAGCCGGTGCCGCGGGGTGCCAGCCGCATGGTGGCGAAAGAGCCGATGTCCGCGCGCCTGCCGAAAGCCAATTTCGGCTTCGTGAAAAGTCTGTTCTGGCCAGTGCTGTTGGTCGTGCTGGGTTTTGGTACCTACGAAGGGGCAACGCGTTTGCTGCCGTACGCCGACCGGCCGATCAGCAAGATCGCCGTTCAGGGCGACCTGAGTTACATCAGTCAGCAAGCGGTGCAGCAGCGAATCGCCCCGTATGTGGCGTCGAGTTTCTTCACCATCGACCTCGCCGGGATGCGTACCGAGCTTGAGCAGATGCCCTGGATCGCCCACGCCGAAGTACGTCGGGTGTGGCCGGACCAGGTAGTGATCCGCCTCGAAGAGCAACTGCCTGTGGCGCGTTGGGGCGACGAGTCGTTGCTGAACAACCAGGGCCAGGCGTTCACGCCAAAGGAGCTGGCGAACTACGAACACCTGCCGCAGCTGTTTGGCCCACAACGGGCCCAGCAGCAAGTGATGCAGCAGTATCAGGTGCTGAGCCAGATGCTGCGGCCGTTGGGCTTCTCGATTGCACGCCTGGAACTGCGTGAACGCGGGAGCTGGTTCCTGACCACCGGTGCCGGCAGTTCCGGCCCCGGCATCGAGTTGCTGCTGGGACGCGGCAACCTGGTGGAAAAGATGCGCCGCTTTATCGCCATCTATGACAAGACGCTTAAAGACCAGATTACGAACATTGCGCGCATCGATCTGCGCTACGCCAACGGCCTCGCTGTTGGCTGGCGGGAACCTGTAGCGCCGACGACAGCCCAACCCGCTGTCGCAAAGAATTAAGAAGAGGCAGGACCCATGGCAAACGTGCAAAGCGGCAAAATGATCGTCGGTCTCGATATCGGCACCTCCAAGGTGGTGGCGCTGGTCGGCGAGGTCTCCGACGACGGCTCGCTGGAAATCGTCGGGATCGGTACCCACCCGTCCCGTGGCCTGAAGAAGGGCGTGGTGGTCAACATCGAATCCACCGTGCAATCGATCCAGCGCGCGATCGAAGAAGCCCAACTGATGGCGGGCTGCCGCATTCACTCGGCGTTCGTCGGTGTGGCGGGCAATCACATCCGCAGCCTGAACTCCCACGGCATCGTCGCGATCCGTGATCGCGAAGTCAGCTCGGCCGACCTTGAGCGCGTCCTCGACGCCGCTCAGGCTGTGGCGATCCCGGCTGACCAGCGCGTGCTGCACACCCTGCCGCAGGATTACGTGATCGATAACCAGGAAGGCGTGCGGGAGCCACTGGGCATGTCCGGCGTACGTCTGGAAGCCAAGGTTCACGTGGTCACCTGCGCCGTCAACGCCGCACAGAACATTGAAAAATGCGTGCGCCGCTGCGGTCTGGAAATCGACGACATCATCCTCGAGCAACTGGCCTCGGCCTACTCGGTACTGACCGACGACGAGAAAGAACTGGGCGTGTGCCTGGTCGACATCGGCGGCGGCACCACCGACATCGCGATCTTCACCGAAGGCGCGATCCGTCACACCGCGGTGATCCCGATTGCCGGTGATCAGGTGACCAACGACATCGCCATGGCGTTGCGCACCCCGACCCAGTACGCCGAAGAGATCAAGATTCGCTACGCCTGCGCCCTGGCCAAACTGGCCGGCGCCGGTGAAACCATCAAGGTGCCGAGCGTTGGCGACCGTCCACCGCGCGAACTGTCGCGTCAGGCCCTGGCCGAAGTGGTCGAACCGCGTTACGACGAACTGTTCACGCTGATTCAGGCCGAGCTGCGTCGCAGCGGCTACGAAGACCTGATCCCGGCCGGCATCGTCCTCACTGGCGGTACATCGAAGATGGAAGGCGCCACTGAACTGGCCGAAGAAATCTTCCACATGCCGGTTCGTCTGGGCGTGCCGCACGGCGTCAAAGGTCTGGATGACGTGGTACGCAACCCGATTTATTCCACTGGCGTTGGCTTGTTGATGTACGGCCTGCAAAAGCAGTCCGACGGGATCTCGTTCTCGGGCATCGGCAGCCGCGACAGCTACAGCAACGAAGAGCCGCAGGCGCCGTTGCTGGACCGATTGAAGAAGTGGGTTCAAGGCAACTTTTAAAAGCAGTTCGAAGCGTCAAGCTTCGAGCGGCAAGCAGTAGCAGTAGATGCACCGCAACAAACATGCAGTAGGCGAAAAAACTAGAGAATGTAAGGAGAGGGAAAATGTTCGAACTCGTAGACAACATCCCCGCAAGCCCGGTAATCAAAGTTATCGGTGTCGGCGGTGGCGGCGGCAACGCTGTCAACCACATGGTCAAGAGCAACATCGAAGGCGTTGAATTCATCTGCGCCAACACTGATGCTCAAGCGCTGAAAAACATCGGCGCGCGCACCATTCTGCAACTGGGTACCGGTGTGACCAAAGGTCTGGGCGCCGGCGCCAACCCTGAAGTAGGTCGTCAGGCCGCTCTCGAAGACCGTGAGCGCATTGCCGAAGTCCTGCAGGGCACCAACATGGTGTTCATCACCACTGGCATGGGCGGCGGTACCGGTACCGGTGCTGCGCCGATCATCGCCGAAGTGGCCAAGGAAATGGGCATTCTGACCGTTGCAGTCGTGACGCGTCCGTTCCCGTTCGAAGGCCGCAAGCGTATGCAGATCGCCGACGAAGGCATCCGCATGCTTTCCGAAAGCGTCGACTCGTTGATCACCATTCCCAACGAGAAGCTGCTGACCATCCTCGGTAAAGACGCAAGCCTCTTGTCGGCTTTCGCCAAGGCTGACGATGTACTGGCTGGTGCCGTTCGCGGTATCTCCGACATCATCAAGCGTCCGGGCATGATCAACGTCGACTTCGCCGACGTGCGTACCGTGATGAGCGAAATGGGCATGGCGATGATGGGCACTGGCTGCGCCAGCGGTCCGAACCGTGCACGTGAAGCGACCGAAGCGGCAATCCGCAACCCGTTGCTGGAAGACGTGAACCTGCAAGGTGCACGCGGCATCCTGGTGAACATCACCGCCGGTCCTGACCTGTCCCTGGGTGAGTACTCCGACGTGGGTTCGATCATCGAAGCCTTCGCTTCCGAGCACGCGATGGTCAAGGTCGGTACCGTTATCGATCCGGACATGCGCGACGAACTGCACGTTACCGTGGTTGCCACGGGTCTGGGCGCGAAAATCGAGAAGCCTGTGAAGGTCATCGACAACACCGTTCACACTTCCATGGCTGCCTCCCAGGTACAACAACCGGCTCCGGCCCGTCAGGAAGCGCCAGCGGTGAACTACCGTGATCTGGACCGTCCGACCGTCATGCGCAACCAGGCTCAGGCCGGTGCTGCGGCTGCCGCGAAGATGAATCCGCAAGATGATCTGGATTACCTGGACATCCCGGCATTCCTGCGTCGTCAGGCCGATTGATGGAATGTATCAGGGCTATGAAGGTGATTGGTGTTCAGCAAAGGCATGGTCTGCTATCATCGCCAGCCTTTGTTGATACCAGTTCGC
The DNA here is from genome assembly GCF_009764645.1 of Pseudomonas sp. PB106. GTDB lineage: Bacteria > Pseudomonadota > Gammaproteobacteria > Pseudomonadales > Pseudomonadaceae > Aquipseudomonas. The sequence goes on from NZ_RWIM01000118.1 coordinate 38,960, forward strand.
AATTTGCGCTGAAGCGGCCCAAGCCATGATTAAACAACGCACACTGAAAAATATTATCCGTGCCACAGGTGTAGGCCTGCACTCCGGTGAGAAGGTCTATCTGACCCTCAAGCCTGCGCCTGTCGACACTGGCATTGTGTTTTGTCGCGCTGACCTCGACCCTGTGGTGCAGATTCCTGCCCGCGCGGAAAACGTCGGTGAAACCACTATGTCGACGACGCTGATCAATGGCGACGTGAAAGTGGACACGGTAGAGCACTTGCTCTCGGCCATGGCTGGCCTGGGCATCGATAACGCCTACGTCGAGCTCTCCGCGTCCGAAGTCCCGATCATGGATGGCAGCGCTGGACCCTTCGTATTCCTGATTCAATCGGCAGGCCTGGAAGAACAGGACGCCGCCAAGAAATTCATCCGCATCCTGCGTGAAGTGACAGTGGAAGACGGCGACAAGCGCGCCACTTTCGTCCCTTTCGAAGGGTTCAAGGTGAGCTTCGAGATCGATTTCGATCACCCGGTATTCCGGGACCGCACCCAAAGTGCAAGCGTGGATTTTTCCAGCACTTCGTTCGTAAAAGAAGTCAGCCGCGCCCGTACCTTTGGTTTCATGAGTGACATCGAGTACCTGCGCAAGCACAACCTCGCACTCGGCGGCAGCGTTGAAAACGCAATCGTGGTCGATGCCGATGGCGTGTTGAACGAAGACGGTCTTCGCTATGAAGACGAATTCGTGAAGCACAAGATCCTCGATGCTATTGGCGACCTGTATCTGCTGGGTAACAGCCTGATTGGTGAGTTCAAAGGCTTCAAGTCCGGTCATGCACTGAACAACCAGCTGTTGCGCAAGTTGATTGAGCAAACAGATGCTTGGGAAGTGGTGACGTTCGAAGACGCCAGCACCGCACCAATCTCTTACATGCGCCCGGTTGCGGCGGTGTAAGTAAAAAACCTCTCTAGTTTTTTGAAGGCCATCCTCGGATGGCCTTTTTTTATGCCTGTGGTTTTTGTGTTGCCTGAGCTGGCCCTATCGCTGGCAAGCCAGCTCCCACAGTTTCCAAGGTGAAACACAAATTTCGAATACGCCAAAAATCCCTGTGGGAGCTGGCTTGCCAGCGATGGGGCCGGTGAGGCCAACACATCTGTCAGGTTGCGACTACCACCCGATTCCGCCCACCTTCCTTGGCCTGATACAACGCCTTATCCGCCGCAAACAACAGCTGCTCCAGCGTCATCTCACTCGCCGCCGTCCATGTGGCGATGCCAATGCTCACCGTCATCGGCCGCTCAGCCCCTTCAACCAGCGGCAATTGCTCCACTGCCTGGCGAATATGCTCGGCAATCATCTGCGCGCCATGACCATCAGTCTCGGCCAGAATCACCGAAAACTCCTCGCCGCCATAACGCGCGACCAAATCCGCCGGTCGTCGCACATTGTCAGTGATGACCTTGGCCAGTGCCTTCAACGCTTGATCACCAGCCTGATGCCCATGCCGGTCGTTGAACGCCTTGAAATGGTCGGCATCGATCATCATTACCGACATCGGTCTGCCCGAACGCTGGGCGCGAAACCACTCGTGACGCAGCGATTGATCAAGCATCCGACGATTGGCTACACCGGTCAGCGCATCAGTCGCGGCCAATTGCGCCAGTCCGCGCTCGGCACGCTGGCGTCGGCGCAGTTCACGGGCCAGCAGCCAGGTCAGCCAAAGCAAGCCCACGCAGAGTACGCCGGTGGCACCGCTGATCAGCATCGCAGTTCGGCGCCAAGTCGCGAACACCTCGTCGCTGGACAGCGCGACCATCACCGTCAGCGGCAAGTTGCCGACCCGCGAATAGGTATAGAGGCGCTGTTGATGGTCCATGCTCGACGTACTGGTGAAACTGCCATTGCCATCGGGGTCGCGCAGGATTCGTATCACGTTGGGTCGATTGCCGAAGTTCTTGCCGATCGAATCACTCTGCAGATAAGGCTTCTGCGCCAGCAGCACGCCGTCGTGGTCAATGATGTTCAGCGTGCTGCCCCTGCCGATGTCGAGGCTGTTGAACAACTGATCGAAGTAGTCGAGCTTCATCGAGGCTACAGCCACCCCGGCGAACTCTCCGGTCTCCGTCGAAATCCTGCGGCTGAAACTGATTCGCCACTGATTGGCCTCGTCGCAGTCGCAACGGGTCTTGAACGGACGGCTGATAAACATACCGACATCGCGGTTAAACGCGTGGGCGAGGAAGTAGTCGCGGTCGGCGAAATTGCCCGGTTTCGGCTCGACCCGCGATGAGTCGGCGACCACGTCGCCATGCTTGTCGAGCAGCAGAATATCGCCCTTGAAGCGCGCGGTGGTTGAGCGGTCGAACAGCGCTAGATGGCGTATTTGCGGCGAGACGTCTTGCAGGTCATCGCGCTGGGCGGCGGCGATCAGGCCTTGCAGGGTCAGGTCATACAGCTCGACAGTGCGCAGCACATCGGCGTCGATCAGTTGAGCGATGGTGGTGGCACTGCGGGTTGCCGATTCGCGGGCATTGGCGTGCTCGCGGATCAGCAGGAAGGTAACGATGCACACAATCGCGATCACGGTCAGCAAACTGCCGCAGATCAGCAGCAGCTCGGGGCGTCCGGTCTTGCCCGAAACGGGCGGGGTGCGGCTCGCGATCATGATGGGATGTCGGTTGGGGGGAGGTCTTGTAAGCGTAGTTGCACTCCCGTAGGAGCTGCCGAAGGCTGCGATCTTTTGATCTTGCTTCTAAAAATCAAAAGATCGCAGCCTGCGGCAGCTCCTACAGTTTCAGCGCCGATCTTAGAAGACGTTGATCGGGTAGTCGATGATCACCCGGTATTCATCGGTGTCGGTGTCAATCGCGCCGTAACCATTGCCACCCCGATTGGTTGCCCATTGCAGCCGTACCGCCAGATCTTTGGCCTGGCCACTCTGCACGACGTACTTCAAATCGATATCGCGTTCCCAGTGCTTGGCGTTGCGACCTTCAGCGCTGTACCAGTTGGCGTAACCCTGGCTGTCGGGGTCAGCCTTGGTCAAATCCACCGTGCCGCGCGAGTAGGACAGCGCCGAGGTCAGGCCCGGCACGCCGACACCGGCAAAGTCATAGGCGTATTTGAGCTTCCACGAACGCTCGTTGGGGCCGTTGAAGTCCGAGTACTGCTGCGAGTTGTCCAGATAAACGCTGTCGCCCTGGCTGATGTAGTCGAACGGCGTATTACCGTTAACCCTCTGATAGGCGGCGGTAACGCTGTGATGACCGACGCCAACGGTGAAATGCAGGCTGTAGGTGTTGTTGTCGATGTTGCCGAGCAGCGCATCACCAGTGTCTTGCGTGTGATAGAAGTGCAGGCCCGGATTCAGGCTGACCAGATCGTTCCACTGCCAAGTGTAATCCAGGTCGTAGTAGTACTGGTTCCAGATGTCCTTCAGCTCGGAGGCATACAGACTGCTGGTCAGGCCTTCGACACCGCTCCAGGCCACGCCAGCCCAGTTCAGGTGCTGGCTCTCATCGCCATCGGCCAAGGTGCCGTAGGAAGTGCCGATGCGGGTATGACCGCTCTGGTTATACGGCTTGGTGAAACTGGCCTGGCCACCCTCGATCAGCCAGCCGTCGAAACTGTGGTTGCTCAGACTCACACCACGAAAGGTCTGCGGCAGCATGCGCGTGTCACCGCCGGCAATGACCGGGTTGGTGAGGAACAGGTCACCGGCCTTCAACTCGGTATCGAACGCACGCATTTTCAGCGTGCCGCCGGCGGTGGAGAACGACCCCGGTGCTTTGCCGTTGCCATCGCTGATCGGCAGGATGCTCGAACCGTCCGTGCCGCCACCGCCGTCGAGCTTCAGCCCGAGCATGGCGTGCGCATCGATGCCGAAGCCGACCGTGCCTTCGGTGTAACCCGACTGAAAGACCCCGAGAAAGCCTTGGCCCCACTCGATGTTGTCGTCCGCTTGCTGCAGGCGGTTGCGATTCATGTAGTAGTTGCGGGCGTTGAGGTTGAGGCTCGAACCTTCGACGAAGCCTTCTTTGGCAGGCTCGTCAGCCTGAACGGCGGGAGCAATCGTTGCGGCAATTGCAATGAACAGCGGGGTGAAACGGACTGGGTAACGCACGTGCAATGGAGCTCCTTGGGTCAACTGGCGCCTCTATCTTTTGAGGCGCTCGATGTTTCTTGTTGTTACAGACGAACCAAACCGCTTTCAAACCACAACGAAAAAAGGCCGCTGAAAGGCAGCGGCCTGGAATGACGACGGTTGAACGGGAAGAGCCAAACAACCGCGTCGAGGGAAACAGTTTTGCGGGGAGCGGCTCAGCTGTCTTTTTCCAGCGATTGAGCCTGGGAAGTGGCAGCCTGCGGGGCTTGCGTGGCGTTTTGCGCCTTGGCCATCACTTCAGCCTGATACTGATCGTAAGCCTGAGCGCGAGCGACGTTGTGCGCCACGAACGACTGCGATTCTTCAGCCATCGCCATCGGCGACAGGATCAATGAGGACAAAACGAACGCGCTGGCAATACCCATACTGTTGGACATCTTGAAAACCTTCTCGCTTGGCGAGTGCTGTTTGGTGCGGGCAAAGATAAGGTTGCCGGGCGTTGGGAAACAGCGTGATTTTCATAAATGACTGTTACAGCAAAAGCAAAGATCGCGGCCTTCGGCAGCTCCTACAGGGGAAGATGTTGATCGTTCCCACGCTCTGCGTGGGAATGCCGCCCGGGACGCAGAGCGTCACTGGATACATTCCCACGCGGAGCGTGGGAACGATCGGTGGAGGAGGGTCAGACAGGCAGATAGATACCAAAGGTATTCATGCCTCGATCACTGCGCACAAACACATCTCCACCATGCATCAGCGCAATCGCTTTAACGATCGCCAATCCCAACCCATGGTTATTGCCACTGTTACTGCGCGACGCATCCACCCGGTAAAACCGTTCGAACAACCGTGGCAAATGCTCGCTGGCAATCGGCGATCCCGGGTTGGCCACACCAATACTCACCTGATGCGCTTCAACCTCAATCCGCACCTCGATCACCTGACCCGCCTCGGTGTGCTGCACCGCATTGCTCAGCAAGTTGATCAACGCCCGGCGCAAATGCGCGACTTCAATCTGTACCAGCGCATCACCGCTGACCTGCACCTGAACCTGCGCATCTTCAAGAATGAAATCCAGATATTCCAGGGTCGTCGCCACTTCATCCGCCAGCGATGTCGATGTGAGTTTGGTCGCCTTATTACCCTGGTCCGCGCTGGCGAGAAACAGCATGTCATTGATGATCGAACGCAACCGCTCCAGCTCTTCCAGATTGGATTGCAGCACCTCGAAATAATGTTCGGCGGAACGCCCACGGGTCAGCGCTACTTGCGTCTGGCCGATCAGATTGGTCAGCGGGGAACGCAATTCATGAGCGACGTCGGCGTTGAACGATTCCAGTCGCGAATAGGCCAGTTCGACCCGTTCCAGCGTCGAGTTGAACGAGTCGACAAACTGCTCAAGCTCCGGTGGCAGCGGCGACAAACGCAAGCGACCGGCCCTGAGCGGTGGCGCCAGTCGTTGTGCTTCGTGGGAGAGTTTGATCAGTGGCTTGAGGCCGATCCGCGCCACCCAATAACCCAGCGCGGACGCCATCAGCACCCCGACAATCGCCAGGCCGATCAACGCGATCAACAGGTTGTGTTGCGTCTCATGAAAAGTATCGGTGTCGATGCCGATCATGAAGCGCAGCGGCGGGCGCTGATCCTTGGCCGGGAATTCGCTGACCAGCACCTTCAGCGGATAAGGCTGCCCCGGCAGTTGCAAATCGCGCATGCCCAGCGGCCCATTGGTGATCTCGCGGATCTGCGGCGTGAGGTTGCCGTATTCGTATTGCGGATCGCCGCTGCTGATCCAGAAACTGATGCGCTTGTCTTCTTCGCCGAGCAGTTTGAGTTTGTTGTTGATCTTCACCCAGTGCTCGGGTGTGCCGAAGCGGCCAACGGTGGATTCGAGCACGCTGTAACGCGCGTCCAACTCGGCTTCCGGGAGCAATCCCAAACCTTTGTCGACCTGCTGATACAACGCGCCGCCGATCAACAGAAACACCAGCAGCGCCACCAGCGTGAACATACCGCTAAGGCGTAGCGCAATCGAATTACTGGACACCACGGCTCTCCAGCACATAACCCATGCCGCGAATGGTGTGCAGCAGTTTTTCGTCGAACGGCCCGTCGAGCTTGGCGCGCAGGCGTTTGATCGCCACTTCGACGACGTTGGCATCGCTGTCGAAATTGATGTCCCAGACCATCTCGGCAATCGCGGTTTTCGAGAGGATTTCACCTTGGCGGCGGGCGAGAACACTGAGCAGTGAAAACTCTTTGGCCGTCAGATCCAGACGTGTGCCGGCGCGGGTCGCCTTGCGGCTGATCAGATCGATCCACAGGTCGGCGATGCTCACTTGCACCGGTTCATGGCCGCCACTGCGCCGGGTCAGCGCTTGCAGGCGCGCGACCAGTTCGAGGAAGGAAAACGGTTTGCCGAGGTAATCGTCGGCACCGTCGCGCAAGCCCTTGATGCGGTCTTCGACACGCTCACGAGCGGTGAGCATGATCACCGGGGTTTGCTTGCGCGCACGTAACGCGCGCAGCACGCCGAAGCCATCGAGGCCCGGCAACATGACGTCGAGGACGATCACCGCGTAGTCGCTTTCCAGCGCCAGATGCAGACCCTCGACGCCGTCGCGGGCCAGATCCACGGTGTAACCCTGTTCCGTCAGACCGCGGTGCAGATAGTCCGCAGTTTTTTCCTCGTCTTCGATAATCAGAACGCGCATGACCCGCCTCAGTCTGTGGTCGCCAACGCCGGCAGCGGCGCAGGTTTGGGTCTATGGAAAAGTCGCTCAAGCCACAAGTATATGACCGGCGTGGTGAACAGCGTCAGCATCTGGCTGACCAGCAAACCGCCGACCACCGCGATCCCCAGCGGCTGGCGCAATTCCGCGCCGGTGCCATACCCGAGCATCAGCGGCAGCGCGCCGAGCAGGGCGGCGAGGGTGGTCATGATGATCGGCCGGAACCGCGTGATGCACGCCTCGTAAATCGCCTCCTGCGGCGACAGGCCTCGGTGTCGCTGGGCTTCGAGGGCGAAGTCGATCATCAGGATGCCGTTCTTCTTGACGATACCGATCAGCAGCACCAGCCCGATCAAGGCCATGATCGAAAAGTCCTGGCCGCAGATCCACAGCATGATCACCGCGCCCAAGCCTGCTGCCGGCAATGTCGAAATGATCGTCAGCGGGTGCACGAAGCTTTCATAAAGCACACCGAGAATGATGTACACCGCCACCAGCGCCGCCAGAATCAGCCACGGCTGACTGGCCAGCGAACTCTGGAACGCCTGCGCCGCGCCCTGGAAATTGCCGCTGATCGCTGTCGGCATGCCGATCTCGGCCTTGGCTTGATTGAGCAGAATCACCGCATCACCCAACGCCACGCCCGGCGCGAGGTTGAACGACAGGTTGGCCGCCGGGAACATGCCGTCATGGGCAATCGACAACGGGCCAATGGTCGGCGCATCGAATTTGGCCAGCGCCGACAGCGGCACCATCTCGCCACTCAGCGGCGAGCGCAGGTAGAAATAGTTGAGGCTTTCGGCCTTGCCGCGTTGCTTGGTGTCCAGCTCCAGAATCACGTTGTACTGGTTGACCTGGGTCTGGAATTCGTTGATCTGCCGTTGGCCGAAGGCGTCGTACAGCGCCTCGTCGACATCGCTCGCGGTCAGGCCGAAACGTGCGGCGGCGCTGCGATCGATGCTGATGTGGGTGATGCTGCCGCCCAGTTGCAGGTCGTTGGAAATGTCGCGGAACGCCGGGTTGCTGCGCAGTTTGTCCGTCAGGCGTTGCGTCCAGGTGGCGAGGGTCGCGCCGTCGTTACTCTTGAGCACGTATTGGTACTGCGCACGGCTCGGGCCGGAGCTGAGGTTGATGTCCTGGCCGGCGCGCAGATAGAGGACGATGCCGGGGACTTTCATCAGTTGCGGGCGGATGCGGTCGATGAACTGGCTGGCTGAAACATCACGATCACCGCGTTTTTTCAGGGCGATCCAGAAGCGCCCGTTGGCGATGGTCTGGTTGCTGCCGGAGACACCGACCGAGTGGGAAAACGCCTGCACGGCCGGATCGGCGGCAACGATTTCGGCCATGGCCAAGTGTTTTTTCACCATGTCGCCGTAGGAAATATCCGCCGCGGCTTCGGTGGTGCCGAGGACGAAACCGGTGTCCTGCACCGGGAAGAATCCTTTCGGGATAAAGATGTAACCGCCGATAGCCATTGCCAGCGATAAGCCGAACACGCCGATCATCAATTTCTGATGGGCAAGGGCACGACGCAGACCCTTCTCGTACCAACCCAGCAAACGCTCGCTGAAACCCGGTTTGTCGTGGGCATGATGCACCGGTTTGCGCATGAACAGTGCCGCCAGCGTCGGCGCCAGGGTCAGCGAGACCACCACGGAAATCATGATGGTCGAGGTCGCGGTCAGAGCGAATTCCTTGAACAGCCGCCCGACCACGCCGCCCATGAACAGCAGCGGAATAAACGCCGCCACCAGCGAAAAACTGATCGAGACCACGGTGAAACCGATCTCGCCGGCGCCCTTGATCGCCGCTTCGCGCATGTCGTCGCCGGCCTCCAGATGCCGGTGGATGTTCTCCACCACCACAATCGCATCGTCGACCACAAATCCCACGGCGACGACGATCGCCACCAGCGTCAGGTTATTCAGGCTGAAACCGAGGATATACATCAGGGCGAAACTGGCGATCAGCGACACGCCGAGCACCGCCGAAACAATCAAGGTCGCCGACAACTGACGCAGGAACAGCGCCATCACCGCGACCACCAGCATGATCGCGATCAACAGGGTGATCTCGACTTCGTGCAGGGATGCGCGAATGGTCTGGGTGCGGTCGATCAGGGTTTTCACTTGCACCGAGGCCGGCAACATCGCTTCAAGACCGGGCAGGGCGGCTTGAATACGATCGACGGTCTCGACGATGTTGGCGCCGGGCTGGCGCGAGATCACCAGGTTCACCCCGGGCCGGTCTCCTGCCCAGGCTTGCACGTAGGCATCTTCCGAACCGTTGACGACTTTGGCGACATCGCGCAGGTGAACGGGGGCGCCATCCTTGTAGGAAACGATGAGTTGGCTGTAGTCCTCGGGGTGGAACAACTGGTCGTTGGTCGACAGCGTCGAGATGCTCGATTCGCCGTACAGCGCCCCTTTGGCGAGGTTGAGGCTGGTCTGCTGGATCGCCAGACGAATGTCAGCGAGGGTCAGGCCGATCGCCGCGAGTTTGTCCGCCGACGCTTGCACGCGGATCGCCGGACGTTGCTGACCGGTGATGTTGATTTGGCCTACGCCATCGATCTGACTGATCTGACGCGAGAGCAGGGTTTCCACCAGATCGCTGAGTTCGGTGCCGGGCATTTGCGTCGAGCTGACGCTGAGGATCAGCACCGGGCTGTCGGCCGGGTTGACCTTCTTCCAGGTTGGCAGCGTCGGCATGTCCTTGGGCAGTTTGCCGGCGGCGGTGTTGATCGCCGCCTGGACTTCCTGCGCAGCGGTGTCGATGCTTTTATCGAGGGTGAATTGCAAGGTCAAAAGGCTTGAGCCCAGCGCACTGCTCGACGTCATCTGGGTCATGCCGGGGATGGCACTGAATTGCACCTCCAGCGGCGTGGCCACGGACGAAGCCATGGTGTCGGGGCTGGCACCGGGCAACTGCGCGGACACCTGAATCGTGGGAAATTCCGCTTCCGGCAGTGGGGCGATGGGTAAACGCGGGAAGGCAATCAAACCGACCAGCACCAACGCGATGGTCAGCAGAATCGTTGCGACCGGGTGATCGATGCACCACGTGGAGACGCCTTTGTGCGCCTTCATGGTTTTGGCTCCGCTTGCACCACCTGCGGCGGCTCGGTCATGACTTGTACGGTCGAGCCGGGTTTGAGCCGCGACTGGCCGTCGGTGACCAGTACGTCACCGGCCTTCACGCCTTTGATGATGTCCTGGCCGCTGCCTTGGTAAACCATCTGCACTTGCACGGCTTCGACTTTGTCGCCGTTCACCCGGTAAACGAAGTGCTGGTCGAGGCCACGTTGTACGACGGTGGGCGGGACGACCAGCGCATTTTTGTCGAGGGCTGTCTGAATTTTTACCGTGACCAGCAGACCGGGCCAGAGCTTCTGGCTGGCGTTGTCGAATTCTGCCTTGGCGCGGATGGTGCCGGTATTGGCGTTGATCTGGTTGTCGATCAGGGTCAGGTGACCTTCGCCGAGCAGGTTGCCGGTCTCGCCATCGGTGTCGGCGCCGATGTAGGCCTTGACCGGTGCACGTTGCGGATCGCTGATCAGGCCTTGCAGGGTCGGCAGCATTTGCTGGGGCAGCGAAAACTCCACGGCGATCGGGTCGATCTGAGTGACGGTGAACAGTCCTGCGGTGTCGGTCATGCGCAGGAAGTTGCCTTCATCGACCGTACGAATACCGACGCGGCCAGTGACCGGGGAGCGAATCTGCGTGTAGGAAAGTTGTACTTGCGCCGAATCAATTGACGCCTGGTTGCCTTGGGCGGTGGCTTTCAATTGGTTGACCAGGGCTTGTTGCTGGTCGTAGGTCTGCTTGGAGATGCCGTCGTCGACGGTGAGCAGTTTGTAGCGTTTGAGGTTGACCAGGGCGACTTGCAGTTGTGCCTGGCTTTCGCCTAGTTGTGCGCGGGCCTGGTCGAGGCTGGCGCGAATCGAGCGGTCGTCGATGGTGGCCAGCAGGTCGCCTGCTTTGACCAGTTGGCCTTCTTTGACGAGGATTTTGGTGAGGATGCCGTCTATTTGTGGGCGCACTACGACGCTGTGTAATGAGAGTACGGAGCCGATGCCGCTGGTGTAGCGGGGGACGTCTTTTGCGCTGACTGCGATGACTCGCACGGGGATGGCGGTGGGGGTGGCGAGTTTGGTGGGGGCGGGTTTCATTGCCCACCATGTGCCTGCGGCGGCCAGGACGATCACTAGGGCGAGCAGGGCTTTGTTCTTTTGGATTCGCATGCGGGTGGGCGCCAAGGGTATGGAGTTTGGGCAGGTTGGGTATTTATAAACTTGTTTGGGGGTCAGGAGGGTGACGGCTGGCTGTCGGCGCTGTCAGTTTTCTCTGTGTGTATATCCGTTGCTGCGGGTGTGGCTGATTAGGGTTCCGCCCTTACGGCGGGTCACTTTTGACAAACGCCTCAAAAGTAACCAAAAAGGCTTGCTCCTACGTGCGGCCCGCTCGCTGGGGCTCGGGGGGCCTTCGCTGCGGGATTGATCCGGGCGCAGCGCCTACGGTTTGCTTCGCTGCACCTCCTCTCGCTGTGTTTGGCTGCGCCAAACGGTCGCTGCGCTCCCACGCCCGGATCAATCCCTCCACTCAGCCTTCCGACGTCGCCCTACAGATCAAAAGCTACAGCCGAGCTAACGCTCATCCTGGAGTGGTGCGGCTGCGCCGCGGGCTTTGTGTAGGAGCTGCCGAAGGCTCGGGCCGCGATCGGACGATCTTTTGATCTTGATTTTGTGGGAGCTGGCTTGCCAGCGAAGGCGGCCTGACAGCCGACCAAGGTCTTGCAGATTGCATACGATCCAATTGTAGGAGTGAGCCTGCTCGCGATAGCGGCCTGACAGCCGACTATTCTCCAACTGATTGCACTCCGTTTAATTGTAGGAGCCAGCCATCCACCCGATGAATTGAGGCTGTTTAAATCTGTGTGCAGCAGGCAGAACCTTCCCACAAGGTTTTCAGGTTGTCCGTCGGACGTGCGCTCTCTAGTCTTTGGTTGTCGCCGAAAACTCGGTGATCGGGTGTGAGAACCCGGGCTAAGTATTATTCCAATACCAGTACCGTCATAATCGGCGCCAGCTGATTGCTGCCTGCATTTTTATGGCGGCTATGTACGGGCGGACTTCGGTCCGGCCGGAGGTTGTACTGGTCCTTGCCCGGTTTCTCACCCCGTACGTAGCTGCCACCCAATTCGCCGCGTGAGAAACGGTAATTGTTGGCTCCAATCAGTGAGGACTGAGTAAATGACCAAGCCCGTACCCGATCCCCCCATCGAAACAACCCCACTCGAAGAAGCCCTGCGCGCCGAAGACCAGATCAAAACCCGGGAAGCCATCAAACGCGCCCTCGATTTCTATCTCTGCCCCGAACCGGTCAAACCGCGTGAGCCGAGCACGATGTTTCTCATCCACCCGAACATCGACACCGAAAGCCTGCTCGCCCATGCTTGCGAGTCCCTCTCTTCAGCCCATGTCATGGCCGGGGATCTGGCCGATCAGCTCGGCCGCCCGCAGCGCAGTACGGCGCTGGCGATTCAGCAGATTGTCATGTTGGCCGAACTGGCGGTGAACCGGGCGCTGGATCGGGTTGATCCGCACATGTAACTCGTCCTGGTACCGCGTCATCGTTCTTCGCGAGCAGGCTCGCTCCCACCTTGAAATGCGTCCGACCTGTGGGAGCGAGCTTGCTCGCGAAGAGGTCTGCTCGGGCGACACATCTCTACCGATCAGTTCCGAAAAGGGACTTTCTGCTCTACAAACCGTTCAGCGTCCAACGCAAATCTTCAGGTGCCGAGCCATGGCGCACAGGTATACTGCGCGCCTTCGCGGCTCACTGATCGGGCCCGACTTTTTTGCTTTCCGGAGCTTTTATGACTTCCCCGACCCTGCCGCCGGTTGACGACGCCGTGAGCGATGTCCCGGCTGAACTGGCCGACACCAGCGACACCAGCGACACCAAAGCCGAAATCCCGTCCTTCAAATTTCCGTTCAAACCGGGCGAGCTGGCTTCGGCCAAAGGCTCGAACCAGCCGTGGTACAAGAACGGCGCCAAGAACGGCCACACCAAGACCCCGGGCATGGCGCCGCCGGGCACCCGTCGTTCGATGGGCAAGCGCTGATCTGTTTTGAAGTGATTCACCAAGAAGCAGATTATTCCCACAGAGACAGCTGATTCGTCCTCTGGGAAACCAAGTGACCTTTCGTCAAAGATTCATGCCCCGTGAACGCTTTGATGAAGGTCGCTTCCATGTCTCTGGCAAAAATCCTGTCTGCCTTGTCGTTGCTGGCCCTGACCACCGGTTGTGTGTCGTCAGCGGTTGAGCCGACGCTGCGGTTTGGCGTCGAACCGCTTGTACCGCCCTTTGAAAGTCGCAACGATAAAGGCGAACTGCTCGGTCTCAACATTGAGCTGGGTAATGCGCTGTGCGCTGAGCTGCAAAAAAGTTGCGTGTGGGTCGATCAGGATTACGCGACCAACGTCGAGGCGCTTGAGGCCAAGCGTTTCGACGTGATCATGCCGATGACGGCCACCCCGGCACGCCGCGAACGCATCGATTTCAGCGACAATCTCTATCCGCTAAGCAGTCAGTTGGTGGCGCGCAAAGGGACAAATCTGCAGCCCGATGCTCAGTCCCTCAAAGGCACACGCGTCGGCGTATTGGCCGGCACCAGTCGCGAGGCGTTCGCCAAGGCGCGGTGGGCGGAATCGGGTGTGACGATTCGCAGCTTCCAGTTCAACGATCAACTGATTGCCGCCCTGCAAAGCGGTGAAATCGATGCGACCCTGCAGGATTCCATCGAAATCACTTACGCCTTGTTGAGCCAGCCTCAGGGTGAGGCGTTCGGTTTTGCTGGTCCGGCGCTCAAAGACCCGATGCTGGGCACGGGTGTGGCCATGGCGCTGCGCAAAGCCGACAGCAAGCTGCGCGATGAGCTCAATGCGGCCCTGGAGCGTTTGAAGCGGAGCGGCGAGTATCAAGCGATCACCGAGCGCTATCTGCCGCCCACCATCAATGACGCTCTGCACTATCAAGCCAATGGTGAAGGTTTGCCGTTTTCCGACTCGGTAAGAGTCGGCGAAACGATCTATTTGTCGGGTGTACTAGGGCTCGATGCCAACGGCGAGCTGGTCAAAGGCGGGATCCGTCCGCAAATGGTGCAAGTGATGGAGAATCTGCGCAGCGCGCTGGATCTTGGTGGTTCGTCTCTCTCTCATGTCGCCAAGTGCACCGTGATCCTCACTGACGTCAAGGATTTCGCCGGGATGAACGCGGAGTATCGCCGCTATTTCCCGACCGACCGCTTACCTGCCCGCACGACGTTCGCTGGCAAGCAATTGGTGGTGCCGGGAGCCAAGGTAGAGCTTGAGTGCCTGGCGGTGGCTGCCGCTCGGGATTGATGCTGTCAGTGCCGCTCCCACAGTTGAAATACGATCCCCTGTGGGAGCCTGCTCGCGAAAGGGCCTTCAGTCGCTCCGAGTATTTTGGATCAAGCCGCGCGCAGCGAGATAAACGCATACGTCTGCGCCGGCTCGGTCACTACCAGAGCCCCAGCTGCCGACACTTGTCCGGCAACATCATCCCCGGATACATGAAACAGCCACTCACTCGGTGCAGTTGCTAACGGTTGCGCGGTCACCTGATCAATCACCGAAGCAAACGCACTCATGTTCGGCAGATACGCCGTGAACCCGTCACCCTTGAGCGCTGTGGTTCTAATCCCGAGCATTGCGCAAATAGTGTCCTTGATACCGATTTCATCCCGATCTGCCTGCCGCGAGCGCTCGATCAAATCAACCAGTTCGTGATCAACCAGCTCACCACCGGCAATCAGTAGCGGGCCCTGTTCCCAGGATTCCGGCGGGCAGTCCTTGGCCGCTGGATTGAGCGGGATATGCGGATTGATTTCTGCCGGATAAATCCTGCACACCAGCGGACGGCGCTCATAGATTCGGCACAGCTTGTCTTCGTCAAGATTCCGGCAAGGACCGACGTTGTAAGCCGCGAAGGTAATCGCCACGTGAGCATCGGTGTCACCGCTGCGCACCACTGCTGAACGCCGTTCGGCATGTTCCCGCTGCTGCGCCGGCAAGCCCAGACCATTGCGGAGAAAGGCTTCGACCAGCACGATCACTTGTCCGCCATCCGACGCCCACATACGGGCTTCGGCCAAGGTCAGAGGGACATGATGGTCGGTGCAGCACTTGCCGCAGCCTACGCAGGAAAACGTCGTATTCATTGAGCAATCTGTCTTCAATCGAGGTATGAAACGGCGGCGGAAAACCACCGCACAGACCCGGGTTGAAGCAAATTATGCGCCACTCACTTGGCTTTGGCGGTCGGACGGATCGAGTCCCACTCGGTGACGAAGGCGGTTTTCGATTGTTTGTTGTACAGGCACAGCTCGCTGCCTTGCTGGCCTTTCATGTGTTTTTGCGGGTATTGGCCCTGCAGCAGTACGGCGGTGTAGCCCACGCGATCATCGAATTGCGCGGGGGTGCCGACCGGTTTGGCGTTTTTCAGGCCGCTGGCTTTGGTGCAGCTGGCGAGGACGGTTTTGTCGTAGGCGGCCCAGGCGTCGGGGCTGGAGGCTTGGGCCTGGGAGGCGAGGGCGGTGAGGCACAGGAGGCTGAGGGTGATGGCTTTCATGGTAGGGGCATCCTTGGTTTGGGGGGCCAAGGTTGGAGTCTGTCTCTGGAGCTAAGTTGCCTGTATGGACCCCTTCGCGATTCCAATTGTGGGAGCGGGCTTGCTCACGAATGCGTTGGATCAGCCCGGCACCAATTCCCGGCGGACTACATACATCCCGGCACTTTCATACAGTTGCTGCGCGCGCAGGTTGTCTTCCAGTACTCGCAAATCGACGAATCCTTCGCGTCTTTGCTGAAACACTTTGAACGCATTGAGCAGCAACGCGCGTCCCAGACCCAGTCCCTGAGCCCGAGGATGTACCACCAGACTTTTGATGTATGAACTGGTCCAGCATAGCGCCACGCCGACCACACCTTCGGCATCGCAGGCAATCAAACACAGCGTCGGATCGTATTCAGGATCGCTCTCAAATCGCCGCTGCCACTGCTCCAGTGGTGGCACAGAACCGCCCCCTTTGCGATGTCCGATTTGCATCAATTGATGCACCGCTGGCGCCAGTTCTTCGCGGTATACGCAAAGTTCGAAGTCGCATGGCCATTGCGCATCCGGCGCGACTTCGCTCAAGTCGCGCCGCATCAAAAAACAGTATCTCTCGCCCAAGACTCAGTGCCCGTGCGCGGCGACGTGCTTGGCCGCCTCGATCAAACGTTGGGTCAGCTCCGGCGAAGAAAACTTGGTCAACACCGCATTCGCTCCGGCCAGCCGCGCTTTCTCGCTGTTCATCGCGCTGTCGAGCGAGGTGTGCAGCAGCACGTAGAGGTGGGCGAAGTCCGGGGTCTCGCGCAGGGTGCGGGTAAAGGCGTAGCCGTCCATTTCGGACATTTCGATGTCGGAGACGATCAGGTTGATCTGCTGGGCGGTGCCTTGCAGGTCGAGCAGGCAGTCGATGGCTTCCTTGGCGCTGCGTGCGGTGTGGCATTGCAGGCCAAGATTGCGCAGGGTGTGCACCGATTGTTGCAGCGCCACCTGACTGTCATCGACCACCAGGATGCGGGCGTTGCCGAGTACTTCGGCGTCTTCCATGGTCAGGTCGGTCGGGGCCATTTCGATCTGCGCCGGGGCGATGCTGTGGATAACCTTTTCGATATCCAGCACCTGCACCAGCGTGCCGTCCACCGAGGTCACGCCGGTAATGTAAGCGCGCGAACCGCCCGAGCCGAATGGCGGTGGCTTGATGTCGGTGGTCAGGCAGTGGACGATTTTGCTCACAGCCTGAACATGCAGACCCTGTTTGGAACGGCTGACGTCGGTGACGATCAGGCAACCGCCGTTCGGATCTTCCAGCGGACGCTCGCCGATCGCGCGGCTGAGGTCGATCACTGACAACGAAGCACCGCGCAGCGTGGCGATGCCTTTGACGTGGGGGTGCGATTCCGGCAGTTTGGTCAGCGGCGGGCAGGGAATGATTTCACTGACTTTCAGCAGGTTGATCGCCATCAACTTGCCGCTGCGCAAGGTAAACAGCAGAAGCGAAAGCGAATCTGCGCGGGCTTTGGTGGAAGACATATAAACCTTCTGTGGAAAAAGGTGAGCGGCGATCCCGGAGGTCGCCAGCAGGTATTGATGCCGGGTTATCGACGTCTTGCGGGCAGGCTTTAGGGATTCTGGCGCCAATCCGACGGTGGGCTGATTATTTCATCCCCAACCGCTTGGCCATCCGCCCAAGGTTCGCCCGGTCCAGCCCCAAATCTCTTGCGGCACTGGCCCAGTTATCCTGATTACGCTCCAGCGCCGCACTGATCAAGCGGCGCTGATACGCCTCGGTCGCGCTGCGCAAATCACCCGTAATCAGCGGCGCAGCAGCGACCGCGCCGGCCATGGGTTCAGCCGGGTTATCCACAACCTCGCGCGGCAAATCCAGATCCGCTGCACTCAAGCTGAGAATCTTCGGTCGCACCTTGCAGTTGCCCAGCGCCTTCAATGCGCTGCGTCCGATCAAGTGTTCCAGTTCGCGTACATTGCCCGGCCACGTGTAGGCCAGCAGCGCTTCCTGAGCGTCGCTGTTCAGACGCAGGCTGTTAAGGCCCATACGCGAGCGGTTCTGTTCGAGGAAGAAACCGCTGAGCAGCAACACGTCACGTCCGCGATCACGTAGCGCCGGCACTCGCAGCGGGTAAACGCTAAGGCGATGGTAGAAGTCGGCGCGATAACGACCGCTGCGCACTTCTTCGGCCAGGTCGCGATTGGTCGCGGCGATCAAGCGCACGTCGACCTGATGCTCCTTGTCCGAGCCCAGACGCTGCAACTGCCCGCTCTGCAAAACCCGCAGCAACTTGGCCTGTACCGTCAGCGACAGCTCGCCGACTTCGTCGAGAAACAGCGTGCCGCCATTGGCCAGTTCGAACTTGCCGCGACGATCACTGGTGGCGCCGGTGAACGCGCCGCGCACATGACCGAACAGTTCGCTTTCCACCAAGGTATCCGGCAGGGCGGCGCAGTTGAGGCTAATGATCGGTTGGTCGGCGCGCGGTGACGCGGCGTGGATCGCTTGCGCCACCAGCTCTTTGCCGACCCCGGTTTCACCGGTGATCAACACGGTCAGATCACTGCCACCGACCAGGTTTATTTCTTCCACCAAGCGTTTAAGTGTTTTGCTCTGGCCGATCATTTCGCGGTGCTGCTGACCGCTGGCCTGACGGTAAACCTCAGCGCGTTGATGCTCGTCTTCGGCGCGAGTGGCCAGCCGTTCGATGCGCTCGGCGGCGTTGACCGTGGCCGAGGCGAGGCTGGCGAAGGCTTGCAAGGCATCGAGTTCGATCGGTTCGAATCGCTCGGGATCGAGTGCATCAAGGGTAATCAGGCCCCAGAGCTTTTCATCGACAAACAAAGGACAGCCGAGGCAGTCGTGAACTTCAAGATGCTCATCGAGACCATCGACCAGACCGTCGTAAGGATCGGGCAAATCACTGTCAGCGGCGAAGCGGGTTGGCCCGGCACCGGCCAGGAGGATTTCGAAGCGCGGGTGTTCGCTGACTTTGAAGCGCCGGCCCAGGGTGTCAGTGCTCAGGCCATCCACCGCCAGCGGCACCAGCGATTCACCGTCGAGCCGCAACAACGCGGCGGCATCGCAGGGCAACAGCGCGCGCATGGCTTCGAGCAGGCGTCGGTAACGCTCACCCTCAGGCAGTTCGCGGGAGAGGTCGGAAACCAGAGGCAGCAGGGCGGTGAGCAGTGATTTGGCGGTCATGGTCTTGTAGTCAAAGGGACACGATGTAGTCGGGATGACTATAAGTCTGTTTGGGTCGTTATGACTACAAGACTTACAAGTCTTTGAATTATATGGATAAAAAATCTGGCACGAAATCTGATAAGTCTAAGGTAACTTTTCAATAAAGCTCAGGAGTTGCTCTTATGCTTAGCGTCCAGGATCGTGCCATCGTCAAGTCCACCGTGCCTCTGCTGGAAAGCGGCGGGGAAGCGCTGATCACGCACTTCTACCGCATGATGCTCTCTGAATACCCTGAGGTGCGCCCACTGTTCAACCAGGCCCACCAGGCCAGCGGCGATCAGCCGCGTGCTCTGGCCAACGGCGTCTTGATGTATGCGCGGCATATTGATCAGCTCGACCAGTTGGGCGATCTGGTCGCGAAAATCATCAACAAGCACGTGGCCCTGCAGATTCTGCCGGAGCACTACCCGATTGTCGGTGCGTGCCTGCTGCGCGCCATCTCCGAAGTGCTCGGCGAAGAGATCGCCACGCCTGAAGTGATGAGCGCCTGGGGCGCAGCGTACGGTCAACTGGCTGACATCCTGATCGGCGCCGAAACCGCTATTTATGACCAGAAAGAACACGCGGTCGGCGGCTGGCGCGGAGCGCGTGAATTCATCGTCGCGGCCAAGGTCGAGGAGAGCGCGGAAATCATCTCCTTCTACTTTGAGCCGGCAGACAGAGGCCCGATCCTGGCAGCCGAACCGGGTCAGTACATCGGCATGAAGCTGATCCTCGATGGCGAAGAAATCCGTCGCAACTACTCGTTGTCGGCGCTGGCCAATAAAGGTCAGTACCGCATCAGCGTCAAGCGTGAACCGGGTGGCCGCGCGTCCAACCATTTGCACGATCAACTGCATGTTGGCGCGAGCATTCAACTGTTTCCACCCTCGGGCGAATTCACCCTGACGGCCAGCGACAAACCGCTGGTGCTGATCAGTGGCGGCGTTGGCATCACTCCGACGTTGGCGATGCTCGAAGCGGCGCTGGAAACCGAGCGCCCGGTGCATTTCATCCACTGCGCGCGCAATGGCAGCGTCCATGCGTTCCGCGATTGGGTCGATGGCCTGGCGGCGCGTCATCCGCAACTCAAGCGTTTCTACTGCTACGCCGAAGACGATGGCGTCAGCCCGGCGGCGGACAAGGTGGGCCTGCTGAGCGTGGAGCAATTGGGCGAGTGGCTGCCTGAGCAGCGTGATGTCGACGCTTACTTCCTTGGGCCGAAGGGGTTCATGGGCGCGATCAAGCGTCATTTGAAAGCCTTGGGTGTGCCAGAGAAGCAGAGTCGTTACGAGTTCTTCGGGCCAGCGTCTGCTTTGGAATGATCTGATATCGAGTCGTCCCCGATCGCGGGCAAGCCCGCTCCCACAGTTTCAGCGTCGCTCACAGATTCTTTTGGGCAGCGCGAATCCTGTGGGAGCGGGCTTGCCCGCGATAGCCGTTACACAATTGTGATTTGCAAAACAGCCCTGCAATTTAATGGTTCCTTAACCGCTTTATCGTTTATTGCCCCGGTGTAGACTTGCGACAACTTTCAGCCGCACGCCGGCTGAACCATGGACAAACAAGGGAAAGGCGATGAGCGAGGAAACGATTCGGTTGGGCCGTGAGCGGCGCTTTCTGGTGCTGTTGGGGATCATCTGTCTGGCGCTGATCGGTGGCGCGCTGTACATGCAAATCGTGCTGGGTGAGGCGCCGTGCCCCCTGTGCATTCTGCAGCGCTATGCGTTGCTGCTGATTGCGCTGTTCGCGTTCATCGGCGCGGCCATGCGCACCCGTCGCAGCATCACCGTGTTTGAAGTGCTGGTGGTGATTTGTGCGCTGGCCGGGGCCGCTGTCGCCGGGCATCACGTGTACACGCAGTTCTACCCGGCGGTGAGCTGCGGCATCGATGTGTTGCAGCCGATTGTCGATGATCTGCCACTGGCGAAGATCTTCCCGCTGGGCTTCCAGGTCGATGGATTCTGCTCGACGCCGTACCCGCCGATTCTCGGTCTGTCGCTGGCGCAATGGGCGCTGGTGGCGTTCGTGCTGGTGGTGATTCTGGTGCCGCTGCTGACCTCGCGTAACCGAAAAGCACTGCGCTGAGTCAACTATTCGGCGGAGTGGCCGATACAGAAAGCGCCCCGATTTGCGGATCAGCAAATCGGGGCGTTTTACATTTTCACAGCGTTTGTGAAAACACCGTGACGAACGGCAATGGAGGGTGCGGCAAGTGTGCGACATGTTGTCACACGCGGCGTGTCGCAGGGTGCCGTGAAGGGGCCGATTGGTCTCTTGTTACATAAAAACATTGGTCTGTTTCGGCGTTTTTCGCTTTCTGCACACGAGTGCCAGATCAGGCAGTTTTAACAAGCGCCGGCATATGGCCAAAAGCCTTGGGTTATCGGGCTTTGCGCTATTCCGGGACTCGGAAAAGGCCTTCAGAGCTGTCTGAACTGAGGCGGGTACACGTACAAATTTTGGTGTTTTTGTTGAGAATTGATTTCGATAACATGCGGAACTTTTGCAAAAATGGCGATGGATTGTTGCTCGAACGGATAAAAATTATTTCGGGATAAGACATGGTGTATAGGGCGCTACCTATCTACAATCGCCCGCACTGAATTCCCGGCACTGTTCAGCCTTTATTAAGGAACACATTAATAAGGCGCTGCGCAGAAAGTCGGGTGTCGAGTGAGTCGTGAGGCTTCCAAGACACCCAGGTGTCGGTGCCTTCCAACTTTCCGCACCAAATGGAATTGGTCTGTAACAAGGCCTTTGACCACGAATTCGAATAAGAACTGACCGCTGTCCCAGGATTTGTCGAGCGTCTGACGCGCGACGGGCGGCCCTTATTCAATCCAAAGAAAATGCCAACCCTTGGCAGGGTGAAGTGTTGGCGATCAAAACCCAACTGCATTGCGCAAGCTGCTTTAGAGGTCGTGAGATGAGTAAAAACAGGTACCCCAGATTACTAGGCCTAGTGCCGCTGCTCGGCACGTTGTTGCTGGGAGGCTGCAACATGACCTTGCTCAATCCAACGGGCCAGGTTGGCCTGGAACAGCGAAACCTGATCATCACCGCGACCCTGCTGATGCTGTTGGTCGTCGTGCCGGTTATCGTCATGACCTTCCTGTTCGCCTGGAAGTACCGCGCGTCGAACAAGAACGCCGTCTACACCCCGAAATGGTCGCACTCGACCAAAATCGAAGTGGCAGTCTGGACCATCCCGGTCCTGATCATCATTGCCCTGGGTTACATCACCTACATTTCGACCCACGAATTGGACCCGTATCGTCCGATTCAATCCGACGTCAAGCCGGTGACCATCGAAGTGGTCGCGCTGGACTGGAAGTGGCTGTTCATCTACCCGGAACAAGGCATCGCCACGGTCAACAAGATCGTGTTCCCGGCGCACACGCCAATCAACTTCAAGATCACCTCTGACGCTGTGATGAACTCGTTCTTCATCCCGGGTCTGGGCGGCCAGATCTACGCGATGGCGGGCATGCAGACCAAGCTGCACCTGATCGCTGACCGTAACGCTGAAATGGACGGTATCTCCGCCAACTACAGCGGCGCGGGTTTCACCGGCATGAAGTTCAAAGCTATCTCCACCACTCAGGAAGATTTCGACACCTGGGTCAGTGAAGTCAAGAAGTCACCTAAACAGCTTGATCAAGCTGAATACGCAGCCCTTGCCAAGCCAAGCCAGAACAACCCAGTCGAGCTCTACTCCTCGGTCACGCCGAACCAGTTCCAGATCATCGTCGACAAGTACGAAGGTATGAAGCCGGGCAAGCCACTGAAGCACGAGAAGAAAGAGAAAGAAGTGGCGGCCACGGAAATTGACTCGAGTTCGCATTCAGCTGCCGGGGCAGAGGAGTAAACGATGTTTGGTAAATTAAGTTGGGAAGCAGTCCCATTCCACGAACCGATCGTGATGATTACCATCGCCATGATCGCGCTCGGTGGTCTGGCGCTGTTCGCTGCAATCACCTACTTCAAGAAGTGGACGTACCTGTGGACCGAGTGGTTGACCTCGGTAGACCACAAGAAAATCGGCGTGATGTACATCATCGTCGCCATGGTCATGCTGCTGCGCGGTTTTGCCGACGCGATCATGATGCGTACCCAGTTGGCCATGGCCACCGAGGGTTCGCCTGGCTACCTGCCACCTGAACACTATGACCAGATCTTCACCGCTCACGGTGTGATCATGATCATCTTCATGGCGATGCCATTCTTCACCGGCCTGATGAACCTTGCAGTGCCGCTGCAGATCGGCGCGCGTGACGTTGCGTTCCCGTTCCTGAACTCCCTGAGCTTCTGGCTGCTGGTTTCCGGCGTAGTACTGATCAACCTGTCGCTGGGCGTCGGCGAATTCGCCAAGACCGGTTGGGTTGCCTATCCACCACTGTCGGGTCTGCAATACAGCCCTGGCGTGGGCATGGACTACTACATCTGGGCGCTACAGTTATCCGGGTTAGGTACGACGCTAACGGGGGTTAACTTCCTCGCGACCGTACTGAAAATGCGTACCCCTGGCATGAAACTGATGGACATGCCGATCTTCACCTGGACCTGCACCTGGGCAAACGTTCTGATCGTGGCTTCGTTCCCGATCCTGACCGCTACCCTGGCACTGCTGACCCTTGACCGTTACATGGATTTCCACATTTTCACCAATGAACTTGGTGGCAATCCAATGATGTACGTCAACCTGTTCTGGGCCTGGGGCCACCCTGAGGTTTACATCCTGATCCTGCCGGCATTCGGCATCTTCTCGGAAGTGATCTCGGCGTTCACCGGCAAGAAACTGTTCGGCCACCACTCGATGATCTACGCCTCGGGCGCGATCTCGGTACTGGGCTTCATGGTTTGGCTGCACCACTTCTTCACCATGGGTTCGGGTGCAAGCGTCAACGCCTTCTTCGGTCTGGCGACGATGCTTATTTCCATCCCGACGGGTGTGAAGCTATTCAACTGGCTGTTCACCATCTACCAGGGCCGTCTGCGCTTCACCAGCCAGGTGCTGTGGACTCTGGGCTTCATGGTGACTTTCGCCATCGGCGGCATGACTGGCGTACTGCTGGCCATCCCGGGTGCTGACTTCGTTCTGCACAACAGCCTGTTCGTGATCGCGCACTTCCACAACGTGATCATCGGTGGTGCGGTATTCGGTTACATCGCTGGTTTCGCGTTCTACTTCCCGAAAGCGTTCGGCTTCAAGCTGCACGAAGGTTGGGGTAAAGCAGCGTTCTGGTTCTGGATCTCGGGCTTCTTCGTCGCGTTCATGCCGCTCTATGCACTGGGCTTCATGGGCATGACCCGTCGTCTGAACGCCACCACCAACCCTGAGTGGGTACCGTACCTGTACGTTGCCATGTTCGGTGCGGTGATGATCGCTGCCGGTATCGCCTGCCAACTGATTCAGCTGTACGTCAGTGTGCGTGACCGCAACAAGCCAGAGAACATTTGCGATCACGGTGACCCGTGGAATGCACACACTCTGGAATGGTCGACCTCGTCGCCTCCGCCGTTCTACAACTTCGCTGTGCTGCCAAAGGCTGACTGCATCGACCCGTTCACTGAAGCCAAGGAAAACGGTACTGCGTACCAGCAACCGGCCAAGTACGAGCCGATCCACATGCCGAACAACACCGCCACTGGTGTGGTGATGGGCGCGCTGTTGACCGTCTTCGGTTTCGCCATGATCTGGCACATCTGGTGGCTGGCGATCGCGAGCCTGGTAGGCACTGTTGTCTACTTCGTGATCCACGCTGCACGTGACGACCAGGGCTATATGGTTCCGGTTGAAACGATCGAACGTATCGAAGCCGAGCAGCACAAGCGTCTGGTCGCGGCAGGGAAAATCCCGGCCAATGCCACCCGTGTTGAAACCTCGTTGGAACAGGCTTAAACCATGTCGAATTTAGTGACCAATGCTGGACACGCCCATGGTGAACATGGGCACGATGACCATCACCACGATTCGGGCGAGATGACCGTATACGGTTTCTGGCTCTACCTGATGACCGACTGCATCTTGTTTGCGTCGATCTTCGCGGTATACGCGGTACTGGTAAACAACGTCGCCGGTGGCCCTGCGGGCCACGACATCTTCGAACTGCCATACGTGCTGGGCGAAACCGCTCTGCTGTTGTTCAGTTCGATCACCTACGGCTTCGCCATGCTGGCGTTGTACAAAGGCAAAAAGCAGCAGGTTCTGGGTTGGTTGTTCATGACCTTCCTGCTGGGCGCAGGCTTCATCGCCATGGAGATCAACGAGTTCCACCTGCTGATCTCCGAGGGCTTCGGTCCTAGCCGTTCGGGCTTCCTGTCCGCGTTCTTCACCCTGGTCGGTACCCACGGTCTGCACGTATCCGCGGGTCTGATCTGGATGGGCATCATGATGTACCAGGTCAACAAGCACGGCCTGACGGCGACCAACAAGACCCGTCTGAGCTGCCTGAGCCTGTTCTGGCACTTCCTGGACGTGGTGTGGATCTGCGTATTCACCGTTGTTTACCTGATGGGGACCCTGTAATGGCTAATGCACACTCCCATGACAGCCACGACGACGCCGGCCACGGCAGCGTCAAGTCCTACGCGATCGGCTTCATTCTGTCGGTGATCCTGACAGCAATCCCGTTTGCTCTGGTGATGTACCCGTCGTTGCCGAAGTCGATCACGCTGATGATCGTTCTGGCCTTCGCCGTGATCCAGGTGGTTGTCCACCTGGTGTACTTCCTGCACCTGGATCGCTCGGCTGCGCAACGTAACAACGTGATTGCCTTCGTGTTCGCCGCGATCGTGATTGTGCTGCTGGTTGGCCTGTCGCTGTGGATCATGTTCAGCATCCACACGTACATGATGGCGAAGTGAGGTAGACCCGATGTCGCTCAAGCACTTTATCCAAATCACCAAACCGGGGATCATTTTCGGTAACGTGCTTTCTGTGGCAGGCGGGTTCTTCCTGGCCTCGAAAGGGCATGTGGATCTGGCGGTGTTTCTGGCTGCCATGATCGGTACATCCCTGGTTGTCGCCTCCGGTTGCGTGTTCAACAACTGCATCGACCGCGACATCGACCTGAAGATGGAACGCACCAAGAACCGGGTGCTGGTCCAGGGCTTGATCTCCCTGAAACTGGCCCTGGTCTACGCGACCATCCTTGGTGTTCTCGGCGTTGCACTGTTGTACAAAGTGGCCAACCCGTTGGCCGCTTTGTTCGCGGTAATCGGCTTCATCATCTACGTCGGCTTCTACAGCCTGTACCTCAAGCGCAAGTCGGTTCACGGCACGCTGGTGGGCAGTCTGTCGGGCGCCATGCCGCCAGTGATCGGTTACGTTGCCGTAACCAACAGCTTCGACATGGCCGCGCTGACGTTGCTGGTGATGTTCAGCCTGTGGCAGATGCCGCATTCCTACGCCATCGCGATCTTCCGCTTCAACGATTACCTGGCCGCATCGATTCCTGTGTTGCCAGTGAAGCGCGGGATTCAAGTGGCGAAGAAGCACATCCTGCTCTACATCCTGGCGTTCCTCGTGGCGACCTTGATGCTGACCTTCAGCGGTTACGCCGGCATGAGCTACCTCGCGGTTGCCGCGGCCATGGGCATGTACTGGTTGTACATGGCCTGGACCGGCTACAAAGCGGTGGATGACACGGTCTGGGCACGCAAGCTGTTCGTGTTCTCGATCTTCACCATCACTGCGTTGAGCGTCATGATGTCCCTGGACTTCAAGGTGCCGGCAGAGCTGCTGCTGACGTA
Organism: Pseudomonas sp. PB106; assembly: GCF_009764645.1. GTDB lineage: Bacteria > Pseudomonadota > Gammaproteobacteria > Pseudomonadales > Pseudomonadaceae > Aquipseudomonas. The sequence continues at coordinate 65,407 of NZ_RWIM01000118.1, forward strand.
CGCGCCGTAAGGCTCAAAGGCTTGAAGAAAAACCCCGCACATTGAGAGATGTGCGGGGTTTTTTGTTGGGGCAGGTTATGGCCCTCGTCGCATGAACTCATCAAACAGCGGAACAGTGAACGCGATAAGCGCATATTCGGGGCTGTAGATCATGCCTTTTTTAATCAGGCTATCGCGCACCGGGCCAAGACTCGTCGCGTTTCTACCCAGTTTTTTTGCTACGTCGGCAGAACGTTGCGGACCTTCTCCCAGTTCTGCCAGACAACGCATGTAATCCCTTTCGGCAGGCGTCGTACGATCAAAGCGAACCCGGAAAAACGACTCATCAAGCTTGCGAATGCTTTCCTCGGTTGCTGCCTGCGCATCCTGTTCCGTAATGATTTTATCTTTCGCTATGTTCCATGCGGTGTAACCCCACTCTTGGAGAAAGTAGGGGTAACCATGAGTCTTTTCATAGATTTCGCGCAGCGCCTCGTCAGAAATCCTGGCGCCCTCATCTTCAACGGGATCACGCAAGGCTTTCCACGCATCCACTTCCAATAGCGCTCCCAACCGTGGGAACTCGAACAGTCGCTCGGCATAGCTTTTGGCATCGCCTGCCTGTCCGGCCAACTGAGGGAGTCCTGCGCCGAACAGGATCAGAGGCAAGGCCGCTTGGTTGATTGCGTGGATTGCGCGGATAAGCGCACCTAGCTCATCTTTGGAAAGGTACTGCAGCTCGTCAATGAATATGGCTACTGGCTGACCTGTGTCTCGTGCCGCTTCTGCTGTTGCTATCAGAATGTCTCGCAAGTCATCTTCAAGATTTCCACTATCTGCATAACCCGCCTCAGAGTCGCCACCCAGTGTTACTTCTGCTCCACCTGCCGCGATAGTGATATTGCCAATAAAGCTGCGCAAAACCCGTATGCCTTTTCTGACGGTCTCGACCGTGTTTTGCACTCGGTCCAGACGTAACAGAAGACGGCGTAGAACCGGTATCAACAGTTGCTTTAGCTCTGCGCCATCGTGGGCTTCCTGCATTTCGGCTAGATAGCCCAAGGCGATAGCCCGATCCTTGATTTGATTCAGAAGCACCGTTTTCCCGACACCCCGTAATCCCAGGATCATAAGGGACTTGGCGTGCTTCCCACGTTTCGTGCGGGCAAGCGCTGTATCCGCCGTTTCCAGTACCTCGGATCGTCCTGCCAGCTCGGGTGGTGAGACGCCTGCTCCAGGGTTGAAGGGGTTGGTATTCTTGTCCAAAGCTTGATCTCATACGAACTTATTGATGGTTATAGTGATAAATCGCTATAACTGCAAATAAACAGCTAGATACCAATCCCACCCGTGCCGCATGGGCGTATTTCTTAGTCAGGAGCCATGTCGACCTTAGGCCGAGTCACTGTTCAGGACAATCGTAGCGATGTACTGGCCTGACGAATATTTGTACGCCCTAAACCGCCAACGCCTTTGGAATCAACATCTGTAGGCGCAGGTTGCGGTGCGGTCGTAAAAGCCCTAGATTTGGATCCAAATATGTCGATGGCTCGTCCATGCCTATGGTGTGGCACTCAACCATCGGAACTTGTGGATTGAATCGAAAAGGCTGGGCGAAATGACTGAGAGGATGAGCTGCGACGAGCGTTTCATTGCCCTGGCCCAAGAGCTGAATTACGACATCTATGGTGAGAACACCGCCGGCGGCAATTACGCGCCGCTGATCCGTCATCACGATGAGTTGTATATCAGCGGCATGGTGCCGCGCACCCACGGCAAGATTCAGTATCCGGGCCGGGTCGGGCTGGAGTTGACGCTCAAGGATGCGCAGGCTGCTGCGAGCATCAGTGCGATGCGTTGCCTGGCGCTGATCGTCGATGCGGTGGGTTCGCTGGACAAGATCAAGGCGCTGTTGCGGGTGACCGTGTACGTGAAGTCGACGCCTGATTTTGTCGATCTGAGTGAAGTGGCCAATGGTGCTTCGGACGTGTTCAGCCATGTGCTTGGCGACGCTGGTCGACACACCCGCACCACCATTGGTGTGTATCAGTTGCCGAAGAACGCGGCGATCGAGGTCGACATGATTGTGGCTGTGCATTCAGGCGCGTAACCACCGAACGCCAGAAAACAAAAAGCCCCGCCTGAATTTCAGCGCGGGGCTTTTTCGTTTGACGCTGCGCTCTTACTGCGCGGCGATGCTGTAGCCATCGAACGCGGTCTGCTTTTGCAGGGCGGTGATGATGTTCTTGCGGTTCACCGCCTGCTCAGTGCCGTCGTTATCCACGAAGACTTCGCTCTCCAGTTCCGCTTCTTCGCCTTCACCGACGAAGGTGAAACCGAGGAACTCCAGCGCTTCACGGTCGACGTTCAGACGCGAGCGCGGTGTGCGCAGTGGCAGGGTCACGCTGATGCCGTCCTTGCTGATGGTGAAGATTTCGACTTCTTTCTTCTTCGCCGCTTTGCTCTTGCCACCGCTCGGATTGCTGATCGCCTGATGGGTCTGGTTCAGCACTTTGAGGGCCAGGCCATAAACGATTTCCTGGAACGCCGGATCGTCCTTGAAGCTCGACAGGATACGGCCGATCGAGAACTTGCTGCTGAGGTCTTCCAAGGCTGCGAGGTCGGCAGCTTCGGCGTCTTTCAGCGCCTTGAGTTCGCCCATCAGCTCATAGGCCTTGTCATCATCGAAGCTGTCGTGAGCCTGACGGATCGCGGCGCGCAGCTCGCGGATCTGGTCGCTTTCACGGGTCGACTGGAAAGCATCCAGGACCATTTCGCTGATGATTTTGGCTTGTGGAAGGTGTTGTGAAAGATTGATGGAGTTTTCGTATTCCGCTTTGGACGATTCGGTGACTACGGATTCAGCGGTGTTGAAATCGGACATTGAAATTTCACTACTTTTTAACTTGAGTTGAGATGAGCAAGCCCGAGGGCTTTTTCAGGCCGACTAATTTAGGGGAGCGGGGCGGCGTTGTCACGGAGCAACGGTCTGCCGGTCGAGTTTTTTCCCGACGTGCGCTATTTCAGGCGCGGCCGTTCCATGGCAATCACCGAGGTCTCAAAACCCAGGCTGGCAAAAAAAGCTTCTGCGCCCTCGCGTCCGGCGCGCAGCACCCAGGTAATATCGGGGTTGTCGCCCATGATGTGCTCGACCAGTGCGCGGCCAATCCCTGCCCGCCGATGCTGGTCGTCGACCACCACCATCGACAGGTAACCATTGGACAAACCATCGCTGATCCCGCGGGCGAATCCGATGATCTGCTCACCTTGCACGGCGACGGCGGTGCGCTGAGAGTTCTTGATCAGCAGGGCGAAATGTTCAGTTGAGCCGGTGCGATGGCCCCAGCCATGCTGGCCGAGAAACTGCCGCACCGATTCCGTTTCGGCGGGCAGCAAATCACGTACGTCGAGTGTGTTGTTCATCGGCTGTTCGGGTCCTTGTCAGCGATTTTTCATGGAAGGGTGGGGCGGGCAGCCTCAGGATTTCCCCCACGTCTGCATCGCAAACTCCACGAATCGGCGCAGTTTTGGCAAGCGATAGCGATCTGGTGCGTAAAGCAGATGCAGTGGACGGCTCGGCGGTTGGAAGTCGGGGACGACGGTTACCAGTTTGCCGCTACGCAGATCCTGTTCCACCAGTGCGTCGGGCAACATGACGATGCCCATGCCGGTGCGCGCGGCCTGATGCAGGCCAGCAGACGTATTCATCAGCATCGGTCCGCTGACGTCGACGAGTATTTCCCCGTCGGGGCCGCCGAGGCGCCAGCGTTTTTCCACGGATTGCCAATCGTCGCCGGCGGGGTAGGCGAATGACAGGCAGTCGTGGAGTCGCAGGTCTTCCGGGGTTTGCGGCATGCCGCGACGGGCGACGTATTCCGGCGAGGCGCAGACGGTCAGGGTGTAGTCGATCAAGGGGCGGGCGATCAGGTTTGACTCTTCGAAGTGGCCCAACCGAAACGCTACATCCAGACCACTTTCCAGCAGGTCCGGGCGGCTGTTGGTCAGCACCACATCCATTTTGACCTGCGGGTATTGCAGGGAGAATTCGCTGAGCGCTGGTGCCAGGCGTTCTACGCCAAAGGTTAGCGGCGCGGTAATACGCAGCAGACCGCGTGGCTCATCGAGGGCCTGTTCGGCAAGGCGTTCCGAGTCGGCTACCAGTCCCAATACATCTAGGCAACGTTGGTAATAAACACTGCCGAATTCAGTCAGCCGCTGACGTCGAGTGGTGCGCTGCAGCAGCTGCACACCGAGCCTTTGCTCCAGCGCCCGCAGATGATTGCCAACCATGGTCGTTGACATGTCGCACTGCAACGCGGCCGCGGTCATGCTCCCGCCCTCGACGACTTTGACGTACACGCTCATCGACTGGAACAAGTCCATTATCAAGCTCTGCTTTTAAATGAATGAAGTTTTCCCAAGTTTATCCAGTTTCGGTGGCTAACCATACTGCCAGCTCACCGACCTTCACTGGAGTTTGAAGTCATGACCGCCGCCCTGATGAACACCTACCAACCGCTGGCCCTGAGTTTCACCAAAGGCCTCGGCACCCGCCTGTGGGATCAGGCCGGTCGCGAGTATCTGGATGCGGTTGCCGGTGTGGCGGTGACCAACGTCGGCCACTCTCACCCGCGGATTGTTTCGGCGATCAGTGAGCAGGCGGGATTGCTGCTGCACACATCCAATCTGTACAGCATCGACTGGCAGCAACAGTTGGCCAAACGGCTGACTGAGCTGTCGGGAATGGCGCGGGCGTTCTTCAATAACTCTGGCGCCGAGGCCAATGAAACCGCGCTCAAACTCGCGCGTTTGTACGGCTGGCGCAAGGGCATCGAACAGCCGCTGGTGGTGGTCATGGCCAACGCCTTCCATGGCCGCACGCTTGGCACTTTGTCGGCCAGCGATGGCCCGGCGGTGCGGCTGGGTTTCAATGAGCTGCCGGGGGATTTCCTCAAAGTGCCGTTCGGTGATCTCGCGGCGCTCAAGCAGGTGCAGCAAAAGCATGGCGAGCGCATCGTGGCTATTCTGGTCGAGCCGATTCAGGGCGAAAGTGGCGTGCAACTGGCGCCTCCCGGTTATCTGAAAGCTCTGCGCGAATTGTGCAATCGTCATGCATGGCTGCTGATGCTCGACGAAATTCAGACTGGTATCGGTCGCACGGGGCGTTGGTTTGCATTCCAGCATGAAGGCATCGTTCCGGACGTGATGACCCTGGCAAAAGGGCTGGGCAATGGCGTGCCGATCGGCGCGTGTCTGGCGCGGGGCAGAGCGGCGGATCTGTTCACGCCCGGTAGCCATGGCAGCACCTTCGGCGGCAATCCGCTGGCCTGCCGGGTGGCTTGCACAGTGCTGGATATCATCGAAGAACAGGGCCTGCTGGAAAACGCCCGGCTTCAAGGGGAACGTCTGTTGACCCGGCTACGGGCAGAGCTGGCGGACAATCCCAATGTACTGGCGATTCGTGGTCAGGGTTTGATGATCGGCATCGAGTTGAAACAACCGGTGCGTGATCTGACGCTGATCGCCGCGCGGGATCATGGGCTGTTGATCAACGTCACCCGTGGCAAGACGATACGGCTGCTGCCACCGCTGACGATTGATGAGCGGGAGGTGGAGATGATTGTCAGAGGAATTGGACGGATTGTTTCCGCGAGTTAATGGATATCCGATAACCCTGTGGGAGCGAGCTTGCTCGCGAAGGCGTCGTCACAGTCGACATTAATGCTGAATGCTCGACCGCATTCGCGAGCAAGCTCGCTCCACAACGGACAGCCTCTAGTCGGGATAATCCGCCAGATCCGGCGCCAACATCCGCGTCTTCGCCGCGCCATTGGCATTGTGCTGAATGATCTCGCGCGGCTGCCCCTGCTCATTGAAAAACACCTGGCCGATCCCCGCCGAATTCCACAAGCGTTCACCTGCCTCAGCATGTTCCGGCTTATACGGGACGATGCGCATGCGGCGGCGTTTGGTAAACCAGTTCAACGGTGAGCGCGGCGAGTAGAGCCAGCGGTTGAGGCGGTCGAACCACTCCAGGAGGGTTTTCGGAAACTCGTTCTTGATGCCGCTGCTGGTGATCTGCCAGATTCTCGGGCCAGCCTTGCGGTGGCGGATAAGCACTTCGTAGACGAAGGAATAATGCACATCGCCGGACAGCACCACGTAGTTACCCGGTGTGCGCGAGTGTCGGAAAATGTTCAGGATCACTTGGGCGGCACCCCGATGGGCCATCCAGTTTTCCGCGTCGACCAGCAGCGGAAAACCGCACCAACTGAACACTTTCTGCACGGTTTCGATCAGCTTCACGCCGAAGATCGGTGCCGGGGAAACGATGATCGCCGACGGGTGATCGAGCAGCTCCTGCTGCAGCTCGCTCAAGGCCTCCCAATCCAGTAATCCCGAAGGTTGCTTGAGCGCCATTTCGCTGCGCCAGCGCCGGGTGCGGGTGTCGATGACCACCAGCGCCGGGCTCGTCGTCAGCACGAAATGCCACTGCTGAAAGCGCAGCAGATCATCGATCAGATCATCCTGCACCGGACTGTCGAGATACTGGTCATTGCCACTGGCGCTCAGCGCGAGGATTTTCTCCATCACAGCTTTGAAGGCGTCGGGATTGTTGCCCCAGCCCTGACACAACATATAGGCAATCAGCGCATTGCCGATGATGCGTTTGGAAAACGGATGACCGTAGGCCGTTTCCTCCCACTGCGCAGACAGGTTCCAGTCATCGGTGATGTCGTGATCATCGAAAATCATCAGGCTCGGCAGATGCGCCAGCGCGCGGGCGACGTTGCCCAGGCCAGCCTTGAACGCGTCGATGCGCGTCTGTTCGAGGGTGTAGCGCTTGAGGCGTTCGGGCGTCAGTTCGGGGGCTTGCGGATCGATCAGCGACCAGGCCGTCGGCGACCACACCAGCAGGTACATCGCCATGACTTCGGCCAAGGTCACCAGGTGATTGTCAGCACTGCTGCTGGTGAAAATCGGCTTACGCGCACCGCCGAAAAATCGCTCGCGCAATGTCTCGTTGCTTTCCAGCGCCGGTAACAAATCCGCACGGTGGTAGTAACTGGCCGGGTGTTCGTAGATTTTGGCGCTGTCGCTGACCACCGCGCCTTCGAGGTGTTCGTCGAACAGGCCGAGGCGTTCGATCAAAGCGTGAATCGCCCGCAGCATCGGACCGGCCACATCGTCGGCGTAGACCTGATCACCGCTCATCATCAACAGGGCGGGGCGTTGTTGCGGGTCGGTTTCGGTCGCTAATAGTTGATCGACACAGAGCAAACCGTCCGTTGCCGGGTGATGGGGTTTACGGCAGGAGCCATGCAGCAGTTGATCGATCCGCGAACGCAGAACGAAGTTCGGGCTCGTCGCCTCGCTGTACAACAGATGCGGTGCCCAATCGGCGATGCCGGTGGCGTCGTCGATCAGCAGGTCATAGTCAATCCGCGTGTCGCAGGGCAGGGCGTTGTCGAGAGCCACATCGATAAGATGAACAAACCCGTGGCGTCCTACGGGAATCACCGTGCATTTCCCGGCGTCGAGGGGAATGTCTCCTACACCTTGCAGGCGCAGGGTTAGTGACAAATGGCGCGTGCCGACCAGCCAGAACACCAGCCGAGTCGGTTCCAGCCGTCGCAGCAGCGGGCCGGCCAAAACAGCTGGCAGCGGGGTCAGGTCATCAAGGGTTGCGGACATCCGGGGACTAGCTCAAGGCGCACAGGCCGGCGATGATAGCGCAGCCGGCGCCTTGAACCCTTAAGCGAGGCTTAAGAGTCGGTTTTCTGCAATTTCAGACTCAGCAGCGTCCATTCGGACGACGAAGCTTTTTCTTGTACCGAGCAATTGAAACGGTAGCTGACATCGTCGCCATTCATGTTCCGTGCGGTCAGGATGTTGCTGAAGGTGTAAACCTGATCCTTGAAGCGCTGAGTGGTGAGCGACTTGCTGTCGGCAAATTGTGCCGAAGCCGGGAAGCGCAGGGTGCTGGTGATAAATGGACTGCACATGACATAGGCGAGCATCGACTTGTCGCTGTCGGCATCGTGTCCGAGTTTATTGCTCAGCGCGGTCAAGGCTTTGCGACCCTGCTCATCGCTTTGCTCGAGCACGGACTTTTCCGACATCGACTTCGGCGCCCGGCTGGCGTAGTTCGGCAGCAGCGCGGAGTCGGCCGGCGAGGGCGTGTTGTCCGGTTCGATTGCCGCGAAGGCGGGCGCGTTTTCGAGGGCAACGGTCGTCGACGCTGATTCGGACTCCGGCAACAACGAAGTGGGCTCGACGTTCTGTGTCACCGCGTCTTCTGTTCGCGCTGCTTCGGGCGTGTGCGCCGACGGAAACAACGAGAACGTGATCGACAGCACCACTAAACCCACGATGAGGCCGCCTGCTACTCCAACGATATTGCCGTAGAAAATATTCCAGCTACCGCGGTTTTTCACGACCCAGCGCCACATGAAACCCCAGGTGGCGACAAATGCCAGTAAACGCAGAAAATCCATTCGATCCTTTCCTTAAACTTCTAAATCTGAAACCAACGCACGTCCGAAGTGAACGCCGATGCTGGGCAGCACGATAGCAAAACCGGCGCGCCGTCCAATCAAGTGTGGGGAAAATAATTCACCGCCAGAAACGTGAGCGTCGTCATGCCGGCAGCAAAGCCACACACCGCGCCCAACAGTTGCCGTGCCACCGGATGTTCGGGTTGGCGGCGATTGGCAACCCACATCCATACACCCGCCAGAACGCCTGCGCTGGTCATGAAAACCACCAGACTGCGATCCAGATTCTGCGTCGCCATCGACGTACCAATCAGTCCGCCATAAATAAGCGTGAAAACAATGCCGGTCACCACGCTACTTCCTGCACCGGCGAGGTTGGCAACCCACAAATTCCACTCACCCCGTTGCTTCACCACCCAAAACCAGGTTCCGGCCATTACCAGCAAGCACAACACAGCATCCATTGATTTATTCCCGAGCGCCCGATAACGGAGGCGGTTGATACGCCTCCAGCGATGTGGACGGCAAGATAGCAAAATAGTAGCTTCGCGCCACTTTCTTCAACTGCGTAACGGACTACACATGCCTACGGTTTCTTCTGTCTCGCGCCTGCTCAGCGCTTTCCTGTTTGCCATCGTAATGACCCCGGCGGTTGCCGGCTGGGATGAAACCCCGGAGGTCGCCTGGAAAGGCTACCTCGCCGATTGTCAGAGTTTTCAGGAGGTGGTGAACAGGGTTCAAAGCGGGGTCATGACGACCAGGCAAGCGATGAGCCGCGTCGACAGCTTGAATCACACGCTGTACGTCCACCGCGATCACCTCGCCCCGGCAAGCCTTGCCTCTCCCGAATATACCCGTTGCGAAACCATCATTGCCCAAGCGTTCGAGATCCGGAACAAGGAAGAGCCGGTCCTGGTCGCAGAGCTTCAAGAGCAATACTACAAGGCTCAGGCCGAGCACCAGAAATCCCCGGAATACCAGCGAGCACGGGCTTTGGGATTTAAAGACGTCGGCGGAATCGGCAAGCTCAAAGAACTCGCCGAGGAATCGGAAACGGATGGCGAAGCGTATCTGAAGACGTTGATGCTTACGGTCGACTGGAAGTGCGGCCGACATTTCCGCGCGGTGCAATACGTCAAACCCTATGTGGTCTACGTCGTCGGCCCCAATTCGGGCAGCTGCGCCGTCTATAAGGAGGTCGCGGTGCTGGGTGGACCAATGGTGGAGCGGGGCGACCCCATCGACGAGGATTTGATATTCCAGTACGTGGGATGGAAGACGCTGAAGGGAGCGGGTGGGTTTCCGATCAAGATTCGAGTGGTGAAGGTGCGCAAGTGATCGCCCCGTTCGATCACAGGATGTCTTTCAAATAACCCTTGAGCGCGAGGAGCGGCTGACCGAGCTGCTCCAGCGACTGCGCCTCGCTGAACTCCGCAGACAACTTGTGCAGCTCGCGTCCCAGCGGTTTCTCGACACCGCCCAAGGCAGTCATCGCCAAGCCCAGGCATTCATTCATCTTGAACTGAATAGCCTCGACATCGCCACGGCGTACCAACAACTCGAAAATGTCTTTCTGATAATCACCCATGACCATGTCGTCCCGCAGAATCGGGCTCAGGCCTTCTTCCTCGTAAGCGAGTTTGAGGGAGAAGAGGGCGACTGTTTCCAGTGACGTTTCCATGGGGTGGACCTTTGTAAAGTTTTACTGGGCAGCTGTTAGTGATTCCGGTAGTCGGATGGCCGCAGACTCCGTCCAAGTATACCGTCCCAAGGTTCCTGATCTGTTGGTTGTTCTGTTAGGTTATGAGGCCTACAAGGAATTTTGACAGGAGGTCATCATGGCTAAGCCAGCAGCACGTAAAAGTGATCCTTACAGTTGTCCGGTACCTGGGCACGGTACTAACCCCATTGCGGTAGGCTCTTCTGACGTTTTCTTTGATGGCCTACCCGCCGCGCGTCAGGGCGACGCTTGCACTTGCGGTAGCGCGCTTTCATCAGGACTGTCTTCTACCGTTTTCATCAACGGCAAGAATGCCGCAACCATCGACACCGGCGGCGCCCACGGCGGTATCGTAGTTGGCGGATCGGGGACAGTGATTATCGGCGATAGCCATATACCCTTGGCATTCTGGCCGGGCTGGGGGGCAGTGCGCTCTGTGGGCCGGGCGCTCCGATCTGTGCATTTGCCGTAGTGATTGTCGGAACCATCGTCGGAGGTGTTGCAGGCGGTACCGTTGCAGACTCGCTCGATGAGGAATTAGAGGAGTTCTCCCATTGGGACATACTTTGAGTCAGCCTGAACTGACAAAGGTTAGAGTCGCGCTTTCGGATCCTTTTAACGATTTTCCAGTTGATTACGACTACATAGCCAGCGAAGTCAAAGGTGTTGATCCCCACATTCTCTACGAGATCCTTTATTCCGAAGTCGCACCGGTGTGCTACAGCAATATTGCAGCTGCCCTACCAACGGTATGGACAGGCTTTGATCCTGATTCCCTCAACGCCATGATTGAGGAAAGGCGAGCGGCGAGGCAAAACAATTGGTTACGCAGGCAGTTCGACAAATTGCTCGTCCGTTGGTTGGAATACAACTACGGATATATCTGGAAGGAAATCGCCACCAGGCTATGAGTTCAAGTTAGAAAGCTTGAACTATTGGTGTGACATGATCAACAAGTAGGGTCCCGGTTGGGCCCTGTCTCAGATGAAGATTTCTGGTTTTTCAAGTAGCTCGAAGCGGTAGAGGATTGCCGTAGTCGTTGGCGGCGGTTGCTCCGAATGCTTTGGGTGGTGCTGTCGCGTCTTCGAGAATACCGAGTACCTCGAATTGCCTAGGCATGCGCTGGCGTGTCTGGCCAGCGAGCATGTGCACCTGCATTTCGGCATCCAGCACCTTGCATACCTTGGTTGGCACTTTCCAGCAGACGAAAAAAAAGGCCTTGCTAAGCAAGACCTTTCTTAATTTTGGTGCCCCGAGGGAGACTCGAACTCCCACTCCTTTCGAAAACGGATTTTGAATCCGCCGCGTCTACCAATTCCGCCATCAGGGCTCAATGGCGGCGAAGTATAGAGATGAGATTACCGTCGGTCAATCAGGTACATAGAGAATTTTCAATATTTCCGCTAGACTTTCCGGCCCTGCTAGACGAACCCCATCATGCGCGTTGCTGACTTTACTTTCGAGCTCCCTGATTCGCTGATCGCCCGCCACCCTTTGGCCGAGCGTCGCGGTAGTCGCCTGCTGACCCTTGACGGGCCGAGCGGCGCCCTTGCACACCGTCAATTCACTGATTTGCTCGAGCATTTGCGCCCGGGCGATTTGATGGTGTTCAACAATACCCGGGTGATTCCCGCGCGGCTGTTCGGGCAGAAAGCGTCCGGCGGCAAGCTGGAAATCCTCGTTGAGCGGGTGCTCGATACGCACCGCGTGCTGGCCCATGTGCGTTCCAGCAAGTCGCCGAAGCCGGGTTCGAAGATCCTCATCGACGGCGGTGGCGAGGCAGAAATGCTTGCGCGTCACGATGCGTTGTTCGAACTGGGCTTCGCTGAAGAAGTGTTGCCGCTGCTCGATCGCGTCGGGCACATGCCGTTGCCTCCTTATATAGACCGCCCGGACGAAGGCTCGGATCGCGAGCGTTATCAGACCGTGTACGCCGAGCGCTTGGGCGCGGTGGCGGCACCGACCGCAGGGCTGCATTTCGATCAGTCACTGATGGAAGCGATTGCTGCCAAGGGCGTCGAGACCACGTTCGTCACCTTGCATGTGGGCGCAGGGACGTTTCAGCCAGTGCGCGTCGAGAAGCTTGAAGACCACCACATGCACACCGAGTGGCTGGAAGTCGGCCAGGATGTGGTCGATGCGGTCGCGGCGTGCCGTGCGCGCGGCGGTCGAGTGATCGCGGTCGGCACCACCAGCGTGCGTTCGCTGGAAAGTGCGGCGCGCGATGGCGTGCTCAAGCCGTTCAGTGGCGACACCGATATCTTTATCTTCCCAGGCCGGCCGTTCCATGTGGTCGACGCCTTGGTGACCAATTTCCATTTGCCGGAATCCACACTGCTGATGCTGGTTTCCGCGTTCGCCGGTTATCCCGAAACCATGGCCGCCTACAAGGCTGCCGTCGACAACGGTTACCGCTTTTTCAGCTACGGTGATGCGATGTTCATCACCCGCAATCCCGCACCGACTGCCCCTAAAGAAACAGGCCCAGAGGAAACAGAATGAGTCGCGAATGTCGAATGTCCTTTGAGCTCCTTGCCACCGATGGCAAGGCTCGTCGTGGTCGCCTGACCTTCCCCCGTGGCACCGTCGAGACCCCGGCGTTCATGCCGGTGGGCACTTACGGCACGGTCAAGGGCATGTTGCCGCGTGACATCGTCGCCACTGGCGCGGAAATCATTCTGGGCAACACCTTTCACCTGTGGCTGCGTCCCGGCACTCAGGTAATCAAGGAGCACGGCGACCTCCACGATTTCATGCAGTGGAAAGGCCCGATCCTCACCGACTCCGGTGGCTTCCAGGTGTTCAGCCTCGGCGCGATGCGCAAGATCAAGGAGGAGGGCGTGACCTTCGCTTCCCCGGTCGACGGCGCCAAAGTGTTCATGGGCCCGGAAGAATCGATGCAGGTTCAGCGCGATCTCGGTTCCGACATCGTAATGATCTTCGACGAATGCACGCCATACCCGGCTGACGAAGACGTCGCGCGCGTTTCGATGGAGTTGTCGCTGCGCTGGGCCCAGCGTTCGAAAAATGCCCACGGTGAAAACACCGCAGCGTTGTTCGGTATTGTCCAGGGCGGCATGCACCAGAATCTGCGCATGCGCTCGCTCGAAGGCCTCGACAAGATCGGCTTTGATGGTCTGGCCATTGGCGGTCTGTCGGTGGGCGAACCGAAGCACGAAATGATCAAAGTGCTGGATTATCTGCCGGGCATGATGCCGGCTGACAAACCTCGTTACCTTATGGGCGTTGGCAAACCGGAAGATCTGGTTGAGGGTGTGCGCCGCGGTGTGGACATGTTCGATTGCGTGATGCCAACCCGTAATGCCCGCAATGGGCATCTGTTCATTGATACAGGCGTGCTGAAGATCCGTAACGCGTTCCATCGCCATGATGAATCGCCGCTGGATCCGACCTGCGATTGCTATACCTGCCAGAACTTCTCGCGCGCTTATCTGCATCACCTGGACAAGTGCGGCGAAATGCTCGGCAGCATGCTCAATACCATCCATAACTTGCGCCATTATCAGGTGCTGATGGCTGGTTTGCGCGAGGCTATTCAACAGGGTACATTGGCCGCCTTTGTCGATGCCTTCTACGCCAAACGCGGGCTCCCCGTTCCGCCTTTGGACTGAGTTTTCTGACCCCAAGATTCAACATTTGCAACTGGAGTGCTAAATGAGCTTTTTTATCTCTAACGCCATGGCTGACGCGGCTGCACCGGCTGCTGCCGGCCCAATGGGCGGCGGCTTCGAGTGGATTTTCCTGGTCGGCTTCCTGGTCATCTTCTACCTGATGATCTGGCGTCCACAGGCCAAGCGCGCCAAAGAGCAGAAGAACCTGCTGAGCAGCCTGCAGAAGGGCGACGAAGTTGTGACCACTGGCGGCATCGCCGGCAAGATCACCAAAGTGGCCGATGACTTCGTGGTTCTGGAAGTTTCCGACACCGTGGAAATGAAGTTCCAGAAAGGCGCCATCGCTGCCACGCTGCCAAAAGGCACGCTGAAAGCGATCTAAGAGCAACAACTTCTACTCAATCGACGGGGCGCGCAAGGCGCCCCGCGTCATAACGGGCGGCGTGATGCTGAACAAATATCCTCTGTGGAAATACATTCTGATCCTGGCGGTGCTGGCGATCGGTCTGATTTATTCCGCTCCGAATCTATACCCCGATGACCCGGCTATTCAGATCAGCGGCGCCAGCACGGCTCTGCAGGTCAATCAAGCCGATCTGGACCGCGTAAGCACCGCGCTTCACGAGTCCGGCATCAACGTCAAGGCAGCCACGCTGGCGGCAAACGGCAAGGGCGGCCTGATCCGTCTGAGCAAGGCTGAAGATCAGCTGCCGGCCAAAGACGTGGTGCGCAAGGCGTTGGGTGATGACTACGTCGTCGCGCTGAACCTGGCACAGACCACTCCGCAATGGCTGCGCAATCTGGGCGCGCACCCGATGAAGCTGGGTCTGGACTTGTCCGGTGGTGTGCACTTCCTGCTGGAAGTGGACATGGACAAAGCCCTCGATGCACGCCTGAAAGTCTACGAAGGCGACGTCAAGAGCCTGCTGCGCAAAGAGAAACTGCGTTATCGCAGCCTGCCGCAACTGGGCGGTGCCATTCAGTTGGGCTTCAGCGATGAAGACTCCCGCGAACAGGCCCGTGCACTAATCCGCAAGAACTTCAACGATTTCGACATTGTTCCGGCCGACCTCAACGGTCAACCGGTGCTGCGTCTGGCGATGACCCCGGCCAAGCTGGCGGAAATCCGTGAATACTCCATCAAGCAGAACTTGACCACGGTACGTAACCGCGTCAACGAGCTGGGTGTTGCCGAACCGATCGTCCAGCGTCAAGGCGCCAACCGCATCGTGGTTGAGCTGCCAGGCGTGCAGGACACTGCCGAAGCCAAGCGTATTCTTGGCAAGACGGCCAACCTTGAGTTCCGTCTGGCCGCAGAGCCGGGTGCTTCGAAAGCCACCTCCGAGACTTTCGAGTTCCGTGAAGGCAATCGTCCTCCTGCGCAGATCGAACGTGGCCTGATCATCACCGGTGACCAGGTGACCGACGCCAAGGCCGGTTTCGGCGAGCACGGCACACCTGAAGTGAACATCCGTCTGGATGGTCACGGTGGCGAGCTGATGAGCCGCGCGACCCGTTCGAACGTCGGTCGCAGCATGGCGGTGATCTTCATCGAGCAGCGTCCGGTCACCACCTACACCAAGCAAGTGGTCGACGGTGTAGAGAAAGACGTCGCGGTTCAAACGTTCAAGGAAGAGAAAAAGATCATCAGCCTGGCGACCATTCAGTCGCCGCTGGGTGCTCAGTTCCGCATCACCGGCCTGAACGGTCAGGGTGAGTCGTCCGAACTGGCGCTGCTGCTGCGTGCCGGTGGTCTGGCCGCACCGATGTACTTCGCTGAAGAGCGCACAATCGGCCCGAGCCTGGGTGCTGACAACATCACCAAAGGTATCGATGCGTCGCTGTGGGGCATGCTGTTCGTGTCGCTGTTCATCATCGCCATCTACCGTTTCTTCGGCATTATCGCCACCGTCGCACTGGCGGTGAACATGGTGCTGCTGCTCGCGCTGATGTCGCTGCTGGGGGCAACACTGACCCTGCCGGGTATCGCCGGTATCGTGCTGACCATGGGTATGGCGGTCGACGCCAACGTGCTGATCTTCTCGCGGATCCGTGAAGAGATCGCCGCCGGCATGACCGTGCAGCGTGCAATCAACGAAGGCTTCGGCCGGGCATTCACCGCGATTCTCGACGCCAACCTGACTACCTTGTTGGTCGGCGGGATTCTCTTTGCAATGGGCACCGGCCCGGTCAAAGGTTTCGCAGTGACCATGTCCCTCGGGATCTTTACCTCGATGTTCACGGCCATCATGGTTACCCGCGCAATGGTCAACCTGATCTTTGGCGGACGTGACTTCAAGAAGTTGTGGATTTAAGGGGCTGCCATGTTACGTACAATCAACTTCATGGGCGTTCGCAACTTCGCGTTCGGCGTCACAGTGTTTCTCACGTTGCTGGCTATGTTCAGTGTCGTGACCAAGGGTATGAACTGGGGCCTGGACTTCACCGGCGGTACGCTCATCGAGCTGACCTACGAGCGTCCGGCCGACGTCACCAAAGTGCGTGAAGAGCTGGTGACTTCGGGTTACCACGAAGCCATCGTGCAGAGCTTCGGTGCAACCACTGATCTGCTGGTGCGCATGCCGGGTGAAGACCCGCAGCTGGGTCATCAGGTTGCGGAAGCGCTGCAGAAGCTCGGTGGCGACAACCCGGCGACGGTCAAGCGTGTTGAGTTCGTCGGCCCGCAGGTCGGTGAAGAACTGCGCGACCAGGGCGGCCTCGGCATGCTGCTGGCGCTCGGCGGCATCCTGATCTACCTGGCTTTCCGCTTTCAGTGGAAGTTCGCGGTCGGCGCCATTGTCTCGCTGATTCACGACGTGATCGTGACCATCGGGATCCTGTCGTTCTTCCAGATCACCTTCGACCTGACGGTGCTGGCGGCGGTGCTGGCGATCATCGGTTACTCGCTGAACGACACCATCGTGGTATTCGACCGGGTTCGTGAGAACTTCCGTGTTCTGCGCAAGGCTACGCTGATCGAGAACATCAACATCTCGACCACCCAGACCCTGTTGCGGACCATGGCGACGTCGATCTCCACCTTGCTGGCGATCGCGGCACTGCTGTTCTTCGGCGGTGACAATCTGTTCGGCTTCTCGATCGCCCTGTTCATCGGTGTTCTGGCGGGTACTTACTCGTCGATCTACATCGCCAACGTGGTGTTGATCTGGCTGAACCTGAGCACCGAGGATCTGATTCCTCCGGCCAACACCGAGAAGGAAGTCGACGACCGTCCATAACGGCCATCGCATTCCCGGCTGTCAGCCCAAGAAAGGCGCGAGTTGAACTCGCGCCTTTTTTTATGCTCCAAGGCTGGGAGAAGCGCGGGCCTGTCCCGCATGTGATGGTCAGGAGGTTCATGTGAACAAGTCGTTGCTGGTTGGTGCGGTATTGGGTGCTGTCGGTGTGACTGCCGGGGGTGCTGTTGCCACCTACAGCCTGGTTAAAAGCGGCCCTGAGTATGCGCAAGTGTTGGCCGTTGAGCCGGTTAAAACACAGATCAAGACGCCACGTGAAGTGTGCAAGGATGTAGCGGTGACCCGCCAAGCGCCGGTCAAAGATCAGCACCAGATTCTTGGCACTGCAATCGGTGCGGTAGCCGGTGGTTTGCTGGGTAATCAGGTCGGCGGCGGCACCGGCAAGAAGATCGCCACGGTGGCTGGCGCAGTCGGTGGTGGTTACGCCGGTAACAAGGTGCAGGAAGGTATGCAGAATCGCGACACCTACACCACGACCCAGACTCGCTGTAACACCGTGAATGACATCAGCGACAAGGTCGTCGGTTATGACGTGCGTTACTCGCTCGATGGCAAGGAAGGCAAAGTGCGGATGGATCGCGATCCGGGCAACCAGATTCCAGTCGACAAGGAAGGTAAGCTGATTCTTTCGCAGAATGAGCCGGGTCAGTAAAGACCGACTGTTTTAAAAAGAAGCACCCTGTGGGGTGCTTTTTTGTGCCCGCAATTTGCGCGTCACAGCAAATCCCCTGTAGGAGTGAGCCTGCTCGCGATAGCCATTTATCATTCAAAGTGGGCGGCGACTGATACACCGCTATCGCGAGCAGGCTCACTCCTACAGTGATTAGGTGGTGTGGTAGAGGGCGAATTCCAGGCATAAAAAAAGCACCCCGAAGGGTGCTTTTTTCGTTTCGCCTGCAGCTTAGCGCTTCAGCGAAGCCGGCAGGTGCGGCTGGATCGCCGTCAGAACTGCCTTGAAGCATTTGGTGTTGCCGGCAACGATGTGGCCTTTTTCAAGGAAATCGTGACCGCCGGTGAAGTCGCTCACCAGGCCGCCAGCTTCTTGAATCAGCAGGGCGCCTGCAGCCATGTCCCACTCGGACAGGCCCGACTCCCAGAATGCATCGAAACGACCGGCAGCGACATAAGCCAGGTCCAGGCTCGCCGAACCGGCGCGGCGGATGCCGGCAGTCTGACCAACCAGAGCGCGGAACATGCCCAGATAGTTGTCGAGGTTGTCCATCTGGTCGTCACGGAACGGGAAGCCGGTACCCAGCAGAGCGCCGTCGAGGCTGGTGCGGCCGCTGACGCGCAGGCGACGACCGTTCAGTTGAGCGCCGCGACCACGGCTGGCGGTGAATTCTTCCTGGCGTACCGGGTCCAGAACCACTGCGTGCTCCAGGCGACCACGATACTTGCAGGCAATGCTGACAGCGAAGTGAGGAATGCCGCGCAGGAAGTTGGTGGTGCCGTCCAGCGGATCGATGATCCACAGGTACTCTTCGCCTTCGATGCCGGTGCCGGCATGCAGGCCAGTCTCTTCACCCTGGATCGAGTGATTCGGGTAAGCCTTGCGCAGAGCATCGATGATTTTCTGTTCGGCGGCGCGATCGACCTCGGATACATAATCCTTGGCGTCTTTTTCGTCGACCTTGATGGTATCCAGGCGCTCGATGGAGCGGAAGATCAGTTCACTGGCGCTGCGGGCGGCGCGCAGCGCGATATTCAGCATGGGCTGCATGGATGTGTCACCTAAGGTTGTTAAAGAAAGCCGCGCATTCTATCAGAACTTTTCTTCAGGTGAAGGTCGCTGTTCGCTTTCATAGCTTAACGGTAGGCTGTTCTGTAAGATTTGCACCCCTTTCCTGTGTCCGAGAGCGCCTCCCTTGCTGCAGAACATTCGTGTCGTCCTGGTCAATACCAGCCACCCCGGCAACATCGG
This sequence comes from Pseudomonas sp. PB106, assembly GCF_009764645.1. Lineage (GTDB taxonomy): Bacteria > Pseudomonadota > Gammaproteobacteria > Pseudomonadales > Pseudomonadaceae > Aquipseudomonas. Next base: position 84,414 of record NZ_RWIM01000118.1, read on the forward strand.
CGGGGCCGCGCGCGCCATGAAAAACATGGGTCTGTCGCGATTGGTGCTGGTCGAACCGCGCCTGTTTCCGCACCACGAGGCCGATGCTCGCGCCTCCGGTGCCGGTGACATTCTTGAAAACGCGCAAGTCGTCGCCACCTTGGAAGATGCCTTGGTCGGCTGCAATCTGGTGCTCGGCACCAGCGCCCGTGACCGCCGTATCCCTTGGCCGCTGCTGGATCCGCGCGAATGCGGCACCAAAGTGGTCGAGGAGGCCGGGCAGGGTGCTGAAATCGCATTGGTATTCGGCCGTGAAGATTCCGGCCTGACCAATGACGAGCTGCAGCGATGTCACTTTCACGTGCACATCCCCTCCGACCCTGAGTTCAGTTCGCTGAACCTCGGCGCAGCGGTGCAGGTGTTGAGCTACGAAGTGCGCATGGCCTGGCTGGCCGCACAAGGTCAGCCGAGCAAGATCGAGAAAGAAGAAGTGGCCTCGGTGAAAAGCGCCGAGCTGGCGACCATGGATGAGCTGGAGCGCTTTTATGAGCATCTGGAACAGACGCTGGTCGCTATCGAATTCCTCGATCCGGAAAAACCGCGACACTTGATGGCGCGCCTGCGCCGGTTGTACGGACGCAGCTCGGTCAGCCGAGCAGAAATGAATATTTTGCGTGGCATCCTCACGGAAACCCAAAAAGCGGCCCGTGGTGAGCTTCTTAAGCGGAAGGACTAAATGATGTTTGAGCGTTTGCGTGAAGATATCCAGAGCGTATTCCATCGAGACCCGGCGGCACGTAACGCTTTTGAAGTCCTGACCTGCTACCCCGGCATGCATGCGATCTGGATTCATCGATTGGCCGGCATGCTGTGGCGCAACGAACTGAAATGGCTGGCGCGGCTGGTGTCGAACTTCGGACGCTGGTTGACCGGCATCGAGATTCATCCGGGCGCAAAAGTTGGTCGACGCTTCTTTATTGACCACGGCATGGGCATCGTCATCGGTGAAACCGCCGAGGTTGGCGATGACGTGACTATTTACCAGGGCGTGACCCTCGGTGGTACCAGTTGGAACAAAGGTAAGCGCCACCCGACGCTGGGTGACGGTGTTGTTGTGGGCGCGGGCGCCAAGGTGCTTGGCCCGTTCACCGTGGGCGCCGGTGCCAAGGTTGGCTCCAACGCGGTCGTGACTAAAGAAGTGCCGCCGGGCGCCACAGTCGTGGGGATTCCGGGGCGGATCATCGTCAAGTCCGACGAAGAGCAGGACGCCAAGCGTAAGGCCATGGCCGAAAAGATCGGTTTTGATGCCTACGGTGTCAGCGAAGACATGCCCGACCCGGTAGCGCGCGCCATTGGTCAACTGCTCGATCATCTGCAAGCGGTGGACGGACGGCTGGAGGGGATGTGCGGCGCACTGAAGGATCTGGGCAGCAATTACTGTGCGAAAGATCTGCCTGAGCTGCGTGAAGAAGACTTCGCTTGCGTCAAAGGCAAAGACGAATCCAAAGCCAGCTGACATTCCTCTGTAGGAGCTGCCGAAGGCTGCGATCCCTTGATTTTTTAAAGAGCAAAATCAAAAGATCGCAGCCTTCGG
>NZ_RWIM01000119.1 GCF_009764645.1 Pseudomonas sp. PB106
TGCGATCTTTTGATCTTGATCTTAAAAAACAAAGTCAAAAGATCGCAGCCTTCGGCAGCTCCTACGGGGGAATTTTGTGCAATTTGTGCGACAGGTTTTAACACCGAAAATCAAGGTTTTGCCGGCCGAAAGCCGCGCCGGGCGAGGCGTCATGGCCCTTTCATACCACGAACTCTCTGTGGAAAACGCCGTCATACCCTTCAGTTTGAGCCTGCCGTCGAACGATTCGTCGGTCTGTCCCGCCACTTTCGAGATGGAGCATTTCCGTAGATGAGCACCCCAGCCAAGATTGCCCCAAAGCTGCCCGACAGCATTTTCCGCGCCTATGACATTCGCGGCACCGTGCCGGAATTCCTCAATGCCGAAACCGCTTACTGGATCGGCCGCGCCATCGGTTCGCAGAGCCTCGCTCAAGGTGAGCCGAATGTGTCCGTTGGTCGCGACGGCCGCTTGTCCGGCCCGGAACTGGTGGCAGAGCTGATCCGCGGTATCGCCGAGAGCGGCTGCCACGTCAGCGACGTCGGCCTGGTGCCGACACCGGCGCTGTACTACGCCGCCAACGTGTTGGCGGGCAAGTCCGGGGTCATGCTCACCGGCAGCCACAACCCGTCGAACTACAACGGCTTCAAGATCGTCATCGCCGGCGACACCCTCGCCAACGAACAGATTCAGGCCCTGCACGAGCGCCTCAAGACCAACAACTTGAGCAGCGGCAATGGCAGCGTCACCCAGGTCGAAATCCTCGACCGCTACAACACCGAAATCGTCCAGGACATCAAACTGGCCCGCCGCATGAAAGTCGTGGTTGACTGCGGCAACGGCGCGGCCGGCGTGATCGCCCCGCAATTGATCGAGGCGCTGAACTGCGAAGTCATCCCGTTGTTCTGCGAAGTCGACGGTAACTTCCCGAATCACCACCCGGATCCGGGCAAGCCTGAAAACCTCGTCGACCTGATCGCCAAGGTCAAGGAAACCAACGCCGACATCGGCCTGGCCTTCGACGGCGACGGCGACCGTGTCGGCGTGGTGACCAACACCGGCAGCATCGTTTACCCCGATCGCCTGCTGATGCTGTTCGCCCGCGACGTGCTGGAGCGCAACCCGGACGCGGAAATCATCTTCGACGTCAAATGCACCCGTCGTCTGGTGCCGCTGATCAAGGAATACGGTGGTCGGCCGCTAATGTGGAAGACCGGTCATTCGTTGATCAAAAAGAAAATGAAACAATCCGGTGCGCTATTGGCCGGCGAAATGAGCGGGCACATCTTCTTCAAGGAGCGCTGGTTCGGTTTCGACGACGGCATCTACAGCGCTGCACGGCTGCTGGAGATCCTCAGCAAGGAAAAATCCACCGCGGAAGAGCTGTTTGCGACTTTCCCGAACGATATTTCTACGCCGGAAATCAATATCCATGTGACCGAAGAGAGCAAATTCAGCATCATTGATGCACTGCACGACGCTCAGTGGGGTACAGGCGCTGACCTGACCACCATCGACGGCGTGCGAGTCGATTACGCCAAAGGCTGGGGCCTGGTGCGCGCGTCCAACACCACACCGGTGCTGGTGCTGCGCTTCGAGGCCGATGACGAGGCAGAACTTGCGCGTATCAAGGACGTGTTTCACGTCCAACTGAAACGTGTTGCACCTGATCTCCAACTACCGTTCTGATCCACCCGGAGCCCTGAATGACCCTCGAACGCGATGCCGCCGCCAACACTGCCAAGGTCCTGTCCGAAGCGCTGCCTTACATCCGACGCTATGTCGGCAAGACCCTGGTGATCAAATACGGCGGCAACGCGATGGAAAGCGAGGAGCTGAAAACCGGCTTCGCCCGCGACATCGTGCTGATGAAAGCCGTGGGCATCAACCCGGTGGTCGTGCACGGTGGCGGCCCGCAGATCGGTGATCTGCTCAAGCGCCTGTCGATCGAGAGCCACTTCGTCGATGGCATGCGCGTCACCGACGCCGCGACCATGGACGTGGTGGAAATGGTCCTCGGTGGTCAGGTCAACAAGAGCATCGTCAACCTGATCAACCGCCACGGCGGCAGCGCCATCGGCCTGACCGGTAAAGACGCCGAGCTGATTCGTGCGAAGAAGCTCACCGTCACCCGTCAGACCCCGGAGATGACCCAGCCGGAAATCATCGACATCGGCCACGTGGGCGAAGTCATCGGCATCAACACCGACCTGCTCAACTTGCTGGTCAAAGGTGATTTCATCCCGGTGATCGCGCCTATCGGCGTCGGTGCCAACGGCGAGTCGTACAACATCAACGCCGACCTCGTTGCAGGCAAAGTGGCTGAAGCGCTGAAAGCCGAGAAGCTGATGCTGCTCACCAACATCGCTGGCCTGATGGACAAGTCGGGCACTGTGTTGACCGGTCTGAGCACGCAGCAGGTCGACGATCTGATCGCCGACGGCACCATCTACGGCGGTATGCTGCCGAAGATCCGTTGCGCGCTGGAAGCGGTTCAGGGCGGTGTGGGGAGTTCGCTGATCATCGACGGTCGCGTGCCGAACGCAATCCTGCTGGAAATCTTCACCGACACCGGTGTGGGCACGCTGATCAGCAATCGCAAGCGTCCCTGATCGCTGAAACGTAAAAGATCGCAGCCTGCGGCAGCGCCTACAAAAACGAATTTCATCTGTATGAAATTTCCGTAGGCGCCGACGAAGACTGCGATCTTTTTTGCGCGCGAGAGAAACGTCTGACACTCATCAGCGAAGCGTCCGACATCGCGAAAGCAACAATCCCCATAGGATCTTCCCTGAATCCACAGGAGATCTTCCCCATGCAAAAAGACCACGTACCTTACGGCAGCGACGTTTCGGCAGGCACTTACGAGTGTGCCGATTGCGGACGCGAATACTCCAACCAGTCGAAAACCTCACTGCCACCCTGCCCCGACTACCAACCCAGCACTCATGTGCTCAATGGCTGGAATATCTCGAGCGGTCAGGGCGATGCACCGGCAGATCCGTACCCGGGCCAGTCTGCCAACTAGCCGAAAATAAAAAGACCCCGTTCAGCCTGACTGAACGGGGTCTTTTTTTGCACCGCAATCCCTGTAGGAGCGAGCTCTCACAGGTTTGTCACAAAGCCATCAAACGCCAAACTGGGCGCGATACGCTTCAACGGCTGGCAAATGCTGCTTGAGCTGCGGATCATCAGCGAGGAATTCGAGCACCTGATTCAGCGAAACGATGCTGATCACCGGGATGCCGAAGTCGCGCTCGACTTCCTGGATCGCCGACAACTCGCCGTTGCCACGCTCCTGACGATTCAGGGCGATCAGCACGCCGGCGGCCTTGGCGCCGTCCTGGGAAGCAATGATCTGCATCACTTCGCGGATCGCGGTGCCAGCGGTGATCACGTCGTCGATGATCAGCACGTCGCCGGTCAGCGGCGCGCCGACCAGGCTGCCACCTTCGCCGTGAGCCTTGGCTTCCTTGCGGTTGAAGCACCATGGCAGATCACGGTCGTGATGCTCGGCCAGCGCCACAGCGGTGGTGGCCGCCAACGGGATGCCTTTGTAGGCCGGGCCGAACAGAACGTCGAAAGGAATGCCGCTTTCGGCGATGGCTGCAGCGTAGAAACGCCCCAGTTGCGCCAGGGCCGAACCCGAGTTGAACAGGCCGGCGTTGAAGAAGTAGGGACTGGTGCGCCCGGACTTCAGGGTGAACTCACCGAAGCGCAAAACGCCGCGATCGATGGCAAAACGAATGAAATCGCGCTGATACGCTTGCATGAAAAAAACCCCAAATACCACGGATTTAGCTAATTAGCTTGACGCCGTGTATCATACACGCACGCGATTTTTGGGGCCATTTATGCGGATCATCAGTGTGAACGTCAATGGTATTCAGGCTGCAGTCGAGCGTGGTTTGCTCAGTTGGCTGCAAGCACAGAATGCCGACGTCATCTGCCTGCAGGACACCCGTGCCTCCGCCTTTGAACTGGATGACCCAGCCTTCCAACTGGATGGCTACTTCCTTTATGCCTGCGATGCTGAAGTCCCTGCCCAAGGTGGCGTGGCTTTGTATTCGCGGTTGCAACCGAAGGCTGTCATCAGCGGTCTCGGTTTCGAGACGGCCGACCGCTACGGGCGCTACCTGCAAGCAGATTTCGACAAAGTCAGTATTGCCACCTTGCTGCTTCCTTCGGGGATGAACGGCGATGAGGACTTGAACCAGAAGTTCAAGCTCATGGACGACTTCGGCAAGTACCTGGACAAACAGCGACGCAAACGTCGCGAGTACATTTATTGTGGCTCGCTGTACGTGGCGCAGCAGAAGCTCGACATCAAGAACTGGCGCGACAGCCAGCAATCCCCGGGCTTCCTGGCGCCAGAACGCGCCTGGATGGACGAGATTGTCGGCAACATGGGTTATGTCGATGCCCTGCGCGAAGTCAGCCGCGAAGGCGACCAGTACAGCTGGTGGCCGGACAACGAGCAGGCCGAGATGCTCAATCTGGGCTGGCGTTTCGACTATCAGATCCTGACGCCAGGACTGCGACGCTTCGTGCGCAGCGCACGCCTGCCACGTCAGCCGCGGTTCTCGCAGCACGCACCGCTGATCGTCGACTACGACTGGACGCTGACGATCTAAGCGTCGATTCGCCGTACAAAAAAATGCCCGTATCGCAAGATACGGGCATTTTTCATGCATCAGTCAAAACCTAGATAGCCACAAAGAACGGCAGCGCCAGATACAACTTGATCACGATGACATTGATGATGTCGATGAAGAACGCCCCCACCATTGGCACCACCAGAAACGCGATCTGCGAAGGTCCAAAGCGTTGTGTCACCGCCTGCATGTTGGCGATGGCGGTCGGTGTCGCGCCGAGGCCGAAACCGCAATGCCCCGCTGCCAGCACAGCCGCGTCGTAGTTGCTGCCCATCACCCGGAACGTCACGAAAATCGCGAACAGCGCCATGACCAGTGCCTGCACCGCCAGGATGATAAAGATCGGCAACGCCAGCGCAGCCAGATCCCACAATTTGAGCGACATCAGGGCGATTGCCAGAAACAGCGACAGACTGACGTTGCCCAGCACCGAGACTTCACGCTCAAACACCTGATACACGCCCAGCGCCGAAAGGCCGTTGCGCAACACCACACCCACAAACAGCACGCAGACAAACGTCGGCAATTCGAGCGCAGTCCCTTGCAGCCAGCCATTGAGCAGGCTGCCGGCCAGAAGGCTCACGGCAATCAAGGCCAGGGTTTCGATAAACGAAAAGGGTGTGATCGAGCGTTCTTTGTTCGGTTGTTCAAAACCCTTTGGCAGCCGCGGCGCTTCCTGTTGATTGCAACCCGGCACTTCGACGCGCTTGATCAGCAAGCGCGCCACGGGGCCTCCGATCAGACCACCCAACACCAGACCAAACGTCGCGGAGGCCATCGCCAGCTCGGAAGCCGAAGCCAGACCGTACTTCTCGCTGAACACTGTGCCCCATGCGGCTCCGGTACCGTGACCACCCGCCAGGGTAATGGACCCGGTCAGCAGCCCCATCAACGGGTCAAGCCCGAGCAGGGTTGCCAATCCGATACCCATCGCGTTCTGCACCACCAGCAGCCCGGTGACTGCCAGCAGGAATATCCCGACAATGCGCCCGCCTTTCTTCAGGCTGGCGAAGTCGGCACTTAGTCCAATGGTGGCGAAAAAGGCCAGCATCAGCGGCGTTTGCAGCGAAGTATCAAAGCGCACTTCAATATTGAATGATCGCAGAATCAACAATAGCAATGCGACCACCAAGCCCCCGGCCACGGGTTCAGGGATATTGTAACTGCGCATGAAACCAACACGTGTAACAAGTCCGCGCCCAAGTAAAAGTACCAGGGAAGCGGCCACGAGCGTTCCGTAAAAATCGAGCTGAATCATAGGGATTATTCTTGGCTAGATATTCATGGGCGAATTGTTTACCTGCATCCGCCCCATGAACTGGCTGATTGTCTCAACACTGATTACTGAGGAATTCAAGAGCCTTCGTTGGCTTGAATATATCGAAATATTTCAGTAGCAATATCACGCGGGTGCCAACTCTACCAACCGCCAAACCTGATTGCCAAGGACATGGGCAGTCACTGGCGTACGCAGTTGTGACTAAAAATGTAGTTGATGGATTTATACGAATTATTAACTACCAGTCATCGCTGCCAGATAATTCCTACATACAAAAACCGAATATTTAAGTTACGAAAATAAAAATGCCCTGACATGTCAGGGCATTTTTTAAGTATTGCTAAACACTATTTATTTAATCAGCCGCCAGGTAAATGGATAACGGTAAGGAAAACCCTCGTTAGCCTTCACACCGGCAATAATCGTCAGAATCAACGCGCCGATGGCCAACAGACCAAACAGAAAGAATCCGATAATCAGCACCATCAGCAGGAAGCAGATCGCCGATGCTATGGCGACGGTGATCTGAAAGTTCAGCGCCTCTTTACCCTGCGCATCGATGAACGGATCCATCTCGCGCTTCATCTGCCACAGGATCAGCGGCCCGATCAGCGTACCGAACGGAATCCAGATCCCCAGCAAGGCGGACAAGTGACAAAACATCGCCCATTGGCGAACCTCCTGGCTCGGTTTGGGCAGCAACTCTTGCTCACTCATCGCGTACTCCTTGCGGTTATGAACCTGCTCAGTCGGCCAGTGCAGCCTTTTGCAGTTCAAAGATCTCGTTCATGCCTTTCTTGGCCAGCTCCAGCATGGCGTTCAGGTCTTCAGGCTGGAACGGCGCGCCTTCAGCAGTACCCTGCACTTCGATGAAACCACCGGTGCTGGTCATCACCACGTTGAGGTCGGTCTCGGCAGCGGAATCTTCAAGATAGTCCAGATCCAGCACCGCCTCGCCCTGATACATGCCAACCGATACCGCGCCGATCATTTGCTTGAGCGGGTCGCCGCCTTTGAGGCCGCCGCGCTTCTTGATCACTTTCAACGCATCAACCAGCGCAACCATGGCGCCAGTGATGGACGCAGTGCGAGTACCGCCATCAGCCTGGATCACGTCGCAATCGACATACAGGGTCACATCGCCCAGCTTGGACATGTCCAGCGCAGCGCGCAGGGAACGACCGATCAGACGCTGGATTTCCAAGGTACGACCGCCCTGCTTGCCACGGCTGGCTTCACGCTGGTTACGCTCGCCGGTGGCGCGCGGCAGCATGCCGTACTCGGCGGTCAGCCAACCCTGGCCTTGGCCCTTGAGGAAACGCGGCACGCCGTTTTCGACGCTGACGGTACAGATGACTTTGGTATCACCGAATTCGACCAGCACCGATCCTTCGGCGTGTTTGGTGTAGTTGCGGGTAATGCGGATCGAGCGGAGCTGATCGGCAACGCGACCACTTGGACGTTTCATAGGAAATACCTGTACTGGGGACGGAAAACTGCCGAGCATTATAGAGCGCTGCACCGCGACTGGGCACTGCTTAAAAAATCCGCGCGACGACCGAAGCCCCTGAAACACGCATTACCGACGGGCTGCAGCCCTTTGTCACACCGTGTGTTTGGGCGCATTCGCCGCACTGCGCTACAATCCTGCGCCTTTGCTGCCAGTCGGCTTACATTCATTGATATCGCGCCTGCGGAACGACTGTTCCGCGCCGATCTGCATTGCGAGGTCACCGCCATGGTGCACAGCATGACCGCCTTCGCCCGCGTCGAGAAAGCCGGCGTCCAGGGCACCCTGAGCTGGGAACTGCGCTCGGTCAACAGCCGCTATCTGGAACCGCACCTGCGCCTGCCGGAGTCGTTTCGCGACCTCGAAGGCGCGGTGCGTGAAGCGCTGCGTCAGGGCCTTTCGCGGGGCAAACTGGAATGCACCCTGCGTTTCACCGAAGAAAGCACCGGCAAGGCGCTGCAAGTCGATCGCGAGCGCGCCGCGCAACTGGTCGCCGCCGCCGAAACCATCGCTGGCCTGATCAAAAACCCTGCGGCATTGAACCCGCTGGAAGTGCTGGCCTGGCCCGGCGTGCTGGTCGGCGATGCGACGGATCCGCAGGCACTCAACGCCGAGGCGCTGGCCCTGTTCAATCAAGGCCTGAAAGAGTTGAAGGCTGGTCGCGAGCGCGAAGGCGCGGAGCTGGCCCGGTTGATCAACGAGCGCCTGACCTCGATCGAAGAAGACGTCGTGACCCTGCGTGAACTGGTGCCGCAGATGCTCGCGACTCAGCGCCAAAAGGTCCTCGACCGCTTCGCCGACATGAAGGCCGAGCTCGACCCGCAGCGCCTCGAACAGGAAATGGTCATGCTCGCGCAAAAGAGCGATGTGGCCGAAGAACTGGATCGCCTGAGCACCCATATCATCGAAGTTCGCCGGGTACTGAAGTCCGGCGGTGCGGCCGGTCGTCGCCTCGACTTCCTGATGCAGGAGCTCAACCGCGAAGCCAACACACTGGGCTCCAAGGCCTTCGATCCGCGCAGCACCCAAGCCGCCGTCAACCTCAAGGTGTTGATCGAGCAGATGCGCGAACAAGTGCAGAATATTGAGTAAGGCAACCCTGACATGACCCACAGCACCGGCACCCTGTACATCATTTCCGCCCCTTCGGGCGCAGGCAAGAGCAGTCTGGTCAAGGCTTTGACCGACGCCAAACCGGAGATCCGCGTTTCGGTTTCGCACACCACCCGCGCCATGCGTCCGGGCGAAGTGGACGGCGTGAACTACAACTTCGTCTCCCGCGAAGCCTTCGTGAAAATGGGCGAGCATGGTGATTTCCTCGAGCGTGCCGAAGTGTTCGGCAATCTCTACGGCACCTCGCAAAGCCACCTGCAGCAAACCCTGGACGCCGGCCACGATCTGATTCTGGAAATCGACTGGCAAGGCGCCGAGCAAGTGCGCAAGCTTATGCCGCAGGCGCGGTCGATCTTCATCCTGCCGCCGTCGCTGCAAGCCCTGCATCAGCGCCTGACCAACCGTGGCCAGGACAGCGACGAAATCATCGACGGCCGCATGCGTGAAGCCGTCAGCGAAATGAGCCACTACGTCGACTACGACTACTTGATCATCAACGACGATTTCGCTCACGCACTGGACGATTTGAAGGCGATTTTCCGCGCCAATCAGCTGATTCAGAAGCGCCAGCAGCAGCTTCATGGCAAATTACTGGCCGAACTGCTCGGTTAATCAGCACTTCCCAAAATGCCTGCAAGCGCTTTACATTGGTGCTTGCAGCGCGTTGAAGGGCTTGGTTAAAAAATCAGCGCTTCCCTAATCGCTGGTGATTTTTTAAACTGTTGAGTCCGCTCGCCCAACCGGGCAGCGCGCATCTTGCATTCGCTCCGAGGAATACCATGGCCCGCGTAACCGTTGAAGACTGCCTAGAACACGTGGATAACCGCTTTGAGCTGGTCATGCTCTCTACCAAGCGTGCCCGTCAACTGGCCACCGGCGGCAAAGAGCCACTGGTCCAGTGGGAAAACGACAAGCCGACCGTCGTCGCCCTGCGTGAAATCGCTGAAGGCCTGATGAGCTACGAGTTCATCGCCGAGCAGGAAATCGTTCACGAAGACCCGGTCTTCGCTGCGTTCGAGGACGAGTCCAACGAGGCCGTCTAAGCCTATGCCTGGTCGACGTAGCACGGCGCGGGAACACAGCCTACGGCAGGAGTCATCATGCCGAGCATAGACGCCCTCGCCGATCGCTTATCGACCTACCTCGGCAATGACCAGGTCAACCTGGTCCGCCGAGCGTATTTCTACGCCGAACAAGCCCATGACGGTCAGCGCCGTCGCAGCGGCGAGGCGTACGTCACGCATCCTCTTGCCGTGGCCAATATTCTTGCCGACATGCACATGGACCATCAGAGCCTGATGGCCGCGATGCTGCATGACGTAATCGAAGACACCGGTATCGCCAAAGAAGCGCTGCAAGCGCAGTTCGGTGAAACCGTGGCCGAACTGGTCGACGGGGTCAGCAAACTGACCCAGATGAATTTCGAGACCAAGGCCGAAGCCCAAGCCGAAAACTTCCAGAAAATGGCCATGGCCATGGCGCGCGATATTCGCGTGATCCTGGTCAAACTCGCCGACCGCCTGCACAACATGCGCACGCTGGAAGTGCTGTCCGGCGAAAAACGCCGGCGGATCGCCAAGGAAACCCTCGAAATCTACGCGCCCATCGCCAACCGGCTGGGCATGCATGCGATCCGCATCGAATTCGAAGACCTCGGCTTCAAGGCCATGCACCCGATGCGTTCCGCACGGATCTACCAGGCGGTCAAACGCGCCCGGGGCAACCGCAAGGAAATCGTCAACAAGATCGAAGAATCCCTCGGCCATTGCCTCGCGATCGACGGCATCCAGGGTGAAGTCAGCGGTCGCCAGAAACACCTCTACGGCATCTACAAGAAAATGCGCGGCAAGCGTCGGGCCTTCAACGAGATCATGGACGTCTATGCGTTCCGGATCATCGTCGACAAGGTCGATACCTGCTACCGCGTGCTAGGTGCTGTACATAATTTGTACAAACCGTTGCCGGGCCGCTTCAAGGATTACATCGCGATCCCCAAGGCCAACGGCTATCAGTCGCTGCACACCACGCTGTTCGGCATGCACGGCGTACCGATCGAGATCCAGATCCGCACCCGCGAAATGGAAGAGATGGCCAACAACGGCATCGCTGCCCATTGGCTGTACAAATCCAGCGGTGACGAGCAGCCAAAAGGCACTCACGCCCGCGCCCGTCAGTGGGTCAAAGGCGTGCTGGAAATGCAGCAACGTGCCGGCAACTCGCTGGAGTTCATCGAGAGCGTGAAGATCGACCTGTTCCCGGACGAGGTCTACGTGTTCACGCCAAAAGGCCGGATCATGGAGCTGCCGAAAGGCTCCACGGCGGTCGACTTTGCCTACGCGGTGCACACCGACGTCGGTAACAGCTGCATCGCCTGCCGGATCAACCGACGCCTCGCACCGCTGTCCGAACCGCTGCAAAGCGGTTCCACGGTCGAGATCGTCAGCGCCCCCGGCGCACGACCAAACCCGGCGTGGCTCAACTTCGTCGTCACCGGCAAGGCGCGCACGCACATTCGTCATGCGCTGAAACTGCAACGCCGCTCCGAGTCCATCAGCCTCGGCGAACGCCTGCTGAACAAAGTCCTCAACGGTTTCGACAGCGCGCTGGAGAAGATCCCGGCCGAACGCGTCAAGGCGATGCTCACCGAGTACCGCCTCGAACTGATCGAAGACTTGCTCGAAGACATTGGCCTGGGCAACCGCATGGCCTACGTGGTCGCACGTCGCCTGCTGGGCGAAGGCGAACAACTGCCAAGTCCGGAAGGCCCGCTGGCGATTCGCGGCACCGAAGGTCTGGTGCTCAGCTACGCCAAGTGCTGCACGCCGATCCCGGGCGACCCGATTGTCGGGCACTTGTCGGCGGGCAAAGGCATGGTCGTGCACCTGGATAACTGCCGCAATATCAGCGAAATCAGGCACAACCCGGAAAAATGCATCCAGCTCTCGTGGGCCAAGGATGTCACCGGCGAATTCAACGTCGAACTGCGCGTCGAGCTGGAACACCAGCGTGGCCTGATCGCCCTGCTGGCCAGCAGCGTCAACGCAGCCGACGGCAATATCGAGAAAATCAGCATGGACGAACGCGATGGTCGCATCAGCGTTGTCCAGTTGGTGGTCAGCGTCCACGACCGTGTGCACCTGGCCCGCGTGATCAAGAAGCTGCGCGCCTTGACCGGGGTGATCCGCATCACCCGCATGCGTGCATAACTCAACCATTACAAGGAGTCATACATGACCAAGACTGTTATCACCAGCGACAAGGCCCCGGCCGCCATCGGCACTTATTCCCAGGCGATCAAGGCGGGCAACACCGTTTACATGTCGGGTCAGATTCCTCTGGACCCAAAAACCATGGAACTGGTTGAAGGCTTCGAAGCCCAGACCGTCCAGGTGTTCGAGAACCTCAAAGCCGTGGCCGAAGCTGCCGGCGGTTCGTTCAAGGACATCGTCAAACTGAACATCTTCCTCACCGACCTGAGCCACTTCGCCAAGGTCAACGAGATCATGGGCAAGTACTTCGACCAGCCGTACCCGGCCCGCGCCGCCATTGGCGTGGCTGCCCTGCCAAAGGGTTCGCAGGTTGAAATGGATGCCATTCTGGTCATCGAGTGATGCGCACGGCGCGGCCTTCAACGCCGCGCCGACTGCTCAGCAAGAAAAGGTTTTGAAAGGATTCCACCATGCGCAAAGCGCTAGCTCTCCCGCTGCTCGCCATTTTCCTCGGCGGCTGCGCCAGCAACCCTGCCGATCGTGATATCAGCGGCACCTGGATCAATCAGGTGGCGATTGATGCTGCAGCCAAGGGCGGCCCCCTGCGCGAAGCGCTTCAGGCGTATGGCCCGAACCTGGAGTGGGACGTCAACACCAAGGCCAGCCAGGCCCGCTACACCAACGGTTTTGAGAACGTCGAAGGACGGCTGCTGGGTGAACAATCCGGCGCCTGGAAAGTCGACTTCTATGGCAGCTCCGCCAGCGAGCTGAAACGTGATGGCGGGCAACTGCAACAGGCCGCCAGCGATAATGAGCCGGAGCAACTGTTCGATCGCGCACAGATTCCGGTGCCGGAAGGCGCGCCGATTGGCGCCAGCTTCGAACGCGCGCTGTATTCGGCATATCTAGGCGGTGACTGGAAAATCACCAGCGGCCAGGGTGAAGGCAGCACCGTGCAATTCCAGGCGGACGGTCAAGTCTCCGGTTTGCCGGGGGCTGATCGTTACGCATTGTGTCTGGCGGGCGATTGCGCGTCGATGAGCAACGGCAACGACAGCATGTGGCTGCAACAGAACGGTCAGGGCAACAACTGGATCTTTGTGCGCAAGGGCAAAGAGCTGGAAATTCTCCAGGCGGTGAATGCTGCTTTGGCAGATGAGCAACCGCAGTTCACCGCGGGTGAGCGCAAGTGGTTGCTCGAGAAGCAGTGACCCGCTTCTGAATTCGCAGACATCCCCTGTAGGAGTGAGCCTGCTCGCGATAGCGGTGTAACAGTCAGCACAAGTGTTGAATGTTATGGCCTCATCGCGAGCAGGCTCACTCCTACAGTTGTTTTTGGGGTGTCTCGAATTCAGGATTGACCTTCAAGAATCGCGGTATAGCCTTCGCGGTAGCTCGGGTACGTCGGCGTCCAGCCCAATGCCTTCACACGCGCATTGCTGCAACGCTTGCTGCCCGTGCGCCGAACGCTGGCGTCTTCCGCCCATTCGGTTACGCCCAGGTATTCACGCAACCATCCGACCACTTCCGCCAACGGTGCCGGCGCATCGTCGACACCGATGTAGAAATCCTCCAGCTTCACGCCCTGACGACCTTTCTCCAGCAGAAACGCCAGCAACCCGGCGGCGTCGTCAGCATGAATCCGGTTGCCATACAGCGGCGGATCAATTGCAACACGATAACCGCGACGCACTTGAGTCAGCAGCCATTCGCGGCCCGGGCCGTAGATGCCGGTCAGGCGCAGGATGCTCGCCGGGATGCCGCTGTTGAGCGCGACCTGTTCCGCTTCCAGCATCAGGCGCCCGGAATAGCCCGCCGCCACTGTCTCGGACGCTTCATCAACCCACTCGCCGTCCTGCTGCCCATACACGCTGCTGCTGGACACGAAGATCAGTCGCTCGGGCACTTGCCCGTAGTCATCCAGCCAGCTCAGCACGTTCTGCAAACCTTGAACGTAAGCGGCGCGGTAACCGGCCTCATCGTGATCGGTGGCCGCGGCGCAATACACCAGGTAATCCACCGCTCCCACCGGCCAGGTCGCCGGGCAGTCTTCATTGAACAGGTCGCCGGCAACGCCGATCACACCGGCAGGCAGCTTCGAAACATCCCGGCGCAAGCCGTGAACTTCCCAGCCAGCCGCCAGCAATTGCGTGGCCAGACGACTGCCGACATCACCACAACCGGCAATCAAAACAGAAGGCGCGGACATCAAAAAACTCCCATCGGAAAGGCACAGACTAGCGCCGGCAAGGGACGAGCGGCTAGCAATGTAGGAAAAAAAGATACTCTATTACTTTTGTTAACAAGAATTACTTGCAATAATGCACGCCACTTTTGTTCTCGGCCTTACGAGGCCTGGTAGAGCATCACCGTTTTTCTATCTCAGGTCCGGCCAGCATGACACGTAATCAAATCCCCGCTTCGCCAACCAAACGACCTCGCGTTTTTAGCGCGGTGGCGGCACTGTTGCTCAGCTTGATGCTGGCACCGACCGCTGCGTTCGCCGACGCTCAAGCGCCCGCCGCACCAGCCGCTACCGAACAGCACGCCCCAACCGCCGAGGCGCCAGCTGCTGCTCCGGCTGCCACCGATCCGGTGCAGGCTGTCGATGCTGCCGACGTGCCTGAAGTGCTCGAGGCCGACAACAGCTTGGGCATGGCACACGACCTGTCGCCGTGGGGCATGTACCAGAACGCCGACATCATCGTGAAAATCGTGATGATCGGTCTGGCCATCGCTTCCATCATCACCTGGACCATCTGGATCGCCAAAGGCTTCGAGCTGATGGGCGCCAAGCGTCGTCTGCGTGGTGAAATCGCCGCCCTGAAGAAAGCCACCACCCTGAAAGAAGCCAGCGCCACCGCCGGTAAGGAAGGCACTCTCGCCAACCTGCTGGTGCACGACGCGCTCGAAGAGATGCGCCTGTCGGTCAACAGCCGCGAGAAAGAAGGCATCAAGGAACGCGTCAGCTTCCGCCTCGAGCGTCTGGTAGCAGCCTGCGGTCGCAACATGAGCAGCGGCACCGGCGTGCTCGCCACCATCGGTTCCACCGCGCCGTTCGTCGGTCTGTTCGGTACCGTGTGGGGCATCATGAACTCCTTCATCGGCATCGCCAAAACCCAGACCACCAACCTCGCCGTTGTGGCACCGGGCATTGCAGAAGCACTGCTGGCCACCGCACTGGGCCTGGTTGCCGCGATCCCTGCCGTGGTGATCTATAACGTGTTCGCCCGCTCCATCGCCGGTTACAAGGCGCAGGTTTCCGATGCTTCGGCAGAAGTCCTGCTGCTGGTCAGCCGCGACCTCGACCACCAGCCTGAGCGCAGCTCTCAGCCGCACATGGTCAAAGTGGGGTAATCGGCCATGGCCCTGCATTTGAAAGAAGGCGCAGACGACGATCTGGCCGAGAACCACGAAATCAACGTCACGCCGTTCATCGACGTGATGCTGGTGCTGTTGATCATCTTCATGGTGGCTGCTCCGTTGGCCACCGTGGACATCAAAGTCGACCTGCCTGCCTCGACCGCCAAACCGGCGCCGCGGCCAGAGAAACCGGTGTTCCTCAGCGTCAAGGCTGACCAGCGCCTGTTCCTCGGCGAAGACGAAGTGAAACCCGAAGCACTGGGCGCCACTCTCGACGCCAGAACCAAAGGCAAGAAAGACACCACCATATTCTTCCAGGCTGACAAAGGCGTGGATTACGGTGACCTGATGAGCGTGATGGATAACCTGCGTTCCGCCGGTTACCTGAAGGTCGGTCTGGTCGGACTTGAGACGGCAGCCAAGAAATGATCACGACGCGCCATAAGCTGACGCGTTACAGCGGTAGCCTGGCCGTGGTGCTGGGCGTTCATGCGCTGGCCATCGCGCTGGCGCTGAACTGGACCGCCCGCCCGCCCATCGAATTGCCGCCACAGGCAATGATGGTCGAGCTGGCCCCGGTTCCAGCCCCGCCACCGCCTGCTCCGCCGAAAGTCGTCACACCGCCGCAGCCACCGGCTCCGGTCGAAGAGTTTCCGATTCCGAAACTGGCCGAAGCACCGAAAGCTGAAATCGCGGTGCAGAAGCCCAAGCCGAAGCCAAAGTCTAAACCGCCGAAGCCGGTCGAGAAGAAGCTGCCCGATCCGCCTAAGGAAAAACCTTCCGAGGAAAAACCGGCTGATACGCAACCAACTCAGGCACCGACGGAAAAATCCGCCCAGCCTGCACCGGGCCCGTCGCCTGCGCAGATGGCGGCCAAAGCCAGTTGGCAAGGCACCCTGCTCGCGCATTTGGCCAAGTACAAAAAGTATCCGCAAAGCGCACAGGCGCGGAATAAGGAAGGCGTGAACCGTCTGCGTTTTGTGATGGATGGTGAAGGTAATGTGTTGTCGTTCGAACTGGTGACCCGCTCCGGCAACGCTGATCTGGACCGGGCTACCCTGGAAATGATCCGCCGCGCGCAACCGCTGCCCAAGCCACCGGCCGACATGCTGAACAACGGCTCGATCGAAATTGTTGCGCCGTTTGTTTATTCCCTCGACCGCCGCCGCTAAGCAACACCGCAATACCTGTGGGAGCTGGCTTGCCAGCGATAGCGGTGTGTCAGAGAAGGATTTATTAGCTGATCCACCGCAATCGCTGGCAAGCCAGCTCCCACAAGGTTCTCCGCTAGCGGAGAGAACCAAGGCAAAAAGGCACCGAAAGGTGCCTTTTGCATATCCACTCGCGGCAAACCCACATTACCCGGTGTCGCATTCCTCACCCAGTCTGATAACGTGCGTCTATCGATTGCAGCCGGTATGCTTGGCCCGCATCTTCATGGACGCTTGCTATGACCCTCACAGAATTGCGCTACATCGTTACCCTCGCCCAAGAGCAGCATTTCGGCCACGCGGCCGAGAAATGCCACGTCAGCCAGCCGACCCTGTCGGTGGGCGTGAAGAAACTTGAAGACGAACTCGGTGTGCTGATTTTCGAGCGCAGCAAAAGCGCCGTGCGCGTGACCCCGGTCGGCGAAGGCATCGTCGCCCAGGCGCAGAAAGTCCTTGAGCAAGCCCAAGGCATCCGCGAACTGGCCCAGGCCGGCAAGAACCAGCTGACCGCACCGCTGAAAGTCGGCGCGATCTACACCGTCGGCCCGTACCTGTTCCCGCACCTGATTCCACAACTGCACCGGGTCGCCCCGCAGATGCCGTTGTACATCGAAGAAAACTTCACCCACGTGCTGCGCGACAAACTGCGCAACGGCGAGCTCGACGCGATCATCATCGCCCTGCCGTTCAACGAAGCCGACGTGCTGACCCTGCCGCTCTACGACGAACCGTTCTACGTCCTGATGCCGGCCCAGCACCCGTGGACGCAAAAAGAAACCATCGACGCTGGCCTGCTCAACGACAAGAGCCTGCTGCTGCTCGGTGAAGGGCACTGTTTCCGCGATCAGGTTCTCGAAGCCTGCCCGACCCTGACCAAGGGCAACGACGGCGCCAAACACACCACGGTCGAATCCAGCTCGCTGGAAACCATTCGCCACATGGTTGCGTCCGGTCTGGGGATTTCGATCCTGCCGCTGTCGGCAGTCGACAGCCATCACTACGCCCCTGGCGTGATCGAAGTGCGTCCACTGTCGCCGCCGGTGCCGTTCCGCACCGTGGCCATTGCCTGGCGCGCGAGCTTCCCACGGCCGAAAGCCATCGAGATCCTCGCCGACTCCATTCGCCTGTGCTCGGTGGCCAAGCCAGCGGCGCCGGTTACGGCCGGTTAAGCGAGCGTCATGACTGAGCTGTCGCAAGTGTCGGTGACGGCACTCAAGGGTGTCGGCGAAGCCATGGCCGAGAAACTGGCCAAGGTCGGTCTTGAGAACCTTCAGGACGTGCTGTTCCACCTGCCGCTGCGCTATCAGGATCGTACCCGCGTGGTGCCGATAGGCCATTTGCGACCGGGACAGGACGCCGTGGTCGAAGGCACCGTCAGCGGCGCCGACGTGGTCATGGGCCGCCGTCGCAGCCTCGTCGTGCGTTTGCAGGACGGCACCGGCGGACTCAGTCTGCGCTTCTACCATTTCAGCAACGCGCAGAAAGAAGGCCTCAAGCGCGGCACGCGGGTGCGCTGCTACGGCGAAGCCCGGCCCGGCGCCTCCGGACTGGAAATCTACCACCCGGAATACCGCGCCATTACCGGTGACGAACCGCCGCCAGTGGATGAAACCCTGACCCCGGTCTATCCGCTCACCGAAGGCCTGACGCAACAGCGCCTGCGCCAGTTGTGTATGCAGACGCTGACCCTGCTCAAGCCCGATACCCTGCCCGACTGGCTGCCGACTGAACTGGCGCGCGACTATCAACTGGCGCCACTGGCCGATGCGATTCGCTACCTGCATAACCCGCCCGCCGATGCCGATGTCGACGAACTCGCCCTCGGCCATCACTGGGCGCAGCATCGCCTCGCCTTCGAAGAACTGCTGACCCATCAGTTGTCGCAACAACGTCTGCGCGAAAGCATGCGTTCGTTGCGCGCGCCAGCGATGCCGAAAGCCAAGAAGCTGCCGCCGAAATACCTGGCCAACCTCGGCTTCAACCCGACCGGCGCCCAGCAACGCGTTGGCAACGAAATCGCCTACGACCTCAGCCAGCACGAGCCGATGCTGCGGCTGATTCAGGGCGACGTGGGCGCGGGTAAAACTGTGGTTGCTGCCCTCGCCGCGTTGCAAGCGCTGGAGGCCGGTTATCAAGTCGCGCTGATGGCGCCGACCGAGATCCTCGCCGAACAACATTTCATCACTTTCAAGCGCTGGCTCGAACCGCTGGGCATTGAAGTGGCGTGGCTGGCCGGCAAGCTCAAAGGCAAGAACCGCGTCGCCGCGCTGGAGCAGATCGCCAGCGGTACGCCGATGGTGGTCGGCACCCACGCGCTGTTCCAGGACGAAGTACAGTTCAAGAATCTGGCGCTGGTGATCATCGACGAACAGCACCGCTTCGGCGTGCAGCAGCGTCTGGCGCTGCGGCAGAAAGGCGTCGGCGGGCGCATGTGCCCGCATCAACTGATCATGACCGCCACGCCGATTCCACGCACACTGGCGATGAGCGCCTACGCCGACCTCGACACTTCGATCCTCGACGAACTGCCGCCGGGGCGAACCCCGGTCAATACCGTGCTGGTCACCGACACCCGCCGCGTCGAAGTCATCGAACGGGTGCGTGGTGCCTGCGCCGAAGGCCGTCAGGCCTATTGGGTGTGCACGCTGATTGAAGAGTCCGAAGAGCTGACCTGTCAGGCCGCCGAAACCACGTTTGAAGACCTCACCCTCGCCCTCGGCGAGCTGAAAGTCGGGCTGATCCACGGGCGCATGAAACCCGTCGAGAAGGCGGCCGTCATGGCCGAATTCAAGGCCGGCAACCTGCAACTGCTGGTCGCGACCACGGTGATCGAAGTCGGCGTCGACGTGCCCAACGCCAGCCTGATGATCATCGAAAACCCCGAGCGCCTCGGCCTCGCGCAACTGCACCAGTTGCGTGGTCGTGTCGGTCGGGGCAGCGCCGCCAGCCATTGCGTGCTGCTCTACCATCCGCCGCTGTCGCAGATCGGTCGCCAGCGCCTGGGCATCATGCGCGAGACCAACGACGGTTTCGTCATCGCCGAAAAAGACCTCGAACTGCGCGGCCCCGGGGAAATGCTCGGCACACGCCAGACCGGCCTGCTGCAATTCAAAGTCGCCGACCTGATGCGCGACGCCGACTTGTTACCCGCCGTGCGCGATGCTGCGCAAGCCCTGCTGGAACGCTGGCCAACCCACGTCAGCCCGCTGCTTGATCGCTGGTTGCGTCACGGGCAGCAATACGGCCAAGTGTGAGCACCGTCGCAGTTTCTGACAGATCGTTCTGACCAAGCTGGTTATACTCCTGCCATTGTTTCAAAAACGGATACAGATCATGACCGAAGCCGCCCTCGCCCCCGAATCTCCGCACGCGCCGTCTGTCATCCGGCTGCTGCTGGACAAGCTCGGGATCGCCTACGAAGAAGTGCTCGACCACCACGGCCTCAACGCATCGCGCAAGGTGCAAGCCGTGTTGCTCGATGACGCTGTCGGTGCGCTGATGGCGCTGTTTCCTCAGAGCCAGTTGCTCGATCTCAATCGCCTCGCCGAACTGACGGGCCGTCGCCTGACTGCCGTGTCGACCGAGCGCCTGCAAAAGATGCTCGGCAAACACAATCTGAGCCTGCTGCCAGGCCTTCCGGCGCTGACCAGTTCGCCGTGCCTGTATGAAGAAGGCCTGCTGCGCGAACCGAAGTTGCTGATCAACTCCGGTGAGCCAGGCCTGCTGCTGGAAATCGCCAGCGAAGACTTCAAGACCATGCTGACCAAAGCCAGCGCCGCCAACTTCGGCGAGGCCCTGAGCAGCATCCGCCCGAACCTCGACCGCCCGGACGATGACCGCGAGGAAATCACCCAGGCCGTGCAAGCGTTCACCGCGCGGCGTATCCAGCAGCGTCTGGAAGCGACCATCGAGATTCCACCGCTGGCCGAAACCGCGCAAAAAATCATCAAACTGCGCGTCGACCCCAACGCCACCATCGACGACATCACCGGCGTCGTTGAAACCGATCCAGCGCTGGCCGCGCAAGTGGTGAGCTGGGCGGCATCGCCGTACTACGCTTCGCCGGGCAAGATTCGTTCGGTGGAAGACGCAATCGTCCGCGTACTCGGCTTCGATCTGGTGATCAATCTGGCGCTCGGCCTGGCCCTCGGCAAGACCCTGAGCCTGCCGAAAGACCACCCGCAACACACCACGCCGTACTGGCAGCAGTCGATCTATACCGCCGCCGTCATCGAGGGCCTGACCCGCGCCATGCCACGCGCCCAGCGTCCGGAAGCCGGCCTGACCTACTTGGCCGGTCTGCTGCACAACTTTGGTTATCTGCTGCTGGCCCACGTGTTCCCGCCGCACTTCTCGCTGATCTGCCGCCACCTGGAGGTCAACCCGCACCTGTGCCACAGCTACATCGAGCAACACCTGCTCGGTATCAGCCGCGAACAGATCGGCTCGTGGCTGATGCGCTACTGGGACATGCCCGACGAACTGGCCACCGCCCTGCGCTTCCAGCACGACCCAAGCTACGACGGCGCCTACGCCGAATACCCGAACCTCGTCTGCCTGGCCGTACGCCTGCTGCGCAGCCGCGGCATCGGCTCCGGCCCCGACGAAGACATCCCCGACGCCCTGCTCGACCGCGTCGGCCTGAGCCGCGACAAAGCCAACGACGTCGTCAGCAAAGTCCTCGAAGCCGAAGTCCTGCTGCGTGAACTGGCCTCGCAGTTCAGCCAGGCTTAAAAACTTCGCGAGCAAGCTCGCTCCCACAAGGTTTCGGTGACCCCTGTGGGAGCGAGCTTGCTCGCGAAGAATCCAACTCGGTCTACCAGACCGCCGCTGATCGTTCCCACGCTCCGCGTGGGAATGCATCCCTGACGCTCCGCGTCACCAAAGGCTCAAGCCTTAGGTTTAGCCTTCCTCGGCACCAAATACTTCATCAACCCCTGAAACCACATCACCAGCGCCGGGTTGCCCTTGAGCTGGATCGACTTGTCCTGAATCCCCTGCATAAACGCCAACTGCTTGTTCTTCGCCTGTATCGTCGCAAAGCCATAACCGGCATCTTTAAACGCAATCGCAAACGCCGGCTCCGCCACCACGCCAGACTTGCTGGTGATGCGCTGATCCTTGACCACGAAATGCCGCGCCACTTTCCCATCCAGCGTCTGCAGCTGAAACACCAGATCCTTGTCACCCAACTGCTGCTGAAACGCAGGATTTGTCCGACTGGCCTTACCCATCAACAAACCCATCATCCACAGAAGAAAACGAAATTTCATGCGCACAGCCTCAAAAGGAAAATGAACGGCCGGGGCAGTGTAAGGGATTCGGACGATAACGCCAGTATCTGACGCTGTTGGAAGAGGATGCGGCCCAATCCCCGCACGATGACCGCCAAGTCACGATTCAGCGCTCGCCCATTGATCGCTCCCCGCTCCGCGTGGGAATGCATCCCGAGACGCTCCGCGTCTCACCACTCACCTTTCCTACACCTGTTGAAACACATCCCTGTAGGAGCTGGCGAAGCCTGCGATCTTTTGATCTTAAACCCTGCAACCCAATGGGAAATTTCCTGCGAAGCGCCGGGATACCCATGAACTAGGCAGATTGGCAGTTCGTCGATAACCTCTGTGTGTCGCCGCAAAATCGGTGACCGGATGTGCAAGTCCGAACTCGGGGAAATCAATTACTGCTCAGGATTTACACCGATGACCGATGAAACATTCAGCACCGAAGCAACCTCGCCCTACGAATCCCCCAACTCCAAGAAATTCCACGAAGCCGCCGAACGCGCCCTCGACCACCATTTCAAACCGCCCATCGAACCGCACCCCAAACGGGAAACCGGCCTCTTCAGCCTCTCCCCCGGCACCGACGCCGAAGCCCTCATGGCCAACGCTTCCGAAGACCTTCTGTCCATCAGCGTCATCGCCTGCGACCTCGCCGACGACCTCCACGGCTCACGCCGCTCGGTGGCACTGGCCCTGAGCAGAATGGCGGACGGGGTGAGATTGATGGTGGAAGGGATGCTCGACCAGATTGAAGTGCGGAGAACGGCGGCCAAGCCGTAGCGAGATTTTTGGATGAAAAAAAAGGGGACGTTAAGTCCCTTTTCCATCGACTCTCGGAAAGCCAATGATCATTTCAAAAGTCGTGAAACCAGCGGCATTCGAAATGCTTTTTTGCTCACCAAAGAGGGCGGCTCATATCAAGCCGCCCTCTATGCTTTCGCAATTACACCTTCTTCTCAGACGACTTCAAATTGCTGGCCTGTTCGGCGACCAAGTCCATCCAGCCACCGGGCTTGTCTTCATCATTAGCGGCTTTCGCCACCATACCGGCCAATGAACCGAAGTCCTTCTTACGAGCAGCTTCGGCTGCTTCAACCGCTTGATGGGCAACGAGGATTTTCTGTAGCGCAGGCGTATTTGCAGTGGCTTCGCTCAACGGTTTGAGCGGAGGCAAGGCTGCGACTTTTGCAACCATGTCACCTGGTTCTTTCGTGAATGCGCGTATCGAGTCGACGCTATTGAGCATTGGCAGTGCAATCCCTGTAAGCGGATCGAATGCGCTGATTTCTGGCAGCTCCGACATAGCTACACCCACTTTGCCGCTCAGCACTGGAAGCGCGAGCGACGGCAGGAACAGCCCCAACAGCATGCGAGGGTCTTTTTTCTTGATACTCAAACCCACACTCGCGACAGCAATACCGAGCCCAATCACCCTGCCCGCTGTAGCCAGCAGAGACAGTTGTTTGTTCGACTCGTTATCAAAATGCACCAGCCGGATGCGGAAGTAGTCAGTAAAGGGCTCGCGGGGTACGATTCCGGATGTGTTCATAAACCAAGCACGAGAGTCGTGAACTTGATCGTCAAAGAGCGCTACAAGATCTTCCTGACCCGCTCTAGGCTTGTTCGGTGAGCTGAACATTTTTTCATAGCGAGCCGTACCCTCTTTATAGAGGTATGCATACTCCTCTGCTTCATCCTCTTCGTTAATCAGGTACACCGTGCCGCCAAGCAACATATCAATTACGGCGACGTCAGTATGACCATCACCGACCAAGCCCCATTCTCTTCGATAATCATGACGGAATTCCGCTGCGGCACCTAGCAACTGTCGATGATCTAGCGGTGGTTCAAACACCTTTTCCCAGCGAGCGTTTTTATACTTTTCCTCGCCGACAATTTGAATATTCTGCTGATGCTCTGTTTCCTGTTCTGCTGTGTAGATTGGTGTCGGCTTGCCCAATATAGGCGCAGAAATTTCTGCGACGTGGCGTTTTTCCAGAGCTTCCCAGGCATCAATCTGAGCCTGTGGCATATCTGGAGCAGCATTTTTGAAGAATGACTGCTTCTCCACACCACCAGCATATCGATCAATTCGCCAACCGGTGATCAGCGCGTGCTCACGCTTCATCATCTCTTCCAACGGACCGCTTTGGCCTTGAGCCTGCCATGCGTTGAAGCGCTTGATTAGCGTATCGGAGATTAAAAAATCGCCTTCAAGTTCTTTGGGTAACTTTCTCCAATTATCATGAACGCCCTCCTGCAGTACTGTTTCTGGAACCGTCAATGGTGCGCCAGCCATGAACGCTTCAGCGTACATGTGCTGCAAAGAGATTTGCGATAAGACATGATCTGATCCAGCAGTTGCCTTGCCCTGATCATTTGGCGCATACCCACCCCCTACATCGGAATGGACCCCTGGGTAAATATACTCAACTGTGCCTGGTCGATAACTTGAAGCTTTGCTTTTATCACGACTACCATCTGCTGATTTCGGGCGGCGACGTATTGAATCTAGCGGAAAGCTAGCCCGCTGCTCGTGACCAGAAACCAAATGAACACAACGTTTTAGATAAGAACAGTCATCAGGCAGGGCTGTGCTTGCACATGAGGATGTTGCCTCATCGGGAAGACGCATCGTGCCGTCAGCCCAGTCCATATGTCCCGCTGCAAATGGAACGCTATCGGCAAGCCCAACCGCAGCTACAGTGTCGAAAACACCAAGGAAGTTTATCGATATTGGAAGTCCCGCAAAACGGTACTCAGCTCCACCACTTTCACTTTCGCAACGAACGAGTGTCTGTAACCAATTAACAAAAGTACGGGCCTCAGCAGCGCCTCGAGAAAATCCATAAACATACAGGCGCATAGCCAAAATATGCGGCTTTTCTCCAGAGTCCTCACGTTTTTTCAGCTTCTCCTCAAGTCCCTGAATTTCTTTCCGCAATATTGCTTCGCGTTTTTGTTCTCCGCTTTCGAACAGGCCCAAACCGAATGTGTTTTTATAACCATTCGTCGCCATGTCCTTCAGCATGCCTTTTGTTTTTTCAATAGGTAATCTTTCTTTATCCAGAGTAAACTGCAACGCATCAATCAGTCGGGTAAGTGCCCAGTTAATACGATTCTCACCGCCGCTCGCACCCACTAACCCGCTATTATCTGGCACGAATTCTTCTACATCTGGAAATACAGTACCAACACCTGGACAGTAATACTTGAAAAATCCATTCTCTACCAGATCATCGTCTGCCCCCAAGCTCGCATGAAAAAGGCGCGCGACATTACTTCGAGAATTGGGAGTGGATGAGCCGTCCGCTTGATCGTTATTATTGGTACCGTCGAAAGCGAATGTTATATGTAGCGTCTTACAGCAGGGCGCACCACTATTGGCCTCCCCCTTTTCCTGAGCAAGTTTACGTTGCTGATTACCGAAAGCGCGCTCGTCTTTTTTTTGCAGTTGTATATTCTTCGTCACTTGGCCTGGTTCATTTGGCATTCGACGGGAAAGAGGAAATGCCGGAGCGACTAAAGCACTATCCGGCGAAGGGGCATCCGGCCCCATTAGTGATTCAAACATGTTGCTGGCTCCTTAACTTTAAAGTACGCCTTGTCTGGATAATTTGGATGTGACGGCGCAAAACAAGTCGTGGACACTTTCACCTGATCACACGGTAAAAAATGAACCTGCAACGCACAAAGCTTCTCTGCATACTTCGGAATTTCAACCGTTTCAGTATGATGAGAGTAGCCAGCTCTATGCCGAGCTAGTGCCTCTTTTTTTATTTGTCCATACTGGTCCCGCTCGATCGGACCGTCGGGGTTCGGATCTTTTTCCCACTCAATGACTGCTCTTACTTTCGGATTCCACTGAACAGGCAGCACGCCACAGCAGACTTCAGCTCCTCCGCCAGAATTTGGCGGAATGCTGGGACCACCCGCTCCATTAATACTAAAGCGAGTTATTTGTGCGGAGGTATGGTTATAGCCAGTAACCGGTGCAGACACCACCTCAGGACCAGCATTGCAGGCGACAACCGCTAGCATGCTGCACGCGACAACTAATGATCGCCATATCATTTTGGCGCTAAACTTTTTAGTCTTAGAACATATCCCTTGAACAACATTCTTTCGCTTCGAACCAGCACTTAAACGCATTCTTTTAAATACAACATCTAAAATTAACATACCTTAATCGCCTCCATGTTCTTCGGGTATCTTGCAGAAAAAAACAAAATATATTGCCTTAAAGGTGAGGACATTTCATCGTCTCCTTGATGCCGAAATACCCTTGATCGGGATAGTTTGGGTGCTTAGGTGTAAAACAGGTTGTAGAAACACTCACCTGGTCACAAGGCAAAAAATGAACCTGTATCGCACAGAAATCGATACCATATTTCGGTATTTCAACTGTCGCCTCATGATGAGAGTAATGGGCAGCATGCCGCTGATAGTCCTCCCTATCAAACTGTCCATATTTATCGCGTTTTATAATTTCTCGCGGATTAGGATCTTTCTCCCACTCGATGGTGGCTCGAAGGCCTGGATACCATTGAGCAGGAAGCACGCCGCAACAGACTTGAGTTGCACCACCTTGAAAGGCTGAAATAGGGTGCCCCCCGGCTCCGTTCACACTGAATCGATTGATAGCAGCTGAAGTATGGTTGAAACCTGTTACAGGCGTTGACACCCTCTCCGGAGCTGTATGGCAACCGCACAAACTTAGCAAACTCACGCACAGTAAGAATCTAATACTTCGCAAAGCTCCAAGACAGCTCTCTAAGATATTCAAGAAGCCGGGCATTTGTCCGTCTCCTTGACTTCGAAATAGGCTTTATCAGGGTAACTCGGGTGCTCTGGAAGAAAACAAGTGGTAGAAACCCTCACTTGATCGCAAGTTAGAAAATGCACTTGCAATGCGCACAACTCTTCAGCGTACTTAGGAATGCTAACTTTCACAGTATGATGCGTATAACCAAGAGCGTGACGAATCCTGGACTCCTTTGTTATTTGACCGAACAGATCACGCTCCACGTTTCCGTAAGGTTCTGGATCTTTATCCCACTCGATTTCCGCACTTAGCATGGGGTTCCACTGGACAGGCAGTAAACCGCAGCAAACTTCAGCGCCCCCGCCGCTATTTGGTGGAATCCTGGGGCCGCCAGCGCCATTGATACTGAATCGTATAATTTCTGCAGATGTGTGGTTATAGCCAGTAACAGACGCACTCACCATTTCAGGCCCTGAGTGGCAACCACACAGACCTAAAAAAATTACGCACAGTGAAAATCTGAGACCACGTAGCAGCCCTGGAAAAGCATCAGAAATACTCAAGAAGTCGGACATGTACCCGTCTCCTTAATTTGAAAATACGCTTTGTCAGGATAGTTTGGCTGACTCGAGGAAAGGCAAGAGGTAGACACCCTTACTTCATCACAAGGAAGAAAGTGAACCTGCAGCGCGCAAACATTCTCGGAATATTCAGGAATCTCAATAATCGCCGAATGATGTGAAAAATTAACGGAGTGGTTCGCGTAGGCCACTTTATCAATTTGACCAAACTCATCCCGCTGAACGTCTCCATGCGGATCTGGGTCTTTGTCCCACTCGATTCTGGCTTGGAGTCCGGGCGTCCACTTCAAGGGAAGTATGCTGCAGCACACCTCATTTCCTCCGCCCTGATTCGGCGGGATTCGTGGCCCACCAGCACCATTGATGGTGAACCTCATAATCTCTGCGGATGTATGGTTGAAGCCTTTGACGGGAGCACTCACCATCTCCGGCCCACCACGACACCCACTCAACGCCAACACCCCCAGCAAAACCCACACACAGACCAGCCCGGAAGACATCGCCCCCCGCACCGACCCACGCGCAATCGCATTCATCAAATCAACGCCTTCGGCGGCTCATCGATCACAAACGATGAGTTCTCCACCAACCACTGTTCAATAAACGGCTCGCGCTCCTCCGGCTCCTTCAAGCCCTTCTGATTCGCCGCCAATTGGCTGCGATACAAGTGCCGAATCAAACTTTCGTTACGACTCAAGCCATAGTTCTGTGGCACTGCGCAGCGATCGACCCGGTAGGCATCTGCTTCTGTCCACGCGAGCAGGTTGGCCACTTGTGGGTGATCGAACATCACCGGGCCGGCGGCGGGTACTTGGGCGTGGCGGACGTAGTTGCCGGGCAGGCTTTGCGGTTGTTGATCGCGGTCGAGCCAGTGCCAGGAGATGACGGCAGCGTGGAAGGCGTTGCTTTGTACCGGGGTCAGGGTTTCGGTGACCGGCAGCAACATGCGCGGGTCGTAGTAGCGCAACACGCCTTCGGAACGGCCCTGGTTCCATTGGGCTTGAAGGAAGCCGCGCAGGTGATCGGCGAGCGCTTCGAATTGCCATGGGCTGAATACAACAACGACATGTTTATTGCAGTCGACGGCGTTGATGAAGGTTTTCAGCCAGTCGCGTTGGCCGATGTCGACGCGCAGCAGCAACGGGCCGAAGTCGGCGATGGCGACCTCGGGAGTGTTTTCAAACAGCTTGGCCAGTTTTGCCGCGTCAGGCTGTTCAGCGAGCTGTTGCAGGACCGGGTAGTCGAGGCTGGTGGCGTCGACCAGCACGTCGAGGTGCTGCTGTTTGAGTTGTTGGGCGTTGACCCACAACTCGTCGAGCCAACGCACATTGCTTGTGTTCATGAAGTCGTCCTTTATCGTGCGGCCAGGGCTTGAGCGTTACGTTTGGCCCGGGCCAGACATTCCTTGCACACCGGTGGGGGCGGCAGCGGTGCGTTCGGCAGCGCCTGCGGCGGTACTGCGCCGGCGATATCCTTGTCGGCAGCGCCCGGCAATATCGGCGGCTTGATGCCAATGCCAGTACCCGACCCAGCCGAGCCACCCGCATTGATCTTGATCACCGGCCCAACCACCGTCACACCACCGCCATCGAGCTTGATAAAGCTCCCACCCCCAAGAATGGTCAGCTCCGTCCCCGCCTCAATAACGATCTTGTCCCCAGCCTTGAGGTGTATCTCTTTGCCCACACTGGTCAGCTGCGCCGTGCCCAGCTTCACATGCTGGTTCTGCCCAATCGTCAGGTGATCATCCAGCTTCGCTTCAATCTTGCGGTCGGAAATCGTGGTGCGGTGTTCTTCGGCCTTGAGCTCGGTGTAAGTGTTCTTCACCACCGTGTCGTGACGTTCATTCCCGACCCGAATCTTCTGATCATGCTCAACGTTTTCATCCCAATCGCGCTGGGCGTGGATGTAGATCTGCTCGGCACCTTTCTTGTCTTCGATGCGCAGTTCGTTGTAGCCGCCACCGCCCGGCGAGCTGAGGGTTTTGAAGACGCTGCGGGTTTTGTTCGCTGGCAAGGCGTACGGCACCGGGTTTTCTTTGTGGTACAGGCAACCGGTCACCAGCGGTTGATCGGGGTCGCCTTCGAGGAAGGTGACGAGGACTTCCATGCCGATGCGCGGGATGCTAATGGCGCCGTAGCGGTCGCCGGCCCAGGAACTGGAGACGCGCAGCCAGCAGCTGGTTTTGTCGTCGGCGAGGCCTTCGCGGTCCCAGTGGAACTGGACTTTGATGCGGCCGTATGGGTCGCAGTGGATTTCTTCGCCTTTGGGGCCGGTGACCATGGCGGTCTGGCTGCCGAGCACGCGCGGTTTGGGGTGTTCGAGGGCCGGGCGGTAAAACACGTCCCACGGGGTGGCGAGGAAGGTGTTGCGGTAGCCCTGATGGAAATCGTCCTTGTTGTCGGTGGTGTCGCTGGTCACGCCTTCTTCGAGGACTTGTGGCTGCTTGCCTTCGTGGAAGATTTCGGTGAGCAGCCACAAGTCGTTCCACTCGCTGCGCGGGTGGTCGGACATGGCCATGAAGTGGCCGCTGACCAGTTTGGTCTGGTCGCCGCGACCTTCGGCCTGACGGTAGTCGGCGCGGTGGCGCTCGAGGGCGCGCTGGCTGAGGAATTTGCCGCGTGCGCGGTCGATGAAGCGGCCGGGGTAGTCGTAGTCTTCCAGATCGGGTTCGCTGCTTTCGCTGTCAGCAGCGCCGTCCGGTTTGTACGCCGCTTCCATTTGCAGACGCGGCTTTTCGAAGTCGTAGTCGCGGCGTGTGGTACGGCTGGTGCGGGTTTCCAGGCGCAGTCTGAAACCTTTGATCACCGGCTCTTCGGCGACCATGCCGCTGCCCTGCACGTAGGCCGTCGGTTGGCCGAGATCGGGGAACACGGTCTGATCATCGCCGAACACCAGCAAGTGTCCCTTTGGGTTGTGCTGGAAGTGGTAGTGAATGCCTTCCTCTTCGCACAGGCGCTGGACGAAGTGCAGATCGGTTTCGTCATACTGCACGCAGTAGTCGCGATCTGGACACGGTTGGCTGAGCTGGAAGCTATACGCGTTGCCTTTGATCCCGTGTTCGTCGAGGATCAGCGCGATGATTTTCGGCGCCGACATCTGCTGGTAGATGCGCTGGTTGGTGCGGTGATGCAGGTATTGCAGTTGCGGCACCATCGACACTTTATAGCGGGTCAGGCGCTTGCCGGCATCGCCCTGAGCGACGCGGTAGATCTGGCCGTGAATGCCACTGCCCTGCGGATCGAACGCCAGAAACGCCTGCTTGTGCAGGAGTTTTTCCAGGTCCAGATCAGGGTTTTCGCTGACCAATTCCAGGTCAAAACGAAACGGCTGGCTGATGCCTTCGGTGCCGGTGAACGACAGCACTTGCAGGTCGCCGACGTAGTCTTCCACCGTCAGGCTGAAGTGGGTTTCGTTAGCTGGGTTGAACATAAAGTGCTCCCTGTTCGAATGTCATCCGTTACGCCCCAAGTCGCAGACGTTGCAGCCAGGACGAAGTGGCGCCCAAGGCGTCACGCAATTGTTGGGCAGTGATGGTGCGTGCTGCCGGGTCGAAGCTCAGCGCGGTTTGCAGCGCTGGCCAACAGTGTTTCGGTAAGTTCGCCGGGGCGTGCAGCTCGCGCTCCAGGTGCTCGTCGCGGGCCTGGTTCGAGGGCAAGCGGCGGAACGGGTGTTTACCGCCCGCCAATTCGTAGATCACGCAGGCCACGCCGTACACGTCCGCGCTGGCCGACAACGGTTGGCCCTCAAGCAGTTCGGGGGCGGCGTAGCCCGGGGTCCAGGCGTTGAAGCGTTCGCGGCTCAGGTGCGGCAGGCCGGGCATCACGCCCTCCTCTGCCTGACCGAGGCCGAAGTCAAAGAGGCGCAAGCCGTCTTCGCTGAGCATGACGTTGCTCGGTTTCATGTCACCGTGCAGCACGCCGCGACCGTGGGCGTAGGCCAGCGTGTCGAGCAGCGGCAGGACGATGTCGCGCAATTCTAGCCACGGCAGGCCGAAGGGCCGCTCGCAGAGCAATTTGTCCAGGGTCAGGCCACGCATGTATTCCATGGTGATGAAGGCCCGCTGGCAGTCGGTGTCGACTTCAAAGGTATGCGCACGCACGACGTTGTCGTGGCGCAGGCGTCGGGTCAGGGCGAACTCGCTGTAGAGCAAGGCACTGGCGTCCGGCGATTCGGCAAATTCTTCGCTGAGGATTTTCAGCGCAATGTAAGGATCGGGATCACCGAACTGTTCGTGCAGCAGATCCCGCGCCCGGTAAACGGCGCCCATGCCCCCGGCCCCGAGCAGACGCTCGAGGTGGTAGCGACCGGCGAGTACATCCGGCAGAACACCGATGCTGGCCTTGGTCGGCGCCAGCAAAGGCTCTGCTTTGTTTTCCTTGGCGAAGGCGAAGTAAGTCAGGTTGTTGGCCTGCTCTTCGCTCATCAGCAAGTCATCGATGGGTGATTCGATCTTGGTCATTGGCGGATCACCACGGCAGTCAGGTTGTCGCGCGCGGCGCCACGCAGGGCGCCGTCGAACAAACGTTCCAGCGCCACGTGCGGCGCGCTGAGGCTGAGGGCGGTGCCGAGGGCATCGCTGCTCAGGCCCTGGTACAAACCATCGCTGCACAGCAAAAACGCATCGCCCGGATACACCTCCAGTTCCAGCACATCCAGGGTCAGTGTGTCGGCAGCACCGACGGCTCGGGTCAAGGCTTGAGCCGCCGGGTGCGCCGCCGCTTGTTCGACGCTCATTTGCTGCTCGTCGATCAGTTGCTGTTGCAGCGAATGGTCCTTGGACAGCTGATACAAGCGCTGCCCACGCCACATGTAACAACGGCTATCGCCGGCCCAGATGCAGGCCGCGCGATTGCCTTCCACCAGCAGCGCCACGACGGTGCTGCCCATGATGCTGTCATGACGCCCGGCGGTGACCGTCAACTCCTGCCCCAAACGCCGGTTCAACCAGTGCAGGCACTGGCGGATGGCTTTGAGGCGTTCGTCGAAGCCCTCGTGTTGCGGCAGTTCAGCCAGGCTGGCGACGATCAACTGGCTGGCGATGTCGCCACCCTGATGACCGCCCATGCCGTCCGCGACCACCCACAGCCCCTGCTGTGGCGAGTCGAGGAAGGCATCTTCGTTGCGCGCCCGCACCTTGCCCGGGTCGGTACGCGCCGCGCTGCGCCAGGCACTGGCCACCAGCATCAGAGCTGCACCGGCATACGGAAGGTGCGCAGCACGCCCATGTCGAACGGGTTCGGTGTGCGCTGGCTGCTCAGCAGGTAGTTGGCGCGCAGGCCACCCACGTCCGCTTTCAGCACCAGCACGTCGCGACCGGTCAGGTACTCGGTCTGCATCAGGTCGAACAGACGGAACAGCGACCATGGGCCAGAGTTCTTCTCGATACCGATCGGGCGCCCGGCCATCTTGTCCATGACCAGACTGGTGCGACCGTCTTCAGCATCGGTCGGCCATTTGAAGGTCATTGGCAGGATCGGGCCGTGACGGTATTCCATGGTCTTGTCGCCGAACTTGAACTCGGAACGGCTGACCGCCGGATCGAGGGTGTACGGCTCCAGTTTGAACTGCACGGTCGGCTCGGCCGGGTTGATCGAGAAGAAGCTCTGACGAATCGTCAGTGCTGCCGCCATCTGATCGAGGTAGACCTTGGACACCGGCAGGCTGTGACCGTCGACGCTGCGCATGCGGTAGTTGCCCGGATCGCCGCTGACGAACGGACGCATGTAGCTGTCGAAGAAGCGGTCGACGATGCCTTGAGCCTTGAAGAACTCGCGGAAGTCGCTGATCGCCACGTCGCTGGTGCTGCTGGCGCTGAACGGATACCGCTTGCTGATGGTTTTGCCATACACGCTGTACAGTTCGTTCTGATAACGACCGTTCAGGTATTGGTAGGCATCGTTGAGCACCAGACGCCACGAGTCTTCGGCCAGCACGTTGAACCACACGCTCAGTGGA
Source organism: Pseudomonas sp. PB106 (assembly GCF_009764645.1). GTDB lineage: Bacteria > Pseudomonadota > Gammaproteobacteria > Pseudomonadales > Pseudomonadaceae > Aquipseudomonas. Next base: position 32,909 of record NZ_RWIM01000119.1, read on the forward strand.
CGCGGCAGGCGACCCGAGGCGGCGCGCAGGTTGGTCAGCGCATCACGCTGGCCGCTCATGCGGGTTTTCGCCATTTCGAACGCGGCTTGTTCCGGCGTGCTGGAACGGGCCAGGCCGGACAGTTGCAGTTGCAGGTCGTTGAGTGCGTTGAACGCTGGCGTCAGGTCAGCGCCCGGGCCGTTGTTGTCATCGAGCAGACGATGCAGCGGTTCGAAGCGGCGTTGCAGCGACTTCTTCGCGGTGTCCGGCAGACTCTTCGCCACGCTCAGGGCCGAAGCCTTGTCCGCCACGGCCGACGCCAGTTTGCCGACTTTACCCAGTTTGCCTTTCTGCCCAGCCAACGCATCAGCCGCATCGCCGGCTTCATCCACTGGATCAGCGGCTGCCTCGAAGCGGGTGTTCTCGCGCACTTCGGTCAACAGCGCCAACACCGGCGAGTTGGCCGAGGTCAGGCCCGCCAGTTGCTCGGCACCTTCACCAGCGTCGCTGATCGGCGGCAGTGCAACCTGGCCAACGGCTTCGCTCCAGTAGTTGGCGTAGTCGCGGAAGTACAGCTGCTCCAGCTCGACCATCAGGCGACGCAAGTCCATGTCGCTGATGCCCGCGCCTTCGCCCAGCACCCAGTTGTCACGCAGGATATCGGTGACCAGCGTTGCGCCCTGTACCGAGAAATACTGCTGATAACCGGACTGCGTGTAGAAGCCCGGGATCACGTATTCGGTGCCGATAAACAGCGAACCTTGCGGGCCGAGGTGTTGGCTGAAGCGATATTCCGGCAGGTTGCGCGCCTGCTCGCGGAGCATGCGGTAAACCACGGTAGCCAGCGATTCGCTGCGCAATACCTGACGCGCCTGCGTGACCAGTTGATCGTTCAGCGGGTAGATAAATGGCTGCTTCAGCAAACGCTCGAGATGCGTGTTCAGACCGTTCTGCACCGCGGTGTTGCCGGTGTAGCGCTGTGACCAGTCAGCGGCAACCCAGTCCTTGAGCCACACGGCATCGCGGCGATCTTTCATGTTCAACATCAGGTACGCGCGCAGGCTGTTGAGCAGCTTTTCGCGGTCCTTCATGTTGGCGCGGATCTGCCCTTCGAGCATGGTCGCAACCCGTGGCAGCAATTGCTTTTCAAGCTCGCGCTCGTAGGCCTCTTTGACCACTGGATTGACGTCTTCGCCCTGATACAGGCCGCCACGTTCGTGATAGGAAACGTCGCCCTTTTTCGGAAACGCCTGCGTCGCGGCGTAGCTGGTGTCGAGGGTTTTCAGCACGCCCATCGCATCATCACGCGGCGTCAATGCACTGCGCTGCTGTGTCCAGTTCTGCGCCAGAGTGCGCAGGTTTTCCAGACGCTCGTAGTTCGCCGAGAAACCGCCCGCCCACAGCATGCCGAACAGCGCCAATGCCGCCAGTGCACCGACGTACAGCGCACGCTGGCCCCAATGAATGCGGCTGCGTTCACGCTTGTCCAGACCGGCCAGATCGGCCTCGGGGAAGATCACGCGGCTGAGCAGGTGATGGATGAAACGCGAACGACCGCTGCGCAGGGTCGGCAGCACACCGGCGTTCATGCCGAGGCTGGCGCCGATGCCGGCGGTGGTCGAATCCATTTCCTGGGTCAGGTGCGGTGCGCTGGTCAGGTAGAAACCGCGCAGTTGCGTGGCACGCTGATAACGGTTGCCGGTGAACGCCATGTCGACGAACAGGCACAGGCGCTCGCCGATCTGCCCGAGTTGATGCGGGAAGTCGAGGATGCGGCCACGGCGCTGCGTGTCGCGCTCGGAGTGCATGCGCATGATCACCTGGCTGTTGAGGCGACGCAGCAGTTCTTCGAACTCGTTGCGCAGCACAGCAACGTCGGTGCCGACCTGGTCCTTGCGGAAACTGGTGCCGAGCACTTGATCGCTTTCTTCGCGGGTCAGTTGATCGAAGAACTCGTCGAAGCCGAGCAGCTTGTCAGCCTTGCTCAGGACCAGATACACCGGCACATCAACGTGCAGTTTCTGATGCACATCCTGCAGACGACCACGCACTTGGCGCGCCAGGGTATCGATGTCCTGTTCGCTGCCGCCGAGCAGGGTTTCCACCGGAATGGTCACCAGCACGCCGTTCAGCGGACGGCCGCGACGGCGTTTGCGCAGCAGCTCCAGCAAGGTCGTCCAGGCACTGCCGTCGACTTCCACATCCGGTTGCGTGGTGTAACGCCCGGCGGTGTCGATCAGCACACCGTGGTCGGCGAAGTACCAATCGCAATGACGGGTGCCGAGGGTGTCGCGGGTCAGCTTGCGGTCGATCTTGTTGATCGGGAATTCCAGACCGGAAAAGTCCAGCAGGCTGGTCTTGCCCGAGGCCTGCGGACCGATCAGCAGATACCACGGCAAGTCGCTGCGCCAGCGTTCGCTGCGGCCGCGATACAGGCTCGAGGTTTTCAGGGTTTTCAGCGCGTCCTTGAAGCGCGCCTTCAACTCCTTTTGCTCGTCGTCGATCAACTCTTCACGGCGGATGCGATCCTGGCCGTCTTCGCTTTCTTCGTCGGCTTTCTTGCGGATACCGGCGCGCCAGCTGACGAAGACCATGGTCAGGCCCCAGATCAGGAACAGCACGGCGATGGTCAGCAGACGGGAAGTCGAACCTTCCCAGAACTTGTAATCATCGACTGCCAACAACGGGCCGACGAACCACACCAGCAGCGCCAGAAACAGCACCAGCAGCAGGGTCCAGACCCAGGTCTGGCGCAGGAAGGCGCCGACTTTCTTGAAAAACTTTTTCATCACACGTCCCTGTTTACGGCTGCGACTGCGGTTGGACCGCGGCTGGATCAAGCGGCTGATAAGGTTGCAGAACGGTGTCGCGCTGCTCGCCCAAGACCCAGGCAAAGCCCGAATACATCACCACCAGACAGACGACAGTGAACAACACCACCATCCACGCCGGCACGATGCGCACCAGGTTGCGGCGCTGATCGTCGAGGCCTTCCCAATGCGGCGACAACTCGCGCGGCACGTCGCCACGCAACTGACGAATCTGCCGGTACAACGCGTCGCGGATGCCTTCGAGCTCGAGCATGCCGCGCGCCTGCACGCGGTACTTGCCCTCGAAACCGAGGGACAGGCACAGGTACATCAATTCGAGCATCGGCAGGTGCTTGACTGGGTTCTTCGACAGTCGATCGAGCAACTGGAAGAACTTCTCGCCGCCGAAGGTTTCGTTGTGGAAGCTGCTGAGCAAACTCATCTGCGACCACTCGCTTTCGTTGCCCCACGGCGTGGTCACGACGGCTTCGTCGACCACGGTGCAGAGCACGTAACGCGCGGCCATCACCTGGCTGCTTTCGGCGCCGTTGTGCAGGGCGCGTACTTCAAACAACTTGAGCCCGGCGGTCAGGCGTTCGTTGAGCGCGTACAGATCTTCGCGGGTTTCGCTGTGCTTGAGGCGCACCACTTCCGAGAGCAACTCGGACGAGGCTGCCACCAGCGAATTGAGGCTGATGTTGAACGCCTCTGCCGGCCGCAGGCGCGCGGCGTAGATCATGCGTTCTTCCAATTGCTCGAAGCGCGGTGGCGCGGCGAAGTCGGTCAGCGGACTCGACGCCGGTCCGTGGCCTTGACGATCGAGCAGGACGGTTTTGTCGTCCTGGTTGTAATCCGTTTCCTTGATCATGTCGGTCAGTTCCTGATGGCCCAGAATTTCAGTTCAAGCTCGGCAAATTCGCCGGACACGTGGAACGCGAAACCGCCGGAGCGCTCGAGTTGTGCCAGGTCTTCGGAACTGAGTTCGAGGATGAAATAGGTTTTGTTCGAATGGAACGCGATCTGCCGCGGGGCCACCGGCAACGGTTTGACCTTGATCCCCGGCAAGTGCAGGTTGACCAGTTGGCGGATGCGCTCCACCGGGCCGACCTTGAGGTGCGCCGGCAAGCGCTGGCGCAGTTCTTCGGAGTCGCAGTTGGCACTGGCCGCCAGCACGAACGACGCCGAGCCAAGCAGTTTGTGGTCGTGCAACGGCGAAACGATGATGCCGTACTGACGCGCTTGCAGGATCAGTTCGATGGCGTGCTGTTCGAGCACCATCGACAACACCTGACGAATCGCTTCCATCAGTTTGCGGAAGCTGCCGCCCTGATCGGCGTGGGAGTAGCGGCTGTCCAGGCGCGGACGTTTGCTCTCGCCGGAGAAGGTCGCCAGATCGCCGAGCATGGTCAGCAGCGTGCGGTACAACTCTTCCGGGTGCACCTGCTCCAGACCGAGGTAGTGACGCAGCAGCAGTTCGGTACGGTTGATCAGTTGCAGCATCATGAAGTCGCCGACTTCAGCGCCGCCGACCTTGCCGTTGGAGCGAATTCGCTCGGCAATGGTGTCGCCACGGTGGCTGAGCATGCTGATGACTTCTTTCAGGCACGACAGCAGGTAGCTGGAGGCGTGAGCCTGAATGTAGGTCGGGACGAAATCCGGATCGAGGCTGATCACGCCGTCGGGCGTGGTGTCGAGCACGTCGCAGATCTTCAGCTTCACGTAGGCCTGATCGCTCTGCTGTTCGCCGAGCAACAGTTTGAAGTCCGGGCGCCCGCAGCTGACCTGGCTGGCGGAATCGTCGCCAGCGTTGGAGTCGGCGACTTCGGCGTCGTACGCGGTGTAACGCGCGAGCACGTCGGATTGTTCTGGACGGCGTGACTCGATGTGGTTACCGGTGACCAGCGGCAGCGCCAGATAAATCGGTGTGTTGCCGGTGTTCGGCGGCACGTCCAGCGCCAGTGGCTCGGTGTTGCCACCGAGTTCGAACAGGCTGCCATCCGGAAGAATCCCCGAGGCTTCACTGATTACCAGTTTTCCCATGTTGAGGAACTGCAGGTCGATCTCCAGATTGAGGAAGCCCCAGGTGTAGCCACCCAGCAATTGCGTGCGGGTTTTCATCTGGTGATCGTAATAGCGATCGTTGTGCTGGAAGTGCTGCGGACGCAGCAGCATGCCTTCCTGCCAAATGACTTTATGAGTATTCATGGTCAGTCATCCGCCTTGGCGAGCACTTGATTGGTGTTACGGATGCCGGCCTGGTCCAGGGTCAGATCGACTTCGGTGATTTCCAGTGGCGTGATCTGTACCGTGTGGCGCCATTGGGTTTCCGGCAAGTCGCGGTAGGCGGCGAGAACGCCGACATAGCTACTGCCCTCTTCCACCTTGAGCTTCAGCTCCACGGTTTCGCCCGGGCGCAATTCGAGTTCTTCACTGGCCACCAGATCCGGGTTGAGGGATTCCTTGGCGCGCTCGTAGAGGCTGAAGAAATCAGCGTTCTCGAAAGTCACCGGATGCTTGAGTTCGAACAGACGCACCACCACTGGCGATGGGCGGCCGTTGAGGTCCAGGTTCAACTGATCGCTGCCGGTGAGTTTCAGGTTGATCTTGGTCACTTTCGAGTACGGCGACAGCGACGAGCAACCGGCGAGCAACACCAGCACGGTGAGCGCAGTCAGCGTCTTGAAAAAAGCGGTCGAGCGGCGAGACATGCGCATCATCCTTGGTGGTCGGTGTGGAGGGTGGAGATCAGGCGAATCTGTTCTTCGTAGGCCTGGGCGAAGTCGCGGGCCAGCAGACGCTCGCTCCAGTCATCGTCCTGACGCAGTGCCTGGTGATAACGGCCGAACGCTCTCCAGCGCCCGCCCGACGTGGCGATCAACGGCTTGCTGTCGCGCTCGAAACGCAGCGTCAGTTGCTCCGGCGAAAAGTGTTCTAACGTGCCGCGCACGGCCGCGCGGCTGGCAGTCAGCAGTGCCACCTGATGCGCCTGCAGATCGCGGAACGCACGGGAGATGGCTTGCTCGGCGGGCAGGTGGCCGGGCTTGCTTGGCTGCAACAGAATCTGCAGCGCTTCGCTCGGATCGACGGCGAATTTCAGCGGATTCTTGTTGGTGCCTTGCACGGTGGTCTGGGCCAGACGCAGTTCGTTTTTCAGCTCGGAACGGGTGCGCAGGCTCTGTTGCAAACCGCCGATGCTCTGACGCAGCAAGCGCGCGGCGTTCAGCGCCAAGGCTTCGCGCTCGTCGTGGCTGAGGCCTTTGACATCCACGCCCAGCGCAGCGCCGAAGTGCTCCCAGAAACCTTCGCTCTGACGCTCGACGGCTTTCGGTGCCGGAGCGGGCTCAGGTTCGGCGGGGGCGGCGATCAGCTCCGGCACCATCAGGCTTTCCATGTCGATGCGCGCGTAGTCGGCACGCTGACGGGAGTCCTCAGGCTTGGTGTTAGGCGCGAGCAGTTCGTCGATTTCCGAGTACACACGCTCTTGCTGTTCGAGGGCATTGAGCGGGTCGAGGTCGAGGAACGCGTCGTCCGGGATGATGCTGCCGGCGGGGCGCGGACGCCCGGCTTCACCGTCGAAAGTCGCGGGATCGCGCACTAGCCGCGCGCGTATCTCGAAGTCACCGAGCACGTAGGTGCTGCCGTGCTCGATACGCACCGGTTCGCCTTTGTGCAGGCGTGCGCCGCTGTCACCGTCCTGCACACCGTTGCTGCTGGTGTCGGTCAGGAAGAAAGTGCCCTCGCGGTAGCTGACAATCGCGTGGTGATTGGACAAGTGACGCTTGCGGTCAGGGATGATCCAGTCGCAGTCCTCGCCCCGCCCGATCACGCCGCCGGCCTGTTTAAAGGTCTTCTGGCACAACTCGGAGGGCACGAACTGCTTGGTGTTCAGCATTTCGAAAACCAATTCCATGTTTGATGCTCCTTGCGGTCACTTGCCGCGATTGACCGCTTGCGGATCACCCAACGGGCGATAGTCGTTGTCGTTGAATTTGTAATTGCCGCTACAGCCGCCAAGGCCGCATAGAACGACGAGGGTCAGCAGGACAGCGTGCCAGTGACGAACAGACATCAGAGGGTCTCCAGGTGTAGACAAAGCACAAAGCGCCGACCCTTGCGGGCGGCGCTGAAATAGTTTTTTGAGGTGAAATCGATGAGCGTTTGCCTAGCCATCGAAATCCCCCAGATTGATGTTCAGACGGCCGAGGCGGTACAGCAGCGTGCGCCGAGGCAGGCCCAGTTCGCGGGCCGCGAGGGTCTGGTTGCCGTCATTTTTGCGCAGGCAATCGAGCAACAAAGTGCGCTCGACCTGCTCCAGACGTTCGCGCAGATTCAAATGGCTGTTGTCTTCCAGCACCGGTTCCATGCGCAGGGAGAAATGCTCGGCGAGCAACTCGCCGCCCTCGCACAACAGCACCGCGCGCTCGACCAACGCCTTGAGTTCGCGGACGTTGCCGGGGAAGGTGTAACCGCCCAGATGCTCCAGCGCTGCGTCCGACCAGCGCACCGGATCACGCTGCAAATACGTGCAGGTCTTCTCGGCGAAATGCTGGGCCAGTTCGAGGATGTCGCCTTCGCGCTGACGCAGCGCCGGCAGCTCGATCGGGAATTGCGCGAGGCGGTAGTACAAGTCCTCGCGGAATTTGCCTTCGCTGACCAGCGTCGACAGATCGCGGTGGGTGGCGGCGATGATGCGCACGTCGATCTTGTGCGTGTCGTTGGAACCCAGCGGACGGATCTCGCCTTCCTGCAACACGCGCAGAATCTTCGCTTGCAGCGACAGCGGCATGTCGCCGATCTCGTCGAGCAACAGCGTGCCGCCATTGGCCGCGTCGAACAGCCCGGCGCGGTCGCGGTCGGCGCCGGTGAAGGCACCTTTGCGATAGCCAAACAGCTCGCTTTCCAGCAGGTTTTCCGGGACCGCCGCGCAGTTCTGCACGATGAACGCCTGGGAACGGCGCGGGCCACAATCGTGAATGGCCCGGGCGACGACTTCCTTGCCAGTACCGGTTTCGCCACGCAGCAACACGGTGTACGGGCTGTGCAGCACTTTGCTGATCAGCGAATGGGTCTGGCGCATCGCCGCACTTTTGCCGATCAGGCCATAACCACTGATGCTCGGCACACTGCGCGCGACCGTGGCCGATTGCGCCAGCGGCTGACGCAAGCGTTGCAGCAGGTGCAATTGACCGAGCACGAACGAGCCGAGCTGGCCGAGGGAATCAGCAAAACCTTGCAGATCGGTACGACGACGGCTGGCGCACAGCAGCAGACCTTCGACAGCCTTGTTTCGATTGACCAGCGGCACGCACAGCAACGACTGCCACGGCGACGCCGCTGCCGGCAGGAAACTGGTTTCGTGCAGGCTGCCACTCAAGTCGTCGAGGCACACCACGCGGTTCTGGCACAGGGCGAATTGCAGCAGTTGTTCACCGTTGTAATCCGCCGGCAGGCTCGCCGCCTCGCGCGGCTGCAGCGCGCCGTCGAGGCACTCGGCGTTCATCCCCAGGCAGGTGTGGGTGGCGTCGAGCAGATACAGCTGCGTGAGTTCGCATCCGCTCAGCTCGGCCAAGCCGCGCACGAAGTCACCCAGCAACGCAGCACCGTCCGCCGCCCGCGACAGGCTGGCGAATTGCGCCAGCAACGCTTCGGCATAAACCAGTGGCTGCGGCACCTGAGTGAACATCACGCCCACCTCAGGCGAACTCGCACGTCACGCTGGCTTCACCGTCGAGCGTGGCATGCACACGCTTGAGGCTTTCACCGGTGGCCATGGCGTCGAGCAGACGATCCGCCACCAGCGGCAGCACGTGCTGGTCGAGCAGATGGTCGATCAGGCGCGCACCGCTTTCGCTTTGCGTGCAACGCTCGGACAGATGATCGACGAGGTTCTGGCACCAGCTGAAATCCAGCTGACGACGGTTGAGACGCTCGCCGAGACGACCGAGTTTGATCTCGATCAGCTCGCGCAGCACCGGGCCGCCGACCGGGTAGTACGGCACCACTTTCATCCGCGCCAGCAGCGCTGGTTTGAAGTGTTTGCTGAGTACCGGGCGAATGGTTTCTTCGAGGACTTCAGCGGTCGGGCGTGCGCCGTTTTCGCAGAGGTCGCTGATCTTGTCGCTACCGAGGTTCGAGGTCATCAGGATCAACGTGTTGCGGAAGTCGATCTCGCGACCTTCGCCGTCGTTGGCCACACCTTTGTCGAAGATTTGGTAGAACAGGTTGAGCACGTCCGGGTCAGCCTTCTCGACTTCATCGAGCAGCACCACCGAATACGGTTTCTGCCGCACGGCTTCGGTAAGCATGCCGCCCTCGCCGTAACCGACGTAGCCCGGTGGCGCGCCGATCAGACGGGAGACGGTGTGCTTCTCCTGAAATTCGGACATGTTGATAGTGGTGATGAAACGGTCGCCGCCGTACAGCAAGTCAGCCAAGGCCAATGCGGTTTCGGTTTTACCCACACCACTCGGGCCGACCAGCAGGAACACGCCGACCGGGGCATCAGGTTTGTTCAGGCCGGCAGCGGTGGCGCGCATCGAGCGATCCAGTGCATGCACGGCTTGTTCCTGACCACGAATGCGCGTGCGCAGGTCGGTGGCGAAACTGGCGACTTTGGCGTTGTGTTCGCGGGCCAGTTGCGCCAACGGCACACCGGTCCAGGCGCTGATCACTTCGGCGACCAGACGCGGGCACACCTCGAAACTGACCAGACGTTCTTTGACCTGGGCCGCAGTCAGGGCGCTGTGGGTTTCGTTGAGTTGGGCTTCCAGCGCTTCGACGCTCTGGCCTTCTTCCACTTCGGCAGCGATGGTTTCGATCACCGTACCTTCGGCGTCTTCTTCAACGCTGACGGTCCCCTCGACGGCGGCGGCTTCGCGAGCCTTGGCCAGTTGCTGACGCAGTTCCAGCAGGCGTTCGGCCAGTTGCTTCTGCTCAGTCCACAGGGTTTCCAGCGCGACCATTTCGTCTTCGGCTTCGTCAAGACGAGCTTCCAGAGCATCCAGCGCTTCGTGATCGATCAGCAGACCGGCCTCGGCATCGCGGCGCAGCGCCTGACGCTGACGGCCACCTTCAGCCAGTTCGCCACGCAGGCGCTCAAGGCTTTCCGGGGCGGCGGCGAGGCTGATGCGTACGCGGGCGCACGCGGTGTCGAGAACGTCGACGGCTTTGTCCGGCAGTTGCCGACCGGCCAGGTAACGTGCGGACAATTCCGCCGCCGAGACCACCGCGTCATCACGCAGGTAGATGCCGTGGCTCTTCTCGTAAACCTGCGCCAGACCACGAAGGATGGTCACCGCTTCGCTGACGGTCGGTTCGTGCAGTTGCACTGGTTGGAAACGACGGGCCAGCGCCGGGTCCTTCTCGAAGTATTTCTTGTACTCAGCCCAGGTGGTGGCGGCGATGGTGCGCAGCTCGCCACGGGCCAGTGCCGGTTTCAGCAAGTTGGCCGCATCGGAACCGCCAGCGTTGCCGCCCGCGCCGATCAGGGTGTGGGCTTCGTCGATGAACAGAATGATCGGTTTCGGCGAGGCTTTGACTTCGTCGATCACGCCTTTGAGGCGACGTTCAAATTCACCTTTTACACTGGCGCCGGCCTGCAACAGGCCCATGTCCAGCGAGAGCAGTTCAACGCCCTTGAGCACTTGCGGCACTTCACCGGCAGCGATGCGCGAAGCCAGGCCTTCGACGATGGCGGTCTTGCCGACACCGGCCTCACCGACGACGATCGGGTTGTTCTTGCGGCGACGGGCGAGGATGTCGACCATCTGCCGGATCGCGCCGTCACGGCACAGCACCGGATCGAGTTTGCCGTCGCGGGCCTGTTCGGTCAGGTTGTGGGTGAAGCGTTGCAACAGCGATTCGCCTTGGGCCGCTGGTTTGCCATTGGCAGCCGGTTGCTCCTGTTGCGACAGGGCAAATTCCTTCAGGCGATCGATGTTCAGTTTGGCGAGCAGCGGCTGATAACGGCTGCCGGCGTAGCGCATCGGATTGCGCAGCAGCGCAAGGATCAGTGCGGCGTCTTCGACCTGGGTCTGGCCCAGTTCGAGGTTGGCCACCAGCAGCGCGTCTTGCAGCCATTGCACCAGTTCCGGGGCGAATACCGGGTTGCGCGAGGCGCTGTGTTCAACCCGCGATTGCAGCGCGGCACTCAGTTCGCCGGCGTCCACATCTGCATCTTGCAGCGCACGCGACAGTAAGCCGTTCGGACGCTCCAGCAAGCCGAGCAGCAAGTCTTCGACAAGGATCTTGCTGCCGCCACGGGCCACGCAACGCTCGGCCGAACGTTCCAGATCACGACGGGTTTCGGCGTCCAGCGCCTGGATGAGTTGTTGCAGGTCTACGTTGATCATGGCTCACGTCCTTAATGAATTTTGCTGCCCAGGGTCACCACGCCGTCCGCTTTCTCGCGGCCCAGCCAACTGGTCCAACCGAGGCGACAGGCGTTCTGCTCACCGATGCGCAGTTCGCGGATTTCTTCCTGGCGCAAGACCAGGCGAATGTCGTAATCGAGCGGGTCACGCAAGGTGAACCGCACCAGCGCGCAGAGCGGCTGGTAACCGAAACCGATCGGCAGGAATTCATGGAATCGCTGCCAGTCGAGTTCGGTGATGTGAATGCGGAATTTGCCGCTGCGGTCGCGCACGTGCTCGCCGAGCACGAGGTCTTCACCGAGCAGGCTGTTGGCGCGGCCCAAACGATTGCGCTGTTCTTCGAGAATTTCCACGCGGCGTTCGATGCACTGCTCGATGACCAGGTCTTCGTGCTTGAAGTAGTAACGCAGCACGGCTTCGATCAACGCCGCCGAGTGCGCCCGCAAACTGAGCAAACCGAGGTACGGCAGCAGGCGTTTCCAGTTGAGTTCCTTGGCCTTGCGGATCTCGTCGCCGCCCAGACCGATCAGGGCAAACAGTTGCGAGGAAAACGGGTCAATCGCGCCGCTCTGGAAGCTCGCGCGGTAACGATATTTGCGCCAGATCGGCAGCATCAGCCGTTGCAGGCGATGGTGGAACAGGTCAAGGAAGTTGCGCGTCGGGTTGCCGTCTTCGCTGTCGCCCAAGGCTTGTTCGCCATAGAACGCCGGCAACGGCGAGCCGGAACCGACCAGGCCGATCAGGTTGAAACGCATGCGCGCGCGCATCTGGCCGTGCTCTTCGAAGAACTCGACGCGATCGACGTCGCTGCGCGGAAAACCGAGGCTCGGGTTGGCCTGGAACTCGACCTGATCGTACAGATCGTCTTCGCTCAGATGCGGGTGTGCCTCGCGCAGCCGGTCGATCACCAGCAGCACGGCCTGAAACAGCGAGTACTCGCGTATTACCTTGGTCAGCCCGCTTAAAGCAGGGGCTGCAGGCCCATACGTGGTGTCCATTGGTACACCTCTCCCTGTGTGCTTTTTACCCGCAGCTCATGGAATGAATTGAGACTGGCGTAAAGCGCGAAAAACTCGTTAAGAACCGAGGCGAAAACGAACAGGTCGCCTTCGCCGATATACCCTTCCGGGTCGATGGTCAGTTCGGTGCGCAAACCGCGCACCGGCAAACCACGGTGCAAGCGGTCGACGTGGTGATGCTTGATGTGCTTGAGGCCGCCGAGCAGGCGTTTGCTGACCTTCTCCGCGTGCTGGTCGTAGTAGCGCGGCAAGTCGTAGGTTTCGAGAATCACCTTCAACGCATTGACGTCGGCCAGCGACAGATAGTTAAGCGACATGTTGCTGATCAGCTTCCACAGGAAGTCCCGGTTCAGCGGCGGCGCGAAACTGGACGTCGCTGGGGTGATGTTGCGGAAACTGAGGAACTCCGGCGTCTCTTCGCAGGCCATGCAGATATCGCCGAGCTTGATCTTGCGCGGCAGGTTCTGGTTGGTGCACATCAGCTCGATCGACAGGGTTTCGTGGGCTTCGGTGTGGCGGATGCCGAAGCTCAGATACGTGTCGAGGCCGTCGTGCAGCAAGGACGAACGCTGGCGAATGCTGTAGTGCGGACGGCTGTTGGGCACGTCGAAACTCGGGTCGTGCTCGAAGGATTCGAACGGCACGTATTCCTGATAACCGAGGCCACCGGGCTTCCAGCCGGTCACGGTTTCCACCGAGAACACGCCGCAGTTTTCCAGATCGTATTCCGCCGGCAGCAACAGGTATTCATCCTGCTTGCCGTCAAGGCGGATCGGCAGCGCGTCGTGGGCGAACAGGTTGGCAATCGGCGTGCAGAACAGCTTCACGTTATCCAGGGTCGGGCGCATGCGCATGATGCCGCTCTTGCGAATATCGAAGCGCAATTCCAGGCCGCGCATCTGCTTGAGCGTGTCTTCCGGCAGCGCGTTGATGATGTCCAGACCGTTGACGTCGACGAACAGGAACTTGTCCTGGAAGGCGAAGTATTCCTGCAGGTAGCGATAGCCGCGGAAGGTGTTCAGCGGATACGGGATCAACGCTTCTTCTTCGGCAAAGCCCACCGGTTTGACCCGATCACCGGGAATCTTGAACGCCATCGGCTTGCCGCTGACGCCATCGATGGGTTTGCCGGCGCCGTCGAGCGGGATCAGCTCGATACCTTCAAGGTTGCGCAGCAGGCTCAGGTAAAGCATCTGGCTGATGTAGCGCTCGCCGGCAAAGTGCAGGCGCAGCTTGCTCAGTTCCAGCTCACCGAGGTGGCCGTCGGCGCTCATTTCCAGACGCAGGCTGAGCAGCGAGCCGTCGCCCTTCACCGAGTAGTTCAGCGCAGCCAGATCCAGCGGCAACACTTCAGTTGGGTAGCAGGTGCGGAAGCGGCAACGCACGTCTTCGATCGGTTTGCTTTCAATCGGCGTATCACGCTCGACGCGCAACGCCGGCCCGGATCGCTTGAGCGGATCGAACTGCAAAATGCTGAACGCCGGCAGCGGGCGCATGTAATTCGGCCACAGCAATTGCATCAACGAATGGCTGAGTTCCGGCAGCTCATCATCGAGCTTCTGGCGCAGCCGCCCGGTCAGAAACGCAAAGCCTTCGAGCAACCGCTCCACATCCGGATCCCGCCCGGCCTGGCCCAGATACGGTGCCAGCGCCGGACTACGCTCGGCGAAACGGCGACCGAGTTGGCGCAGTGCGGTGAGTTCGCTTTGGTAGTAGTGGTTAAAGGACACGGGTTACCTGCCTGGTAGTGGAGCTCATTTAAAACAAAATCCTGTCGATGGGAGGGATCTGTTCAGCCATCTCATTGCCGATCTTCCGCCGCGCCTCAATCGTCCCCGACAATGTCGTACGGGGTATTACTGATAAAGCTGTTAAGCCAATGCGGCTTCCATTCCGGAACCCTGATGCCGAAGTGCTGATCGCGTTTGTAAAAATCGATCCAGACGATGCCTACAATGGCGTCGGTCTCATCGGTAGTCATGTCCACTGCGTTTCGCGGGTACAAGGGCGATCGAAAAACAGCGTTGGAATCTCGCTTGTCGGTAATCCGCAAGTACGCCAAATCATCAAACGGGACCAGCCCCCCTCTGACAGGCACATTTTCGATCAGATAATTACCCGACTTGCTGACAACCGAGCTGCTGGCCGGACGCGTGAACAGATTGTTCAGAGCGACGCTAAAAAAACCGATTGCCAAGACCAGCAAACCGACGACCAAGGCTGTTCTTTTAACCCTCATCAGTTCTTCACCAACTCAATGGAAACCGGCGCGATCGCTTCATAGAAAATGTCGGAAAAGAGCTTGAAATCCCCTCCCTTGGAAAACTGCTTTCTGTACGCCACGAAATGTTTGTTCTGAATCAGGAAATATCGCCTGTCCGCCGCCTCGAAGAACTGCTTCTGCGCTGCGTCACTCATGCCGAAGACCGATGACCGCCCGATAGCCGCCATTTCCTGATCAGCTGCCATATTCTGCGCACTGGCCTCGAGCACTCCGGCGACACCGTCAAAATTCCAGTAGCCAAGCGGTTGGCTGACAAAGTCATCGCCATCGCTGAAGTCGTAGTTATCTTCGACGTAGTAACCCAGGCGATCGGCGACGAATACAACCTTCTTGTCAAAGACGTTTACCACTCCTTCGGCAATTACGCGCATGTTGAAATTGGCCAACGCACCCCGCAGCTCGTCCAGTTCGCCACCGCCTAACTGACTGAAATTGACTGAACGCGAATTGAAATAACCGAACCTCTCGGCGGCTCGGCCTTTACCGTTGAACGTCAATGGATAACAGCCAGGCGCGGAATTGCCGAACGCACGCAGTATTTTCGTGTGTATTTCGGGCATTGCCTTTGCGTTATTCCAGGCAGCCTTAAGCACTTGACGTGTCTCTTCAGGCTTTTTGAATGTCAGCACCCAGTCCATCTTGACGATATTTTCTTCGATGTACTGCTCAGGTACTGGTCGTGTGCGCTCTTTCTCTTCTGTCTCCATTCCACCGCTGGCATTGCTCCAGGGAGCACCGTTGAACCAGTGACGCATCAACGCCGCAGCAACGGGCCATTTCATTTTGTCCATCGCACCGGGAATATCGCTGACCTTGAAAAGCCGCACAGCAGTAGACTGCCCCGGTTTATTGCTCGCGGGGGTCAGGCTGGAAGCTACTACGGTGTCTGCCATGTCGACGTCCTATCCTTAAAAGTGCGCTGAATCAGAAAACGATGTTCAGCCGATCAACACTTCGGTTTGTTGCTCAATGAGCAACTCCACAGGCTCAGCCTGAGCGGAATGGATTTTCTGGGTCTTTCCATCAGGGCCGGTAATCCCGCTGATGATCTTTCCCGATGCAGTTTTCAATGTGTACGCCACGCCAGTCATCGGCTTGCCGGTGTCCTGGCAATTGATCACGAAATGCTCATTAAACGGCCACTGAATCTCCACCGGCAACGGCGGTACAAATGGCGCCGGCGAATGCGAATTGCCGATAATCACCGTCCCGGATCCAGCCGTAACCTTGTTGCCATGCGTACCCACCGAATCAACCGTCGCGGCAGGTTTGCCGTTGATCAACACAGTGGTCGCCAAACCTCCCGACATCGCACCACCACACGCCGAGGCATCGCCTTGGCGGGCGGCCGCGAGGCCGTCGAAGAACACGTCGCCAGAACCGGCGGCGATCGGGTTGGTACCGTGGCCAGGAAGTGGGCAAGCGGTGGGGTCGGATACTCGTGCTGCGGGTTTGCCAGACATCGGGGATCTCCTTAGGTGACCTTGACTTGACCGCTGCCATCCAGGCGCGCGGAAAAACTGACCTGACGCTTGAACCCTTCAACTTCCAGCAGGCCTTCGATACTGAAGGCGAGGCGAAGCTGATCGTGGTCACGCGGCAGGGAAATGACACGCACGTTGCTCAGGCGCGGTTCGTAGGCTTCGATGAAGCTTTCGATGGCCAGGCGGGCCTGACTCAGGGAGTCGTGCAGGCTTAGGCGCATGTCATTGAGATCGGGCAACCCGTAGTCGGCCAGCGTTTGCACGCTGCCGGCCCGGGTGCTGAGCATTTTGGCCAGATGGGCAGCCACAGACGCCATGGCTGAAGCCTCGAGGCTCCTGCCTTTGCGCTGTTCCGCGTCGCCGTTGAGGCGTTCGAAAAGACTGCCGTATCCGTCCATGAGTCGCTCTTACTCTTTGTCCAGCTTGCCAACCAGCGACAGGGTGAAATCGGCACCCATGTACTTGAAGTGCGGACGCACGTTCAAGCTCACGCGGTACCAGCCCGGCTCGCCTTCAACGTCGCTGACGATCACTTGCGCAGCGCGCAGCGGACGACGGCCACGGACTTCGGCGCTCGGGTTTTCCTGGTCGGCAACGTACTGACGGATCCACTTGTTCAGTTCCAGCTCGAGATCGGTACGTTCTTTCCACGAACCGAGTTGCTCGCGCTGCAGCACTTTCAAGTAGTGAGCCAGGCGGTTGACGATCATCATGTACGGCAGTTGAGTGCCGAGCTTGTAGTTCAGCTCTGCAGCCTTGCCTTCTGCGCTGATGCCGAAGAACTTCGGCTTCTGCACCGAGCTTGCGGAGAAGAACGCCGCGTTGTCGGAGCCTTTACGCATGGTCAGGGAGATGAAGCCTTCCTCGGCCAGTTCGTATTCACGACGGTCGGAAACCAATACTTCGGTAGGAATCTTGGTTTCGATTTCGCCCATGCTTTCGAAATGGTGCAGAGGCAGATCTTCAACCGCGCCACCGCTCTGTGGGCCGATGATGTTCGGGCACCAGCGGAATTTGGCGAAGCTGTCGGTCAGCTTGGTGCCGAACGCGTAAGCGGTGTTGCCCCACAGGTAGTGCTCGTGGCTGTTGGCAACGGTTTCCTTGTACACGAACGATTTGACCGGGTTTTCTTCCGGATCGTACGGGTTACGCAGCAGGAAACGCGGCACGGTCAGGCCAACGTAGCGGGAGTCTTCCGAGGTACGGAAGCTCTGCCATTTGGCGAATTGCGGGCCTTCGAAGTGGTCTTTCAGGTCTTTCAGATCCGGCAGGCCGGTGAAGCTTTCCAGACCGAAGAATTTCGGACCGGCAGCAGCGATGAACGGCGCGTGGGACATGCACGAAACGCTGGCCACGTACTGCATCAGCTTGACGTCTGGCGAGCTTGGCGACATGTAGTAGTTGGCGATGATCGCGCCCACAGGCTGACCACCGAACTGGCCGTATTCAGCGGTGTAGATGTGCTTGTACAGGCCCGACTGCATGACTTCCGGCGAATCTTCGAAATCGTCCAGCAGGTCTTCTTTCGAGACGTTGAGGATTTCGATCTTGATGTTTTCGCGGAAGTTGGTGCGGTCGACCAGCAACTGCAGACCACGCCACGACGATTCCAGGGCCTGGAAATCCGGGTGGTGCAGGATCTCGTCCATCTGACGGCTGAGCTTGGCATCGATCTCGGCGATCATGCGGTCAACCATGGCTTTCTTGACCGGCTCACCGTTGTTCTGCGGCTTGAGCAGTTCTTCGATGAACGCCGACACACCGCGCTTGGCGATGTCGTAGGCTTCGTCGTCCGGAGTCAGACGGGTTTCGGCGATGATGCTGTCGAGAATGCTGTACTCGCCGCTTGCGGCGCCCTTCTCTTGTGCTGCGCTAGTGCTCATTGTGTTGGCTTCCTTGGCTGCTGGGTTCAGGCGTCCGGGGCTGCGGCGTTGAGGCCCAGCTCACCGAGTACGCGACCGCGGGATTCGTCGTCGGCGAGCACGCCTTCGATGGCTTTACGGAACGCAGGTGCGTTACCCAGCGGGCCTTTGAGGGCCACCAGCGCATCGCGCAGTTCCATCAGTTTTTTCAGCTCAGGCACTTGCTCGACCAGGCTGGCCGGGTTGAAGTCCTTCATCGAATTGACGCGCAGTTGCACAGCCAGCTCGTCGGCCTCGCCATCTTCCTGCAGACGGTTCGGCACGCTCAGCGTCAGACCCAGTTCTTGCTTGGCCAACACTTCGTCGAAGGTCATCTTGTCGATGCTGATCGGCTTGCGATCTTCGATTTTGCGATCGTCCTTGCGGTGGGTGTAGTCACCGATTGCCAGCAGCTTCAGCGGCAGTTCAATCTCTTCCTGAGCACCGCCGGTGGCGGGTTTGAAGGTGACGTTGATGCGTTCCTTGGGGGCTACCGAGCCTTCTTTGGCCATGGCTTTTCTCCTTGCGGTTGTGGCCCTGGGGCCTATTCGAGTACCACTTCGAGATCGAGGTGGCACAGCCTGCGATAAATCTCTTCCTTGCGTTCACGTACGGCATGGTTCTGCGGCAACAACTCGCAGCAGCTATGCAGTAAATGCAGCACTTCCAATGCAAGATCGGGCTCCCAGGCGTGCAGGCCTGAGTCCTGTAATGTCTGATCGAGGGTTTCCAGCTGGTTCTTGGCCAGTTCGTATTTCTTGGCCATGAAGCACAGGCGTGCGAGGGCGAACTGCCAGAAGAAGCGTTCGCGACCGCCGTGGGCCGACTGCAAGCCTTGCTTGAGCGTCTGCACGGCAGGCTTTAGGCCATCCTTGCGCAGCAGCGGCAGGACTTCTTCGAGGGCCTTTTCCCACGCCGGCTGGGTTTCGACGTTTTCGCTTTCGACCTTGCGCGGCGCGCTGGCGCTTTGCAGATGCGGCATGACGTTGGCGGCGATCCACGCCCGGGTGGACGGATCGGCAAACGGCGCGCCGTCATGGAAGCGCAACTCGACGATGCCGGGCAGCCGTTGAACCAAAAGCGCGAAGTGGATTTCCACTTCGCGCATTGCCAACTCGGCGTTGAGGTTCTGGAGACATTCCCAGACCATCCTCTGGCCATCGAACCAGAACGGCGCCTTCGCCAGGCTCGCCTCCAGTTCCACCAGCAGGTCGGCGTATTTGCCCTGATCGAAACGGTCCTGATAAAGCTTGAGTTTTTCCAGCGGCAAGCCGCGCAGCACGGTGATCTGCTCGGCGTTGCGCTCGGGTACGGCGTCGATGGTCATCCACAGCAGCGTGCGGTTGAGGCGCAGGGCACGCAGGTCGGTGGCTTTCTGTTTGAGCCACCAGGCACACAGTGGACGAGCGCTTTCCTGTTGGGCGCGCAGGGCTTTGTGTGCTTCTCGTTCGTTGTCGATCGGCGCGCCAGGAGTGAGCAACTGGCTCGCGGCCTGTTTGACTTGCGCCACCGCCGCACCGACCACGCCGGGAGCCGGCTGATTGTCAGCCGCGCGCTGGATCATGGTTTTCAGGCGACGGGAGATCGGCAGCAACAGCGGCGAGTCATCGCCCAAATGTTCAGCACACGCCGCTTCGAGACCGGACAGGTGCTCGGACAGCTGCCGGAACATCGGCAACTGCTCTTTGATCGCAATATTTTCGGTAATGACCTGCTCGAGGCGCGGCACCAGCCAGCCAATGGCAGCGGCACGGGTGCGGGGTTTGAGCGGGTGAACGTCGGCCCAATTGTGTTCCGACAGGTGGTGCAGCAAACCCAGGCCGGCAAGGAGGCCGGGGAAGGATTCACGCTGGTACAGCGACCACGTCAGCCAGGCGCCGACACGCAGATCCTTGGATTGGGTACGCAGAAGATTTTCGCTGTTTTCGCGAATTTTCAGCCAGTCGATCTGCCCGCTTTCGTGCATCGACGAGGCTTTGGCCAGCTCGCTTTCCAGCGCCTCGAATTCGCTCGAGAAACGAACGTCTTCGCCCGCGAAATTCTCTTTGGAAACAGAGACTTTAGCGAGTTCGAGGTAATGGGCGGAAAGTTTGCTTGAGTAGGACATCCATGGCCTTTATTAAGGATTACAGTCAGGCGCCTATTGGAGTTGCGGCGGCGCGGGACAGTATCAAAGAGCGGTGCAACGGACTCATCCAATTGAGTTGTGCTCTTTCAAGTGGGCGCATCGTAATCACTATGATGGCCACTAGCAAGCATCTGATTAAACAACAAGACGAAGTGTTCATTGGGGTCTGTAGGAGATTGCCCTATATGTCGCAAGGGATTCCCTGAGTGTCATTTATAATCGCCGCATTTTCCTCTTCCCCGCCAAAACCCTGAGCTAGAGCGCTCGGACCCACTGAGTGGGCATCCTGCCTTACGCTCGTCTCAATACACGGCGGCAAGCATGACAACTCTTGAAAAAAATAGAAGTAGGACTCTTCCTAAAATGCATTGGTCTCTATGAATAATTTAGCGAGGACAATGACCAGCCTAAAAAGTGCCATCAATTTGATGGCAAATTACTTTGTGAAACTTCCAGCAGGCCGGAAACACTGCACATTCGTGCTAATTCAATAGTTATCGAACTCTCCCTCCTACAGTCATTTCCTTCAATTCATACAACACCTTACAACCCGGAAGTCTCTGACAAATGTCAGAGACGGTTCTTACATCAATTTATTTCCCCCGCAGCTAGCGTGCCTTGGCAAATTTTTTACGCGTGGCGATCAGGGACGATCGAACACCGCGCATCGACTCACTTTGCTTAAGGACAAGCGTATGTTCAGCACGGGCAGTTGCGCGCCTTTTACCCTGCAGATTCCCGGAGTTCGCCACGACTTCAAGGTGCTCGCATTTGATGGTGATGAAGCCATCAGCTGCCTGTACGCCATCCGGGTCGAGCTGGTCAGTGAACAAGCGAATATCGATCTGGAAGGCCTGCTCAGTCAGCCGGCATTTCTGCAATTCGGGTTCAACAACGAAGGTATTCATGGGCGCATTGAAGATGTGCGGGTGGGTGAAACCGGAAAACGCCTGACCCGCTATGAGCTGAAGCTAGTGCCTGCCTTGCATTATTTGCAGTTCAGTCATGACCAGAGGATTTTCCAGCAGCGTACCGTGCCGCAGATCATCGCGCAGGTGCTCCAAAAACACGGCATTCAAGGAGATGCGTTCACCTTTCATGTCACCCCGAATCCGCCACGCGACTATTGCACTCAGTACGCGGAAAGCGACTTTGAATTTATCCAGAGGCTGTGCGCAGAAGACGGGATCGCCTGGCATCACCAGCATTCGACGGGCGGCCATTTGCTGGTGTTCACCGATGACCAGGTGTTTCTCCCCAAGTTGGCAGCGCTGGCATATCTGCAGAAATCCGGCATGGTGGCCGAACATCAGGTTATCAGCCGATTCTGGGTGCGCAACAGTACGCGCACTAGCACCGTCACCCGTCGTGACTACGACCTGAAACGCCCGAGCCTGTTGCTTGAAAGCAGCTTCACCGCCGGATTCACTCCAACGCTGGAGGACTACCGTTATCCGCTGCTGATCGAGAATGAAAGGCGCGGCAAGCAAATTGCCCGGCAGGCATTGGAGCGCCACCGTAGCGATTACGAACTGGGCGACGGCGAAAGCGACCAGACGAATCTGCGTTGTGGCCACCTGTTTGAGCTGACCGGACACCCGCGTAAAAAGTGCAACGACCTGTGGCTTCTGCTCAGCGTTGCCCATGAAGGCCGACAGCCACAAGTGCTTGAGGAGTTTGGCCCCAGCGACGTCAAAACCGCCGATGGTTTTATCCAAGGCTACCGAAATCGCTTTAGCGTGATTCCCGCTGAGGTGGTTTTCCGGCCTCCGCTGCCTGCACCACGCCGCCCGCTGGTGATCCAGACCGCACGGGTTACCGGCCCCGAAGACGAAGAGATTTACTGCGATGAGTTAGGTCGCGTGAAGATCGAACTTCCTTGGGATCGCACAGAACTCAACAGTGAGCGCAGCAGTTGCTGGGTACGCGTTGCGAGCAGTTGGGCCGGAGATCATTTTGGAGCTGTGACCATTCCGCGGGTCGGCATGGAAGTCGTGGTGTCCTTTTTGGAGGGTGACCCGGACAAACCACTGATCACCGGTTGTGTGGCCAACAGAGTTACCACGCCGCCCTACTCTTTACCCGACCACAAAACCAGAACCGTCTTGCGCAGCGAAAGCTCGCCGCGCAATGGCGGCTACAACGAACTGTCGATTGAAGATCGCGCCGGACAGGAACTGATCTACCTGCGCGCGCAACGCGACATGGCGCAGAAAATCGGCAACAGCCTTCAACTGGAAGTGGGCAACGAACGCCGCGAAACCATCAATGGCAGCAGTTACACCCAGGTTGGAAGGTCTCTCGACATCGAATCCGGCCAGCAAGTGCATCTGAAGGCCGGCGCCAGTGTTGTGCTGGATGCCGGCGCCAGCATCACGCTGAAAGCCGGCGGCCATCACCTCTTGATCGACGCGGGCGGTATTTTCAGCAGCACGGAAATTGAGACGGGCCGCAAGCCACACGACAGTGAAGCGCCCAATCTGCTGCTGCCTGGACTGAATGGCGCATTACCCGTTGCGCCAGCGGTACACGCACTTACAGAGGACGAACTCGAAGAAGAGGAGGAAGAAGTCGAGTTGGACGATGAAACGCAGGAGGGAATTACTTTGCGTATCGGCGTGTTTTTCGATGGCACCGGGAATAACAAGGACAACAGCGAAATGGTTGTGGGTTGTTTCGCGCGGGATGTACAGCTCTCGGATTTGGCAGAGGAAATTAAGAAATTCTGCTCAAGCCATGGTTACGACGAAATGGGCGGGGCGCCGGACAGCAGTTATGGAAATGACTTCAGCAACGTAGCAAGACTTTTCGAGCTTTATCGAGACGATACTGAGCGATCATTGGCAAGCAACGAGCGCACAGGATTCATCCCGGTATACGTAGAAGGTATTGGCACGAGCAGTGGAGCGCAAGACTCGCTTTACTCACAAGCAACTGGCGAGGGCGCACAAGGTGTTATGGCGAAAGTGGCGCGAAGCCCTTCGTTGATTGTGGAACGTATAGAGTATTTTCAACAAAACAAAGCGGATCTAAAGATTGATCGAATCGAATTCGACATTTTCGGCTTCAGCCGAGGCGCTGCTGCGGCTCGGCATTTTGCCAACGAAATCCTGAAAGGCGATGAAAATATTCTGGCGAAAGCCTGGGTCGATACATCGGCGTTAAGCCAGTAATTCAGCTGGAATGCTGTAAGCATCAACTTTATCGGCATCTTTGATACCGCAGCCGCCGTGGCAAAAATATCGTCCTTCGATTTCAGTGTTCATGATGTGATCAATCCGGGCGTTAGCCTGTACATGGCACCAGATCTGGCCAGAAAAACGGTCCATCTCGTGGCACGGGATGAACGACGCCATAACTTTTCACTCAACCAGGCTGGGACTGCCGACATCATTCTACCAGGCGTCCATTCAGATCTGGGGGGTGGATACTTGCCGCTAATCACCGAGCGAGTCCTGCTGAGCAAACCACGCTGCAGCGATGAAGATGTTCGCACGTCCCATCTCGAGTCCAGTGCTTACCGTGTCACGGAATATGAGCTTAAACGCCTGAGGGATCAGTTGAATCTCCATGGCCTTGCGCTGGAAATTCGCACATGGGAGAAGGTTTTCACCCGCAATACCAAAGGTGATAGAGCGACCTGGAAGCAGGTGTATGCCGTTATCACTTGTGAAAGGGAGGTGCGTAATGAGCTGTCGCTGATTTATCTGCGCGCCATGAGAGAACTGGGGGTGAAGCATGGCGTACCTTTTCTCTCGGTCGAGGAAAATTCCGCATTCTCCTTACCTGAGGAACTGCAATCCATTGCACGAAAGATATTGGATTATTCGTTGGGCGAGACCCGTCGCATCGGGCTGTCTCTGGACGAACAAACTCTGCTATTCACACGTTACATTCATCTGTCTGCCAACTGGAACGCCTCTGAAAAACTCAATGGTAGCGAACTCGACGTCGTGTTCATCAATCGACCCGCCAACGATTTCACGCGAGTGATACATCCTGATGCTTGAAAAAAACAACAATTACAAATTGATCTGCTTGCTGATCTTTGCGTTCGTACTGAATGGCTGCACGACACGCCCGACACAATCCCTGCCTTATGACGCCTGGGGCGTGCGAATTTACGCGCCCGACTACATGGAAATACAGATCGAGGCGGTGGTGGCTGTGGATATGGACGACAGGGTGTTCGCCAATATTGGCAGCGGTGTCGCGGGACAGCGTTATCCCAACTTCTTCATAGCAGGCGTGTCTGAAAAGCTCGAGGGCCAACCCGCTGGATGGCCAAAAAATCCAGCGGGGAGGGGTCGCCGTACACTAGGCGCCAAATTGCCGAAGGCAATCTACGTCCGTTGGCAGTCGTTGGTGGAGCCGCAGACTTACCACGTGGTCATTCCAATTCCCGACTCAACGCGAGCGCTCATGCTTGAAAAAGAAGAGACGCGTTGCTGGCCTGGCAGCACGGTCAAAACCCAATATCGAAAATGGCTGACAGTGGGGTTGGCTCCGGGTGGCATCGCCAAGGTTTGGGCCCGTTCATCCTGCCTTTCCGCTATCGAGGTTCTGCGCGTACAAGGTGTCATCCACCCGAAAGGTCCCATGGACGGCCAGGCAGGTTTCAAATACCGGAAGCTCCACGAAGAATCCAGAGCCTACATCGAAAGGTTTGGCATCCCCTACGGCTCCTGGTAAGCAAAAACGTTCCACCATTGCCCAGCGCCGCCAGCCACAATATCCCCCTCTGCAACTCATCATTTATACGGACATTGGCACATGGAAGAAAACAGAAGGCCCATCAAAACCCGTTCAGCGGGGTGGGCACGGCGCATCACAGCCGAATTGGTAAAGCGCGACATCTCGCCGAACCAGATTTCCGTAGTCAGCATGCTGTTCGCACTGTTCGGAGCGGTAACCCTGTATATCGACAACGGCGTGGCGGGCTCGATCTGTTGCGTCATCGGCATTCAGTTACGCCTGCTGTGCAACCTGTTCGACGGTATGGTGGCCATCGAAGGTGGCAAGCAGTCCGCCATCGGCAGCCTGTACAACGAGTTTCCTGATCGTGTTGCGGACAGTCTGCTGATTGTTGGGCTGGGTTACGCCATTGGACAATCAGATCTTGGCTGGTTTGCTGCATTGGCCGCCGCGCTGACGGCGTATGTCCGGGTATTCGGCGGCTCTCTCGGTCTGACACAGAGTTTCATGGGGCCGATGGCCAAGCAGCACCGGATGGCAGTGATGACGGTCGCGCTGGTGTTGAATGCGTTAGAAGCCAGCTATTACGCAACCCACTACGCTTTGCTTATCGCACTGGTGATTATTGCCATTGGCTGTGTTGTTACCTGCGGGACGCGAACACTCGCCATTGCCAAACAATTGAAGGGGAACGCTCATGTGGATCAGTAATGCGCTGATTTCGGTACTGCGCTTCTTGATCGGTGTGACCGCTCGCTGGGAAAGCCCGCCAGACCTGTCGCGCCAGCGGGTCTACTTCGCCAACCACACTAGCCACATGGACACGCTGGCGATCATCGCCGCGTTGCCGCCGGAAGCGCGCCGGAACGTCAAACCAGTCGCCGCTGCCGATTACTGGGGCAAGAACCGCTTCCTTTCGTACATCTCGCAAAAAGGCCTGAATGCGGTATTGATCGAGCGTAATCCCGCGCCCGGCACCAACGTGCTGGAGCCGATCTTCGATGTGGTGCACGCCGGTCACTCGATCATCATTTTCCCCGAGGGCACGCGTTCCACTCAGGCGCTGCCGGGGGAGTTCAAGTCCGGGATTTTCCGCTTGGCCGAAACCTTTCCCGATGTCGACCTGGTACCGATCTACCTGGAAAACCTGCACCGCTCGATGCCCAAAGGCAAACATGTGCCGCTGCCGATCATTTGTACGATCCGGATCGGCGACCCACTGCAAAGGATTGCCGGCGAAGAGAAACAGGCGTTTTTGGAACGGGCGCGTGAAGCCATCGTGAGGTTGTCGAAATGAGTCTGGAAACCAAATTCCTCTGGTTCTTTGCGGCCATCGCCGCACTGCTGGCGGTAGCTTCGCTTACTGGCCGAGTACTAGCCAAACGGGCCAAAAGTGAAAGCTCGATCTCGACCATCGAAAACCTCAATCAGCGTGTCAACGCGTGGTGGGGGATGGTCATTATCTTCTTCGTGTCCTGGCTGCTCGGACCGAATGCCACGGTGGTGCTGTTCGGCTTCATTTCGTTGTTTGCGCTGCGCGAGTTCATCACCCTGACGCCCACCGCGCGCGGTGACCACAACGCGTTGTTCTCGGCGTTTTTCATACTGATCCCGCTGCAATACCTGCTGATCGGCACCCATTGGTATTCGATGTTCACGCTGCTGGTGCCGGTGTATGCCTTCCTCTTGCTGCCGGCCATTGCCGTGTTGAGCCAGGACACCGAGGGCTTTCTGGAGCGCACGGCAAAAATCCAGTGGGGCGTGATGATCTGCATCTACTGCATCAGCCACGCGCCTGCGCTGTTGTTGCTCGATCTGCGCGGCTTTCAAGGTCAGAACGCCCTGTTGCTGTTTTATCTGGTGTTCGTGGTGCAGATGAGTGATGTGCTGCAGTACGTTTTCGGCAAGCTCTTCGGCAAACACAAGGTCGCGCCGCTGGTGAGCCCGTCGAAGACCGTTGAGGGGCTGATTGGGGGCGGACTGTCGGCCACGCTGATCGGTGGCTGCATGTTCTGGATGACACCGTTCAGCTTCTGGCAATCGTTGCTGATGTCACTGGTGATTGTAGTGATGGGCTTTCTCGGCGGGCTGGTCATGTCCGCGATCAAACGCAGCCTGAGTGCCAAAGACTGGGGCACGATGATCAAGGGCCACGGTGGCATGCTCGACCGCATGGATTCGATCTGCTTCGCCGCACCGATCTTCTTCCACCTGACCCGCTACTTCTTCTCGGCTTAAACCGGGCTGATCCGTCAGCCACAAAAAATGGGCACCCGACCGCAATCGGTGTGCCCATTTTTTATGACGGTGTTCCCCCGCTATTCAGGGGATCCGCCGCACTTATGGATTGACGCTGTCTTTCAACGATTTGCCTGGCTTGAACGCAACAGTGTTGCTGGCCTTGATTTTCACCGGCTCGCCGGTTTGCGGGTTTTTGCCGGTGCGGGCGCCGCGATGGCGTTGCAGGAAGGTGCCGAAGCCTACCAGCGTGACGCTGTCCTTGCGGTGCAGAGCGCCGGTGATTTCTTCGAGAACGGCGTTGAGTACGCGGTTGGCCTGTTCTTTGGTCAGATCTGCTTTTTCAGCGATTGCAGCGGCGAGTTCTGGTTTACGCATTAGTGAAGCCCCTTTGACGGTTTTTTGTTGTTATGTCCGTGCTGTTCTCGTTGGAACAGCGCCCAAGGCGCCGCAGGCTCTACTCTGCGGCAGACGGGAGTGAGAATGGCACGCGGACAAGGCCTGCGCCAGTCTCACTACGACCTTTGTGGGGGCAAACGCGGGGTGATTCCGACAGAACGACCGGTATTTACGCCAGCAGGGCCGGAAGCTGTTTGTTCAGCGCGAGTTTTTCCATGACGGCAGCACCGGTCAGCGCATAGCCGAGCAACTGACCGTCGGCGCTGTGGCACAGGGCTTTGATATCGGCGCCCTGCCCTTCAACGCTCCAAACGCCTTCGCTACCGCGTGGCGGCGGCGAAACCACCAACGGGCAAACCGGGGTTTTCACAGTGATCGGCATCGGGCCGTAGCTGACGGCAGTAGGGTTTCCGGCGAGGGTTTGTGCCAGCGCTCGCGCACAGCTCATGAGGGGCATCACGTACAGCAAATTCAGCCCATCGACTTCGGCGCAGTCACCCAACGCATAGATATTGGCGTGGGAAGTCTTCAGATGGCGATCCACCACGACGCCGCGATTGACCTGCACGCCCGCAGCGGCCGCCAGATCAATACGTGGACGCAGGCCAATCGCCGACACCACCACGTCGCACGGGATGACCTGACCGTTGGACAGGTGCGCTTCCAGACCGTCAGCGACTTTTTGCAGGCGAGTCAGCACCGGACCGAGATGGAATTTCGCCCCGAGGCTCTCCAGCCCGGCCTGCACGGCTGCGGCAGCCGCCGGGTGCAGCAGGGTCGGCATGACTTGTTCGCACGGTGCCACTAGTTGCACTTCGTAGCCACCGAGGATCAAGTCGTTGGCGAATTCGCAGCCGATCAGGCCAGCGCCCAGCAATAGCACGCGGCGTTTGCCGGCCGCTGCCGCACGGAAACGCGCGTAGTCTTCGAGATCGTTGATCGGGAACACCAGATCGGCGCCATCGCCTTCGATCGGCACGCGCACGGTTTCCGCGCCCCAGGCGAGAATCAGGTCGCGATAGCTCACAGCTTCTTCACCAATCCACAGACGCTTGTGACCGGCATCGATGCCGCTGATGCGCGTGTGGGTGCGCACTTCGGCCTTCAACTGCTCGGCCATGGCGCCGGGTTCGGCCATGCTCAGGCCATCCGCGTCCTTGTTCTTGCCGAAACCGGTAGACAGCATCGGCTTGGAGTAAGAGCGCCCGTCATCGGCGGTGATCAACAACAGCGGGGTTTCGCTATCAAGTTTGCGAAACTCGCGGGCCAGGTTATAGCCCGCCAGGCCAGTGCCAACGATGACGACAGGTGCGCTCATGCTTACTCCCAGAATTTGCTTAGTTGATTTCGATCATTTCGAAGTCCATCTTGCCGACGCCGCAGTCCGGGCATAGCCAGTCTTCCGGCACGTCCTGCCACAGGGTGCCCGGCGCAATGCCGTCATCCGGCCAGCCGTCGGCTTCGTTGTAGATCAGGCCACAGACCACACATTGCCACTTTTTCATTCAGGTACTTCCTCAGGGTTCAGGCTCATTGCTGGCGCGGATAGTCGATGGTTGTTGCGCTGCCATCCGGCTCAGGGCGTTTTGTACTGATGGAGCCGGGCAGATGCAAGCCTGTTCGGCGCAATGGCGTTCCGGATCAATCAATATCGGCGCCCGCCATGTTAAGCTCGCCGCCTCATTTGCGGCCAATAATGACTCATTGTGCAACAGACAAATTCCTCCCCGGCCCCGTTCTGGCTGCCCCAAAGCCAACTGACGCCCCTCCCTGATTCGTTGACGCTGGACTGGCTGTTCGACGAAGGCTCCCTGACCCGCCGACTCACCCGTTTATCCAATGATGGCTTCAGCGTGACGCCGCTGTTTGAAGGCTGGGACACCTTGCGCGCCGACGAATGCGCCGCGCTGGATCTGGCTGAAGGCAGCGAGGGCTGGGTGCGCGAAGTGTATTTGCACGGCCACGGTGAAGCTTGGGTCTTCGCCCGCAGCGTGGCCTCGCGCGCCGCCCTGCAGGGTGATGGTTTGCACATGGACGAACTGGGCAGTCGCTCGCTGGGCGAACTGCTGTTTTGTGATAAGGCGTTCCAGCGCCGCGCTATCGAGGTTTGCCATTACCCTGAAGCATGGCTGCCGCAAGCCGTCAAAGCGTCCGGTTTGTGGGGGCGTCGCTCCCGCTTCGACCGAGGTGCGTTGAGCGTACTGGTCGCGGAAATATTCCTGCCGAGCCTGTGGAGCGCCGCCGGCGCCCATCCGGAGAACTGCTGATGTATCAGAGCCTGCTCAAGTCCCTGAACCGTTTGAACCCGCGCGCGTGGGACTTCATTCAGTTGACCCGGATGGACAAGCCCATCGGTATTTATCTGCTGCTGTGGCCGACGCTGTGGGCGTTGTGGATTGCCGGCAAAGGCTCGCCGTCGTTGGCGAATGTGGTGATTTTCGTCCTCGGCGTGATCCTGACCCGTGCCGGTGGTTGCGTGATCAACGACTGGGCGGATCGCAAGGTCGACGGCCACGTCAAACGCACCGCGCAACGGCCACTGGCCGCTGGCAGAATCAGTTCGAAAGAGGCGCTGGTGTTCTTCGCGCTGTTGATGGGCGTGAGTTTCCTGCTGGTGCTGTGCACCAATGCGCCGACCATTTGGTTGTCGCTGGGCGGTCTGGCGCTGGCATTCACCTATCCGTTCATGAAGCGCTACACCTATTACCCGCAAGTGGTGCTGGGTGCGGCGTTCTCGTGGGGCATGCCGATGGCGTTCACTGCCGAGACCGGTGAGCTGCCGGCGGCGGCGTGGCTGCTGTGGATTGCCAACCTGTTGTGGACGGTGGGTTACGACACCTATTACGCGATGACCGACCGCGATGACGATCTGAAGATTGGCGTGAAGTCGACGGCGATTCTGTTCGGCGAAGCGGATCGGGTGATCATCCTGAGTTTGCAGGCGCTGTCGCTGGGCTGTCTGTTGCTGGCGGGGTCGAAGTTCGAGTTGGGGACGTGGTTCCATCTCGGCTTGCTGGTCGCAGCTGGGTGCTATGCCTGGGAGTTCTGGTACACGCGAGATCGCGACCGGATGCGCTGCTTCAAGGCGTTTTTGCACAACCACTGGGCCGGGTTGGCGATTTTCGTCGGGATCGTGCTGGATTACGCATTGCGCTAAGCGCAAATCAATGTAGGAGTGAGCCTGCTCGCGATAGCGGTGTATCAGCTAGCGAAAATGCCGACTGATACACCGCTATCGCGAGCAGGCTCACTCCTACAAGGGACCGCGTTTACTTGGCTTTGGCGACTTTCCAGGCGCCGTCCATTTTGCCTTCACCGGTCATGTCACCGGCCTTCTTGTCCATCACGAAGGTGTACAGCGGCATGCCTTGGTAGGCCCACTGCATCTTGCCATCGTCGCGTTTGATGACAGTCCAGTCACCCATCGACTTGTCCCCCGCCGTCGCCATCAACGGCGGCCAGTTGGTAGCGCATTTGTCGTTGCACATCGACTTGCCACCCGCATCCTTGGCGAAGGTGTACAGGGTCATGCCGTGGTGGTCCGTGAACATCCCGTCTTTTTCCATCGCAGGATCAGCAGCCAGTGCAAATCCAGGCAGAGTCAGGGCGGCAGCCATCAGCAGTGCTTTAAAGGAAACAGTCATTTGAGTCATGGAAACCTTCTTTTGTGGTTGTCAGGATTCGGACTTAGAGCTTAGTTCAGGATTTGCACAATCGCTGCCGGACGAAAATACTGTCACACGACTGCAATAATTCCGTTATCTAATGCGGCGCAAGACAGTTAAATGACAAGAGGATTAAGGCATGGTTGGCAGGAGCATTCTGATCGTCGACGACGAAGCGCCCATTCGCGAAATGATCGCCGTTGCGTTGGAAATGGCCGGCTATGACTGCCTCGAGGCAGAGAACTCGCAGCAGGCACACGCCATCATCGTTGACCGCAAGCCGGACCTGATCCTGCTCGACTGGATGCTGCCCGGCACTTCGGGTATCGAGCTGGCCCGTCGTCTGAAGCGCGATGAGCTGACCGGGGACATCCCGATCATCATGCTCACCGCCAAGGGCGAAGAGGACAACAAGATCCAGGGTCTTGAAGTCGGTGCCGACGACTACATCACCAAACCGTTTTCCCCACGCGAACTGGTCGCCCGCCTCAAAGCCGTGCTGCGCCGCGCCGGCCCGACCGACGGCGAAGCGCCGATCGAAGTCGGTGGCCTGCTGCTCGACCCGATCAGCCACCGCGTGACCATCGACGGCAAACCCGCCGAGATGGGCCCGACCGAATACCGTCTGCTGCAATTTTTCATGACCCACCAGGAACGCGCTTACACCCGTGGCCAGTTGCTGGATCAGGTCTGGGGCGGCAACGTCTACGTTGAAGAGCGCACCGTCGACGTGCACATCCGCCGCCTGCGCAAGGCCCTCGGCGACGCCTACGAAAATCTGGTACAAACCGTGCGCGGCACCGGCTACCGGTTCTCCACCAAGGCCTGACCCGACCGCCAGACTCGCAGACAAGGACCGTATTTCCCGTGAATCAAAACTGGCATGGCACCCTGATTCGCCACATGCTGTTGCTGGTCACCGCTTGCCTGGTGATCGGCCTGATCAGCGGCTATTACGGCTGGAGCCTTGCGGCGGGTCTGGGGATTTATCTGGCCTGGACGCTCAAGCAATTGCTGCGCCTGCACGAATGGCTGCGCCAGCACCAACCCGACGAAGCGCCGCCCGATGGCTATGGCTTGTGGGGCGAAGTGTTCGACAGCATCTACCACCTGCAACGCCGCGACCAACGCGTGCGCGGACGCCTGCAAGCGGTGATCGACCGGGTGCAGGAGTCCACCGCGGCGCTGAAAGACGCAGTGATCATGCTCGACAGCGACGGCAACCTGGAATGGTGGAACCGCGCCGCTGAAACCCTGCTCGGCCTCAAGACCCCACAGGACAGTGGCCAACCGGTGACCAACCTGGTGCGCCATCCGCGCTTCAAGGAGTATTTCGAGCAGGACAGCTACGCCGAGCCGCTGGAAATCCCCTCGCCAACCAACGATCGCGTACGCATTCAGCTGTACCTGACCCGTTACGGCAACAACGAACACTTGATGCTGGTGCGCGACGTCACGCGCATCCATCAATTGGAACAGATGCGCAAAGACTTCATCGCCAACGTCTCCCACGAACTGCGCACACCGCTGACGGTGATCTGCGGCTATCTGGAAACCCTGCTAGACAACGTCGAAGAGGTTAATCCGCGCTGGAGCCGTGCCCTGCAGCAGATGCAACAACAGGGCGGGCGCATGCAGACGCTGCTCAACGATTTGTTGTTGCTGGCCAAACTGGAAGCCACCGATTACCCGTCGGACAACCAGCCGGTGCAGGTCGACACGCTGCTGCAATCGATCAAAAGCGATGCGCAGCAATTGTCCGGCACGAAGAACCAGCGCATCAGCCTCGAAGCCGACGCGAGCATTCTGCTCAAGGGCAGCGAAGCGGAATTGCGCAGCGCGTTCTCCAATCTGGTGTTCAACGCGGTGAAGTACACCCCGGCCGAGGGCAACATCCGCATTCGCTGGTGGGGCGACGATCAGGGCGCGCACCTGAGCGTGCAGGATTCCGGGATCGGCATCGACAGCAAACACCTGCCGCGCCTGACCGAACGCTTCTACCGCGTCGACTCCAGTCGCAACTCGAACACCGGTGGCACCGGCCTTGGCCTGGCCATCGTCAAGCACGTATTGCTGCGCCATCGCGCACGCATGGAGATCAGCAGCGTGCCCGGCCATGGCAGCACCTTCACCTGCCATTTCGCCCCGGCACAAGTGGCCAGTGCACGGACGATCAGCGCCGCTGAGTAATCTCGCACTAGGCAATCGCCAGGTCAGCCGCTACATTGGCTGACTTGTGCCTGCCTTTCAGGCGCGACCTTTACCTCTCTTGAATCACACGGAACCCGCAAAACTCCATCATGGACCCTTCCCCTGGCTTGTCCCTCGCAACAATATTCGCCGATTTCGGCATGATTCTTTTTGCTCTGATCCTGGTTTTGCTCAACGGCTTTTTCGTTGCGGCGGAATTCGCCATGGTCAAACTGCGCTCGACCCGCGTCGAGGCCATCGCTGAACAGAACGGCTGGCGCGGGCATATCCTGCGCACCGTGCACAGTCAGCTCGATGCGTACCTCTCGGCGTGTCAGCTCGGTATCACCCTCGCCTCCCTCGGCCTCGGCTGGGTCGGTGAACCGGCGTTCGCGCACATTCTCGAGCCGCTGCTGAGCGCGGTCGGCGTGCAGTCGCCGGAAATCGTCAAGGGTGTGTCGTTCTTCACCGCGTTCTTCATCATTTCCTACCTGCACATTGTGGTCGGCGAGCTGGCCCCGAAATCCTGGGCGATCCGCAAACCCGAGCTGCTGTCGCTGTGGACGGCGGTGCCGCTGTACCTGTTCTACTGGGCGATGTACCCGGCGATCTACCTGCTCAACGCCAGCGCCAACGCGATTCTGCGGATCGCCGGCCAGGGCGAACCCGGCCCGCACCACGAACACCATTACAGCCGCGAAGAACTGAAACTGATCCTGCACTCCAGCCGTGGCCAGGATCCGAGCGATCAGGGCATGCGCGTTCTGGCGTCGGCGGTGGAAATGGGCGAGCTGGAAGTGGTCGACTGGGCCAACTCCCGCGAAGACCTGATCACGCTGGAATTCAACGCGCCGCTGAAAGAAATCCTGGCGATGTTCCGTCGCCACAAGTTCAGCCGTTATCCGGTGTACGACAGCGAGCGCCAGGAATTCGTCGGCCTGCTGCACATCAAGGATCTGCTGCTGGAACTGGCGGCGCTGGATCACATTCCCGAGTCGTTCAACCTGGCTGAACTGACCCGTCCGCTGGAGCGCGTGTCGCGCCATATGCCGCTGTCGCAGTTGCTGGAGCAGTTCCGTAAGGGCGGCTCGCACTTCGCTGTGGTCGAGGAGGCTGACGGCAACATCATCGGCTACCTGACCATGGAAGACGTACTGGAAGTGCTGGTCGGCGATATTCAGGACGAACACCGCAAGGCTGAGCGCGGGATCCTCGCCTATCAGCCGGGCAAGCTCCTGGTGCGTGGCGACACGCCGCTGTTCAAGGTTGAACGCCTGCTGGGCATCGACCTCGACCACATCGAAGCGGAAACCCTCGCCGGGCTGATCTACGAAACCCTGAAACGGGTGCCGGAAGAGGAAGAAGTGCTGGAAGTCGAAGGTCTGCGCATCATCATCAAGAAGATGAAAGGGCCGAAGATTGTGCTGGCGAAGGTGTTGATGCTGGATTAATGGCTAGGCGGGAAACTGCATTGCCTGCTTAAAAGATCGCAGCCTTCGGCAGCTCCTACAGGGATCGCATTCCAAATGTAGGAGCTGCCGCAGGCTGCGATCTTTTGCTTTTAAGGTTCACTGTTTGCCCAACGCAAAGTTGGGCAACGCCCCCAGCGGCTGTACGAACTGATACGGGATCGACACCAGCCCCTCCCCCGTATTGCGCTGCACCACAAAGTGCAGGTGCGGGCCGCTGCTGTTGCCGGTGTTACCCGATAGCGCCAACGGACTGCCCACCGCCACCCGTTGACCTTCGCGTACGCTCACCGAGCCTTGCTTGAGGTGCAGGTACACGCCCATCGTGCCGTCGTCATGCAGCACCCGCACAAAATTGCCGGACGCATCCGAACCGCGCCCACTCTGTGAATTCTCGGTTTTCACCACCACCCCCGCTCGCGCAGCAATGATCGGCGTGCCCACCGGCATGGCGATGTCCATGGCATAGCGATTCTTCGGCCCATAGTGGCTGTATTGGCCGTTGGCGCCCTGACTCAGACGGAACGGCCCGCCACGCCACGGCAGCGGATAGCGATAGCCCTGCGCGATGCCAGCGGGGTCGCCGAGGGAATAGTGAAATTGTGGCGTGTACACCAATGGCTGCTTGCCGGACACCGCCGTCAGCAACGCCAACCGTGTATTGCTGCGCGCGGGCAGCACCCGGTGAATGGTTTGCGCCGGCGCGCCGCGCACATTGCTCAGGCCGGTGAATGCCAGAGCGATTTTGACCGGCGCATACAGATCGTTGCGCACGAACACCACGTCGGTGCCCTTCTGCTTTTTGATATCGAGGTACACCTGGCGCTCCAGGCGTTCGACCATGCGGTCCTGAAAGACGAACACCTGCGCGCCTTTGCTCGGCCGGTCACTGTACGACACCACGCCGTTGGCATCGGTGGATTTGTAAATAGTCATGGCCACAGCCGAGGTGCAGGCCATGAACAGACCACAGAAAAACAGCAGGCGCGCGAGCATGGGCAAGAGTCTGTCGAAAGGGAGGCCTGGAAAAGAGCCTAGCAGGTGAAGCAGACCAGGCTAGTCGACAGATGTTTCAATTTGCCCAGCGCACAAAGCAAAAGATCGCAGCCTTCGGCAGCTCCTACAGAGAAATGCATTCCAATGTAGGAGCTGCCGCAGGCTGCGATCTTTTCACAGACGCCGATCAAGCGCCCGGAACGAAGTGCTTCTGCGCCGTGCCGCGAGCGATCAGGCGGGAGATGTAGTCGAGTTTCTGCGCGTCCTGATCGACAAAGCGGAAGGTCAGTTGCAGCCAGTCGCTGTCGGCTTTCTGCTCATGCGCAACGATGGCATGCAGGTAACCGTTGAGACGGGCAATTTCGGCGTTGTCGCCCTGCTCCAGGTCGAGCACGGCGCTGTCGAGGATCTGCGGCAGGGTCTCGGTGCGTTTGATCACCAGCAGCGCTTCCTTGATGCTCAGCGCTTTGATTACGCATTGCTGGTTGCCGCTCGGCAGACGCAATTGACCCTGACCACGACCACCGGCCGGCGCTTTCGACGCGGCTGGGGCTTGAACCGGTGGGCTGTTGAGCAAACCACGGGACGGCGCAGCGGCTGGCGCAGGTGCGGCAGCGGCGGGTTTGGCAAACGGGTTCACCGCAGCAGCAGGGGCGCCACCAACGACGGCGGGCTTGCCACCCGTCAACGCGCTCAGGGAATCGTTGCCGAACGCCGAGTTCATTTTGGTCGGCGCGCTGTTCATCAGGGTGTCGAGCTTGCCGACCTTGTTCAGCGCCTGCTTGACCTTGGTCAGCAGTTGCTCGTTGGTGAACGGCTTGCTGACGTAGCCGGAAACGCCGGCCTGAATCGCCTGTACGACGTTTTCTTTATCGCCACGGCTGGTGACCATGACGAATGGCATGGTCTTGAGGTTGTCTTGCTCGCGGCACCAGGTCAGCAGTTCAAGACCGGACATTTCCGGCATTTCCCAATCGCACAGGACCAGGTCGAACGCCTCTCTGGCCAGCATGGCCTGGGCCTTTTTGCCGTTGATGGCGTCCTCGGTGCGGATCCCCGGGAAGTAATTACGCAGGCACTTTTTCACCAGGTCACGAATGAACGAAGCATCGTCCACGACCAACACACTGATCTTGCTCATCCAACACCCCTATTAAAATCCCGGCAAGCATAACGCTGGCTGATGGCACATTGCCAAAACTCTTCAGTCACGCCGGGACTTTTCGTTCGCGGGTGCTGCTTTTTAATTCGATCTGCCTTGTGAAAAGCAGAAACAAAAACGCCCGGCCAAAGGGCCGGGCGCTTTTCTCAGGCAATCTTACTTATCGTCAGCATCGCCCGGAACATTAGCGGTTTCGCCGCTTGTGCCTTCAACTTCTTCTTTCATGCGCTTGAGGCCCATGTGGCGCACGTCGGTGCCGCGCACCAGATAGATGACCAATTCGGAGATGTTGCGCGCGTGGTCACCAATCCGCTCCAGCGAACGCAGCACCCAGATGATGCTCAAGACCCGCGAGATAGAGCGCGGGTCTTCCATCATGTAGGTCGCCAGCTCACGCAGCGCGGTCTTGTATTCGCGGTCGATGATCTTGTCGTACTGCGCCACCGACAACGCCAGGTCGGCGTCGAAACGGGCAAACGCGTCCAGCGCATCGCGAACCATGTTGCGCACCTGATCGCCAATGTGACGAACCTCGACGTAACCGCGCGGCGCTTCGCCTTCTTCGCACAGCTGAATGGCGCGGCGGGCGATCTTGGTCGCTTCGTCGCCAATACGCTCCAGGTCGATCACCGACTTGGAGATGCTGATGATCAAACGCAGGTCGGACGCCGCCGGCTGACGACGGGCGAGAATGCGCAGGCATTCTTCGTCGATGTTGCGTTCCATCTGGTTGATCTGGTCATCGATCTCGCGCACCTGCTGAGCCAGACCGGAATCGGCCTCGATCAGCGCGGTCACGGCGTCGTTGACCTGCTTCTCCACCAGCCCGCCCATGGCCAGGAGGTGGCTGCGCACTTCCTCAAGCTCGGCGTTGAACTGCGCGGAAATGTGATGAGTAAGGCCTTCTTTAGAAATCATTGTTCGCTCCGCGAAAGTTGCAAGCTTCAAGCTGCAAGCTTCAAGCAGTTATGTATAAGTCCTGATATCGCACGCTTCTTTCTTGCCGCTCGCAGCTTGAAGCTCGCGGCTGTACGGTTAACCGTATCGACCGGTGATGTAGTCTTCGGTCTGCTTCTTCGCCGGATTGGTGAACAGGGTATCGGTGTCGCCGAATTCCACCAGTTTGCCCATGTACATGAACGCCGTGTAGTCGGACACCCGCGCGGCCTGCTGCATGTTGTGCGTAACGATGACGATGGTGAACTTGGATTTCAGCTCGTAGATCAGCTCTTCGACTTTCAACGTCGAGATCGGGTCGAGGGCCGAGCACGGTTCGTCGAGCAGCAGCACTTCCGGCTCAACCGCGATGGTGCGAGCGATCACCAGACGCTGTTGCTGACCACCGGAAAGACCCAGTGCCGACTCGTGCAGACGGTCTTTGACCTCGTCCCACAGCGCCGCGCCTTTCAACGCCCACTCGACCGCTTCGTCGAGGATGCGCTTTTTGTTGATGCCCTGGATGCGCAGGCCATAGACCACGTTTTCGTAGATGGTCTTCGGGAACGGGTTGGGCTTCTGGAACACCATGCCGACGCGACGACGCAGTTCGGCAACGTCTTCGCCCTTGCGATAGATGTTGTTGCCGTACAGGTTGATCGCGCCTTCTACGCGGCAGCCGTCAACCAGGTCGTTCATGCGGTTGAAGGTGCGCAGCAGCGTCGATTTACCGCAGCCGGACGGGCCGATGAACGCGGTTACGCGCTGCTTCGGGATGTTCATGCTGACGTCGAACAGCGCTTGTTTCTCGCCGTAGTACAGGCTCAGGCCCGGTACTTCGATGGCCACGGTTTCCTGCTCGAGATTCAGGCTCTGCTTGTCGCGGCCCAGGGCGGACATGTTGATGCCGTGGGTATGTGTTTCGTGCTGCATGGGAGGCTCCCTGTGCTAACAAAATTCGGTTTGTTGAACCGCTGGCCAAACCAGCGGGTAACGCAAATTCAGTTTTCGTCGCGGTCCCTGTGGGAGCTGGCTTGCCAGCGATGGCATCACTGCGGTGTAACTGAAACACCGCGTCGTCTGCATCGCTGGCAAGCCAGCTCCCACAGGGTTTGTGTTAACTGTCCAAAGCTTTGTATTTTTCGCGCAGGTGATTACGGATATACACCGCCGACAGGTTCAACGTGGCGATCACCAGCACCAGCAACAGCGCTGTGGCGTACACCAGCGGGCGGGCCGCTTCGACGTTCGGGCTCTGGAAGCCGACGTCATAAATGTGGAAGCCCAAGTGCATGATCTTCTGGTCCAGGTGCAGGTACGGGTAGTTGCCGTCCACCGGCAGCGACGGCGCCAGTTTCACCACACCCACCAGCATCAGCGGCGCCACTTCACCAGCAGCACGGGCCACGGCGAGGATCATGCCGGTCATCATTGCCGGGCTGGCCATCGGGATCACGATTTTCCACAAGGTTTCAGCCTTGGTCGCGCCGAGGGCCAACGAGCCCTCACGCACGGTGCGCGGAATACGTGCCAGACCTTCTTCAGTCGCAACGATCACCACCGGCACCGCCAGCAGCGCCAGGGTCAGCGACGCCCAGAGCAGACCCGGGGTACCGAAGGTCGGAGCCGGCAGCGCTTCCGGGAAGAACAAGCGGTCAACGGAACCACCCAGTACGTAAACAAAGAAGCCCAGACCGAACACGCCGTAAACGATCGCCGGTACGCCGGCGAGGTTGTTCACCGCGATACGGATGATCCGCGTCAGGGTGTTCTGCTTGGCGTATTCACGCAGGTACACCGCTGCCAGCACGCCGAACGGGGTGACGATCATCGCCATGATCAACGTCATCATCACGGTGCCGAAGATCGCCGGGAAGATTCCGCCTTCAGTGTTCGCTTCACGCGGGTCGTCCGAAAGGAATTCCCAGATCTTGCTGAAGTAGAAACCGACTTTGGTGAAGGTGCTCATCGCGTTCGGCTGGTAGGCGTGAACCACTTTGCCCAGACCGATTTCGATTTCTTTGCCGTTGGCGTCGCGAGCGGTCAACGCGTCGCGGTTGAACTGCGCATGCAGATCGGCCAGACGTGCTTCGATGTCCTGATAACGCGCGTTCAGCTCGGCGCGCTCGGATTCCATGTCCGCTTGCGCGGTGGCGTCGAGCTTGCCTTCCAGTTCCAGCTTGCGACTGTGCAGACGGATGCGCTCCAGGCCTGCGTTGATCGCACCGATGTCAGTCTTTTCCAGCGACTTCAGTTGTGACGCCAGACCGTTTACCCGGTTGATCCGCGCTTGCAGCTCAGGCCAGGCAGCTTCGCCCTCGGCGATAACCTTGCCGTCCTGTTTGACGTTGACCAGGTAGCCGTAGAAGTTGCCCCACTCGCGACGCTCAATCGCCATCAACTCGGGTGGCGTGGTCTGGTTGGTCAGCCACTCGCCGACGATCCAGGTGAAGTCATTGCCGTTCAAATCGCGGTTGCCGACCTTGATCAGCTCGCGGGTCATGAATTCCGGGCCGACGTCAGGCACCGGCAAACCGGCGCTCTTCAGACGGGCACGGGGCACCTCTTCCTTCTGTACCACTTCACCGATGACCAGGTGATTGGCCTGACCCGGTACGTCGTAATTGGCGTGGACCAGGTCCGCCGGCCAGAAGTGACCCAGACCGCGCACGGCAATCACGGCCAGCAGGCCAATGGTCATGATGACCGCGATGGACACCGCGCCACCGCTGATCCAGACGCCCGGGGCGCCGCTCTTGAACCATCCTTTCAGGGAGTTCTGTTTCACAGACTTCTACCTTTGCTTAAAGCGACGAGTATTTCTTGCGCAGACGCTGACGAATCAGTTCTGCCAGGGTGTTCATGACGAAGGTGAACAACAGCAGCACCAGCGCCGAGAGGAACAGCACGCGGTAGTGGCTGCCGCCGACTTCCGACTCGGGCATTTCCACCGCGACGTTGGCGGCCAGGGTGCGCAGGCCTTCGAACAGGTTCATTTCCATGACCGGGGTGTTACCGGTGGCCATCAGCACGATCATGGTTTCGCCGACCGCACGGCCCATGCCGATCATCAGCGCCGAGAAGATGCCCGGGCTGGCAGTCAGGATGACCACGCGAGTCATGGTCTGCCACGGTGTGGCACCGAGCGCCAGCGAGCCGAGGGTCAGGCCACGCGGCACGCTGAACACGGCGTCTTCAGCGATCGAGTAGATGTTCGGGATCACCGCGAAGCCCATGGCCAGACCGACCACCAATGCGTTGCGCTGGTCATAGGTGATGCCCAGGTCGTGGGAGATCCACATGCGCATGTCGCCGCCGAAGAACCAGTTCTCCATGAACGGGCTCATGTACAGCGACAGCCAGCCCACGAACAGAATCACCGGAATCAGCAGCGCACTTTCCCAACCGTCCGGGACTTTCAGGCGGATCGATTCAGGCAAGCGGCTGAAGGTGAAACCGGCGACCAGAATGCCGATCGGCAACAGCATCAGCAGGCTGAAAATGCCCGGCAAATGCCCTTCTACATACGGCGCGAGGAACAGGCCGGCGAAGAAACCGAGGATCACCGTCGGCATCGCTTCCATCAGCTCGATCACCGGTTTGACCTTGCGGCGCATGCCCGGGGCCATGAAGTACGCGGTGTAGATTGCAGCGGCAACGGCCAGTGGCGCGGCCAGCAGCATCGCGTAGAACGCGGCTTTCAGGGTGCCGAAGGTCAGCGGCGAGAGGCTCAGTTTCGGTTCGAAATCGGTGTTGGCTGCAGTCGATTGCCAGACGTATTTAGGCTCGTCGTAGTTCTCGTACCAGACCTTGCTCCACAGCGCGCTCCAGGAAACTTCCGGGTGCGGGTTGTCGAGCAGCAGCGGTTGCAGCTTGCCGCCGGCTTCGACGATCACGCGGTTGGCGCGCGGCGATAGACCGAATACGCCTTGGCCATCGACCACTTGATCAACCAGCAGTGTGCGGTGCGCGGTGCTGTGGAACACGCCAAGCTTGCCGCTGGCATCCAGAGCGAGGAAGCCTTTGCGACGTTCTTCAGCGGTGATTTCAACAATTGGCGTGGTGCCCATCTGGAAGGTGCGGATCTGCTTCAGACGCTGCTCGCCATCGGTGTCGCGGGCCATGAACCACTGGGCCAGACCACCTTTGGAGTCACCGACGATCAGCGAGATACCACCGACCAGTTGCGTAGTGGCAGTGACTTCGGCGTCAGCGTTTTCCAGCAGTTTGTAGCGACCGTTGAGGCTCTTGTCGCGCAGGCTGAACACGTCGGCCTGGGCACGACCGTTGACCACGTACAGCCACTGCTGACGCGGGTCGACGAAGATGTTTTTTACCGACTCGGTCATCTGCGGCAGATCGATACGCTTCTGCTCGTTGGTGACTTCGCCGGTCATCATGTTTTCTTCGCTGGTCAGCGACAGCACATTGAGTTGCGAACCGGTCGAACCCACCAGCATCAGCGTCGTGTCGGTGGCATTCAGGCTGACGTGTTCCAGCGCACCGCCGGCTTCGTTGAGCGCGATCGGCGCCTCGCCGTACGGATACTCGATGGCCGGGCTGATGGTTTTCTTGCCATCGGGGTAGCTGACTTTATAGGTGTGACGGAACACCAGCGCCTGACCGTTGGAAAGGCCCACGGCCACCAGTGGTTGGCCCGGCTGGTCTTCACCAATCGAGGTCACGGTTGTACCGGCAGGCACCGGCAGATCGACGCGCTTCAGTTCAGCGCCACTGTCGATATCGAAGAACAATGCCTGGCCCTTGTCGGAAACGCGCATGGCCACCT
Organism: Pseudomonas sp. PB106; assembly: GCF_009764645.1. GTDB lineage: Bacteria > Pseudomonadota > Gammaproteobacteria > Pseudomonadales > Pseudomonadaceae > Aquipseudomonas. Next base: position 75,425 of record NZ_RWIM01000119.1, read on the forward strand.
GATTCTGCTCTTCGAGCGAAATCATCAGCGGCTTGCCGGCGTCCTGCATCCAGGCTGGGGTGATCGAATCTTTCGCGGTCAGGTCGGCACCCTGGAACAGCGGCGCAACCACGTAGGCGAGGAAGAAGAAGATCAGGGTGATGGCTGCCAGCACCGCGAGACCGCCAACGAGGACGTACCAGCGGGTGAAGCGATCCTTGAGCGCGCGAATGCGGCGCTTGCGTTGCAGCTCAGGCGTATTGAAATCAATGCGCTTGGGAGGATTAGTAGTCATGTGGGAATTGGCCAGATCATTCATGCGCTCACCCTAGCGATCCTGTATGACAGAAAGATGACAATGCAGTGACGCAGCAAATCCACCGCCAGCGGGACTGGCAGAGGATCAAAAATTTGAGGTGTGGAAAAGGCCGGCCTGCAAGCAGATCCGGCCTTTTACCTGAGTCCGGCGGGGTTCACCCCGGACTCAATTTGTTACTTCTTTGCGACTTCAGCGCCGCCTTCTTGCAGACCCAGGTCAGCCAGTGCTTTTGCAGCAACCTTGGCTGGCAGTGGGATGTAGCCGTCTTTCACCACAACTTCCTGGCCCTGTTTCGACAGCACCAGCTTCACGAACTCAGCTTCCAGCGGCGCCAGAGGCTTGTTCGGAGCTTTGTTGACGTAAACGTAGAGGAAGCGCGACAGCGGATACTTGCCGTTCAGGGCGTTTTCTTCGGTGTCTTCGATGAAGTCAGTGCCGCCCTTCTTGGCCAGAGCCACTGTTTTCACGCTAGCGGTCTTGTAACCGATGCCCGAGTAACCGATGCCGTTCAGCGAGGAGCTGATCGACTGCACAACCGACGCCGAACCTGGTTGTTCGTTGACGTTTGGCTTGTAGTCGCCTTTGCACAGGGCTTCTTCTTTGAAGTAGCCGTAGGTGCCGGATACCGAGTTACGACCAAACAGCTGAACCGGCTTGTTGGCCAGGTCACCGGTCACGCCCAGGTCGCCCCAGGTTTTAACGTCGGCTTTGGCGCCGCACAGACGGGTCGACGAGAAGATCGCATCAACCTGTTCCATGGTCAGGTGCTGGATCGGGTTGTCCTTGTGCACGAACACAGCCAGGGCATCCACAGCAACCGGGATTGCGGTTGGCTTGTAGCCGTACTTCTGCTCGAAAGCAGCCAGTTCGGTGTCCTTCATCTTGCGGCTCATCGGGCCCAGGTTGGAGGTGCCTTCAGTCAGCGCAGGTGGCGCAGTGGCGGAGCCAGCGGCCTGAATCTGGATGTTGACGTTCGGGTATTCTTTTTTGTAGTTCTCAGCCCACAGGGTCATGAGGTTGGCCAGGGTATCGGAGCCGACGCTGGACAGGTTGCCCGACACACCAGTGGTCTTGGTGTAGCTCGGGATAGCAGGGTCAACAGCGGCAACCGCGTTGGCAGTCGCAACGCCAGCAGCGACAAAAGTCATTGCCGCCATCAAACGCTTCAGTTTCATGCCTTACTCCTAGCAGATAGGGGGTGTTAAGTCGGGGCCAAGTATCAGCAGGCCGTGTGAACACTCTATGGCTGAAATATGACAATTGGATGAAAGGCCAGCATGTCGCGACAGATCGTTCCCACGCTCTGCGTGGGAACGCCGCCATGGACGCTCTGCGTCCGAATTTGAGAGGTGACGCGGAGCGTCACAGGATGCATTCCCATGCGGAGCGTGGGAACGATCAGGCGAAAGAGAAAATCAGCGCCCCTTCTTCCAAAGCCACGCCCCCACCAGAATCCCCATCGTGCACAGCACCGCCACGTAGTAGGCAGGCCCCATCGCACTTTCTTTCAGCAGCAAACTGACCACCATCGGCGTCAAACCACCAAAGATCGCGTAAGCCACGTTGTACGAGAACGACAACCCGCTGAAGCGCACCACCGGTGGAAACGCTTTGACCATCACGTATGGCACCGCGCCGATGGTGCCGACCAGAAAACCGGTCAGCGCATACAGCGGGAACAGCCAGTTCGGGTGATCGGCGAGGCTGTGATAGAACGTCCACGAGCTGGCCAGCAAGCCCAGGCAACCGAACACAAACACGCGACCGGCGCCAAAGCGATCCGCCAGTGCGCCGGAAATGATGCAGCCGATGCTCAGGAACACGATCGCCAGACTGTTCGATTGCAGCGACTCGGTCGGCGTGAAGTGATAGACCGTTTGCAGCACGGTCGGGGTCATCAGGATAACCACGACGATGCCAGCGGAAAGCAGCCAGGTCAGCAGCATCGAGATAGCGATGGCGCCGCGATGATCACGCAGCACCGCACGCAGTGGCACTTCTTCGGCCAGCGCCTTGCGCAGTTGCAGCTCGGCGAACACCGGGGTTTCGTGCAGCCAGCGGCGCAGGTACACCGAGAACAGGCCGAACACGCCGCCGAGCAGGAACGGGATCCGCCAAGCGTAATCGGAGACTTCGGCAGGCGTATAAATGCTGTTGATCGCGGTGGCGACCAGCGAGCCGAGCAGAATGCCAGCGGTCAGACCACTTGTTAGGGTACCGCAGGCGTAACCCATGTGCTTTTGCGGAACGTGTTCGGAAACGAAGACCCAAGCCCCCGGTACTTCACCGCCAATCGCTGCGCCCTGGATCACGCGCATCAGTAGCAGCAGGATCGGCGCCCACATGCCGATCTGCGCGTACGTTGGCAGCAGGCCCATGATCAGGGTCGGCACGGCCATCATGAAAATGCTCAGGGTGAACATCTTCTTGCGGCCCAGCAGGTCGCCGAAGTGCGCCATGACGATGCCGCCCAACGGCCGCGCGAGGTAGCCGGCGGCGAAGATGCCGAAGGTCTGCATCAGGCGCAGCCACTCGGGCATGTCGGCCGGGAAGAACAACTTGCCGACCACGGTAGCGAAGAAGACGAAGATGATGAAATCGTAGAATTCCAGCGCGCCGCCAAGGGCGGACAGCGACAGAGTCTTGTAGTCATTGCGGGTCAACGGTCGTGCGGGTTGCTCGGGCTGCGCGAGGCTCGAAGGCGCTGTGGTCATGGCAAGGGCTTCTCTTATAGTCGGATCTGCCGCCACAACAACGCTGGCGGTGGCTTGGGCAGGTTCGGCACCATAGCAAATTGTTCGAAAAAGCACATAGAGGCGCGTATTTGACGGTCGAAATGAGAACCGGATGGTCGTCGCGGAGTCTACCGACCGATATACTCGCAACCTGCTCCGGTTTGTAGGGGGTTGCTGTGCGAAAACGTCGTTGGCCCGGCCTTTGCTCGGGATTAGCCGGTTTCGCAGAGTTTCTCCTTTAGGCGCCTTATGGAAAACGTGACGAACGTAGTATGTTCGGTGCTGAATCGTTTTTCCTGAAGACGGCTACCACCAGCAATACCAACAAGAGTCACGGGTCAGAGGCACCCCCGGCATGATAGAGCTCGAACAAGAAGATCCGATCCCGCAAGGCGACCTGGCCCTGCAAATCACTGCACTTCCGCGTGAAACCAACGGCTTTGGCGATATTTTCGGCGGCTGGCTGGTGGCGCAGATGGATTTGGCCGGCACTGCAATGGCCAGCCGTGTCGCTGGCGGCCGCGTCGCTACCGTGGCCATCGACCGCATGGCGTTTCTCGTGCCTGTGGCTGTCGGCGCGCAATTGTCCTTTTATACCCAGACCCTGGAAATCGGCCGCAGCTCGATTCAGATGATGGTCGAAGTGTGGAGCGACGATCCGCTGTCCAGCGAGTGGCGTAAAGTGACCGAAGCGGTTTTTGTCTTCGTCGCCATCGACGGCAGCGGCCGCACTCGCTCGGTTCCGCCACGCGCGCGTTAAACCTCGCGGCCGTTTTGCGGTCGATAATCGTCCCAAGTGTCTGATCGAGAGCTGTCCCATGAACACGCCCAACGTTGAAGCGGTGAAACTGGATGAACTGAACTGCTGGCGCATTCGCCACGGTCAGGCCGAAGTGCTGGTGGCCCAGCAAGGCGCGCACATCCTCAGTTATCAGATCGATGGCCAGCCGCCGATCATCTGGCTCAACGACAAGGCCGATTTCAAGACAGGCAAGAGCATCCGCGCCGGTGTGCCGGTGTGCTGGCCGTGGTTCGGCAAGTTCGAACGCAACCCGCAGAGCGTGCAGGCCATGTACACCGGTGCACAACCGGCACCCGCGCACGGTCTGGTGCGGGCGATGGATTGGGAGCTGGGCGGCATCGAATCAGAAGCTGACGGCATCAAGGTCGAATTCAAGCTGCCCTACCCCGAAGAAGGCCTGCCGGACTGGCCGCATCAGGTCGATCTGACCCTGACCCTGCATTTGTCCGAGCAACTGAGCTTCAGCCTGACCAGCCATAACCGTAGCTCTGACACCGTCAGCCTGAGTCAGGCGCTGCACACTTATTACGCTGTCAGTGATGTGCGCAATGTGCAGGTCGATGGCGTGGACGGCTTGAATTACATCGAGACGCTGGATGATTGGAAAACCCACAGTCAGCAAGGTGATCTGCAGTTTGCCGGTGAGACCGACCGCATCTACCTCGACGCGCCGCCTCAATTGAGCATTGTCGATCCGGCCTGGGAACGGCGCATTGTGCTGACTGCCACCGGTTCGCGTACGGCAGTGATCTGGAACCCGTGGATTGATCGCGCAGCAGCGTTGGCGGATATGGATAACGATGGCTGGCAACGCATGCTGTGCATCGAGACGGCGAACGTGATGGATGACGTGGTCAATCTTGCACCGGGTGCTATCCACACCATGGGCGTCAGTGTCGCCAGTAAACCGCTTTAAGCACACCGCAAAACCAATTGTAGGAGTGAGCCTGCTCGCGATAGCGGTTTGTCAGATCCATTAAATTGGCTGACACGACGCTATCGCGAGCAGGCTCACTCCTACAGTAGTTGTGTGGTGGCCGTTAGAGATCAGATTCCTGCACCACCCGCACTTTGTCCGCTTCCAGCGCATACGCTGCGTCAGCCAGGTCATTGCTGACCTTCTCGACTTTCAGCGTGCCGGTTACCCACAGCGGCGTGTAGATGTCATCCAGCTTCAAACCCTTCGGATAACGCACCAGCACCAGTTGATTCGGTGGCGGTGGCGGCACGTGGATGCAGGCGCCCGGATACGGCACGAGGAAGAACAGCGTACTGCGGCCCTTGGCGTCAGACTCCAGCGGCACCGGATAACCACCGATGCGGATGTGTTTATCGTTCATCGAAGCTACGGTTTTGGTCGAATACATCACCGCCGGCAGACCTTTGGCCTGCTTCATCCCGCCCTTCTCGGTGAAGGTGCCGGTGGCTTCCGGGGAGTTGTGGTCGATTTCAGGCATGGCCTCGAGGGCCTTTTGATCCGACTTGGGCATCAGTTCGAGCCAGTCGGTTTCCGGCAGTTCGCCGGCGTGGGCCAAACCGCTGCCCAGGAAAAGGAGAGTCAACAGAAGACGGCGCATGAAGGTGCTCGGTATAGAAAGGAAGGAACAGTGAATCGCCGAGCATTCTAGCCCTCCCGGCCACTTTGGCAGAGAGGGCTTTGTCGCTTTGGATCAGTTCTTTTTGATCAGGCCGTAGATCACCAGCAACACGATTGCGCCAACCAGTGCGCCGATGAAACCTGCGCCCTCGCCCGCGTGATAGATGCCCAGAGCCTGGCCGCCGTAAGTGGCCGCCAGCGAACCGCCGATACCGAGCAGGATGGTCATGATCCAGCCCATGCTGTCGTCGCCCGGTTTCAGGAACCGAGCCAGCAGGCCGACGATCAAGCCGATAAAGATGGTTCCGATAATTCCCATGGCAATTCCCTCTCAAAGATAGATATGCGAAGCCTAGTCAGACTTTGGCATCCTGCCATGAGAGAACGGCGGCCCCTGAATGGTTCCGCCGCTGCCACATGAAACTGCCGTTACTCGGCGATCAGTGCTTCGACCTTGACGATCTGCGCCTGCAGCGTGGCCATGTCGGCGCAGCGCAGGTTGGCGTGACCGACCTTGCGCCCGGCCTTGAAGGCTTTGCCGTAGTGATGCAGATGGCAATCTTCGATGGCGATGACCTTCTCAACCGGCGGTACAACGCCGATGAAGTTGAGCATCGCGCTCTCGCCGACCTTGGCCGTCGACCCCAGCGGCAGGCCGGCAACGGCGCGCAAATGGTTTTCGAACTGGCTGCACTCGGCGCCTTCGGTGGTCCAGTGCCCGGAGTTGTGCACACGCGGGGCGATTTCGTTGGCTTTCAAGCCACCGTCGACTTCAAAGAACTCGAACGCCATGACGCCAACGTAGTCGAGTTGCTTGAGCACACGGCTCGAGTAATCTTCGGCCAGCGCCTGCAACGGGTGATCGGTACTGGCCACCGACAGCTTGAGAATGCCGCTGTCGTGGGTGTTGTGCACCAGCGGATAGAACCTGGTTTCACCATCGCGAGCACGCACGGCGATCAGCGAGACTTCACCGGTGAACGGCACAAAGCCTTCCAGCAGGCAGGAGACGCTGCCCAGTTCGGCGAAGGTGCCAACCACATCTTCCGGCTTGCGCAGGACTTTCTGGCCTTTGCCGTCATAACCCAGGGTGCGGGTTTTCAGCACGGCTGGCAGACCGATCGAAGCCACGGCAGCATCCAGATCGGCTTGCGATTGAATGTCGGCGAAGGCCGGAGTCGGGATGCCCAGATCCTTGAACATGCTCTTTTCGAACCAGCGGTCGCGAGCGATGCGCAGGGCTTCGGCGCTCGGGTAGACCGGGACGAATTGCGAGAGGAATGCCACGGTTTCAGCTGGGACGCTTTCGAATTCGAAGGTCACCAGATCGACTTCATCGGCGAGTTGGCGCAGATGATCCTGATCGCCGTAATCGGCCCGCAGGTGTTCGCCGAGCGCGGCCGCACAGGCGTCCGGCGCAGGGTCGAGGAAAGCGAAGTTCATGCCCAGCGGAGTGCCCGCCAGGGCCAACATGCGACCCAACTGGCCGCCACCGATTACACCGATCTTCATCTCAACAACCTCAGGCAATACGTGGGTCTGGATTGTCCAGGACGCTGTCTGTCTGCTCGGCACGGAAGGTTTTCAGTACCGCGTGGAACTGCGGATGCTTGGCGCCGAGGATGCTCGCCGAGAGCAGGGCTGCGTTGATCGCGCCGGCCTTGCCGATGGCCAGGGTGGCGACCGGAATGCCTGCAGGCATCTGCACGATCGACAGCAGCGAGTCGACGCCCGAGAGCATGGCCGACTGCACCGGCACGCCCAGCACCGGCAGGTGGGTCTTGGCCGCGCACATGCCTGGCAAGTGGGCTGCGCCACCGGCACCGGCGATAATCACCTCGATGCCGCGGCTTTCAGCCTCTTCGGCGTACTGGAACAGCAGATCCGGGGTGCGGTGGGCAGAAACCACCTTGACCTCGTACGGGATGCCGAGCTTTTCCAGCATATCGGCGGTGTGGCTAAGGGTGGACCAATCGGACTTGGAGCCCATGATCACGCCAACCAGTGCACTCATCGTCGCGCCTCTTCTCTCTGGAGCGCCCGCAGGCGCGTCATAAAACAACAAGCCACGCAGGTTGCGTGGCTTGATTGTACGAAAAATGGCCGGTCGTGCCGGCCGAAGGCCGCGCAGTATACCGCAAAGAAAGCAATAAACAGCCCCCCGCACGACCATCTGTCATCTGCCGCAAATGCCCGGTTTTATTGACTTGAAGGTCAGCGCAGAAACACCCCCCGATCCCTGTGGGAGCTGGCTTGCCAGCGATGGCGTCGCATCAGTAAAAAGAGAGGGTGACTGACCCTCCGCAATCGCTGGCAAGCCAGCTCCCACAGGGTTTTTCATCGACCTCAGGTTCCGGTTGTACCTTGTGCGGCGCCACCTTCGAGCTTGCGCCACAACAGGCGAACGTTGGCCTTGCGCACCAGCGCGCAACGATACAAACGAATTTCCAGCGGCACGTGCCATTGCGGGCCGCCACAGACCACCAGTTCGCCGCGCGCAAGTTCGGCGCGCACACTCAGCTGCGGCACCCAGGCGATGCCCAGTCCTTCCAGCGCCATGCTCTTCAGGCTGTCGGCCATCGCGGTTTCGTAGATCGTGGTGAAACGCAGTTGACGCTGGCGCAGCAATCCATTCACCGAGCGCCCGAGAAACGCGCCAGCGCTATACGCCAGCAACGGCACACTCGCCTCGCCTTCCAGATCGAACAGCGGCTTGCCCTCGGCATCCGCCGCGCACACTGGCAACATTTCCGTCTGGCCCAAATGCAGCGAGGGGAAAATCTCCGGGTCCATCTGCATTGCCGCGTCCGGGTCGTAGAACGCCAGCATCAGGTCGCAGCCGCCTTCACGCAACGCATGCACCGCATCGCCGACGTTGGTTGCGACCAACCGGGTGGCGATGTTCAAGCCTTCATTACGCAACTGCGCGATCCAGCGCGGAAAGAAACCCAGTGCCAGCGAGTGAGCGGCAGCCACTTGCATCACTTCGCCCTGCCCGCCTTCCAGATGATGCAAATGGCGCAGCACTTCACCGAGCTGTTCGACCACGGTGCGCGCGGTGACCAGAAACAATTGCCCCGCCGCCGTCAGTTCGATCGGCGTGCGCGAGCGGTTGACCAGGGTCAGCCCCAGCGCCGCTTCAAGACTGCGGATCCGCCGACTGAAGGCAGGCTGAGTCACGAAGCGTCGTTCGGCTGCCTGCGAGAAGCTGCGGGTGGCGGCCAGAGCACTGAAGTCCTCGAGCCATTTGCTTTCCAGATTCATCACGTCCTCCCGGACACGCACCAAAACAGGTCACACGTCTGCCGCACACGCGGCGTCACATGGGCATTATGCCGAATGTGCATAGGGCAGTGCTTAACAGCATTGGCCCAAAATTTCCCACAAGCCTAGCATTCGCAGCGTTCCGGCATAGACCGGGTCCATATCGAGATGATTTCTATCATGTCCTCCGCTGCATCTTTCCGCACAGAAAACGACCTGCTTGGCGCCCTCGAAGTACCGGCTCAAGCGTATTACGGCATCCAGACCCTGCGAGCGGTGAACAACTTCCGTCTCTCCGGCGTTCCGATTTCGCATTACCCGAAACTGGTTGTCGGCCTGGCAATGGTCAAACAGGCCGCTGCTGACGCCAACCGCGAGTTGGGTCACCTGAGCGAAGCCAAGCACGCTGCCATCAGCGAAGCCTGTGCCCGATTGATCCGCGGTGATTACCACGAAGAATTCGTGGTCGACATGATTCAAGGTGGCGCCGGTACTTCCACCAACATGAACGCCAACGAAGTGATCGCCAACATTGCGCTCGAAGCAATGGGTCACGAGAAAGGCGAATACCAGTTCCTGCACCCGAACGACGACGTCAACATGGCGCAGTCGACCAACGACGCTTACCCAACGGCAATCCGCCTGGGTCTGCTGCTCGGCCACGACACCCTGCTGGCCAGCCTCGACAGCCTGATTCAGGCGTTCGCGGCCAAGGGCAAAGAATTCGATCACGTCCTGAAAATGGGCCGTACCCAACTGCAAGACGCTGTGCCGATGACCCTCGGTCAGGAATTCCGTGCCTTCGCCACCACCATGGGCGAAGACTTGGCCCGTCTGAAGACGCTGGCCCCGGAACTGCTGACTGAAGTGAACCTGGGCGGTACCGCGATTGGTACCGGCATCAACGCCGACCCGCGTTATCAAGCGCTGGCTGTTCAGCGTCTGGCCCTGATCAGCGGTCAACCGCTGGTTCCAGCGGCCGACCTGATCGAAGCGACTTCCGACATGGGCGCCTTCGTGCTGTTCTCCGGCATGCTCAAGCGCACCGCGGTCAAGCTGTCGAAGATCTGCAACGACCTGCGCCTGCTGTCCAGCGGCCCACGCACCGGCATCAACGAAATCAACCTGCCAGCGCGTCAGCCAGGCAGCTCGATCATGCCCGGCAAGGTCAACCCGGTCATTCCGGAAGCCGTGAACCAGGTGGCGTTCCAGGTCATCGGTAACGACTTGGCGCTGACCATGGCAGCCGAAGGCGGCCAACTGCAGCTGAACGTGATGGAGCCGCTGATCGCCTTCAAGATTTTCGACTCGATCCGCCTGCTGCAACGCGCCATGGACATGCTGCGCGAGCACTGCATCGTCGGCATCACCGCCAACGAAGCGCGCTGCCGTGAACTGGTCGAGCACTCGATCGGTCTGGTCACTGCACTGAACCCGTACATCGGCTACAAAAACGCCACCCGTATCGCCGGCCTCGCCCTTGAAAGCGGCCGCGGCGTACTGGAACTGGTGCGCGAAGAAGGTCTGCTCGACGAAGCCATGCTCGCCGACATCCTGCGCCCGGAAAACATGATTGCTCCGCGTCTGGTTCCGCTCAAAGCCTGAGCCGACACGTTACTTGTAGCACCGCTCACCAGGTCGAGGGACTAGACACCTCTCACCTTTTGAGGGCTTGGGGATTTAGTCCCCAGGCCCTTTTTTTTAACTTCTTTGCGGGCAGGACGTTAAATGGTTTGTGAATTTGATACCGCCAAGATCGCAGCCTTCGGCAGCTCCTACATTGATCAGGTCAACCTGGGGTTATTTGCGCAGGGCGGCGATGGCGTCTACCGATTCGCGGATCAGCGCCGGGCCCTTATAGATGAAGCCGGAGTAGATCTGCACCAGGCTCGCACCGGCAGTGATCTTCTCGGCAGCATGCTTTCCTTCGGTGATGCCACCCGCCGCAATGATCGGCAACCGCCCGGCCAACTCACCCGCCAGCACCTTCACGGTATTGGTGCTCTTCTCACGCACCGGCGCGCCGGACAAACCACCCGCCTCGTCGCCATGCTCCATGCCTTCAACGCCGACACGGCTCAGGGTGGTGTTGGTGGCGATCACCGCGTCCATCCCGGTTTCGATCAGCGCCTGTGCCACCTGCGCGGTTTCTTCATCGGTCATGTCCGGGGCAATCTTGATCGCCAGCGGCACATGCTTGCCGTGACGCAAGGCCAGTTCGGCGCGGCGCGTGGCCAGATCCGCCAGCAATTGCTTGAGCGAATCACCGAACTGCAAGCTGCGCAGGCCCGGGGTGTTCGGCGAGCTGACGTTGACCGTCACGTAACTGGCGTGGGCGTAAACCTTGTCCAGGCAGATGAGGTAGTCGTCAACCGCGCGCTCGACCGGCGTGTCGAAGTTCTTGCCGATATTGATACCGAGCACGCCTTTGTATTTCGCCGCAGCGACCCGCGCCAGCAGGTTATCGACACCGAGGTTGTTGAAACCCATGCGGTTGATGATTGCTTCGGCTTCCGGCAGGCGGAAGATCCGCGGCTTCGGGTTGCCCGGCTGCGGACGCGGGGTCACGGTGCCGATTTCGACAAACCCGAAACCCAGCTGCGCGAAGCCGTCGATGGCGGCGCCATTCTTGTCCAGACCGGCCGCCAGACCCACCGGGTTCGGAAACTCGAGGCCCATGACCGTCACCGGTTTCTTCGCCGGCGCCTTGCACAGCAAGCCGTTGAGGCCCAAACGCCCACCCGCGCCGATCAGATCCAGCGACAGATCGTGGGAGGTTTCCGGGGAAAGTTTGAACAACAGCTGACGGGCCAGGGTGTACATGGGCGGCGATGACTCGGGCGGCGAAAAGAGGCGGCGATTATAGCCGGGCATCGACCTGCCGCGCGAGGCGCACGCGCAAATCGCCGCGACTGGCATATGCCTTGCACCTTCATGGTTATCAGCTTGCAGGCCAATGGCGGCGTGCAGGCAAAGGACAATGGCGTCGTCCCGGGTTTTGCCTGTGCAAAGTCTGCGGCGGCGCTTTTTTTTCGAGGTAACGCTGGATGAATGAACCTTCGGTAGGGCCGCTGGCCTGGGTCAATGGCAGCGATGCCCCGGAAAAGACCGCGATCAACCTTGGCTTCATGGCGCTGAGCGATTGCGCCTCGGTGGTTGTCGCTGCCACTCAGGGCTTTGCTCAACCTTACGGGCTAACGCTGAATCTCAAGCGCCAGGCTTCGTGGGCGAATCTGCGCGATAACCTGGTCAGCGGCGAACTCGACGCAGCGCACAGCCTGTACGGACTGATTTACGCCGTGCACCTGGGCATTGGCGGCGTCGCCCCGACCGACATGGCGGTGCTGATGGGCCTGAATCAAAATGGCCAGAGCCTCAACCTTTCCCATGGCCTGCAACAGCTCGGCGTGACCAGTCCTGAAGCGCTGGACCGCCACGTGCACCAAAGCCGCGCAAAACTGACCTTCGCGCAAACCTTTCCCACCGGTACTCACGCGATGTGGCTGTATTACTGGCTGGCGAGTCAGGGCATTCATCCGCTGCAGGACGTCGACAGCGTGGTGGTGCCGCCGCCACAAATGGTCGCGCACTTGCAGGCCGGGCGCATCGATGGCTTCTGCGTCGGCGAACCGTGGGCGGCCAGCGCGGTGCAGCAGGATCTCGGTTTCACCCTCGCCACCAGTCAGACCATCTGGCCTGATCATCCGGAGAAAGTCCTCGGCTGCACCCGCGCATTTGTCGAGCAATACCCGAACACCGCGCGGGCACTGGTGATGGCGATCCTCGAAGCCAGCCGTTTCATCGAAGAAAGCCCGGAGAACCGCCGCGGCACCGCGCAATTGCTGAGTGCGCCGGAGTACCTCGACGCGCCGCTAGCCTGCATCGAGCCGCGTTTTCTCGGCGACTATGCCGATGGCCTCGGCAATCGTTGGCAAGATCCGCACGCGCTGCGTTTTCACGGCAAAGGCGAAGTGAACGTGCCATACCTGTCCGATGGCATGTGGTTCATGACCCAGTTCCGCCGCTGGGGCTTGTTGCGTGAGGATCCGGACTACCTCGCGGTGGCCGGTCAGGTTCAGCAGCTTGATCTCTATCGCGAGGCCGCCACGACGCTCGGCGTTGCCGCGTGGGGCAGCGACATGCGCAGCAGCCAGTTGCTCGACGGCAAGATCTGGGACGGCAGCGATCCCGCCGGTTATGCGCGCAGTTTCAAGCTGCACGCGATGAGCGACGACGTCGCCCTTCTCGCCCGCCGCTGACAGGAGACCGCGAACATGTTGCGCATTCTGCTGATCAACGACACGGCGAAAAAAGTCGGACGCCTGAAAGCCGCGCTGACCGAGGCCGGTTTCGAGGTGATCGACGAATCCGGGCTGACCATCGACCTGCCCGCGCGCGTCGAAACGGTGCGCCCGGACGTGATCCTGATCGATACCGAGTCACCGAGCCGTGATGTCATGGAGCAAGTGGTGCTGGTCAGCCGCGACCAGCCTCGGCCGATTGTGATGTTTACCGATGAACATGATCCGGGCGTGATGCGTCAGGCGATCAAGTCCGGGGTCAGTGCCTATATCGTCGAGGGCATTCACGCCCAGCGTCTGCAGCCGATTCTCGATGTGGCGATGGCCCGTTTCGAAAGTGATCAGGCCTTGCGTGCGCAGTTGCAGGCGCGAGACCAGCAACTGGCCGAGCGCAAGCGCATCGAGCTGGCCAAGGGGTTGTTGATGAAGATGAAGGACTGCAATGAGGAAGAGGCTTACACCTTGATGCGGCGCCAGGCGATGAGCCGGCAGCAGAAATTGATTCAGGTGGCCGAGCAGATTATTGCGATGAGTGAGTTGCTCGGCTGAGATTTTGCTGAGCGTGCACCTGCCTCATCGCTGGCAAGCCAGCTCCCACAGAATTTGTGAACACCACAGAACCTGTGGGAGCTGGCTTGCCAGCGATTGGCCGCACCTCGGTCTCAACCTGTTGGCACAAATCTCGCTATGTAAAACGCACAGGTAACCAACGGCGGTTGCCCCACCCACGACAAAGACGTCGCTCACCCGTTCGCCCAACCGGCGCATCAGGTAGCGGCGTTTTTGCGTTTTGGCCCCACAGACCGGGGCCGGTGGTGCGGCCGTGGCGGCGCCCCACCTGCTGTTGCATGACTCCTTTCGAGACTCTTTTCAGCTGAGGTGCGCGATGAATTCAAGCTTTTGGAAATCCGGCCACACCCCGACACTGTTCGCGGCCTTCCTCTATTTCGACCTGAGTTTCATGGTCTGGTACCTGCTCGGCCCTTTAGCGGTGCAGATCGCCGCCGACCTGCACTTGACCACGCAACAACGCGGCCTCGTCGTCGCCACGCCGATCCTCGCCGGTGCCGTACTGCGCTTCATCATGGGTATGCTCGCCGATCGACTGTCGCCGAAAACCGCCGGGCTGATCGGCCAGGTCATCGTGATTTGCGCGCTGTTCGGTGCCTGGAAACTCGGCATCCACAGTTATGAACAGGCGCTGATCCTCGGTCTGTTCCTCGGCATGGCCGGCGCGTCGTTTGCCGTTGCACTGCCACTGGCCTCGCAATGGTATCCACCACAGCATCAGGGCAAAGCCATGGGCATCGCCGGCGCGGGCAACTCCGGTACGGTATTCGCCGCGCTGCTCGCGCCGGTACTCGCCGCCGCGTTCGGCTGGAGCAACGTTTTTGGCTTCGCACTGATTCCATTGATCCTGACGTTGGTGCTGTTCGCCTGGCTGGCAAAAAACGCACCTGAGCGCCCGAAAGCCAAGGCCATGACCGACTACTTCAAAGCCTTGGGCGACCGTGACAGCTGGTGGTTCATGTTTTTCTACAGCGTGACCTTCGGCGGCTTCATCGGTCTGGCCAGCGCCCTGCCCGGCTACTTCAATGATCAATACGGTTTGAGCCCGGTGACAGCGGGTTACTACACCGCCGCCTGCGTGTTCGGCGGCAGTCTGATGCGGCCGTTGGGCGGCGCATTGGCTGATCGCTTCGGCGGCATCCGCACCCTGCTGGCGATGTACACCGTTGCGGCCATCTGCATCGCTGCCGTCGGCTTCAACCTGCCAAGCTCTTACGCGGCACTCGCCCTTTTCGTCTGCACCATGCTCGGTTTAGGGGCAGGCAACGGTGCGGTTTTCCAACTGGTACCGCAGCGTTTTCGCCTGGAGATTGGCGTGATGACCGGGCTGATCGGCATGGCCGGCGGCATCGGCGGTTTTGCCTTGGCCGCTGGCATGGGCGCGATCAAGCAAAGCACCGGCAGCTATCAACTGGCCCTGTGGTTGTTCGCCAGCCTCGGCGTGTTGGCGTGGTTTGGCCTGCACGGCGTCAAGCGTCGCTGGAGAACCACTTGGGGTTCGGCGGCGGTGACGGCGGCGCGGGTCTGAATCTTCGATGGCCCTGCAACTGAGCTTTGCCGAAGCCAGCGCCACCGGTCCGCGCGCGGAAAATCAGGACGCTCTGCGTGCGGTCACTCCGGTTCCGGCGCTGGCGGCGAGCAAGGGTTATCTGTTCGCCATCGCCGACGGCGTCAGCCAGTGCGCCGATGGCGGCCTCGCCGCGCGCTCGACCTTGCAGGCCCTGGCGCTCGACTACTACGCCACGCCGGAAACCTGGAGCGTGGCCCAGGCGCTGGACCGCTTGCTGCTCGCGCAAAATCGCTGGTTGCAGGCCCATGGCGGCGGTCAGCCGCTGCTCACCACGGTCAGCGCATTGGTCATGCGCGGTCGGCGCTTCACCCTGGCCCATGTCGGCGATTGCCGGGTGTATCGCTGGCACGCCGACAGTTTGCAGCGGATTAGCGAAGATCATGTCTGGGAGCAGCCGGGCATGCAGCATGTGCTCAAGCGTGCGCTCGGCCTGGATCAGCATCTGGTGCTGGATTTTCTCGACGGCGAACTGCGCGAAGGCGAAAGCTTTGTGCTGCTCAGCGACGGCGTCTGGTCGACGCTGGGCGACACCGCGATTGCCGCTATTCTGCGCGACCAGCCGGATCTCGACAGCGCCGCACAGACGCTGGTGAACGCCGCGCATCTGGCTGGCAGTCAGGACAATGCCAGCGCTTTGCTGGTGCGGGTTGATGCTGTCGGTGAGGCGAGCATCGGCGATGCACTGATTCATTTACAGCAATGGCCACTGCCGCCACCGCTGAAACCCGGTCAGGCAATCGAAGGCTGGCAAGTGCAAGGCATCGTTGCTCAGAGCCAGCAATCGCTGCTCTATCGGGTGCTGGATGGCCAAGGTCAGACGTGGCTGTTGAAAACCCTGCCCTTGCGTCTCGCGCAGGATCCGCAAACCGGACAAGCGTTGCTGTCGGAAGAATGGTTCCTCAAGCGTGTGGCCGGACGACATTTTCCTGAAGTCCACCCGTGCAGCCAGCGTCAGCATTTGTACTACGTGATGCGGGAATATTCCGGAAAGACTCTGGCGCAGCTCGGGCCATTACCCTTGGCGCAATGGCAGGACATCGCCGAGCGCTTGCTACGCGCGGTCGGCCTGTTGCATCGGCGGCAGATTCTGCATCGCGACATCAAACCGGAAAACCTGCATTGGGGTGACGATGGCGAACTGCGCCTGCTGGATTTTGGCCTGGCGTATTGTCCGGGGCTGTCCGAAGACGCGCCGTCGACGTTGCCGGGAACCCCGAGCTACATCGCCCCGGAAGCGTTTCGCGGTGATCCGCCGAGTGCGCAGCAGGATTTGTATGCGGTCGGCGTGACCCTGTATTTCCTGCTGACCGGGCATTTTCCTTATGGCGAGATCGAAGCGTTTCAGCGCCCGCGATTTGGTGTGGCGGTGAGTGCCAATCGTTATCGGCCCGATCTGCCGGAATGGCTGGCGCAGAGTCTGGAGCGCGGGGTGGCCGCTGATCCGCAGCAACGGTTTGAAACGGCTGAAGAATGGCTGCTGGTGCTGGAACAGGGTGAGCGGCGCAGTTTGAGTGTGCGGCCTCGGCCGTTGCTTGAGCGTGAGCCGTTGACGGTCTGGCGGACGGTCGCGTTGGTGGCTTTGTTGGGGAATCTGGTGCTGCTGGTTTTGTTGCTTCATCAGCGCTGAAAAGATCGCAGCCTTCGGCAGCTCCTACAGTTGATTGCGTACACCTGTAGGAGCTGCCGAAGGCTGCGATCTTTTGATCCCGCGCTCCAA
>NZ_RWIM01000014.1 GCF_009764645.1 Pseudomonas sp. PB106
GCTCCCACCTTGGAATGCATGCCCCTGTGGGAGCGAGCTTGCTCGCGAAGCCGGTCTATCAGACGCGAAAGGCTTGTACGGCCGTATGCAATTGCCCGCCCAATACCAGCAGATTCTCGCCTTGTTCGCGACCTCGGCCGATCCGCACCAGATTATCGCCACCCAATTGATGAATCCGCTCGCTGTGATCGCGAATCTCGCTGACCGCGCCGCTCTGCTGCGCCGTCACGTCGGCGATGCGGATCGCCGTGTCGGAAATGGTCTGGATCGCACCGACAATTTTGTCCAGCGCGCCATCTGCCGCTTGTGCCTGATTGGCCGTGGCCTCGGCGTGCTCAACCTGCGCGCGCATGCCTTCCACCGATTGGCGGGCGGCGGTTTGCAGGCCGGCGATCAGGGTTTGAATTTCAGCCGTCGCGCCTGCGGTGCGTTGTGCCAGAGAGCGGACTTCTTCCGCGACAACGGCAAAACCACGACCCATTTCCCCGGCGCGGGCCGCTTCAATCGCCGCGTTAAGCGCCAGCAGGTTGGTCTGGTCGGCAATCGAACGAATCACCGTCAGCACGCCGCCGATGGTCGCCGACTCTTCAGCCAGATGCTCGATCATCTGCGCGTTGCCTTGCACTTCACCGACCAATGCGTGCAGGCCGGTCAAGCTTTGGCCGATCACGGTCTGGCCGTGCTCGACCGCCAATCCGGCATGACGGCTGGCGTCGGCAGCCTGCTGCGCATCGCCGGCGACTTGCTGGATGGTCGCTTCCAGTTCGCCGAGGGAATCGCGGATCAGCGCGGTATCGCCGGCCTGATGTTCGGCGCCGCTGTGCAAGTCGTTGCTCAGTTCGGCCAGGGTGCGACTGCTGCCCGCGACTTGTTCGGCATTGCCGCGAATCGTCCCGACCAGATCCACCAGATAGGCGCGCAAGCGGTTCAGCGACGCTTCGATGTCGTGCAATTCACGGTTGGTTTTGCCCAGGTGAATGTCGCGGCTGAAGTCGCCTTCGGCCCAGGTCGAGAGGGCCGGTGCGAGGCTGGTCAACGCGCGCGCCAGGCGCCGTTGCAAGGTGTCGATCAGTAAAGCGATGAGCAGAATCAGGCCGATCATCACGCCTTGCATCAGGCGCACTTCGCCCTGGATCTGCCCGTGCTGGGCGCGTACCACCGGCTCAAGACCGGCGATGGCCTGCTGCACGGCGGCGATTTTCTGGTGAGTGGCGGTGCTGAGATCGGTGCGTTTCTGGATCTGATCACGGGTACGCGCCAGCTCCGCCGGGTAGCGCCCGAGCAGGCTGTTGAGTTCGCGTTTGAAGCTGACACCGGCGTCTTCGGCGACGGTTTTTTCGGTGCTTTCGATACCCATCATTGCGGCGAAGTCATCACTGCCAGACTCAGTGCTGGTTACCACGCCAAGCAAGGGCAGGGCATCGATCAACTGCGCCTGTGTGCGGATGTTGGTGACCTCGCGCTCAACGTCGGCGGCGAGTTCGCTGCGGCCGCTGCTGACCAGTTTGTCTCGCGCCAGTGACAGTTTGCCCAAGTGCTGAGAGGCGACAAGCAGCGGCGTCATATAGGCCGCATTGCCGTTGGCGTAAGTGCTGAGCTGATCAAGACTTGCGCTCAGTTCGCGCTCGGCCTGCAACAGCAAGGCTTGCGGATCGCCCGCCAGTTTGCCGGCCGCGAGCAAGTCGGTTTTGCTGAATTCATCCAGGCCCGACAGGCTCGGGCGCAGGGTGTCGGCCAGCGCCGGCGGCAATTCATCAAGTTCCTTGCGCAGGTTGTCGATGGCTTGGCCGGCGCTGCTCAGGCGCAAGGCGTCGCCGCTGGCGAGGTAATCCTCGACGTTACGCGCCACCTCGTTCTGAAACTGCTGCGACAATCCCAAATAACGCTCCATCAATAGATAGGGGCGTTCGAGGGCTTTTTGCGACCACCACAGCGTCGCGCCGAGTGCGAGGCACACGGCGACCAGCAGCAGCGTATTGAGATTGGTGAGCAACTTCAGGCGCATGACGGCTACCAACGGCAGAAATGGTAAGCGCCTGAATTTATTGCGATTCTGTTACAGGGTTATGACCGAATCAGTGGATTCCGATGAAAAAGTGGCACTTTGCTTTGAGTCGCGCGCGGTCTGCACCCGATTGCGTCCGGCGCCCTTGGCGCGGTACAGCGCCTCGTCGGCCTGACTGGCCATCATCAGGCTGTCGCAGTCGTCGTGCATTTCCACCACGCCGGCACTGAAGGTGCACCACAAATCCTGCGGCTGCGCCGGGTAGTGGATTTCGGCGAAGCGCTGACGGATTTCGTCGAGCACTTTGTGCGCGGCGTCTATATCCGTGTCGGGCATGACGATGGCGAACTCTTCGCCGCCGTATCGGCCAATGAAATCGGTTTTGCGCAGACGTTGTTTGAGAAACAGCGCCAGGCTCTTGATCACACGGTCGCCCATCGGGTGGCCGTGGCTGTCGTTGACCCGTTTGAAGTGGTCGATGTCGAGCATGGCAAAACTCAGCGGCTTGTTCTCGCGGCGGGCGCGGAACGAGCAGTCTTCGAGCAATTGCAGAATGTGCGTGTGATTGTACAAACCGGTGAGGCTGTCGCGGACCATTCGCGCTTTCAGGTTGCGCGCACGGGCGGCGCGGTTGCGCACGGTGGTGATCAGGTGGCGCGGCTTGATCGGCTTGGTCAGGAAGTCATCGCCGCCCTCGCTCATCGCGTCGAGCTGCTTGTCCAGATCGTCCTCTGCCGACAGATAGATGATCGGCACGCTGACATAACGGTCGTTGTGGCGAATCACCTTGGCCAATTCGGTGCCGGTGCAGGCCGGCATGTACATGTCGAGGATGATCAGGTCGGGCTGGAAATCCGCCAGTTCGGCCATCGCCTGGATCGGTTCGATCAAGGTGCGGGTGACGATGCCGGCGCTGTTGAGCAAGCGTTCGGTGTGCAAGGCCTGCGCACGCGAGTCGTCGATGATCAGCACTTTATAAGGTTCGTACTGGGCGACGCAGGTGAGGACTTCGATCTTCTCCAGCAGGCTCGACGCTTCGAGGGTGCCGGTGAGGAATTCCTGACCACCGGCGCGCACGGCGGCGAGACGGGTCGGGGTGTCGGTTTCGTGAAGGCTGAAAAACAGCAGCGGCAGCGGTTCGTCCAGGCCGACCTGGGCTTCGGCGGCGAGCTTCAGGCCGATGCCGGCGCCGCTGAAATCCACGTCCATGACAATCGCCGCTGGCAAGCGCTCGACCATCGACGAACGGAACGCGGAAACGCTGTCCAGCGCCTGCGCGCTCAACCCGAAGAATTCCAACTGCTTGGCCAGCCGCTCGGCACGGTCGTAATCCTGCAACATCACGTAAATCGGTTTGCGCAGCGGCGGCAGGAAGGTCTGGTCGAGTTGATCGCCATGGCGCAGACCGGTGCGCGACAGACGTTGCATCAAACGATTGAGGTCGGTGATCAGCCCGCTGCTGAGGCGGCCGCGATTGGCGTCCACCGCTTCCAGCGACTGACCGATGTGGCGCGCGAGCTGGGTGTGTTCCGGCTGTTCGAAACGCTCGGCGAAACGCAGCAGGCGCAAGTTGGCCTCGCTCAGTTCGGCGAGATCGACGGTGGACCACTCACTGCGTTGCAGGCGCTGCCATATCTCAAGAATCTGACGTGCCTGATGAATTACCCGCTGGGCAAAGTGGTGCTTGAGACGCTCACGGCTGGGGTCTTCTGGCTCGGTCATATCCTGACTACTAGTTAGGCTGCATGCTGAGATCGACTGGTGGCTCTATGCTAGCACCTCTTTTCCCTTACACGAATGTCGTACGTCAATAATCTGCAATGCGTCACCATTCAGTTTCTGACCGATTGGTTTTGTTTTCGACCTGTTCGTCGGTGAAGTCCCGGTGCACCGGGGCTTTCAAGTGAGAAGGGTAGATTTTTAACAGTTTTGTTGCCTCGGCTTTCACCTGCGTGCTGGATGAGCTTTTCGAGTGTTTTCAATGTCTTGCCCGGATCGGCAGGCGCGTCGGCATCAGGGAAACCCTGAGTTCAATGCGAAGCGTCATTCGCCCACACGATTTGCGGCTTATCTTTACGCGCGGGTGCCCGGCTCTGGCACGTTGTTGTATGGTTGTGGTCGAACCGTTGAACCCAAGTGATTGAAAGGATATCGCCATGCTGGACTGGAAAAACCGCGCGGGCAGCGCGCCTGAACGTGCCGCTGAACCCAAGTCGGCCACCCGCAGCTATGTTGGCGGAGTGCTGTTCAGCCGTGCTTTGGCCACGCTGATCGGCCTCTATCTGCTGGTGACCATCGGCCTTGGCTGGTACTGGAGCCAGGAGCCGGCGCTGTTTCCGGTCGCACAAAACGCGCAAGTGGCTGCCGAGAAAGAAGGCAAGCAGATGGTCATCGGTTACACCACTGTCGAAACCCTGAAAACCGTTGCCGGCACGCTGCTCAACAAGCCGGGCGGCTACATTTCCAATGACCGCTTCCCGCCAGGCCTGTGGATGGACAACACGCCGAGCTGGGAATACGGCGTGCTGGTGCAGGTGCGTGACCTGACCCGCGCCTTGCGCAAAGACTTCGCTCGTTCGCAGTCGCAGTCGGCGGAAGATGCCGATCTGGCCAAAGCCGAACCGCGTTTCAACTTCGACAACAAGAGCTGGATCCTGCCGTCCAGTGAGTCTGAGTACCAGGAAGGCATCAACTCCCTGAGCCGCTATCAGGCGCGTCTGTCCGACCCTACTCAGAAAAACGCGCTGTTCTATGCCCGCGCCGACAACCTGAACAACTGGCTCGGCGATGTCGGCACCCGTCTCGGTTCGCTGTCGCAACGTTTGTCGGCCAGTGTTGGCCGGGTCAAACTCAACACCGCACTGAAAACCGAAGTCCCGGCCATCGGCGAAGTGCCGCAGGTTGACGAAGAAGTCGTTGAGACTCCGTGGATGCAGATCGACAACGTCTTCTACGAAGCACGCGGTCAGGCCTGGGCGCTGTCGCATCTGCTGCGCGCCATCGAAGTCGACTTCGCCGATGTACTGGCGAAGAAGAACGCCACGGTCAGCGTGCGTCAGATCATCCGCGAACTGGAAGCCTCGCAGGAACCGGTCTGGAGTCCTATGATTCTCAACGGCAGCGGCTTCGGCGTGCTGGCCAACCACTCGCTGGTCATGGCCAATTATATTTCCCGGGCCAACGCTGCTGTGATCGATTTGCGTCAACTGCTCAATCAGGGCTGATTCATGAGTCAGAACGCCAACGAGGCGGCCCATCGCGCCGCCTCCGATGCTGAACAGATCGCTTGGGTCGACGAACAGGACAACCTGCTCGGTGCTCTGGTGCGTGCCGATCTGCGCGAGCGCGGGCTGATCGGACGCGGCACCTACATCATGCTGTTCAATTCCGCCGGTGAGCTTTGCGTGCACCGGCGCACCTTGAGCAAGGCGATTTATCCCGGTTATTGGGACGTCGCGGCAGGCGGGATGGTGCAGGCTGACGAGACTTATGCCGAATCGGCGGCCCGTGAGCTGGAAGAAGAGTTGGGCGTGAGCGGTGTCGAACTGACGGCCCACGATCATTTCTACTTCGAAGACACCGGCAACCGTCTATGGTGTTCGGCGTTTTCCGCCGTGTGGGACGGCCCGCTGAAACTGCAGCCGGAAGAAGTGCTGGAGGCGCGGTTCATTCCGGTCGAGCAGGTCATGCAGGAAATCCAGCAAAAGCCTTATTGCCCGGACTCTCTGGCCGCGCTCAAGCGCTATCTCAAGGCGCAGCAAAGCGACGTCGCAAAGAACACATAAATTGGCGCTGATTGGCACTTAGCA
The DNA here is from genome assembly GCF_009764645.1 of Pseudomonas sp. PB106. GTDB lineage: Bacteria > Pseudomonadota > Gammaproteobacteria > Pseudomonadales > Pseudomonadaceae > Aquipseudomonas. Next base: position 5,815 of record NZ_RWIM01000014.1, read on the forward strand.
ATCGGGATTTTTGCCGTTACACTGCGCGACCTTTTCAAGCTGCACCGAATCGTTTGAGGTTGGCCTGATTGACTGCTGGCCTGTGGGGAACCTGTAGGAGCTGCCGAAGGCTGCGATCTTTTGATCTTGGCCTTTAAAAAAGATCAA
>NZ_RWIM01000120.1 GCF_009764645.1 Pseudomonas sp. PB106
CCTTCGGCAGCTCCTACATTGGAATGCGTTCCCTGTAGGAGCTGCCGAAGGCTGCGATCTTTGCTTTTATAAGCAGGCAAAAAAAGCCCCGATGCAAGCCGTGACAGGATCGGGGCGCAAGCTACTGTTGAGGAGCTGCCGTGCGAGGGTGACCAAACCTTCGTGAAGCGAGCTTGCGCCAGTGTGCCCACTCCCATTTCGATCGAGTTAGCCGAAAACGACCTGTTCATAGTCGTCCCAGCCACACAGACAAAACGCCCTTGCCGTGCCCCGCCCAGCCTTACAGAATCAAACCACGACCTCCGATGCCACAGAAGGATTTGCGTGATGATGTACGCCGATTTGATTGACCAGGAAGATCTGTTGGGCCAGCTCAAAGCGTTGGGCATTCAAGTCCCGAGTGGCACGACCGCCGAACAGGCCTGCGAGTGCGCGGTGCGCGGTCTGGATAATGTTCGTGCGTTTGAACTGCGCAAGATGGTCAAGGACATGTACACCAGCGGCGCCAGCATCCAGCCGGCGGTGCGTCAGGCGATCGACAAGCAGTTGTTGCCGGCATTGGCCGATTACCAGCAAAGCCATAGCGCCTGACGCTGACCACCGGATCGTTTCCCACGCTCTGCGTGGGAATGCCTCAACGGACGCTCCGCGTTCGGCCTTTTGGGACGCAGAGCGTCCCGGGCTGCGTTCCCACGCAGAGCGTGGGAACGATCCTCATCAGAGCCTTACGCTGGCAAACGTCGACTCATTGCGCGCCTGACTCAACGCCGACATCGGCCCTGACAGCGGCGACATCACGATCGCCTGTGGCAGCGGCAACATCGCCACTTGCTGGGCGGTGTTGGAGCCTACGCGTTCGTCACGCGGCGGAATGCCGAAGTATTCGCGGTAGCACTTGGAGAAGTGCGGCGTCGAGACGAAACCACACACCGACGCCACTTCGATGATCGACATCGGCGTCTGCTTGAGTAATTGCCGGGCGCGGATCAGGCGCAGCTTCAAGTAGTAACGCGAAGGCGAGCAGTGCAGGTACTTCTGGAACAACCGCTCCAGCTGTCGACGCGACACGGCGACGTACACCGCCAGTTCGTCGAGGTCGATTGGCTCCTCGAGGTTGGCTTCCATCAGCGCAACGATTTCCTGCAGTTTCGGCTGGTTGGTGCCGAGCATGTGCTTGAGCGGCACGCGCTGGTGATCCTGTTCGTTGCGGATGCGCTCGTAGACGAACATTTCCGAGATCGCGGCGGACAGCTCACGGCCATGATCGCGACTGATCAGGTGCAGCATCATGTCCAGCGGCGCGGTGCCGCCGGAGCTGGTGAAACGGTTGCGGTCGAGGGTGAACAACCGCGTACTCATGGCCACGCGCGGGAAAGCTTCCTGCATCGCCGCCAGACATTCCCAGTGCACGCTGCAATCGAAACCGTCGAGCAGGCCGGCGCAGGCCAGTGCCCAACTGCCGGTGCACACGGCGCCGAGGCGCTTGGACTGGCGTGCCTGGCTTTGCAGCCACGAGACGTGTTCACGGGTCACGGTGCGTTGAATGCCGATGCCGCCGCAGACAATCACGGTGTCCAGTGGCGGGGCTTTGTGCATGGAAGCGTCGGGAGTGATTTGCAGACCGTCACTGGCCCACACCTGGCCGCCATCGACGGTGAGGGTGCTCCAGCGATACAGCTCGCGACCGGACAATTGGTTGGCCATGCGCAGGGGTTCTACGGCGGAGGCCAGAGAAATCAGCGTGAAATTGTCCAGCAGCAGAAAGCCGATGGATTGAGGCGCACGGTTCTGGGGTTGGGCCCCGGAGTTGAACGACGTCATCGCGGTATCTCCTCACACAAAGCGGGTGATGGCCTCAGGCGGAGGCTCTTGTTATTGCCATCGTTCTCGCGTGGGAGACGGGCTTTGTTATGACAGAGCAATTGCCATGCCTAAAATTGGATGGCCGTTCAATAACTCCTGAAAACGACCTCTCGACGTGTCTATACGAGACATCCGACGAAAGGTATTTCGAAGTGCCATCAGCGGAGTAGAAAGCCGTGCTCCAGCCTCTGTGAGCAGATCGGTAGCACTTGTGGGAACTGGCCTGCGCGCAGTTTGCGGGGAGTGTCACCGCAAGCACGGGTGACGGACGGTAGGAGGCGTGAATGGCCTGTAACAGGTGGGAAAGACTCTTATCTGTTTGCGACGCGCTAAAAGGTGGCGTGATTGATCATGCGTGTTCACTTGATGAGCAATTTTGACTGGTCTGACGCTATCGCGAGCAGGCTCACTCCTACATTTGGAATGCGCTCCCCTGTAGGAGTGAACCTGCTCGCGATTAGGCCGATGCGGTCTCAGCATTCAACAGCGCTGACCGCCAACCCACCCCGCGAGGTCTCTTTATATTTGTCATGCATGTCGGCGCCGGTATCGCGCATGGTACGGATCACCCGATCCAGCGAAATAAAGTGCTGACCATCGCCACGCAACGCCATCTGCGCCGCGTTGATCGCCTTCACTGCCGCAATTGCATTGCGCTCGATGCACGGTACTTGCACCAAACCGCCGACCGGATCGCAGGTCAGCCCCAGGTTGTGTTCCAGGCCAATCTCCGCCGCGTTGCACAGTTGCTCAGGTGTGGCGCCGAGAATCTCCGCCAGCCCAGCCGCCGCCATCGCGCACGCCGAACCGACTTCGCCCTGGCAGCCGACTTCGGCGCCGGAGATCGAAGCATTCTTCTTACACAGAATCCCCACCGCCGCCGCACCGAGGAAATAATCGACCACGTTGGCGTCCGTCACCGCTTCGCTGAACTTCATGAAGTAGTGCAACACCGCCGGAATGATCCCCGCCGCGCCATTGGTCGGCGCCGTGACCATGCGCCCGCCCGCTGCGTTCTCTTCATTCACCGCCAACGCAAACAGGTTGACCCACTCCATCGCACTGAGCGTCGAGCCGATCACATTGGGCTTGCCCAACTCCTGCAGACTGCGATGCAACTTCGCCGCACGTCGCCGCACATTCAACCCGCCGGGCAGGATGCCTTCGTGTTTGAGGCCCTGCTCGACGCAATCCTGCATCGCCCGCCACAGCTTCATCAGCCCGGCGCGGATCTCTTCTTCACTGCGCCAGACCTTCTCATTGGCCATCATCAATTCGGCAACGCGCAGGTTGTTCTTTTTGCACAAATCCAGCAGCTCAACCGCACTGGAAAACTCATAAGGCAATTCAGTGCGATCCAGATCGACCACACCGCTGGACGCCTGCGCTTCATCCACGACAAAGCCGCCACCGACCGAATAGTAGGTGTCGCGATGCAACTCAGCGTGATCGCCCTCGGCAACAATGGTCATCGCATTGGGGTGGAATGGCAGGTTCTCATCGATCAGGCGCATGTCCCGTTCCCAGACGAAAGGCACCTCCAGGCGACCATCGAGTAAAAGTGTGTGAGTTTCACGCAGTGCCTGAATGCGTGGGCCGATTTGCGACGGGTCGATTGCGTCGGGCCACTCGCCCATCAAACCCATGATCACCGCGTTGTCGCTACCGTGACCAATACCGGTGGCCGACAGCGATCCGAACAATTGCACTTCTATACGACGCACCTGTTCCAGTTGGTGCTTGTCCCGCAGCGACTCGACAAACAACGCCGCCGCACGCATCGGCCCGACGGTGTGGGAACTGGAAGGGCCGATGCCGATTTTGAACAGGTCGAAAACGCTGATAGCCATTGCTGCAGAGCTCCTGAGGATGCCGGTCCGGGACGCAAAAGCGCCCGCTGGCGGAGCTGCTACGCTCAAGCTGCGATCCGCCGGAATGCCCGCATCATCAGGCTTTTGTCGGGGAGCACGGCGTCTGACACCGACGCACTCATGTCCACCAGCGCCGCGCCGTTTTCACCCCGGTTTTCACCGTTTTCATGCGGTTCAGATGGCCAATCGGGGCGAAAAAAAGCTGTAAACGACGTCACTGACACTGGATACGACCATCCCTGTACTGGATACGACCCCCCCTGTAGGCGTCAGATTTTCACTGGTACATGATCGTTATGACTCGATTGCAAGGCGCCGTGACAGAGCTGTCTCCAGAACGCCATCCAACCGCAACCTATAAGTGCGGTGGTCCACAGTCGGAACACTGCCAAAAAAAACACCAAGGAGTCCATCCATGAAAGGTTCCCCGTCGTTGTTGTTGGCCGCCATGCTGAGTCTGCCGTTACTGGCGCAAGCCGCAGAACCGGCGCAATGCAGTACCGTTAATTTCTCCGATGTCGGCTGGACCGACATCACCGCGACCACCGCGACCACCTCCGTCGTGCTCAACGCCCTCGGCTACAAGACCAAAACCACCATGATCTCCGTGCCCGTGACCTACAAGTCGCTGGCCGACGGCAAGAACATGGACGTGTTCCTCGGCAACTGGATGCCGACCATGGAAAACGACATCAAGGCCTACCGCGACGCCGGCACCGTGGAAACCGTGCGCACCAACCTCAAGGGCGCCAAGTACACCCTCGCCGTGCCGCAAGCCTTGTATGACAAAGGTCTGCATGACTTCGCCGACATCGCCAAATTCAAGAAAGAACTCGACGGCAAAATCTACGGCATCGAGCCTGGCAACGACGGTAACCGTCTGATCCAGAGCATGATCGACAAGGACGCCTTCGGCCTCAAAACCGCCGGTTTCAAAGTCGTCGAATCGTCGGAAGCGGGCATGCTCTCGCAAGTGGATCGCGCGCAGAAACGCGACACCGCCGTGGTGTTCCTCGGCTGGGCGCCGCACCCGATGAACAAGCGCTTCAAGATTCAATACCTGACCGGTGGCGATGATTTCTTCGGCCCTGATTTCGGTGCTGCGACCGTGGCGACCAACACCCGCAAGGGTTACGCCGAGGAATGCAGCAACGTGGGTCAGTTGCTGAAGAATCTGGAGTTCAACGTCGACATGGAAAGTGAACTGATGGGCAACATCCTCGACGACAAGATGAAGCCCGACGCGGCCGCCAAGGCCTGGCTGAAAAAGAATCCACAGGTGCTCGATACCTGGCTCGCTGGCGTGACCACCATTGACGGTAAACCAGGCCTGGAGGCCGTGAAAGCCAAGCTGAATCAGTAATCGCTTATGCCGAGGGAGCTTGCTCCCTCGGGCTGTTTATTTCCTTGCATGCGGACGTTCACTACCATGCTGATTGATCAGAAAATACCTTTAGGCCAGTACATCGCGGGCTTCGTTGAATGGTTGACGCAACACGGCGCCAACACCTTCGACGCAATCGCCGTGACCCTGGAAACGATGATCCACGGCGTGACGTTTGCGCTGACCTGGTTCAACCCTTTTGTCTTGATCGGCCTCATCGCCCTGCTCGCGCATTTCATCCAGCGCAAATGGGGATTGACCGTTTTCGTCATTGCTTCCTTTCTGCTGATCCTCAATCTGGGGTACTGGCAGGAAACCATGGAAACCCTCGCCCAGGTGCTGTTCGCGACCCTGGTCTGCGTGGTCATCGGCGTGCCGTTGGGTATCGTCGCCGCGCACAAACCGATGTTCTACACCTTAATGCGTCCGGTGCTCGATCTGATGCAGACCGTACCGACCTTCGTTTACCTCATTCCTACCCTGACCCTCTTCGGGCTGGGTGTGGTGCCGGGCCTGATCTCTACGGTGGTGTTCGCCATCGCTGCGCCGATCCGCCTGACCTACCTGGGCATCCGCGATGTCCCGCAAGAACTGATGGACGCCGGCAAAGCCTTCGGCTGCTCGCGTCGTCAATTGCTCTCACGGATCGAACTGCCTCATGCCATGCCGAGCATCGCGGCCGGCATCACCCAGTGCATCATGCTGTCGCTGTCGATGGTGGTGATCGCGGCACTGGTAGGCGCCGACGGACTCGGCAAACCGGTGGTCAACGCACTGAACACTGCTGATATCGCCCTGGGCTTCGAAGCGGGCCTGGCGATCGTACTGCTGGCGATCATGCTCGACCGTATCTGCAAACAACCCGACGCCAAAGTAGGGGGTGACGCATGAGCATAATTCGCTTCGAAGACGTAGACGTAATCTTCTCCAAGGATCCACGCGAGGCACTCAAGCTGCTGGATCAGGGCATGACCCGCAACGAAATCCTGAAGAAAACCGGACAGATCGTCGGCGTGGAAAAAGCCACGCTGGACATCAACAAGGGCGAAATCTGCGTGTTGATGGGCCTGTCCGGTTCGGGCAAGTCGAGCCTGCTGCGCTGCATCAACGGCCTCAACACCGTGAGCCGTGGCAAGCTGTTCGTCGAGCATGAAGGCAAACAGATCGACATCGCCTCGTGCACCCCGGCCGAACTGAAAATGATGCGCACCCAACGCATCGCCATGGTCTTCCAGAAATTCGCCCTGATGCCGTGGCTGACGGTGCGCGAGAACATCAGTTTCGGTCTGGAAATGCAGGGTCGCCCGGAAAAGGAACGCCGCAAGCTGGTCGATGAAAAACTCGAACTGGTCGGCCTGACCCAATGGCGCAACAAGAAGCCTGACGAACTCTCTGGCGGCATGCAGCAGCGCGTCGGTCTGGCGCGGGCGCTGGCGATGGACGCTGACATCCTGTTGATGGACGAACCGTTCTCGGCACTCGATCCGCTGATCCGTCAGGGTCTGCAAGATGAACTGCTGGAACTGCAACGCAAGCTGAACAAGACCATTGTCTTCGTCAGCCACGACCTCGACGAGGCGCTCAAATTGGGTAGCCGCATCGCGATCATGAAGGACGGCCGGATCATCCAGTACAGCGTGCCGGAAGAGATCGTGCTGAACCCGGCGGACGACTATGTGCGCACGTTTGTCGCGCACACCAATCCGCTCAACGTGCTCTGCGGCCGCAGCCTGATGCGCACGCTGGATAACTGCAAACGCATCAACGGTTCGGTGTGCCTCGATCCGGGGGGCGATTCCTGGCTGGATCTGGCCGAAGGCAACACCATCAAAGGCGCACGGCAGAACGGTTCGGTGCTGAACCTGCAGAACTGGGCACCGGGGCAAGCGGTGGAAGGCCTGGAGCGTAAACCGACGCTGGTGGATTCGAATATCGGCATGCGTGACGCCTTGCAGATTCGTTATCAGACCGGCAACAAACTGGTGCTGCACGATAACAATCATGTGGTGGGGATCTTGGGCGACAGTGAGCTGTATCACGCGTTGCTGGGCAAGAACCTGGGCTAAGAACCCCAGACACAAAAACGCCGCGAGAGGATCGCGGCGTGATCGCAAAAGGGGCTCAATCGAGCCCCTTTTGATTTAGCGGTTTAGCTATACACCCGGCCAAGGAGCTGCCGATGGCTTTCAAACTGATCGAGCACATCCCGCGTGATCTGATCCTGCGTGAAGCCCATCAGGTCGTAATCCTGGCTGCCGTTGTGCAAATACACTTCAGCGCGGTAGTAACGCTGGCGCGCTTCATCGGACTCGACCGATTCAGTCGGCGTCGCCAGGTAGCCGTCCAGGCTGACTTCGTAGACGAAAGGGTTGCCCTCTTCCATCTCGACGCGCACGCCCATGCAGCGCTTGGATTTACCCAACAGCGTCTGCACTTCCAGACCCTGCGCACGCATCTGCGCGGTGGCATCTTCCAGCGCCGGGCTGACCTGCTTGTCCATGAAACGCTGCACCACCGATTGGCTCGGCTGCAGATCCAGTTGCGTCAGACGCTCGCTGAAACCACGACGACCGCGCTCCGCCAGTTGCGCTTGCTCCTGTTCGATCTGCACGTCCTGGCGCATCGCCTTGTGCAGGCCGAACATGAAGCAGATCAACACCACCGAGAACGGCAGACCGGCGAGCACCACCATGGTTTGCATCGCTTCGAAGTTACCGGCAAACAGCAGACCGATGGTCACCAGGGTGATCACCACCGACCAGAAGATCCGCAGCCAGTGCGGCGCGTCTTCGTCGACGTTGCCGCCCTTGCAGGACAGATTCGCCATCATCACCGCGCCAGAGTCGGCCGGGGTCAGGAACAGCACGAAGCCAACAAAGATCGACACACCGATGACGACTTTCGACGCCGGGTAGTGTTCAAGCAATTGATAGATGGCCATCGACGGCTGTTCCAGCGCCGTCTTGCCAAGCTCCACCGCCCCCTGGTTCATCACCAGATCCAGGGCCGAGTTACCGAAGATCGACAGCCAGGCCAACGTGAAGCCCAGCGGAATCAGCAATACGCCGGCGACCAGTTCACGCACGGACCGACCACGGGAAATACGCGCGATGAACATGCCAACGAATGGGGCCCAGGAAATCCACCACGCCCAGTAGAACAGAGTCCACAGGCCCAACCAGCGGTCGGACTTGGCGCTGTCGCCTTCATAGACGTACAGGTCGAAAGTCTTCAGCACCACGCCGTTGAGGTAGTCACCGATGTTCTGCACGAAGCCGTTGAGCAGGTGCAGGGTCGGGCCGAACAGCAGCACGAAAATCAGCAGACCGCTGAACAGCACGATGTTCAGATTGGACAGACGACGGATGCCGTTTTCCACGCCGGAGACGGCAGCGATGGTCGCCACGGTGCTCATCACGATGATCACGATCAACAGGTTGGTGTTGCTGTGTTCCATGCCGAAGAGGTTTTCCAGGCCCGACGACACTTGCAGCGAACCAATCCCCAGGTTCGTCACCAGACCCAGCAGGGTCACGAACATGCCGAAGCCGTCCACCGCGTGACCGGCCGCGCCTTTGACCCAACGCTCGCCGACCAGCGGATACAGCGCCGAACGCAGGGCCAGCGGCTGGTTATGACGATAAGCAAAGTACGCCACGGCCAGACCGACCAGTGCGTAGATCGCCCAGCCGTGCAGGCCCCAGTGCAGGAACGTCAGTTGTACTGCCTGACGCGCGGCCATGTTGCTGGCCGAGGCGCCTTCCGGCGGATTGAAGTAGTGATCCAGTGGCTCGGACGCGCCGAAGTACAGCAGCGAAATACCGATACCCGACGAGAACAGCATCCCCGCCCAGGCGCCGTAACTGAAATCCGGGGTGTCATCCTTGCTGCCCAGTTTGAGTTTGCCGTACGAGGAAAACGCCAGACCGACGACGAATACCAGATAGGCGGCGATCACCACCATGTAGTACCAGCCGAAGCTGCGCGACAACCAGGCCTGAGCGATACCCAACAGTCTGCCGGCCTCTTGCGGGGCGATAATCAGAATGGCGGTCAACAACAGAATCAGCGCGGTAGAGGTGTAAAACACCCAACCGTTGACCGTCACCTTCTCGGGCGGGGTCTTTATAAGCGAGGCAGAACTCATGGCACAAATGCTCCAGGCAGTGCGAGAGAAGAACACAAGGCAACACGGAACCCGACCAATCGGTTAGTTGGCAGCCGACCGGCGGGTGATATAAAGACACCCCGAAAAAAGCCCGAACCTGCCGAAATGGCGCTGCGAATCGCTTTCGTGGCCGAAGGTGGACGGACGTTCATCCGAAACCTGGCCCTGAGCGTCTTGCCCTTTCAACACGTCCATCGAATCGCGAACCGCGCCATGCCCCACGCAGGTTTCGAGCATTTTCGGATGTCGGTTTTATCGCCACTTACATGTAGGAAAAATCTGTAGGCAGCGACGATTTGTCGCAGAGCTTATTCTTTGTTGATTGAACGTTCAATCAAAACAAAATAGACTGGCCCTCAATCCGATAGGCGTTATTCGCCGCTCGGAAGGCCTAAGGAGATGTGCAAGATGCCCAAGGTCGGTATGCAACCCATCCGCCGCCAACAACTGATCGAAGCCACTTTGCAGGCGGTCGATCAGGTCGGAATGGGGGACGCCAGCATTGCGCTGATCGCCCGTTTGGCCGGTGTCTCGAATGGCATCATCAGTCATTACTTTCAGGACAAGAACGGCCTGATTGCCGCCACGATGCGGTATCTGATGACCGCCCTCAGCGAGAGCGTCACCGCGCGCCGTCAGGCGCTGGCAGATGACAGCCCACGGGCGCATCTGCAGGTGATCATCGAAGGCAACTTCGACGCCAGCCAGGTCAATGGCCCGGCAATGAAAACCTGGCTGGCCTTTTGGGCCACCAGCATGCACCAGCCGTCTTTGCACAGGTTGCAGCGGATCAACGATCACCGTCTGTATTCCAACCTGTGCTGCGAGTTCCGCCGCGTGTTGCCGCTCGAAGATGCGCGCAGCGCAGCGCGAGGCCTGGCAGCGTTGATTGACGGCTTGTGGTTGCGCGGCGCTTTGTCGGGAGACGCTTTCGACACGGCGCAGGCGCAACAGATCGCTTACGAATACATGGATTTCCAATTGGCCAAGAAGGTGAGCTAGAGCACACAGAAAACGCTCGGCCCCTGAACGCCACCGCAGCCTCACCGCGGTGGTCAACGCCAACCACTAATGCACTTGCGAGGACACTATGGCCCGTTTCGAACTGCAAAAACTTTACATCGATGGCGCGTACTCTGACGCCGGCAGCGATGCCACCTTCGAAGCCATCAACCCGGCTAACGGTGAAGTCCTCGCACAGGTGCAACGTGCGACCAAGGAAGACGTCGAGCGCGCCGTGGTCAGCGCTGAAAAGGGCCAGAAAATCTGGGCCGCGATGACCGCCATGGAGCGTTCGCGCATCCTGCGTCGCGCCGTCGACATCCTGCGCGAGCGCAACGATGAACTGGCCGCGCTGGAAACCCTGGACACCGGTAAATCCTTCTCCGAAACCAAGTACGTCGACATCGTTACCGGCGCCGACGTGCTGGAATACTACGCAGGCCTGGTGCCGGCGATCGAAGGCGAGCAGATTCCACTGCGTGACACTTCCTTCGTCTATACCCGTCGCGAGCCGCTGGGCGTTGTCGCCGGTATCGGCGCGTGGAACTACCCGATCCAGATCGCGCTGTGGAAATCTGCTCCAGCGCTGGCTGCCGGTAACGCAATGATCTTCAAGCCAAGCGAAGTCACTTCGCTGACCACCCTGAAACTGGCCGAGATCTACACCGAAGCCGGCGTTCCAAACGGTGTGTTCAACGTACTGACCGGCAGCGGCCGTGAAGTCGGCACTTGGCTGACCGAGCACCCGCGCATCGAAAAAATCTCCTTCACCGGCGGCACCGACACTGGCAAGAAAGTAATGGCCAGCGCTTCGGCTTCGTCGCTGAAAGACGTGACCATGGAACTGGGCGGCAAGTCCCCGCTGATCATCTGCGACGACGCCGATCTGGATCGCGCTGCCGACACCGCGATGATGGCCAACTTCTACAGCTCCGGTCAGGTCTGCACCAACGGCACTCGCGTGTTCGTTCCGGCGCACCTGAAAGCCGCCTTCGAAGCCAAGATCGTTGAGCGCGTTGCACGCATCCGCGTTGGCAACCCGGAAGACGAAAACACCAACTTCGGCCCGCTGGTCAGCTTCGCGCACATGGAAAGCGTGCTCGGCTACATCGCCAAGGGTAAAGAGCAAGGCGCTCGCGTGCTGTGCGGCGGCGATCGTCTGACCGACGGCGAATTCGCCAAAGGCGCATTCGTGGCTCCAACCGTGTTCACCGATTGCACCGACGACATGACCATCGTTCGTGAAGAAATCTTTGGCCCAGTGATGGCGATCCTCTCCTACGAAACCGAAGAAGAAGTGATCCGCCGCGCCAACGACACCGACTTCGGCCTGGCCGCCGGTATCGTCACCAAAGATCTGAACCGCGCGCACCGCGTGATTCATCAACTGGAAGCCGGTATCTGCTGGATCAACGCCTGGGGCGAGTCCGACGCAAAAATGCCGGTCGGCGGTTACAAGCAGTCGGGTGTTGGTCGTGAGAACGGGATCAGCTCGCTGAACAACTTCACCCGCATCAAATCGGTACAGGTCGAGCTGGGCGATTACGTCTCGGTGTTCTAACCCGAGATTTGCATTGCCCGCGAAGGCCTCTTCGCTGGCAAGCCAGCTCCCACAGGTTTGGGGTCGTCCATCAAATCTGTGGCAGCCCCCAATCTTTGTGGGAGCTGCGGTTCGACGGCTCGACTTGCCAGCGATTCGAGTGCGCAGCACTCGCCGAGGTCAGACCTGACCATATCTAAAGAGGGTGCATTCAATGTCCCAAGAATTCGATTACATCATCATCGGTGCCGGCTCGGCCGGTAACACCCTGGCGACCCGTCTGACTGAAGACGCCGGCGTCACCGTTCTGCTGCTCGAAGCAGGCGGCCCTGACTATCGTCTCGACTTCCGCACGCAAATGCCGGCTGCACTGGCGTTTCCGCTGCAAGGTCGTCGTTACAACTGGGCTTACGAAACCGACGCCGAGCCACACATGGATGGCCGCCGGATGGAATGCGGTCGCGGCAAAGGCCTCGGCGGTTCTTCGCTGATCAACGGCATGTGCTACATCCGCGGCAACGCGATGGACTACGACGGCTGGGCGAAACTGCCAGGCCTGGAAAACTGGTCGTACCTCGACTGCCTGCCGTACTTCCGCAAAGCCGAAACCCGCGACATCGGCCCGAACGATTACCACGGTGGCGAAGGCCCGGTCAGCGTGACCACGCCGAAGGCCGGCAATAATCCGCTGTTCCACGCCATGGTTGAAGCTGGCGTGCAAGCCGGTTACCCGCGCACCGAAGACTTGAACGGTTATCAACAGGAAGGCTTCGGCCCGATGGACCGCACCGTGACGCCAAACGGCCGTCGTGCTTCCACCGCCCGTGGCTACCTCGACACCGCCAAGAAGCGCTCGACCCTGACCATTGTCACCCACGCCCTGACCGACAAGATTCTGTTTGAAGGCAAGCGTGCGGTCGGCGTGCGTTACCTGGTCGGCGATGCTGAAGAGCGCGTTGAAGTCAAAGCACGCAAGGAAGTTCTGCTGTGCTCCGGCGCCATCGCTTCGCCGCAGATTCTGCAGCGTTCCGGTGTCGGCCCGGCCGAACTGCTGAAGTCGCTCGATATCCCGGTCGTTCACGATCTGCCGGGCGTCGGTGAAAACCTGCAGGATCACCTTGAGCTGTACCTGCAATACGCGTGCACTCAGCCAGTTTCGCTGTACCCGTCGCTGCTCTGGTACAACCAGCCGGCCATCGGTGCCGAATGGCTGTTCAACGGCACCGGCATCGGCGCCAGCAACCAGTTCGAAGCCGGCGGTTTCATCCGTTCGCGTCCGGAATTCGAATGGCCGAACATCCAGTACCACTTCCTGCCGGTGGCGATTAACTACAACGGCAGCAACGGTGTGAAAGAGCACGGTTTCCAGGCGCACATGGGTTCCATGCGCTCACCAAGCCGTGGTCGCATCCAGGCCAAGTCGAAAGACCCGCGCCAGCACCCGAGCATCCTGTTCAACTACATGGCCACCGAGCAGGACTGGCAGGAATTTCGCGACGGCATCCGCCTGACCCGTGAAATCATGCAGCAGCCGGCACTTGATCAATACCGTGGCCGCGAAATCAGCCCGGGCATCGAAGTGCAAACCGATGAGCAACTCGACAAGTTCATCCGCGAGCACGCCGAAACCGCGTTCCACCCGTCCTGCTCGTGCAAGATGGGCACCGACGAGATGGCTGTGGTCGATGGCGAAGGTCGCGTGCACGGCATGCAGAGCCTGCGTGTGGTCGATGCCTCGATCATGCCGATCATCACCACAGGTAACCTGAACGCGCCGACGATCATGATCGCCGAGAAAATCGCCGACAAGATCCGTGGCCGCCAGCCGCTGCCACGCAGCACCGCGCCGTACTACGTCGCGGGCGATGCACCGGTCAAGGGCAAGCCTATGCGTGATATCACCCCGGCTGCTCAGTAAAACCGTAACACCGCGTCACGGCTAATCGCTGGCAAGCCAGCTCCCACAGGGTTTTGCGTCGTTCACACATAATGTGTTCAGCAAAAAACCTGTGGGAGCCTGGCTTGCCAGCGATGGGGCCCTCACATTCAGCACAAATTCCCCCGCTGCACAGTAAATCCCCCTACACCCCCTCTTCACTTGATCCTACCCCCACGCAGGCCTACTCTAGACCTCGCGCAACCGTTTCACACCCTCCCCGCCGCCGCTCTACCGCTTCCCCCTGACAAGGAGGTTCCCGAATGTTCGATTTCCACCCCCAGCTCAAGCAGCGCTTCGCTGCCTTGCGCACGGGCGCTGAGTTCTTTTCCCTGCGGTATGTGCGCGAGTCCGGCCAGTACCTGTCGGTGCGCAAGAACGTCGCCGAACCGCCGAGCCTGAGCCGTGACGAGGGCGCGATGCTCACCGTTCGCGTCAACGGTGTTGAGGCGTATGCCGCGACCAACGACCTGTCGCAACAAGGCCTGCAAGCCGCACTAGAACGCGCCGAAACTCAGGCCCGCCGCCTCAAGCCGCACGCCTTGCTCGACCTGCGCGATCAGCCAGTGTCCAGCGACCGCGCTGATTACTTTTCGCCCAATCTCGAACAGCCCTTCCCGTCCCTGAGCGAATGCTTCGAGCTGCTCGGCGCGGAATCCGCCTCGGTGCCAAAGGATGAGCGCCTGGTGAACTGGGAAGTGAGCATCGGCATCACCCACGTCGAACAGATCTACCTGAGCAGCGCCGGGGCCGAATTGCGCCAGGCCCAGCGCTTCGTCTATCCAAGCCTCGACGTCACCGCCTACGACGGCAACGACAGCCAGACCCGCAGCCTCGGCCGCGAAAACTTCGGCCAACAGGGCGGCGCGGACGTGATCAGCCGTTGCGGACTGATCGGCGCCGGCCCGCAAGTCGCCGATCAGGCGCTGCAACTGCTGCTCGCGCCGAACACCCCGCAAGGCCCGCGAGACCTGCTGTTGATGCCGGATCAGATGATGCTGCAGATCCACGAATCCATCGGCCACCCGCTGGAGCTCGACCGCATCCTCGGCGACGAGCGCAATTACGCCGGCACCAGTTTCGTCAAAGCCAGCGACTTCGGCAGCCTGCAATACGGCTCGAAACTGCTCAACGTGACGTTCGATCCGGGCATCCCCGAAGAACTCGCCAGCTACGGCCATGACGACGACGGCACCGAGGCCAGCAAACAGTTTCTGATTCGCGAAGGGCTGCTGCTGCGTCCGCTGGGCGGTGCGCTGTCGCAATACCGCGCGGGCCTGGACGGTGTCGCCAACAGTCGCGCCTGCGGTTGGAACCGCGCACCGATCGACCGCATGGCCAACCTCAATATCGAACCCGGCGACCAGCCGCTTGAGCAGTTGATCAAAGGCATCGAGCACGGCATTTTGATGAGCACCAACCGATCGTGGTCGATTGATGATGCGCGCAACAAATTCCAGTTCGGCTGCGAATGGGGTCAGTTGATCGAAAACGGTGAACTCAAAGGCGTGGTGAAAAATCCGAACTACCGGGCGATTTCCGCGCACTTCTGGAAAAGCCTGCGCGCCGTCGGCGACGCCAACACCGTCAAGGTGCTGGGCACGCCGAACTGCGGCAAGGGCGAACCGAATCAGGTGATCCGCGTCGGCCACGCTTCGCCGGCCTGCGTATTCAGCAACGTTGATGTGTTTGGGGGAGACGCCTGATGAGCATTTCGAAGAGTCAGTCCGACGCCTTCAAGGTCATGGTCGAGTGGCTGCGCGACAGCGTCCGCGAGCCGGAGCAGTTCACCCTCAGCTATGCCGCCGAATCTTCAGCGTTCGTGCGTTTCAACCACGCCAAAGTGCGTCAGGCCGGGCAAGTTCAGCAGGCCAGTATTGTCCTCAAGCTGATCAACGACGGGCGTCACGCTGACCTGCAGGTCACCCTGTCCGGTGATCAGGAAGGCGACCTGCAACGCCTCGCCGAAGGTCTGCAACAACTGCGCGAAACTCTGCCGCTGCTGCCGCAGGATCCGTATCTGCTGCTCAACCATAATGGCTGGCAGAGCAAGAACGTTCAGGAACATCCGCTGCCGGACACTGAACAGGTGGTCGATGAAATCTGCGCCGCCGCTGAAGGTCTGGACTTGGTGGGTTTCTACGCAGCCGGTCCGATCAGCCGTGGTTTCGCCAGTTCTTCGGGGGCGTTTGGTTGGCATCAGGCCAACAGTTTCAATTTCGACTTCAGCCTGTTCCACGAGAACGGCGAAGCGGTGAAAGCCAGCTACGCCGGGCATGACTGGAGCAGCGAAGGCTTTGCCAAGCGCTTCGGCCAGGCCCGCGAGCAACTGGAGTTTCTCGGTCGTCCACTGCGCACCCTGGCGCCGGGGCAATACCGCGCGTACCTGGCACCGGCGGCACTGGAAGAAATCATGGGCATGCTGAGCTGGGGCGGATTTTCGGCTCAGTCGATTGCCAGCAAGAGCAGCCCGTTGCAGAAACTCTATGTCGGCGATCAGGCGTTCAGTCCGCTGGTGTCGCTGGACGAAAAGGTCAGCGAATCGTTGAGCCCGGCGTTTTCCGGCGAAGGGTATCCGCGCAGCGATCTGCGTTTGATCGTCGAAGGCAAGGCTGGCGATCAACTGGTCGGTTCGCGCAGTGCCGCTGAATATGGTCTGACCGCCAACGGCGCCAGCGGCGGTGAATCGCCGAGTGCGTTGAACATGGCAGCCGGTGATCTGTCGCAAGCAGAGATCCTCAAGCAGTTGGGCACCGGGTTGTACATCAGCAACCTGTGGTACCTGAACTTCTCGGATCAACCGGCGGCGCGCATGACCGGCATGACCCGCTTCGCGACCTTCTGGGTCGAGAACGGCGAGATTCAGGCGCCGGTCAGCACCATGCGTTTTGACGACAGTGCTTACAGCTTGCTCGGTTCGCAGCTGGAAGCGTTGACCGCCGAGCGCGAATTGCTGCTGTCGGCGAGCACGTACAGCCAGCGCAATACGTCGTCGGCGTTGCTGCCGGGGGCGCTGGTTAGCCGTTTGACCTTGACCCTCTGACGGCGATCGTTCCCACGCTCTGCGTGGGAATGCAGCCGGGGACGCTCTGCGTCCCAGCCAAAAGCGGACGCCGAGCGTCCGTTGAGGCATTCCCACGCAGAGCGTGGGAACGATCATCAAACAGACAACAAGAGGTTCCATGCCCAACCGCCCGCCTCTCGACGCCATCACCGCCCGCTGGTTGCCTTGGGTCGTCGCCATCGCTTTCTTCATGCAGTCCCTCGACGGCACCATTCTTAACACTGCCCTGCCGGCCATGGCCCGCGATCTCGCCGAAGACCCCTTGCGCATGCAGGGCGTGATCATCGCCTACATGCTCACCGTGGCCTTGCTGATCCCCGCTTCAGGCTGGATCGCCGACCGCTTCGGCACCAAGAAAATCTTCTTCGGCGCGATCCTGCTGTTCAGCTTCGGCTCACTGCTTTGCGCACTGTCGAGCAGCCTGAGCATGCTGATCGGCGCCCGTGTCATCCAGGGCCTCGGCGGCGCGCTGATGCTGCCGGTCGGGCGACTCGTCGTACTTCGCGCTTATCCGCGATCCGAGCTGGTGCGGATCATGGGTTTCATCACCATCCCCGGCCTGCTCGGCCCTTTGATCGGCCCGACCATGGGCGGCTGGATGGTCGAATACCTGACGTGGCACTGGATCTTTCTGATCAACCTGCCGGTCGGCGTCATCGGCTGCTACGCGGTGTGGAAATTCATTCCCGACCTGCGCGGCAGTGAACGTACGCGCTTCGATAGCCTGGGTTTTCTGCTGTTCGGCGCGGCGATGATTCTGATCACCATCGCCATGGAAGGCCTCGGTGAACTGCACCTGCCGCACCTGCGCGTGATGTTGCTGCTGTTCGGTGGCATGGCCTGTCTGGCGGCGTATTGGTTGCGCGCCGGGCACATCGAAAACCCGCTGTTCGCACCGTCGTTGTTCAAGACCCGCACCTTTGCCGTCGGTATTCTCGGCAACCTGTTCGCGCGTTTGGGCAGCGGTGCACTGCCGTTTCTGGTGCCGCTGCTGCTGCAAGTGGCGCTGGGTTATTCGCCGTCGCAAGCGGGGATGAGCATGCTGCCGCTGGCCGCTGCGGCGATGATCGCCAAGTGGGTGGCGCGCCCACTGATCGAGCGTTTGGGTTATCGCATTGTGCTGACCGGCAACACCTTGGCACTGGGGATCATGCTGGCGAGCATGGGATTGGTCAGCGAACAGACGCCGTACTGGCTGTTGCTGTGCCTGCTGGCAGTGCTAGGCGCGATCAACTCGTTGCAGTTCACTGCGATGAACACGGTGACGTTGATTGATCTCGACGATGCCAGCGCCAGCAGCGGCAACAGTTTGCTCTCGGTGGTGGCGCAGTTGTCGTTGAGTCTCGGGGTTGCCTGCGCCGGTGCGTTGCTTGGCGGGTTTACTGCGGAGATCGGCAACGATGGTGTCGAAACGGTGCTGGGTGCCTTCCAGCTGACCTTCGTCACCGTCGGCATCATGGCGATGCTGGCGGCGACGATCTTCTCGCAACTGTCGAAAGAAGACGGCCGCCGCGCCAAACGTCCGGAAGAACACATCGAACATTAATCACTGTTCGTCCAGAACTTTCGAGGAAAGTGGCACGGGGCTGCTACACTGCGCGACATTTTGTTTTGCAGGCCAGTCCCGTGACCACCATCGCCACCGCTTTTAATACTCTGCCGCTGTCCGCCGCCATGCTGGCTAACCTCGAATCCCTCGGTTATGCCCAGATGACGCCGATCCAGGCGCAGAGCTTGCCGGTGATCCTCAAGGGGATGGACCTGATCGCCCAGGCCAAGACCGGCAGCGGCAAGACCGCCGCGTTCGGCATCGGCCTGCTGAACCCGATCAACCCGCGCTACTTCGGTTGCCAGGCGCTGGTGATCTGCCCGACGCGTGAGCTGGCCGACCAGGTCGCCAAGGAAATCCGTCGTCTGGCCCGTGCCGAAGACAACATCAAGGTCCTGACCCTGTGCGGCGGCGTCTCGTTCGGCCCGCAGATCGCTTCGCTGGAGCACGGCGCGCACATCATCGTCGGCACCCCGGGACGCATTCAGCAGCACTTGCGCAAAGGTTCGCTGGTCCTCGATGGCCTGAACACGCTGATCCTCGACGAAGCCGATCGCATGCTCGACATGGGTTTCTACGACGCCATCGAAGACATCATCGTCAAGACTCCGGAGCGTCGTCAGACCTTGCTGTTCTCCGCGACTTACCCGGTAGGCATCAAGCAACTGGCGTCGAAGTTCATGCGTGATCCGCAAACGGTGAAAGCCGAAGCCTTCCACGATGACACGCAGATCGAGCAGCGCTTCTACGAGATTTCTCCGGAAGATCGCATGAGCGCAGTGACCAAAGTCCTGCACCACTTCCGCCCGGCGTCCTGCGTAGCGTTTTGCTTCACCAAGCAGCAAGTGCAGGAAACCGTTGATCACCTGACCGCCAAGGGCATTTCCGCCGTCGGCCTGCACGGCGATCTGGAACAGCGTGACCGCGATCAAGTGCTGGCGATGTTCGCCAACCGCAGTACTTCGGTACTGGTTGCCACCGACGTTGCCGCCCGTGGTCTGGACATCGATGCGCTGGACATGGTGATCAACGTCGAACTGGCCCGCGATTCGGAAATCCACATTCACCGCGTTGGCCGTACCGGTCGTGCTGGCGAGAAAGGCATCGCGATCAGCCTGGTGGCTCCGGGCGAAGCGCATCGCGCGCAAGCCATCGAACAGTTGCAGAAGTCGCCGCTGAACTGGGATCAGGTCGATAACCTCAAGTCCCAGGGCCTCGCGCCGCTGCAGCCGCCGATGACCACGCTGTGCATCGGTGCTGGCCGTAAAGACAAGGTGCGTCCGGGCGACATTCTCGGTGCACTGACTGGTGACGCCGGCATTCCGGGTGCGCAGGTTGGCAAGATCGCGATCTTCGACTTCCAGGCTTATGTAGCCGTGGACCGCACCGTGGCCATGCAGGCCTTGCAGCGCCTGAACGACGGCAAGATCAAGGGCCGTTCGCTGCGCGTGCGCATCCTCTGACCTGATCGTTCCCACGCTCTGCGTGGGAATGCATCCCGTGACGCTCCGCGTCACATAACAACGGACGCAGAGCGTCCATGGCGGCATTCCCACGCAGAGCGTGGGAACGATCATTGTGTGAGGACACCGTTTTGCGCTCTACCGAAGTCGTGATCATTGGCGCTGGCGCCGCTGGGTTGATGTGTGCACTGACCGCCGCCGGGCGTGGGCGTCAGGTGTTGCTGCTTGACCACGCGAACAAGGCTGGCAAGAAAATCCTGATGTCGGGCGGTGGCCGTTGCAATTTCACCAACATGTACACCGAACCGAGCAATTTCCTCTCGCAAAATCCGCATTTCTGCAAATCCGCACTGGCGCGCTACACCCAGTGGGACTTCATCGGCATGGTCGGGAAGCACGCCGTGCCATACCACGAGAAAAAACTCGGTCAGCTGTTCTGCGATAACAAATCCAGCGACATCCTCGAAATGCTCCTGACGGAGTGCGATCAGGTCGGCGTCGAACTGCACCTCGACACGTCGATCCAGACCATCGAGAAAGTCGAAAACGGTTACCTGCTCGACACCACCCTCGGCCAGGTCCAGTGCCAGTCGCTGGTGATCGCCACTGGCGGGCTGTCGATCCCGACGCTCGGCGCCAGCGGTTTCGGTTATCAAGTGGCCAAACAATTCGGTCATGAACTGCTGCCAACCCGCGCCGGTCTGGTGCCGTTCACCATCACCGATCAGCTCAAAGAACTGTGCACCGAGTTGTCCGGCACTTCGGTGGATTGTCTGGTCAGCTGCAACGACCAGAGCTTCCGCGAGAACATTCTGTTTACCCATCGCGGCCTTAGCGGCCCGGCGATTTTGCAGATCTCGTCGTTCTGGGAATCTGGCGACACGGTGGAAATCAACCTGCTGCCGGATCACGACGCCGCGAGCTGGCTGCAACAGCAAGTGACCGAGCGCCCGAACAGCGAGCTGAAAACGTTGCTGGGTGAGATCTTCACCAAGAAGATGGCCAACCTGTTGGCGGATAATTGGTTCGTGTCCAAGCCGATGAAGCAATACACCCACGCGGAACTGGCGGACATTGCCGAGAAACTCGGCAGCTGGAAAGTCGTGCCGGCGGGCACTGAGGGTTACCGGACTGCCGAGGTAACGCTCGGTGGCGTTGATACCCGCGAAGTGTCGTCCAAGACCATGGAATCGCTGAAAAGCCCTGGCCTGTACTTCATTGGCGAAGTGCTCGACGTCACCGGCCACTTGGGCGGCTTCAACTTCCAGTGGGCCTGGGCCTCCGGTTACGCTGCCGCGCAGTACGCCTGATCCCTTTCTTTCGAATGTGAAATGCAATTCCTGTGGGAGCTGGCTTGCCAGCGATGAGGTCGGTACATCCAACATCTTTGTTGACTGTCAGGCAGCCATCGCTGGCAAGTCGAATCGTCGCACCGCAGCTCCCACAGGGTTATGTGCCAGATTTAAGATTTAATCCGGCACAAGATCTCAAAGGAACACTTTTTGCTGTCAGATGTGCTCGGCGCCATTGCGTCGGCGTCATTACTGGCTCAATTTAGCGGCATCGCCTCGGAAGGCCTTCGCACTTCATGTCCTCGACCTCGTTTCGTCAGTCTTTGCGGCGCCTGTGGGCGCTGGATAAATTCAGCTACAGCGTGCGGGTATTCATCGCCCTGACCGGCAGCATGGCGCTGTGCTGGTATCAGGATGAAATGGCCCTGCTGATCCCGTTGTTCCTGGGGATTATCGCCAGCGCTTTGGCGGAAACCGACGACAGTTGGCAAGGCCGCCTCAACGCCCTCGCCGTGACGCTGGTGTGTTTCAGCATCGCCGCGCTGTCGGTGGAATTGCTCTTCCCCTACCCCATCGTGTTTGCCATTGCCCTGGCGCTGGCCAGTTTCGGCCTGACCATGCTCGGTGCGCTCGGCGAGCGTTATGGGGCGATTGCCTCGGCGACGTTGATTCTGTCGGTGTACACGATGATCGGTGTCGATCAGCGCGGCGGCGCGGTCACTGATTTCTGGCACGAACCGATGCTGCTGGTCGCGGGTGCAGCGTGGTACGGCTTGCTCTCGGTGCTGTGGCAAGCGCTGTTTTCCAATCAGCCAGTGCAGCAAAGCCTGGCGCGGTTGTTCCGCGAACTGGGTTTCTATCTGAAGCTGAAAGCCTCGCTGTTCGAGCCGATCCGCCAGCTGGACGTCGAAGCCCGGCGCCTGGAACTGGCGCAGCAAAACGGCCGCGTGGTCGCTGCGTTGAACAGTGCCAAGGAAATCATTCTGCACCGCGTCGGCAACGGTCGCCCCGGTTCGAAAGTCAGCCGTTACCTGAAGCTGTATTTCCTCGCTCAAGACATCCACGAGCGCGCCAGTTCCTCGCACTATCCGTACAACGCCCTCGCCGATGCGTTCTTCCACAGCGACGTGCTGTTCCGTTGCCAGCGCCTGTTGCGCCAGCAAGGCAAGGCCTGCCGCGCATTGGCCGAATCGATCCAGATGCGCCAGCCGTTCATTTACGACGCGAGTTTCGCCGAAGCCCTGAGTGACCTCGACGCCTCCCTCGAACACCTGCGTATCCAGAGCAACCCGGCCTGGCGTGGACTCTTGCGTTCGCTGCGCGCACTGGCGGCTAACCTCGGCACGCTCGACCGGTTGCTCAGCGACGCGAGCAACCCCGACGCCTTGGCCGACGCGACCGACAGCAGCCTGCTCGACCGTTCGCCGCGCAACCTCAAGGACGTCTGGATTCGCCTGCGCACGCAACTGACGCCGACTTCTCTGCTGTTCCGCCATGCCCTGCGCCTGCCATTGGCGCTGAGTATCGGCTACGGCATGGTGCATTTGATTCACCCGTCGCAAGGCTACTGGATCATCCTCACCACGCTGTTCGTCTGCCAGCCAAACTACGGCGCCACCCGACGCAAACTCGGTCAGCGGATTTTCGGCACCGCCATCGGCCTGACCGTGGCGTGGGCGCTGTTCGATCTGTTCCCGAGCCCGCTGGTGCAGTCGTGTTTCGCCATCGCCGCCGGTGTCGTGTTCTTTACCAACCGCACCACCCGTTACACCCTTGCCACCGCCGCGATCACCATCATGGTGCTGTTCTGCTTCAACCAGGTTGGCGACGGTTACGGGCTGTTCCTGCCTCGGCTGTTCGATACCCTGCTCGGCAGTTTGATTGCCGGCCTGACGGTGTTCCTGTTCCTGCCGGACTGGCAGGGTCGACGCCTGAACAAAGTGCTGGCCAACACCCTGACCTGCAACAGCATCTACCTGCGTCAGATCATGCAGCAATACGCCGCCGGCAAAAGCGACGACCTCGCCTATCGGCTGGCCCGACGCAACGCGCACAACGCCGATGCCGCGCTGTCGACGACGCTGGCGAACATGCTCATGGAGCCGGGGCACTTCCGTAAGGAAGCGGATGTCGGTTTCCGCTTTCTGGTGCTGTCGCACACGTTGTTGAGTTATCTGTCAGGGCTGGGTGCGCATCGCGAAACCCAGCTGCCGGCCGATGTGCGCGAGCATTTGATTGATGGCGCTGGGGCAAAACTGGCGACCAGCATCGATGAAATCGCCCAAGGTCTGGCGAACAAGCAGCCGGTGGCGATTCAGAGTGACGAAGAAGAAGCGCTGGCCAATGAGCTGGAGCAGATGGCCGATGAGATCGATGAGGGGCAGCGGTTGG
The DNA here is from genome assembly GCF_009764645.1 of Pseudomonas sp. PB106. Taxonomy (GTDB): domain Bacteria; phylum Pseudomonadota; class Gammaproteobacteria; order Pseudomonadales; family Pseudomonadaceae; genus Aquipseudomonas. The sequence continues at coordinate 23,524 of NZ_RWIM01000120.1, forward strand.
TGCAGACGCAATTGGCGTTGATCTGCCGGCAGTTGGGGCCGTTGCGGACGTTGGCGGCGCATCTGATCAAGGACACCGCTGAAGTTTGAGGTGGCCGGACTGGCCCCATCGCTGGCAAGCCAGCTCCCACAGGATTTGTATACACCGCGAACCCTGTGGGAGCTGCGGTGCGACGATTCGACTTGCCAGCGATGAAGCCATCAGCACCAACACAACTCTGGGATCAGAAACTCACATCCCATGCTGCCTCAACAACTTGTCATAACTCCCATCCGCCTTCATCGCCGCAATCGCCTTGTCAAACCCCGCGACAATCTGCTCATGCTGCGGATTCTTCAGGCTCACCAGAATATGCAGGCTGTTCTCACTCAACGGCTTGGGCAAAAATTCCACCGAATTGCGCACCCTGGCTGATTCCCGCGCCAGGTAATACTTCGCCACATACTCATCCTCCAGCGTCAACTTGACCCGGTCCGCCGCGAGCATGCGCACGGCCATGGCGAAGTTGTGCACAGGGACTTTCTGCAACGCGGTGTCGGCATCGAACGGCGCCGAATAGGCATAGCCGCGCACCACGGCAATCGGATAAGTATGCAGTTGCTGCAGATTGGAATAGTCGAGAGGGGTGTCTTTGCGCTTGAGAAAGCGGATGCGATTAAGCAGGTACTCCCCGGAAAACTGCCCGAGTTTCGTCCGCTCGTCGTTGTACCAGGCGTTGACCAGCACGTCGTAACGCCCCTCGCCCACGCCAAGCAGCGCCCGCGCCCACGGCACCTGTTCGTAACCGCTGGCATAACCGGCCCGAGCCAGCGCATTGCTGACAATGTCGGTGGCCAGACCGCCGTTGACCAGCGTGTCATCGGTAAAGGGTGGCCAGATATCAAACACCAGCCGCAGCTTCTCCGCTGCAGCGGTCTGAGCCAGCAAGAGCAATCCGATCAAAGCAAAGGCTCGATGCAGTCGCGGCATGCTTGAAAATCCTTAGCGGGCGAGTTGCCCAGCATGTTTTCAGTCAAAACCCCAAGGCCCCTTACCGGCAAAACCCAGGCACTAACCTTAGCTCAATGACGCCAAGGCACCGTGCTCTCCTGCAGATTACACAAAGAAGTCACCCGCGCGAGAAAGGAATGATGGCATTTTGATCTTTGTCACAGACTCTTACGCCATGCAGACAGCAATGGCGAGGACGCTTAGTATCGGGCGACACGTACAAGGAATCGGAAAATGACAGTCGAGTGGATCTGCAAACATCACAGCGATCTGGGCAAAGAACAGCTGTACGCGCTGCTGAAACTTCGGTCAGACGTGTTCGTGGTCGAACAGAAATGCGCCTACCCGGACCTCGACGGCCAGGATCTGGAAGGCGATACCTATCACCTGATGGGCTGGGAAGATGATCAGCTGATGGCTTACTTGCGCTTGCTCGATCCGGAATCCCAGGGCGGCGACGTGGTGATTGGTCGAGTGATTACCGCACCGCAAGGGCGCGGCAAAGGGCTGGGCCACGAAATGATGGAGCAGGCGTTGAAACAGGCGGAGAAGCATTGGCCGCAAGTGCCGATCTATCTGTCGGCGCAGGCGCATTTGCAGGGGTACTACGGCAAGTACGGGTTTGTCGTGGCGGGTGAGGAATATCTCGAGGATGACATTCCGCATATCGGGATGCGTCGCTCTTAAGTGCCCCTTCGCGAGCAAGCTCGCTCCCACATTAGATCGGGTGAATGCGGTCAAAATGTGGGAGCTGGCTTGCCAGCGATGGCGTCAGCTCGATGACTGCAAGAATCAAGGGTATTCAAGCACTGCCTTGATCTGCCGCAGATTGCGCTCGATCCACCCGCGATCAATCGCTCCCCACTCCCGAATCCGATAGCGCCCGGCATGGTTCCGTGCGCCCTCTTCCTGCTCGAATTCGCAGACGATATCCAGATCGGCCAACGCCGCAATCGTGTCCTGCGCGGTGCGCCGGGGCATGCCGGTGACTTCGGTCAACGCCGGCACACTCGGCGCCAGACCGCTGTCGATCAAATACGCCACGTACAAACGGCGATAGAAACTGCTTTTGGTCTTGCTGACGTCCATCCCCACCTTCCTGGTTGCGTACGGTTAAGCCTGCATGTCCCGCCAGGTCAGGTACACCCGCAGATCGAACTCGATCTGGTGATACCCCGGCAGCATGTGTTCACACAATTTATAGAACGCCTTGTTGTGATCCGACTCTTTGAAGTGCGCCAGTTCGTGCACGACGATCATTTTCAGAAAGTCCGGCGCCGCGTCCTTGAACAGCGAGGCGATACGAATCTCTTTCTTGGCCTTGAGCTTGCCACCCTGCACCCGCGACACCGTGGTGTGCAGGCCGAGCGCGCGGTGGGTCAGGTCGAGGCGGTTGTCGAACAGCACCTTGTCGATGGCCGGAGCATTGCGCAGGTATTCCTGCTTCAAATCCAGCGCGTAGCTGTACAACGCCTTGTCACTCTGCACATCGTGCCGCCCCGGATAACGCTGGCTCAGGTAATCGCCCAAGCGCCCTTCGGCGATCAGTTGGCGCACCTGATCCTGCAATTGCGCGGGATAGGCCTGGAGGTACTTCAACACAGTCATGGACGGGCGACACAGTTCGAAAAAAGGTGCGCCAGTGTAGCGAATTCAACCGGGCAGCGCGCTCCAGTCGAAGGGCTCGGTGAAGCTTGCCGCGTCTTCAGCGATCAATGGCCGGGCGACGAGGAAGCCTTGCACGTATTCGCAACCGTGGGCCTGCAGCCATTGGTATTGCTCGATGGTTTCGACACCCTCGGCAATCACCAGCAAACCGTATTGCTTACACAGGTTGATTACCGTGCTCACCAGCGAAGCGTCGCGTGCCGAGTCCGGCAATCGGGCGATGAGGTGGCGATCAAGCTTGAGCGTGTCCAGTTCCAGATCGCGCAGATGCGCCAGCGAGCAAGGCCCGGAGCCGAAATCATCGAGCGCCACTCGCACCCCGAGATTGCGCAACAGACGAAGCTGCTTGCGGGTTTCATCAGGGTTCTGCATCAGCGCTTCTTCGGTGACTTCAACCTCCAGCTGCCGTGGCTGCAAGGCATGGCGCTCCATGACCTGGCGCAATTCGGTGACCAGATTCGGCAGGCCGAACTGGGTGTTGCTCAGGCTCACGGCGAGCACCAGATCGTCGGCGAACAAGGTTTCCCAGGCTTTGCGCTGACCGGCGCCGCGATGATAAATCCAGCTGCCGAGACGACTGATCAACCGCGCCTCTTCCAGCAATGGCAAAAACAGGCCTGGCGGAACGTCGCCGACGCTCGGGTGCTGCCAACGCAGCAGTGCTTCAAACCCTCGGATCTGCCCGGTATCGATGGCCACTTGCGGCTGGTAGACCAGATTGAAATCGCGGTTTTCGATGGCGGTGCGCACGCTTTCTTCCAGCATCAAGCGCGAACGGGCGCGACCATTCATTTCATGATCGTAGAAGCGATATTGCTGGCGACCCGCGCGCTTGGCTTCGTACATGGCGATGTCAGAAGCGCGCAGCAGGCCGTCGAGGTTCGAACCGCAATCGGGAAAGGTGGCGATGCCAATACTGGCGCCAAGGGCGATATCCAGCCCTTCGATCTGCTGACAGATCGATACGCGCTCGATGAGCTTCTCGGATATTTTCGCCGCTTGTTCGGGAAATTCCAGATCCAGCAACGCGGTAAATTCATCGCCGCCCATGCGCGCGAGAATGTCGAATGGCCGCAGACAGGCTTTCAATTGCTCGGAGACCCAGCGCAACACGCGGTCGCCAGCATCATGGCCCAGCGAGTCGTTGACCCGTTTGAAGCCGTCCAGATCCAGATACAGCAGCACCCAACTGCTGTCGCTGCGTTCGCCGCGCAGCAGCAGGTTTTCCACGGTCTGGTAGAAGCCCCGGCGATTGAGCAAGCCCGTCAGAGGATCAGTGACCGCTTGAAATTCCAATTGCTGATGCAGATGGCGCACGACCGACATGTCCAGCACGGTCACCACCATCGCATGTTGTTCGGCGGGTAACGTCGCGCAGGACAAGGCCACCGGCACCTGCTGCCCCGGCGCCGTGCGCAGCAGCGCATCGTGCAGGCGCAAGGTTTCGCCACGTTTGTAACTGGCATAGAACTCGGAATCGGCCCACACCGGAATGTGGGGTTTCTGCAGATAGTCGAGGAACTCCTTCCCCTCCAACTCCTTCACCGGCGCATTCAGCAGCCGTGAAATCGCCGGATTGGCAAAACGAATCACGCCGTCTTCGCCCAACACCAGAATCCCCTCAGCGGCGTTATCCAGCACCGAGGCATTGAACGCTCGCGCCACTTCCAGATCATGACTCAACCGTTGCAAAGCGCGGCGATTACGCTGGTGCTCCAGCAACGCCTGAACCTTGGGCTTGAGAATCTGCGGATCGAACGGCTTGAACAGGTAATCCACCGCACCACTGGCATAGCCCTTGATCACGGCATCCTGCGACTGCTCGTTGGCGGTGAGAAAAATAATCGGTGTGAGCCGCGTACGCTGGCTACCGCGCATCAGCCGCGCGACTTCGAAGCCGTCCATGCCCGGCATCTGCACATCCAGCAGCACCAGATCGACGTCGTGTTCGAGCAACAGACTGAGTGCCTCAAAACCAGAGGCAGCGGTAATGACCTGCCAGTCCTGGCGCTGCAACAATGCGCGCATGCTGATCAGGTTTTCAGGGTAATCATCCACGATTAAAAGGACAGAGCTGCCTTCACCTGGCTGTGGTTGCGCGCATTCCATGCTGCTTCTCTTGTCGGGACTTCAGGCCGGTTTCCGGGCAAAACCGTACACATGCTGAGCGTTCACTCTAGTCCGGGATCGACCAAAGCAATAGCTGTCATCAGGCCATCATTTAACCAAAGTCTCGTTTAGCCGACTAACGGTCGCCGCTGTAGCCCCCGGAAACCGGGAAAGATGGCATTTCGACAGGATGTTGACGCCAATCATCTGCCAAACGGGCGTTAACAAAAAACACCTCTACGCTTATAAAGGCCGCCCCAAAAGGCGCGGGCTAGAGCTTCTGGCACCCGCGTTCAGGATGAATCGAGTGGAAGAACCGACATGATCGATCTCGCAACCTGGAACCTCAGCGTTCCCGTCGGCAGTCCGCCGTACACCGTCGAAACCGCAAAATTGGTGAATGGCTTCAAGGATCAGTACTTCCATTCCGACACCGGCACCTTGTTCTTCTGGTCACCGGTTACCGGGTCAAAAACCGAAAACGCCATCTACCCGCGCACCGAACTGCGTGAAACCTACAGCAACGGCACGCTGCGTAACTGGTATTACCCGGACGCTGACAACCTGCTGCGCGCGACCGTCACGGTCAACAAAGTGCCAAGCTCCGGCAAGATCGTCATCGGCCAGATCCACGCTTATGAAAGCCAGAAGCCCATGGTCAAACTCGAATACCAGTACAAAACCAAAACCGAGACCGGCAACCTGGTGATCAAAGTGCGCATGCACCCCGATGACGATGAAAGCCGCGTGATCACCCTTGCCACCGGGATCAAACTGGATCGCGAATTCAATTACCTCATCCACCTCAGCCCTGGCGGCGCCCTCGGTGTGAGTGCGGCGGGTTATCAGTGGGACTCACAGATCAGCGCGACCTGGAGGAACAAGCCGTTGTACTTCAAGGCCGGGGTTTATGTGCAGGACAACACCGGTTACACGAGTGAAGGTGGGCAGGTGACATTTACCAAGCTGGATATTGATCACGACAAATAACGCGTTCTGCTTATATCGACGTCGTTGAACTGGATATAAAAAGAATAAAGAACTGTCAGTTATTACAGGTCATTTTTGATAGCCGACTCTTTATGCTTCTCCAATGAGGAACACTAACCGCCAGTCAAGCAGCCGACCAGGACGTCCACATGCCCAGCCCTCTCGCACCGACGATACAGTCCGTTACCGACAGCCTTAAAAACACTGTGGCCAGTGGCGGCACCGCCTCAGGCACAAGCATCACGCTAAGCGGGGCAGGATTTCCGGGCGTGTCGCTGCTGGTGGAGGTGACCGTCAATGGCGTCGCCAGCCCGCCCTCGGTACAAAGTGTAACGGTCGGTGCTACGGGCAAATGGTCGGTAGACCTGACCGGCCTTGCTGCTGGAGCAACCACGGTGAAGCTGACTGAAGACGCCAGTAACGCGGCCGTCACCGCGCCTGCTGGCTCTGTGTCCTGGAGTTTTACGGTGGCTTCGGTCGTCACCGAAGACTTCGAAAGCGACATCCCGCCGCTCTTTCTAACCGATTGGAGAACAGTGACTAAAAACAACGTCTCCATTCTCTATACCAGCCCCAACTGGGGCGGCATCCGCAACGCACGGGAGTTCTGGGCCGACACCGGCGGCTTTCCAGGAAAAATTGAAGGGAAAGTGTTCTGCCTGAACTACATACCCACCATCGCGGCCCCGGCCTCGGTGGGCTTTTCCCTGTATCAGCCCAAACTGAACAAGTTGGCCAATTGCACTGCTATCAGTTTCTGGTACCTCTGCCAAACCAGTTGCACCGTGCATTTTTATAACGACGCAAAAGTTGAAGTGGGCCAAGCAGTACTGGCCATCAGCCCGAAGAAACCGCAACAGTTGACGTTCCCATCAGCGAACGTTTCGACCTTTGTCATCATGGACAACACTCAAGTCGTGGCCCCTGCACCGGCACCTTCGAACCCGCTTACTTACTCGGTGTTAATCGACAATATTCAATTTACGCCGATGTAACGTAGCCAAAACAAGAAACCCGCCTCTCGGCGGGTTTCTTGTTTTTTACTTCGGATTGATGGTCGGAATCACGTAGTCTTTCAGCGCCTCTAGCGGAAAGACCTTATAGTCATCCGTACCGGCGAATTGCAGCATCAGGCCGCCTTCTTCGATGCCATGGTAGATCCCTTCGACGCTCACCAGAATCTGAATCGGCGCGCCTTTCTCTGCGTTGTACTTGATACGTTGACCAACACTCAAGGTGAAGGGTTGAGGGCCGTGAGAATTAATAACTTCCTGCTCGCCCTGAACAGATTTTAAAGATGCATTTGCAAAAACTTGTTCTTCCATGATGAAACTCCTTGGATAATTTATATAAAGCTTAGTAGCGGGCGTCACTCATCAGCCCGTACGCAACACTAACCAATGAGCCGGCCCTCATCAAGAGCAAACATCGCAAAACTCTTTTCAATACTTTTCCGCAAACCAACACTCCACGACAAAACAATGCACAAGAACTAAAATTACTCTTTGACCCCAGCGTTAATTGTCTCGATTGAATTTCCCAAAGATCGAAACCCAATGTCTTTCTATAAAATCCCTCTCGGCGCGCCTGTTAAAGCTGGCTCAATCTGCTTGGGGTCTGGTGGTGATCAAGGCATAGATCAGTGTCGACATCCATTTTCGTCGCTTACTTTTTAAATTCGCTCAGCCGCGCTTTCATATTCAAGATCCGATTAAGTCATATAGCAAAAGCATATCAATACCTGTCAACTCTTACAGGTGACGAACCGTCCACACCGGCCTAACCTCACTTACGAAACAACAAAAAGTGATACACACACAATCAACTGCACGCACCTGACTATTTGCGAGCCTGACAGAAACAACCATAAATGAGTTAAGTCAGCCACGCGCAAACTCGGTTAGCCCTAGCAACTGAAAAGAAAAAGGAAAAGATCATGGCGAATATCAACGGTGTTTATTTCGGGGGCGGCGTTGACGGCACCTTCCATCTGCACATCAACAGCTCTGACGACATGACCGGAATATTGAATGGCGTTGTATATAAAGGATCAGATATTTATACGGCCACTGGCAACTATAAATTCGAAAACAACGTCGGCCCTGCGACAAACGTTAATATTAGCTTGGCTGGCGCCACGAACACACAACTGCCCTTTGAAAACTGGTTTCTTAAAACCAACAACAATGACTATGCACATTTGACTGGGACACGACGAGTCACCTTCCAAAACGGTACTTGGGGGGAAGGCGAGCTTGGACTTTCTAGAGTTTAGGAGACAATTCAATTTCTCAAAAAAAGAAACCCGCCTAAAGCGGGTTTCTTTGACGCACCGTTTAACACCCAGGCTTAGTTAACCTTAGCGTTCAACTCACCCTTCAGATAACACTGATACATCGCTTCCAGCGAAATCGGCTTGATCTTCGAAGCATTACCAGCAGTGCCGAACGCTTCGTAACGCGCGATGCAGACATCACGCATTGCCGTCACAGTCGCGCCGAAGAATTTACGCGGATCGAATTCGCTCGGGTTGGTGGCCATCAGGCGACGCATCGCACCGGTGGATGCCAGACGCAGGTCGGTGTCGATGTTGACTTTGCGTACGCCGTACTTGATGCCTTCAACGATTTCTTCAACCGGTACGCCGTAGGTTTCTTTGATGTCGCCGCCGTACTGGTTGATGATCGCCAGCCACTCTTGCGGAACCGAAGAAGAGCCGTGCATCACCAGGTGAGTGTTCGGGATGCGTTTGTGGATTTCCTTGATACGGTCGATCGCCAGCACGTCACCGGTAGGTGGCTTGGTGAACTTGTAGGCGCCGTGGCTGGTGCCGATAGCGATGGCCAGGGCATCGACCTGAGTGCGTTTGACGAAGTCAGCGGCTTCTTCCGGGTCGGTCAGCATCTGGCTGTGATCGAGAACGCCTTCAGCGCCGATGCCATCTTCTTCACCGGCCATGCCGGTTTCCAGCGAACCCAGGCAGCCCAGCTCGCCTTCTACCGAGACGCCGCAAGCGTGAGCCATGGCCACGGTTTGTTGGGTAACACGGACGTTGTAGTCGTAGTCGGTCGGGGTCTTGCCGTCCTCGCCGAGGGAACCGTCCATCATCACCGAGCTGAAGCCCAGTTGAATCGAGCGCTGGCAGACGTCAGGGCTGGTGCCGTGGTCCTGGTGCATGCACACCGGGATGTGCGGGAATTCTTCGATTGCGGCCAGGATCAAGTGACGCAGGAATGGCGCGCCGGCGTATTTGCGAGCGCCGGCCGAAGCCTGAACGATCACCGGGGAGTCAGTCTTGTCAGCGGCTTCCATGATGGCGCGCATCTGCTCAAGGTTGTTGACGTTGAAAGCTGGAACGCCGTAGCCGAATTCGGCCGCGTGGTCCAACATCTGGCGCATGCTGATAAGTGCCATTGTGTGTGTCTCTCCCGGTTTAGGGTCGTTAATCGTGCCAGCCTGCCGGAGCGGCGGCGGCTATTCAAGTGATTGCAGATCGGGGGTTGAGGCCCGCTCTGGTGATTCGATAAAGCAAATTCTGTGTTATTCAGCTTTGCAGCCGCGGCCGATCAGGTCATTGGTGGCGACCCAGTACACCAGGCCTTCTTCACCTTTGACGTGAAACGCCAGCATGCCGTCGCTGTACAGCGTGCCCGAGGCGCCCGGCTCTTCTTTCAGGCGATAGACCTGATCGCCGCCACCCAGTCGAACGTCGACCTCCTTCTGGCCGGCATCGGCGTAACGCCACAGCACTTTGGCCTGGCTGTCGCAGGTCCAGGTCGTCCAGTTATCCGCCGGAGCCGACGACTGAAACAGGTTGAACTGCGCACAACCACCTAACAATGCCAACGCCGCAATGGCGATCAAGCCTTTCATCCGTGTTCCTCGACTGACGGCGCATGCCGCCAGCCCTGAGTTAAAGAGTCAGACCCGTCAAGGACAACCATGTTCCTTGGCCGGGGTTTGCGTCTCGTATTTCTCCAGGCCGTCCGGTCCCGAGCGCTTGTTCAGCACCGGGTTGGTTTCGGCCTGCCAGTCGGCCTGATAACAGCCCTTCTGCGACTCGCTCGGCGCCGGCGTCGCTTCGGCCTTCGGGTTACTCCCGCAGGCCGCCAGCGTACCGGTCAGCAACAACAGCGCTAACGACTTGACCATGTAAACACTCCTTTGCCTGGCCAAACGGGCGGCCTCAGGCCTTGGCCCGGCTTTCCAGGACTTCAACGGCTGGCAGCACTTTGCCCTCGACGAATTCGAGGAACGCGCCACCACCGGTGGAAATGTAGGAGATTTGCTCAGCCACGCCATATTTATCGATCGCAGCCAGGGTATCGCCACCGCCAGCAATGGAGAACGCCGAGCTTTCAGCAATAGCCTGAGCCAACACTTTGGTGCCGTTGCCGAACTGGTCGAACTCGAACACGCCGACCGGGCCGTTCCACAGAATGGTTTTCGACGACTTCAGCAGTTCAGCGAAGTTGGCCGCGGTTTGCGGGCCGATGTCCAGAATCATGTCGTCAGCCGCGACGTCAGCGATCAGCTTGACGGTGGCTTCGGCGGTTTCGGCGAATTCTTTGGCAACCACGACGTCAACCGGCAGCGGCACGCTGACTTTGGCAGCGATGGCACGCGCGGTGTCGAGCAGGTCTGGCTCGTACAGGGATTTGCCAACCGGGTGACCGGCCGCCGCGAGGAAGGTGTTGGCGATGCCGCCGCCGACGATCAGTTGATCGCAGATCTGGCTCAGGCTGTTCAGCACGTCGAGTTTGGTCGAGACCTTGGAGCCGGCAACGATCGCAGCCATTGGCTGAGCCGGTGCGCCGAGGGCTTTGCCCAGCGCGTCCAGTTCAGCGGCCAGCAGCGGGCCAGCGGCAGCGACCTTGGCGAACTTGGCCACGCCGTGGGTCGAACCTTCGGCACGGTGAGCGGTGCCGAACGCGTCCATCACGAATACGTCGCACAAGGCTGCGTATTGCTGGGCCAGTTCGTCAGCGTTCTTTTTCTCGCCCTTGTTGAAGCGCACGTTTTCGAACAGCACGATGTCGCCGGCCTTAACGTCAACGCCGACCAGATAATCGGCCACCAGCGGCACTTCGCGGCCCAGAGCCTTGCTCAGGTAGTCAGCGACAGGCTTGAGGCTGTTCTCGGCAGAGAATTCGCCTTCGGTCGGACGGCCAAGGTGCGAGCAGACCATCACGGCCGCACCTTTTTCCAGGGCCAGCTTGATGGTCGGCAGCGAAGCCAGGATACGCGCATCGCTGGTGACAACACCGTCCTTGACTGGGACGTTGAGGTCTTCGCGGATCAATACGCGCTTACCTTGCAGATCGAGGTCGGACATCTTCAACACGGTCATGGGTCGCACTTCCTACGGTTTTTTTGAAGTTGCTGTTTGCAGATAGTGTTCTGCAACGTCCAGCATTCGGTTGGCAAAACCCCATTCGTTGTCGAACCAGGCCAGGATGTTCACCAGTTTGGGGCCGGAAACACGGGTCTGACTGGCATCGACGATGGCCGAATGTGGGTCATGGTTGAAATCACAGCTGGCGTGCGGCAACTCGGTGTAAGCCAGCAGGCCTTTGAGCGGGCCGCTGGTGGCGGCTTCGCGCAGGATCCGGTTGATCTCGTTGGCGTCGGTCGCTGTGGCGGTCTGCATCGTGATGTCGAGGCAGGACACATTGACCGTCGGCACGCGTACGGCTTTGGCCTGAATTCGTCCGGCAAGTTCCGGCAGCAGGCGCTCGATGCCACGCGCCAGACCGGTGGACACCGGGATCACAGACTGGAACGCCGAACGGGTGCGGCGCAGGTCTTCGTGGTGATAGGCGTCAATCACTGGCTGGTCGTTCATCGCCGAGTGAATCGTGGTGATCGACACGTAATCGAGGCCGATCGCCTTGTCGAGCAAGCGCAACAGCGGCACGCCGCAGTTGGTGGTGCAGGAGGCGTTGGACACCAGCAGTTCGTCGCCAGTCAGGCAATCCTGATTGACGCCGTAGACGATGGTCGCGTCGACATCCGCCTCGCTGGCCATCGGCTGCGAGAACAACACGCGTGGCGCACCGGCGTCGAGAAAGCGCTGGCCGTCTTCACGGGTGTTGTAGGCACCGGAGCATTCGAGCACCAGATCGACGCCCAGTGACGCCCAATCGATGCCTTCGGGGGTGGCACTGCGCAGGACCTTCACGCAGTCGCCATTAATATGCAGACAATCGCCGTCTACTCGCACTTCGCCGGGGAAGCGGCCGTGGGTGGAGTCGAAGCGTGTCAGGTATTCGATGCTGGCCATGTCCGCCAGATCGTTGATTGCGACAATTTCAAACCCGGCTTTCTCGCCTCGCTCAAACAACGCACGCAAGACGCAACGACCAATCCGGCCGTAGCCGTTGAGTGCAACTTTGAAGGGACGCGGTTGAGGCATGGGGTTCTCGATAGTATTCGCTAACAACACAACCCCATGTAGGAGCTGCCGAAGGCTGCGATCTTTTGATCCTGTTTTTTAAGATCAAGATCA